>NZ_SEIY01000007.1:0-201420 GCF_004634455.1 Bacillus sp. 007/AIA-02/001
ACCGCTATTTAGTAATTCTACACATGTATGACTACCAATATATCCTGCTCCACCTGTTACAAGTATTGCCATAATTAAACCTCCAATATTATTAAACCTTAATAAAAAAGAAAACCATTTATCCTTTATTAAAACAAATGATTTTCTTCTCACAGATTTTATTTAGCTATGAAATAATCCGTTACATATTGAGCCCAAACATCATGACCTTTAGCATTTGGGAAACCAAATTCTTCTTGTAAGTACGGTAAAATAGCCTTTGTTGTTGCATCCGGCCATGCTCCCCAATGATCAATATATGTATAATTATTTTGCGTCGCAAATTGTTTTAATGCTTCAATCGATTTCGGATAATTCTTCGCACCATACACTGGATTTGATGGTTGAATCATAATCGTAGCACCCTTTGCACTAGTAGAAAGTGCTTGAACGAACTTCTGTGTATTCACAACAGAGTTCCCATTACCAGTTTTACCATTATCAGTAATAAACGGCGGTTCAAATAAAATCACATCTGGATTCTCTTTCCCAATCTCTTTATCACGTTTATTCGTAATTAACTCTTCTGTGCTTTCACCCTTATATTCCTTTACAGTCACATTCCATAAACCTTTACCATAAGCAGTTTCTAAATTCGCAGTTAACTTAGCTGCCCAAGCACTTTTTTCAGATGAAGAAGCTTCGTCACCAACAATAACAAGGTTTACTGCCTTTTTATCCTCAGCGGCTTTCTTTAACTTCTCTTTCACTGCATCTGGCAAGTTCTTCGCGTATGCCTCATTAAAAGATGATTTCGCATCTTGTTTTTTCTCTTCTTTTTTCTCTTCTTTCTTCGCTCCGCTATCTTTCACTTCATCCTTTGTTTTCGTTACTTCACTCGTTTGTCCTGTTGCATTCGCAATCTTCTGATTCCAGTACAATTTACCGCTCACAATCGAAGCGACAAACAATACAAAAATAACAAGGACAAGTACCGCTTTCTTATTCATCGATTCACCTCATCTATTAATCTCACAATATATAATACTAATATAAATTCACGCAAAAATAAACCCAACTCCTTCCAAAGGAGTTGGGTTGTTACATATTACTTAGTTAATTCAAGATGCGCTTTTAATTTATTCGTTAAATCTTGTTTTGCTGCATCTGGAACATAATAGTACCAAATACCATCGGCGGCTTTGTGGCCGTCACCTGGGATTTGAATCTCTTCACTATTCTGCATGCAATCTTTATAATTCTTTTGAATATCAAACATTTGATCTTGCGTTAAACTTGTTTTTACGTTTTTCTCAATTGCTTTTAATACATCACCGTAACTTGCTAGAGAAGATACACTTGCGCCCTTTTTAATTACAGCTTGAATAACTTGACGTTGGCGCATTTGACGACCGAAGTCACCGCGTGGATCTTCATAACGCATACGAGTATATTTTAAAGCTTTTTCACCATCTAAATGAATTTCCCCTTTAGCAAAGTGTGTATCCCTTGATGTAAAATCTAAATCGTTATTTACATCAACGCCACCAACAGCATCCACAATATCTTTAAAACCAGCCATATTCACTTCAATGTAATGATCGACTGGTACATTAAGAAAATTCTCCATTGTTTTTACAGCCATATCAATACCACCAAAAGCATAAGCATGGTTAATCTTATCTTTTTTACCTTTACCAATGATTTCTGTATAAGTATCACGGGGAATACTTGTAATCTTCATTGATTTCTTTTGAGGATTCAAAGTAAATAACATCAATGAATCAGATCTTGATGTTTCACTTTCTCTTTGATCTGTTCCCATTAATAAAATAGAAATAGGCTTTTTATCTGCAACATCTACTTTTTGATCACGTTTTTCAGACTTATCACGTTCTAGCGGTTTATGCACCGCATCTAAAGTATTAGATACATTAGAATAAACGCTATATGCATATGCACCACCTGCAACGATAAGAACACCAACAATACCTAGAATCCAAAATATAATTTTCTTTTTCATATTTTATACCTTCTTTATATTCTTATAATCCATTTCATATCTTAATTTATCAGTTATCCATTAAAGTAGTCAATCTTATATTGTCAAAATTTATTTACTTCCTCTACGGACCAACATATTTTTTATAATCTGGACACAATCCATAAAATACTTATCCTTAAGTATTCCCAATGAAATAAAATAAAAAATAACACTACCTATTATAGTAAATACAGATGAAAATATCCCTTTAGGGCTAAATATTATATACGGTACTACAATTGTTATAATAGATATAAAGCAATATGATAAGTAATTCTTTGAAAACAACCTAGAATTCATACCCAATCTTCTTAAAAAGAAATAATAAACCACTAACTTAGAGAACTCTGTTAATACAAATGTAATTGCTGCACCAACGACAAAATACTTTGTTGTCAAAATAATATTTGCAATAACATTAATAACTAAGGCTATTATCATGGCATATATGGATATATGTTCTTTGCTAGCAGAATACAAATAATATGCATAAATTGCTACCAGTGGCATTATTACTAAACATACTGATGTAATTTGTGATACTATTATAGCGCCTGAATAAGATTGCCCAAAGAGAGTATTTATTATTAAATCCGAATATAAAATAAAACCAATGCACGCTGGTATTGAAACAATGCCTAAAAAATGTCCACTCTTATTTAAGATTTTCTGCTGTGAGCTATGGTCATCATTGCTATTCAAATAACTAAGCCTTGGTAATAATACAGCAAACGCATTTGAAACAATAGCTACTAACATTGTTGTCATTTTTATACCCACATTATAAACTCCTAGTTTTGCCTTTACAGCAATGGTTCCTAAGAGAACTGAATTTAATTGTAATGTAACTGTACTTATAAACGAAATGACTAATGCTAAAAGCACTGGTTTTAGGTGGTTTTTTAAAGATAATTTTCCTTTTTTCAGTTTAACAAACTTTAATAAATACCAACTGTTTAAAGAGGCCGTCAGCATAAAACTCCCCAAATTTAATACAACATATAATAGGTAATCATTTTTTTCTTTGATGAATATAAATACACAAAGAACAAAAATAATTTTCACCACAAGATCACGTGTTGTAATATATTTGAATTTTTCTATACCCACAAAAAACCATTGAAAAGTAAATAAATTAGTTAACATTGTTAATCCCGTAATAAAGAAGATGAGAAATTCACTTCTCATTTCTGTATTATTAAATAAAAACGCTCCGTATAAACACAACATAATAATTGTCAATACTAGTTGTATAATAAATAATTCTTGAAATTTCAAACTTAGTTTTTCTTTATCATTACTAACTATAGCTATTTCACGTGTTGCATATCCAATTAATCCTGTTCCCGCAAATACGGCAAAAATAGTTACTATACTAGTTGCATAATTAATAGTTCCATAGTTTCCTGGTCCTAATACTCTCGAAATATAAGGAAAAGTTATAAAAGGTATAATTAATAATACTATTTGATTTATAAAACTATAAATTGTATTTCTGGTTAAACTACTCATGATTTATGACACATCTCTCATGTTTAATATTTTCTGCACTTAGTTCTCAATTAAAGAAATTACTTTTTTCATATTTTCTCGATTAATTGTTTCAACCTCTATACTTCCTTTACTTGCCCTACATTTAAAGGAATGAATATCGCTAGTTAACTGCTTTACCCCTTCGATAATACCTTCTGTTGTGTTATCTACAATCAAACCATACTCACTTTCACCAAGTATGCTAACCGTTCCAGTCCTTGTTGACACCACTGGAACCTCTAAAAGAATTGCTTCTGCTACAACTAAGGAATACCCTTCAACTCTCGATGAAGATATAAAAAACTCACTATTTTTAATATACTTATATGGGTTTTCCGTAAAGGGAATAAATACAACATCATTTACAATACCTAAATCAGTAGCTAAATTTTTTAAATTGTTCTCTTCATAACCACTCCCAATAATTACCAACTTTATATCTTTCAATTTCCCTTCTTTACGGAGTAATGTGTATGCTGTAATTAACCTATCAAAACCTTTTTCCTTAACCAACCGTCCCACAGAACAAATATATTTAAAATTCAATTCACATTTCTCTTCAGATAACTTTCTAATACGATCACAATCTATAAAGTTTGGAATAACAAAGCTATTTTTATGATATTCCTTAAAGTAGTTTTTGTATCCATCTTTTGATTGCTCCGAAACAAAAACCATACTGTTTACATTATTATACGTTTCAGTTTCCTTTGAATGGCTTTCAAAAAATTTTTCGGCATGATTATGCCTACTTAAATCTGTATGAATCCAGCCAATGCGTTTTGAAGATTTGATATATTTTGAAGAAGATACTATTTTTATTGGTAATCCCTCAACAAATCCTATTTCGATATCATATGTTCCTTTCACACGTGTACCTATAATTTTCCTTATATAATTTGCACTAATTTTTTCAAGTAATCTAAATAAATTAGTGACCACAATACGATTTAGAATTCTATCACTAATTTTTCTCGATTGTGCATTTATATTGAATAAACTAATATGATTCACCCTTCTGGAGAGCTGATTATCTAGTTTATTTTTACAAAATGTAAAAATTGTTATGGAATACTCTTTATTATTTGATAAGTTATTTGCAACATCTATAAGAACCCTCTCAGCTCCACCTGCTCCTAGTTGTCCAATAACAAATAAAATCTTTTTCAAGAATTTTCCTCCTATAATTCCAACATACTAAATTAATTTTCATTTTAAAAATCCCATTTTGTAATGTTTTTCTCATTTCTTTTTTCGTTAGTAATATTACCACCTAAAGTATAACTTTCATGAAACAAATGATTTTCTTACATTCCTTTTCTGTTTAATAATGAATTTACTTGTTTTACTAATTGCTTTAGCAGAATTCCCAGCAATCATTGTATTAGATGAGATATTCTTATAAACACTTCATAACTACTTCTAAAATCTAATTTTCTTTTAATTTTTCATTTTTTCTTTAAATTTATATTAGACTTTCCCTATAAAGTTTTTTCCACCCTACTTATATTTACTACTATTACATTTTATAACCATTAATTACTTCTATAATTCTTTCTAATTTTTCCTTATTTTCATTTAACACCATCTTTTCTCCCAACAACGCCTTCCTAGCATATACAGAATTCCTATCCATTACTTCTTTAATTCCTTTTATTATTCCATCTGTATTATTTGAAACTACTAATCCAAACTCTCCGTTATTCAAAATACTAGAAGCCCCTGTATCCGTAGCAACAACTATCTTTTTTAGTACCAATGCTTCTAGAACAACTGTAGGATAGCCCTCCACCCTAGAAGATGAAACGAAAAATTCACTATTTTTAATATACTTATATGGATTTTTACTAAATGGTACAAATATAATATATTCTTCTAATTTTAACTTTCTAACAAGTTCATTTAGCTTATTTTTATCTTTTCCACTACCTATGATTAGCAGTTTAAGGTCTCCAATTTCTCCTTCCTTTTTTAATTTATAATAACTTTCAATTAAACGGTCGAATCCTTTTTCCTCACTCAATCTACCTACACTACAAATATATTTAAAATCAAATTCAATTTCCTCTTTAGATAAAGACATAATCCTTTCTATATTTAATATATTTTTTAATACATATAAATTATCTTGATTTCTAATTCCTTCGAAATACTCCAAGTAACCCACCTTAGATGTTTCCGAAACAAAAATTAATTTATTCATACTTGAATAAGTATCCAATTCATTAATTTTATTTTTAAAATACGCTCTACAATAATTAAACCTCTTCAAATCTGTATGAATCCAACCTATTTTCATTGCAGAGCTTTGTGACACAAATTTTATAGGGAATCCTTCTAAAAAAGCTACTTCAATATCAAATGATTCTTTTAAAAAAATACTAATAAACTTTCTCATTTTAGATGGACTTAAAATCTTAAGCAATTTAAGAATTAATCTTATTTTAATTTTTGATATTATATCTTGGTTAGCTAAATCTACATTAAATAATTTCACATGTCTTATTTCTTTATCTAATTGATCATCTAATATACCACTACCAATTGTAAAAATTGTTATATTATATATATTTTTTTTATTTAATGTATTTATTAAATCTATTAGTACTCTCTCTGCTCCCCCTCCACCTAAATAAGGGATTACAAATAATATATTTTTCATTGTCTTCAACCAACCTTATAGAATTAATTTCTATTTTTCGGAAACTACCTATGCAAACTATAATAAATTATTCAATAGATTACCACATCTACGTAAACTTCTATTTTCAATCTATTATTTTATATCTATTTCTTTTAAAAACTCATGAAATCGATACTCTATTTTGTCCCACTCATAATTTTCCACTGTTTGCGACAACTGTAAAATATCATATTTACAAATTTCTTTAGACACTTTTTCTATTCCTTCAACAATACTATTAATGTCCTCATTAATCAGTATCCCATTCCTATCATTAATAATTTCTGCATTGGCTTTTGTATTAGTTCCTATACATACTATTCCATTAATAATATATTCATATGTTTTAGTAGGAGGTTGTACATCATAATAATCCGTAATGGGGACATAAGAGAAACCTACCGCAGCTTCCTTAAAAAGGTTTATTATTTCATCATGATTTTTTCTACCGTGATATTGAATATTCCCCTTATTTTTAACGTTCTCTATTGCTTCCATAACTCTTTGCTGATACTTTTCCGTGTATGCAGAACCAACTACATCCAAGCTAGTTTGAATTTGATTGTCGTTTTTTGTACAAAAAATATCATATGCTTTAATAACATTTTCAAGATTTCTATTTTCAAAAGTCCCTACATAAAGAAATTTTATTTTCTCTGTATTCACTTTTTTCTCCCTAATATCCACAATACGATCTGCGCCTAAGGGTAATAATGTATATTTAGATATCTGTAATTTTTTCGCCAATAAATCTGAAATAACTGTTATATGGTCAAAGAACTTCGTAGACCATTTCATAGCATTATCATAAAAATGCCTTTTCTTTTCACTGGAAAACACCGCTCCAGTTCGAATATCCATAATCCAATTTGCTTTTGAGGTGAATTTTCTCAATAACAGAGGAATACACCCACAGTATTCTATTGTCCCACTAACGATAATCCAATTATATTCTTTTCTATTCTTTAAAATGAATTTAATTATCTCTATATTATATTTTAGATAATTTATTATTCTATTTTTACTAATGTTAATGTACTTAACATTAACATTTTCCGGGAGATTTACTCTCAAACGGTTATTATCAAAACATAAAATATCAACATGGACGTTATGTTTCGATAAATAATTCACCATTTTTAAATAGTCCGTATTATATCCATACTGCCCCTTTGGAATAAGTAACATTTTTTTCATATTTATATACCTCTTGAAATTCCTTAAAAATTTTTAATTATACAAAAAGGTAGCAATGAATTATTTTTGCTACCTTTTTGTATAAAAATCATGATTAAATTTCTAAAATCCCTATATTTGATGCGAGCGATTATTTGTTAAATTAATTTTGACTATCAAATAAGATAACCAAAACACAGGAACAATTTCCCAATATAATATATTGTCAACCATAAATAATATTGTAGTGACTAAAAAGAATCCAATTGTTTCTTTGCTAATCTTAAATAAATTATAGAAAATAAGACAATAGATTATTAAGAATAATCCTCCTCCTATAATTCCATAATCAAGAAATTCATTTAAAAATACATTGTGTGCACCTTGGAAATAAATATTTATTTTGTATAAATACCAGTTATCTATTACACCATTAGGATGTTGTCTTAGTAAATCCAATGCACCTTCCCAAATATACTTCCTAGATCCCCAGCTACTTAAATCCCGCACGTCTGCAGTATAATTAAATACTATGAAACTACATATAATTGCTCCTAAAATCGTAACAAGAACAATAAGGTATCTAAAATATTTATTAATTTTTTTATACTCAATAAATGTTACCATTAATACAACCATCGCTCCAATGGACATTATTGAATTTGTCAAAACAACGTTAATAGCTAATATTATTATCCCTATCCAACGTATTTTTACATCTAGATGAGAATTAGTTTTAAGTATAAACATTCCTGTTAAACAATAAAATGCATATTTCGTTTTTTGCGAAAAAACTGATTGAAATCTAACCTCACTAAAATAGTGCATCATTGTATTTTCGTCAAAAACAGTAAAATATGGTGAACTGAATCTGATGCCCAGCCCATAGATTCCTTTTATATATAGAAAAATACCTATTAATCCCATAGCTATAAATGAATAACTCACCATCTTAGACAATTTAATAGAAAAATCATCCGTCCATGAGAAGGTAGTAAGCATAAGTATAAAAGTAAATATATATAAATTATCAAAAAACACCTTATATATTGACTTATTTTCTAATCCTATGTATAAACCTATAAAAAAGGTAAATAACATATATGTTATTAGAAATAGTATCAGAGTCAATTCCCTTTTGGGTAAATTAACTCTTAAACTTCCTACCTTTAATAAATTTAACAAAGTATATGCAATATACATAAAGCATAATATACCAGAAGGGTATATATATGTGTTATTAAATCTATTACCTACTATAAAGAAAAACGAGGATAAAAACACACCGTATATAATTAATTTATTCATTACTATATCCTATCCATTTTATTTTCCTTGAACTATTTTAATTGCGTATAAATTATACTCATATTGTTTCCTTGTTAAAAACAATAAATAATTCTACTTTATAAACGATTTTCAAAGTGAAAAATCTTTTTCATTATTCCTTATCTAATAGTTAACCATATACTTCAGTAATACACCTTTATTTCTAAATACATTATTCTGTTTCTAATAACAAAATTACCATTACTATTTAATATAAATATCCATTTGTTTTAAAAAACCTAATAATGTAACTACTTGATCTTTTTCGAGAGTATTTCCTTCTCTAAATAAAAACTCACAATCTTTTCTTAGGCTTTCTTCAGTTAATAAGTTAATATTTTCATTATATTTTTCCTCATAAAAATCTCTTAGATTTTTATTATTTTGATACCAATAATCCATCGGATGCATATGTTTTTTTGAACTTAACTTTAAGCCTAATTTATTCTTAATTAATTTTACTGCCGCCGCCGGAACGCTCGTCCATGGAACTGGTATGCCTTGAACTGTAATCGTCTTTCGATTAATTTTCCCTTTTACCTTTTCATAAATGAAATCTGCTGCTTCAGGATAAAACTTATTTATCCACTCAATGTAAATCTTATGTCCGCTTCTATACTCTAATGGCAAAGATAAACAAAAATCTAGAAAATCTACATCTAAAAATGGCGATGTTGTTTCTGTATAGAGAAACATAGGTTTTAGTCCTATATTTACTCCTGTAAAACCTCTATTATAAAATTTAAATATCTCTTGATCCTCTAAATGTACAGCTTTCTCTTCAGTGTATTGAACCCTATCCAGCAGTTTAGTGGAATATGCTCCAGATCCAGGTTTGAAATTTTGTTTCCTTCCCTGATCATAAAAAGTACCAATTACTACATCTCCAAGTTGTCCTGTATGAACAAGGCCATATTCTTTTAAATTAAGATTACTAAGCATACTAAGTGTATGAGAAATGGTACATGACTGGCTTCTAGCACCGGATATCTTAACTGATTCATCAAAATACTTGTAAAGATATGTACCATTATCTAAAGCTTTAAACATCCATTCACTTTTTAGCGTATCAGTAATTTCTTTGGGCACCGTCTCGTCTAAATAATCAGTTTGTGAAAACGTGTAATTCAACATATTGGTGTATCCCATATTATGCCCCACCCAAGCAGTCATTCGAGAATCTAAGCCACCACTTAGAGCAACTAGATGTTTATATCCATATTCCAAATCTTTCTCAAAAACCCTTTTCACAGCATTTCTAAACAAAGTATCCAGCCTAGCTAAAGCCTCTTCTTTTGAAATACTAATAGGAGTATTATCAATGGCATAATAACACTCCTTTTCGATAGTACCATTAGAATATTGAATATAGTGCCCTGGTGTTAACCTATATACATCTTCAAATAACGTTTCATTACATAGTACATGAGAATGTACCATTAAACTATAAGCTGCATTATTATTAATCTTAAACTGTCTACTTGTTTGTTCATGAACCATCTTTATAAGAGATTTAAAATCAGTTGAGAAATAGAAAACTTGGCTTTCCTTACATAGGTAATAAAAAACTTCCTTATCACCAATATGATTTGTAAATACGTTTAATTTATTCGTCTCCTTATCCCAAAAAACTCCTGCAAAAGTCCCCCTGAATTGTCGGAAGAAAGTTTCAGAATCTTCAATTGACATCTTTTTAATTAAGTTTAATATTTCATTTTCACTAACATCATACTTTTCACATAAATCATGCTTGTTTAAAACTACTCCATCAATGGCAATAAGATTCTTCTGATCACTATAAAAAGCTTTATCGAAACTAAACTTATTCACAGCATTCCTAAAAATTTTCCCATATATTCCAGAACCCTGAATTTCAATTTCTTCTTGTATTAAATCACTGCTTTTATCTACAATTTCATACATATCCAGCTCATTATTTAAAACACTTTTATTATTTGAAATAAAACCAAAGAATCCTGGCATCATTTTCAACTCACTTTAATCAAAATTTTATTTATATTTTTTTTTTACAATATCTTCATACAAACCACACATCTTATCTAATGAGTTGTAGACATTATATTTTGTACGTATTTTTTCTGCATTATTTTCGCCTATTTTTTCTATATGTGACTTATTATTTAACAAATAAATAATATTATTAGCCAATGTGCTTATATCTCCCGGTTTTATCACAAATCCATTATCTTCTTCTACAACAGAAGCAATAGAACCAACATCGGTAGATATAACAGGTAAACCGTAACTCATTGCTTCTAATATAGACATCGGCATGCCTTCATTATAAGATGGTAGTACATAAATGGCACTTTTTCGATAAATTTCTTCTATCTTAGTCTCATCTGATATCCAACCTGGAACAACAAACAAATCTTCTAATTCCATTTCAGCAATTTTCTTTTTGACCTTATCGATTTCTCCATCACCGGCTAAAACAAATTTATATTTGTTATCTATTTTTCCTTTTAATTTAGCGCCTACCTCAATCAAATCATATGTACCTTTTCTTTGAGAAAGCACTCCCATTGTTGTGATATAAACTGCATCCTGGGAATTGCTGCTGACGTTTTTCGGAAAAACTGCATTATCTAAAGAAACCACTTTCGCTGTACTAATTGATTTATAGTATTCTTTCCACTGCTCTCCTAAAGCTAATATCACGGTTACCTTGTTTAATGCATCCACAATATCTTTCTTTCTTTTATCCGAACTCTCATTATAAAAATCTTTAAATTGAGAGCCATGCATATGTAATACAATTGGAATACCATTCTTATGCAACATCTTTATAATTTTACTTTTTCGAATAAAACTTCCTCTATACGACATATGAATATGAGCTATATCATATTTCCTTTTTAGTATATTAAGTTTAAAGAACAACTTTACATATTGAATGATAAAATAAACTATATTTACAAAATGATTACTACCATAATAAGTTGGAAAATATTCTAAATCAGTTTTCTCATTAAGGCCCGCTTGTATATAGTTCTTTACCACTCTGGTAATCCCACCTGTTACACGTATGTGAGATCCAATCATGATAACTTTCATTCGCTCACCTATTTCTATATATTTTTAGTTATATGCATCATAGAGTCTTTTTTAAAAACGTCTCAAGTATATCAATAATATTACTAGTATTAGATTGATATTTTTTGAAATTCATTTCTTTCACAACATCTAATGATTTTTCTAGTTCTTTAACATCTGAAATTCCATATATTAAGTTTGAATTTGTGAATTGCTCAATTATTTCAAATTGGTGATTGTCTACATGTTCACCATATTCTACAGTTCGAGGAACACCTATTACTTTCTTTTCTTGTTTTACCCCGTTTATAATAGAACCTGTTCCTCCATGAGTAATCACTATTTCACTTTTAAACATTAAATCCAAAAATTCTTCTTTATTTAAAAATTTCTTGTATGAGTAATAACGTGGTTCGTATGTTGAATAACCAATTTGAGCAAACACTTCATCTGGTTTTATTTTTTTTTCTTCAACTAAACGATCAACTTCTTCTAACAATCTATTAAATTGGAATTTTTGGGAACCTACTGTTACAAAAATCAATATATTCCGCCTCCATAAGTTGCATCTGGATAAAATTGTTTCATATCTTCCCATTGCACTAAGAATAAATCTGCATACTTATACATCAATTTACCTGTAATAGTCGGTGAAGTGATTTTAGAGAAGGATTCTATAAAAATTAATTTCTTCTTAAACAACTTAGCTAATAAACACATGGGCACTGTCGCTAATGCTCCAGTAGAGATAACAACATCCGGTTTCTCTTTCAATAAAATAAATATAGACTGAAAAACTAAAATAATAAATTTAAAAAAGAAGGAGAATTCCCTTCTATTAATTTGAATGACATCATAAGACTTAATGCCTTTTGAATTAAATTGGTAATTTGTCTTCTCTGTCAAAATAAAACTATCATGATCTTTCATCATTGGATGTAGCATCATTAATTGCTCTAGATGTCCCCCTGATGAAGCAGCAAAACATATTTTCAATATTCCCCCTCCTTCATATACCTTATATAATTACTACTAACTTTTTTACAAATCTCTAGTTAAAAATTACAATTTAAACTAAACCCTTACACTGCTTCTTTTAATAGCTTCTCTTCCTACTGAAAAATAGTTTATATCACTATTCTTCACAGCTTCAATTCCAAAACAATTTCTGCCATCATATATATTTGGATCTTTCATTTCCATTCCAAATTTTTCTAATGGTATAGATTTAATTTCATCCCATTCCGTTAAAATAAATACAATTTCTGTATCTTTAATCGCTTCTATTACTTCATTCACATATTCTATTGTACTAGGTAAGATTTTCTTTGCATTATCAATTGCTATTGGATCATAAGCTTTTACATGCGCACCCATTTCTATAAGTTCTGGGATAATAACTAATGAAGCTGCTTCTCGCATATCATCTGTATTAGGCTTAAAAGTTAGTCCTAATATACCTACTTTTTTTCCTTCTAATGTCCCAAAATCCTTTATAGCCTGATCAAGTAACTTCCTTTGTTGCTTATTGTTAAATTGAATAACCGAACTTAACAAGCTAAAATCATAGTCTACATTTTCTGCGATTTTTTTAAGTGCCTTTGTATCTTTTGGGAAACAAGAGCCCCCATAACCAATTCCAGCTTTTAAGAATTGATTACCAACACGGCTATCTAATCCCATTCCAAGGGCTACCTTCTCTACATCAGCACCTACTTTTTCACATACGTTAGCAATTTCATTAATAAAACTAATTTTTGTAGCTAAAAATGCATTAGAGGCGTATTTAATCATTTCAGCACTACAAATATCGGTTTCATATATAGGAATACCAAAAGGTTTATTAACCTTACGCATTACTTCTAATGCTTCATCACATTCAGCACCAATTACAATACGATCACCGTTGAATATATCATAAACGGCAGATCCTTCTCGAAGGAACTCTGGATTTGATACTACCTCAATTTTAATACCTTCCACTAATAACTCTTTTAATCTACCTTTAATATAATGATTAGTTCCTACAGGTACTGTACTTTTTGTTACTACTATAATATCTCGTTTTACATTTTGAGCAATTTGTTCTATAACTTGATTAACATAAGTTAAGTTTGCTGTTCCATCTTCATTTTCAGGAGTACCTACCGCTATATAAATGACTTGAGCTTCCTTAAATGCTGTTAGATGGTCTGTAGTAAAATTTAAGCGTCCAGCCTCGATGTTTTTCAGCATTAACTCATCTAAACCAGGCTCATAAATTGGTGATTGTCCATCTTGCATTTTCTCCACTTTTTTTTCATCCATATCAATACAAGTAACACTATGTCCTACTTCTGATAAACCTACACCTGTCACTAGACCTACGTATCCAGTCCCTACTACCGCTATATTCATATTAAAAATCTCCCTTGCAGACATTTTATACTTAAATACAAGTTAGTGTACCAACTACCACTTTTTAAATCTGACCTATTAATTGAACTATTCATCAATAGGCATCTTTTGAACCAACTAAAACTAATACCGTCTTTAATATTAACTTACAATCAAACCTAATATTACGCTTTTTAATATAAGTTAAATCTAATTCCACCATCTCTGCAAAACCAACACTATTTCTCTCTGTAACTTGCCATAGTCCTGTACAACCTGGTGTAACAAGCAATCTCTGTTTATCATACAAAGTATATTCTTTTACCTCTCTTGGAAGCGGTGGACGCGGTCCAACTAAACTCATTTCACCTTTTAGTACATTTAATAATTGTGGTAATTCATCGATACTCGTTTTCCGAATAAACTTGCCAATTTTCGTGACACGGGGGTCTTCTTTCATTTTAAACATTGCCCCTGATACTTCATTATGTTCTAATAAATCCTTTAATCGCTCTTCTGCATCTGTCACCATGGAACGAAATTTATACATTCCAAACTCCTTTTCATTTTTCCCAACACGAACCTGCTTAAAAAGAATGGAACCCTTAGGATCTTCTAACTTAATAAGTAACGCTATAACAAGTAAAACAGGAAAAAGAAAAATAAGACCGCATAATGAACCTAATATATCTATTACACGCTTCATAAATAAATAAAACACACTCTGATTTATCTCTTCAGCAACAAGCATTCTTTGTTCTTTTACAACTCCACTTGATACTTTAGTTAAGGCCAATGCCTTTTCACCTCACTTTAAATATGTACATTTTCTTTTTTTACAAGTTCATTCATATAACTTATTAACTCTTCCCTTAAGGATTTATGTTGGAGTGCCATCTCAATTGTCGTCTTAATAAATCCAAACTTCTCCCCAACATCATAACGAATCCCTTCAAAGTCATAAGCAAACACACGCTGAATTTCATTTAATCGTTGAATCGCATCTGTTAATTGAATTTCGCCGCCTGCACCTGTTTGTTGATTCTCTAGAAACATAAAAATTTCTGGTGTTAATACGTAACGACCCATAATAGCTAAGTTTGATGGTGCTGTTCCTTGCTCTGGCTTCTCTACAAATTGACGTACTTGATAACGACGATCATTTTGTTCAACTGGATCGATAATACCGTAACGATGCGTTTCATTTTCTGGTACTGTTTGTACACCTATAACAGATGATTGTGTTTCTTCATATTGATCCATTAATTGACGCAAACATGGCGTTTCTGCTTGCACAATATCATCACCAAGTAATACCGCAAATGGTTCATTTCCAATAAATTTACGTGCACACCATACTGCATGCCCTAAACCCTTCGGTTCTTTTTGTCTTATGTAATGAATGTTAATTTTTGAAGAAGCTTGTACTTTTTCAAGCATTTCATACTTCCCTTTTTCTAAAAGGTTTTGTTCTAGTTCAAATGAATGATCAAAATGATCTTCAATAGCACGTTTACCTTTTCCAGTAACAATAATAATATCTTCAATTCCTGATTCAATCGCTTCTTCTATTATGTATTGAATTGTTGGTTTATCAACGATCGGTAACATTTCTTTCGGCATCGCTTTCGTTGCTGGTAAAAATCTTGTCCCAAGACCAGCAGCTGGAATAATTGCTTTTCTTACTTTTTTCAATTATACTCCCCCTATAAATCTATTTATTTGCATGTAACAATAACAAAAACCCTACCTATAGAGTCATTTTTATAACTCCATAGGTAGAGTTTCTATTACAAATAAATTATGGGCATCTAACCCATCCTCACGCCATACTCCCGACGACAAGCGTCTAAGGTAGGCATGAAATAAAATTTCTACCCACAGCACGACCGAGTGCCCCCGTTGATAACGGTTAGGAGACATCACCAATTCTTTATTTAAAAAATACCGAATAATTTTTTGCGACGAATTTGTTCTGGATCTTCTTTATAAATTGCCTTGCCGCTAATTAATAAGTACGGATTTTCTTTCAAATCACTCATAACATTCATCCCGAATTCTTTCTCAATTAATTCATAGCTTTCCGCTAAATGAAATCCTCTTGAAGTTGTATTATGTGCATCTGAAGCGACCATATGTGTTAAATTATGTTCCACAAGCTGTAGTGAGAATTTTTTGATTTTTTTGCCAAACTTCCCAAGTAAACTACCTGCTGTTACTTGCGTTAATGTCCCTTTATTTACAAGGTTATATAACTTATCTGGCCGCTCGATTAACTCGGCATTACGTTCCGGATGAACGATAATTGGAATCATTCCCTTAACGCGCAGTTCATATAATAGTTGTTCAGCATAACGAGGTACGTGATTCGATGGAAATTCAATGAATATATATTTATTTGTTTCATTTAAAGTAACAATTTTACCAGTTTCATAGTCTTCTAATAAATCACCATATAATCTGATCTCTTGCCCCGGTAAAATAGTAAGCGGGATATTATGTTTTTGTAGTTCATCATTCAGTTGTTTTACTCCATGAATAATTGAGGTACGTTCATTTACATATTTTCCATTTTGATGATGTGGCGTTGCGACAATGGTATGTATTCCTTCTGAAACGGCTTGTTGTGCCATTGCCAAACTATCTGTTACTGTCTGTGCACCGTCATCGATACCAGGTAAAATGTGACAATGTAAATCTATCATTTGTTTCATCCTCCCTCTCTCATATAAAAATCTTTTTTCCCTTGAATATGAGAGATTTCTCATGTTCAAGGGAAAAAAGGAGATATGTTTCAACCATATCTCACTCTTTTAATTAGTTTGCACCGTAATAATAATATAAGCCTTCTTCACGTTCACGATCGTTTAGAACAACACCTAATAATTTACCTTTAGCCGATTCTAACAATCCCTTTGCTTTTACTGCTGTTTCTTTCTCTGTTGATTCACTACGAACAACAAGAATAGAAGCATCACATACATTTGCCATAATTTGCGCATCGGTAACAGCTAAAATAGGTGGCATATCAAAAATAACTAAGTCGTACATGCTGTATGCTTGTCCAAGAAGTTCTTTCATTGATTTTGACCCTAACAATTCAGCTGGATTTGGTGGGATTGGACCACATGCTAAAAAGCTGAGGTTATCTATAGATGTCGTTTGTACACATTTCTCTAAACGTTCACTATATGTTAATACATTCGTTAGTCCAAAAATATTATCTACTTGGAACATTTGATGCATCGCCGGCTTACGCATATCAGCATCAATTAATAATACTTTCTTTCCTTGTTGAGCAAACACAACTGCCATATTAGCTGTCGTTGTCGTTTTCCCTTCACTTGGATTCGCAGATGTTACCATTAATGAATGTAAATTCAAATCAACAGCTGCAAATTCAATATTCGTTCGAATATTACGATATTGTTCTGAAATTGGTGATTTCGGTTGTTGATGAGCAATTAATTGACGACGTTGACGATGATTCTTTTTCTTTTTAAATAAATTAAGAGCCAATTGTTTGTCCCCTCACTTTTCTTGATGATGGAGCGTGTGATTTTACGTTCAATGTTTCTTCATCCATACGAGCGACAATACCTAACACTGGTAAGCCAAGTAAGCTTTCTACATCTTCTTCTTTTTTCACTGTGTTATCTAAGTATTCTAGTAAGAATGCAAGACCAATTGAAGCCATTAAACCAATAACGAAAGCAATTGCTACATTTAGCATTGGACGTGGTTTAATTGGAGATAGATTTTCTGCAACTTCTGCTTTTGATAACACTGTTACGTTATCAACACTCATAATTTTAGCAACTTCACCTTTAAACACTTCTGCAGTTGTATTAGCAATATCACGAGCTAATTTTGGGTCTTTATCTTGCGCAGTTACCGCCACTACTTGTGAGTCTTTCTCATTAGCTACTTCAATTTTATTGTTTAGCTCTTGTACTGTTATATTTAAACCTAGCTTTTCTTTCACTTGATCCAAAATAACTGGGCTTTTAATAATAACCTTGTATGTATTTGTTAATTGAATATTTGTTTGTACCTCATTGTATTGAATAGCTGCACCTTCTTGCTTCTTCTGGTTAACAAGAATCTGCGTCGAAGATTGATAGATTGGTGTCATAAAGAAGAAGCTAATGATAGCACTTACTATAGCTGCACCAAATGCGATTACGAGGATCATTGCTAAACGTTTTTTTAAGATATGAAATAACTCTTTTAAACTAATTGTTTCTTCCATAAGTTCCTCCAACTTTCTAAAATTTACACATAGGAAAAATTATAACATATAATCTTACATTTTTTTATTTTAGTAATATCTATGTACGATTGTTATTTAAAAACATATATAATCTTACAAAATAATCTTAAATATGACAACACATTCCATCAATTCGCCAAAAATTCTATTGCATTTTGTTTCCTTATATTTTAATAATAAATTTTTAAAAACCCAAAAAAAAGTTAGCGAAAAATTGCTAACTTTTAAAAAATACTATTTCATACATTATTTTCTAATAATATCCATACGATTCTTGTTCTTCTCTTTTATCGTTTAATATAACACCAAGTAGCTTTCCTGACGCTTTATCTAATATTTGTTTCACTTTTATTAGTTTATCCTTTTCAGTTTTTTCACTTCGTGCTACTAATACAACACCATCGCATTTATTAGCGAGTATTTGTGCATCCGTAACGGCCATTACGGGTGGTGTATCAATTAGAACAATGTCAAACATCTTATATGCCTCTAGAAGCACTTCATCCATTTTACGATATCCAAGTAGCTCTGCTGGATTTGGTGGGATTGGACCTGCTGACATAATATATACGTTCTCTATATCCGTTTTTTGAATACATTGCACAAACGAAGTCTGTCCTGATAATAAATTCGTTAATCCATTTGGACTATATGCAGCGAATAAATTTTGCAATGTCGGCTTACGTAAGTCTGCTCCAATTAACAATACTTTTTTTCCTTGTTGGCCAAAAACAACCGCTAAGTTTGCGATTGTCGTTGTTTTTCCGTCACCAGGATCTACTGAAGTAACAATGATAGAACGAATATGGTTATCTACAGATGTAAATTCAATATTTGTACGGATATTACGGTATTGTTCCGCAATGCGTGATTTAGGCTCTTTATGAGTAATTAGTTGTCTTAATGGCTTTCTTTTTTTTCTCCCGAACATGTTATGATCTCCTTTTTTTCAAAATACAACATTTTCCCCTTTTTTCTTTTATGCCCGATATGCTACGCCAATTTTTTATTTACTTCTACCGTTAAATTTCTCCATTTCTTGTCTCTGTAATCCATCATAACTAATCAGAATAACCTTTGTCCTATCTTATACCTTCTATAATGTGACAATGATATCTCTATTTTTATCGCGTTATCATTTATCTTAATTCCAAGATATTTATAGCGTCATCATATACAAATTTCCATTTACTTATAGTTAAAATTCTGGTTATTATTAATTTTAAAACTTCTAATAAAACAGTAATAAAAAAATCCTTCTGCACATGTAGAAGGATTTTTCAGTACTATCTATTCTTTTTTATCACCAATCGCAAATGTAATTTCTGCCTCACATGCAACTTCACCATCTACTGTTGCGATTGCTTTTCCTTTTCCAATTGGGCCGCGTACGCGTGTCATTTCTACTTCTAGACGAAGCTGATCACCTGGGCGTACTTGTTTTTTGAAACGGCAATTGTCAATACCTGCAAAGAAAGCAAGTCTTCCGCGGTTTTCTTCTTTCTTTAATACTGCAACTGCTCCTACTTGCGCTAATGCTTCTACAATAAGTACACCAGGCATAACTGCATAGTCAGGGAAGTGTCCGTTAAAGAATTCTTCGTTTGCGGATACATTTTTAATCCCAACCGCTCTTTTGCCTTCATCTACTTCTAATATTTTATCAACGAGTAAAAATGGATAGCGGTGAGGAATGATTTCTTTAATTTGTTCTATATTTAGCATGTAACAATCGCCCCTTTTGTAATATTGGTCTTACCACTTGGACATATTGCTATTATCCCATTTTGTTTATTGTTTGTCATTACAAAGTAACATTTTATATTTAGTACAACTTCCTAAAAAAAATGCACACACTCTATTCCATTAAAATAGTTGCACATTTTTGCAACTGACACGGAGGTGGAAAAGAGTGTATGCCCAAATTAGGGAAAGGCAATATGTATTGAAACATTATTTGCCTTAATGTCGTATTCGACTCATTATATTATAAACGTTTTCAATTAAGGAAATATTAAATTTAACCATATATATGAATATTTTACCTGTTTCCTTCATATTTCTCTATTTTCCTTCCATTTTCGCAAAAAAACAAAATAAAAAAATATAAAAACAAAAAAAGAACTAAAGCATTAGCCTTAGTTCTTTCAAATTATCTCAAAGCACGCTTTGGTAATCTGTCGATATTCTCTAACATAATACCTGTACCAACCGCAACGCAGTGCATTGGGTTTTCAGCAATTAATACTGGTACTTTTAGTTCTTCTGCTAGAAGCATGTCGATACCGTGTAGTAAAGCTCCACCGCCTGTTAGAATAACACCGCGGTCGATAATGTCTGCGGATAATTCTGGTGGTGTGCGCTCTAATACGCCTTTTGCAGCTTGTACAATAACAGCTGCATTTTCTTTTAATGCTTCTGTAATTTCTTCAGAGCATACTGTAATTGTACGTGGTAAGCCTGTTACCATGTCACGTCCGCGAATTTCAAGTTCTTCGCTACGTGCACCTGGGAATACTGTACCAACTTTAATTTTAATATCTTCTGAAGTACGTTCTCCGATTAATAGCTTATACTTACGTTTAATATAGTTTAAGATCTCCATATCAAACTTATCGCCAGCCATTTTGATAGAGGAAGAGGTAACAATATCACCCATAGATAGTACAGCGATATCTGTTGTACCTCCACCAATATCAACAACCATGTTACCGCTTGGTTGGAAGATTTCCATACCAGCACCAACTGCGGCTACTTTTGGTTCTTCTTCTAAAAATACTGTTTTACCACCTGAACGTTCAGCAGCTTCACGAATTGCTTTTTGTTCTACTGATGTAATATTTGTTGGACAACAAATTAAAATACGAGGTTTTGAAAAGAAGCTCTTTACGTCCAATTTGTTAATGAAATACTTTAACATTGCTTCTGTAATTTCGAAGTCTGCGATTACACCATCTTTAAGTGGACGAATTGCTACAATATTACCAGGCGTACGTCCCACCATGCTTCTCGCTTCTTCACCTACTGCTAATACTTTACCACTATTACGATCAATCGCCACAACAGATGGCTCATTTAATACAATACCCTTACCTTTAACATGAATTAATACGTTAGCCGTACCTAGGTCAATTCCGATATCTCGCGCAAACATTCCCGTTTTTTCCTCCTCGATATTCAAAATCAGGTTACACCCGAATTCTTTTCACCTAATTTCTGATTTTATCATAAATTTAACAGAAACGTAATATTCGCAAAAAGAATTCTTCTGAAAAATATTACCGAATGTGAACGGAATGTTTGCTACTGTAACATTATTGACGTACAGGCTTCTCTACATCTTCTTTTCTATACTTTTGTTTTGTTGCTTCTCCCCCTCTTAAATGGCGAATAGACTTATGATAATCAAGAATTTCTTTCACTTCATTTGCGAGCTCTGGATTAATTTCTGGTAGACGTTCTGTTAAATCTTTATGGACTGTACTCTTTGATACCCCAAATTCCTTTGCAATGACACGCACTGTCTTTCTTGTCTCCACGATATACTTACCAATCTTGATAGTTCTCTCTTTGATGTAATCGTGCACACCACTCGCCTCCCTAATTTGGATGTGAGAAGGGTGAAATGAGCCTCGCTGCATACGACTAAGAAGTAAGTGTGAGTGCTGTTTGTAAGCGTTAAACATTCTTGGATTTATAATGAAATGATTCACGATTTCTCACCTCAAACACTCTCTTTGCTTTGGTTTATACCATTGTATTGCCCGCACTACTGATATATGCTACATGTTCACTATTTTTGCGGACTAAGTTAAGAAAAATTACGTTTTTTTGTGAGAAATACGTTAAAACTGACTATTATAGCGAAAAAAAATGACACCTTATATATAAGGTGTCATTCTTCTCGTTCCAATTCTTCTTCTAACAATTGATGGTGGGGAACCTCTTTCTTACCGGCAATGTAATAATATAAAGTGAATAAAACAAACAATAAAATAATAGCAGTCGACAGAACAAACAAAAATGACACAGTATCCCCTCCCTTTTGTAATATATATTCGAGAATCTCGTCATTTTTCCTTGTTATTGCAACTTTTTTCTCGAAATTGAGTATTTTTATATAAAAATAAAAAAATCAGCTCCCCTAGTGGGAACTGATTTTTTCACTTTATTATTCTTGTGAAGAAGAATCGTTAGATGATTCTGTAGAACCATTTGTTGATTTTTCTTCTTTCTTCGGTTCTTCTTTTTTGTCACTAGTTGAACCGCTTGTTGATTTCTCTTCTTTTTGAGACTTGTCTTCTGTTTTACTTTCTGGTTTCGTGCTCGTTGACTTCTCTTCTTTTTGAGATTTGTCATCAGCTTTTTTACCAGAAGCATTCGTAGCCTTTGCAGCACCTGCATCAGCTTTAATTTCTGTTACTGATTTATTTAAGTAACGTTCAGGGTTCACAGCCACATTGTCTTTACGTACTTCAAAGTGAACGTGAGAACCTGCCTCTTTATTCATTGCACTTAAACCGGATGTTCCTAATACTTCACCTTGTGCAACTCTTGCACCTTTTTCTACTTTCACACTGCCTAAGCTTTGATAAGATACCGCTACACCATTTCCACTATCAACTGTTACAACATAACCAAGAAGTGAATCTTTTTCAGCTTTCGTTACTGTACCACTTAAAGCAGCAGCAACATTGAATTCTTTTCCATTCTTCGCAGCAATGTCAATTCCTTTGTTCGGGGAATATGTGTTGTTATAAAAGACAAGTGCTTTTTCTTGTTCCGCCTCAGTTGCTGCATCTTCATAGAATTTCTTCTGTATGACTACTTCCGCATTCGCGGCAGCTGGCATTTTCACTACTTCTGAAGATTTTGTTACTGGTACTGCTGGATCTTCCGATTGTGTATACGGTGTTGCTTGATCGTGGTTTGGAGTCTTCTTCGGATTAGCTCCTTGGAACCATAGCGCAACCATTAAGATTACCGCTGCACAAGCAATGTATAGTGCCGGAAACACCCATCTTTTTTGAAATAAATGTACTACCTTTTGCGACTTTTTATTATTTCTTCCTCGCATTCCATCATCACCTCAGCAATCATTTTGAACAATATTCACGTATCCTATACAACGTATAACTAATTACTTTTCGACAAAATCTGTAAAAATATGTATAAGAATTGTAAAATTTCCGAGGAAATGATAGAAAAAAGAAAAAACTGAGCGTTTCGGCTCAGTTTTTAGTCTAATTGTTTCTTTTTATATACGATTAAACATACAAAGAGCGATATAATAAGCCAAACTGCAACATTTAATACATGCCCACTAATACTACTAAATCCCGCCCCACCTACTAAGCTGTTAAGTGCTTTCACAATATGGGATGTTGGAAGATATCCAATCATCGTCTTAATTACTTTATTTTCAACCATTGGCTCAAACTGTACAGCCAAATACATCGTCATTAATATCGGCATTCCAATTATTGATGTTTGTGGTACAGATGCAGCTAACAATCCAATCATTGTTCCAATCACAATAAATAGAATTGTTCCACATAAGAAAATAAATCCTAGCAATAATAGATTTCCACTGAATTGATCCAAAATAAATAAGTTCACAATACAAATGCCCAATGTCAAACATGCTGTTAATATACTTTTTCCAAGTAGAACTTCAACCGAAGATGCCGGTGATAGCATTAATACACGCAATGTATGTTTTTCTTTTTCTTCTGCAATTACCATAGATTGAACAAAGCCTGCGACAAATAGGAAGGCCGTTATAGTAGTAATGCCTAACATTTCCTTTCCCGCTCCAAATCTGCTAAACAAAAATGAAAGTATAATTGGTAAAAATGCCATTAACAGCACTTGTGAATTTGTCTTAAAATCTTGTACTTCTTTTCTAAAAATAGCTGATACACGTCTCATTGAAAATGTCATTATAATCCCCTCCCAGTAACTTCAATAAAGATATCGCCTAAAGTTGGTTCGTGTGAATGAATGGATAGTAATTCTCCTTTGTTCATCCATTCTGAAATACGTTTTGCACCTAATTCATCTTTTTGTACCGTTTCTTTCTTCTTATCCTTTAACACGACTTGTATTTGATCTTTCGCGTATTGTAAGCGAAGGTTCTCCGGTGTATCAAGTGCTACAATCTCTCCGCCACACAGGAAGGCAATGCGGTTACAAAGCGTTTCTGCTTCGTCCATGTTGTGAGTCGTTAAGAAAATCGTCGTTCCTTCTTTATTTAAGTCTTTTAAGATTTTATGAATATTTTGTACGTTTACTGGATCAAGTGCAGATGTTGGTTCGTCTAAGAAGAGGATATCTGGTTTATGAAGGATTGCTCTTGCTAGTGTGACGCGTTGCTTCATTCCCTTTGATAATTTTTTTACTGGTGTTTTTTTATCATCTAATAAATTCACTTGTGCTAGTACTTCATCGATTCGTTCTTTTTTGCAATCATATAAGTCACAAAATAATAGTAAGTTATCATAAATGCTAAGTCTTTCATATAAGCCGCTGTTATCTGTTAAAATACCAATTCGTTTGTAATCGATGCAACTTGGTCCTGTAATATCTTTCCCTAATACTCTTACCGTTCCAACACTATGAAGCAATTGAGAAGTTAAAATTTTTACTGTTGTCGTCTTACCAGATCCACTCGGTCCAAGGAATCCGAATATCTCTCCTTGCTTCACCTCAATATTTACATTTCGAAGTGCCGTTTTTCCACTGAAACTTTTCATTACATCTTTCATTTCAATTGCCAATGTCATTTCTTCATCCCCTTTGTTTTTCTTCTTTATAGATGAAAGTCGCTTTAGCGCTTTTCGTTCGTTTGTTTCGCTTTCTTGACTCAATCATATGAAAAACAAAGGGTAGGCGCATTAAAATACCGGTAAAAGGAGTATTTTTACCGGTGAATGAATCGCATGTTGAGCTTATTGGAGCACTTTTATAGTCCAATAACACCTTTTAATTCATCCATTCGTCCTTTTGAAAGCGGGATTGAACTTTTTCTTTCGTCGTCTAAAATTAAGCTAAAACTGTTACGAGTCCAAGTAATCACTTCTCGCACTCTTTGTAAATTCACAAGGTACGAGCGATGACATCTAAAGAAACCAAAACCTGTTAACCTTGCTTCTAGTTCACCTAATGTTAAAGCGCATACGAAATCTCCTTCACGAACGTGAATATGTGTTACTCCGTTTTGTGTTTCAATGAAATGGATTTCCATCGGATCAAGTAAAATGATTTTATCGTTCACCTTCGCAGGTATTCTTTCTAACTTCATTTGCGGAATTATTTGAACGACCTTCTCTTCATCGACTTCTTCCACTTCCTCTTGTTCAATTTCTACTTTTTTCACACCATCGTTGTTTAATATGTATACATCCTCTGTTAACGAAAGGGCATCCGATAGGAAAGATGACGTAATAAAAATTGCCTTTCCTTGTTCTTTCATTTTCATAATTGCTTTTCGAATAATAACCGTACTCTCTATATCTACATTTTGCTCTGGTTCTTCCAAAATGATTAAATCCGGATTATGAATCATAATTCGTCCTATATGAAGACGGCGCTTCTCTGAAAATGACAATTTTTCTATTTTAACGTTTAGTTTATCTAGGAGACCAACATACTGTACGACTTCTTCTATACTTACCTTTGATTCATAAAGTCCTAATAGAAACTTAAAGTATTCCTTCACCTTCAAACGATCATATGCTTCATCTTTCAAAAAACAAAAGCCGATGCGGAAATAATTTTTCTTTCCAATTGCTTCCCCTTCAAACAGTACGTTGCCAGTTGAAGCTTCTTCTTCACCAATAATAATGCGGTGTAACACTTTAGCTGTATGATTATTGCATTGCAAAACAATACATTGTCCTTTTTCAACCTTTAGCTCAATTTCTGGTAACTGGTTCGTCTTCCCTAACTGTTTCAACTCTAGTAACGCCATTTCATCTCCCCCAAATGCCTTTTTATCCTATTATATCAAACAATTAATGGAAAATTATGATATTTTAAACAGAAAAAAATAGGTGCCAGAGTTCTGCACCTATTTCTTCACCATCAGTTTTCCTTCATAATCATTCATCGTCTTTATTTCAACGCCTTTATAGTAATGAGCGACGATATCTGTATATTTCTTTCCTTCCGCTGCCATGCCGTTCGCCCCGTATTGACTCATACCAACGCCGTGACCGAAGCCTTTCGTTGTAACGATGATTTTATCTCCTTGTTGTTTCCACGTGAAATCAGAAGAACGTAAATCTAACTTTTCACGAACTTCTTTTCCTGTTAATGTTTTTCCTTGAAAAGCTACATCCTTTACGCGCTTTCCTTCCGTAAGGTCTTTAATATTTCCAACCTTCCCGTCTGCTAGCACTTTCACACCGAGACGTTTTTGAAAATCAGCTACTGTAAATGTTTGCTCGCTCGTAAACTTTGGAGAGGCTTGATCCCACGGACTATCTACACTTTTCAAGTACGGATAATCATTTCCCCAATAGTCAGCTGCATTTTCTGTTCGGCCATTACTCGTTGAAAAGAAGGATGCTGAAATTGGTTTTCCATCATACGTTAAAACTTGTCCTGCTGTTTTCGAAACGGCTTCTTCGATTTTCTTCAAATTATTTTCGTAGTTATTACCCCATTGCTTCTTCAATTCATCTTTGCTTTTGTACACTTGATCTTTCACCGTATCTGTCACGTCCGCATTATTTTTCTTTCCTCCGCTTAGCATACGTTGTACTACAAATGTTCTCGCTGCTAATGCCTGCGCCTTTAGTGCCTCTATTTCAAAACTGGCATTCATCTCAGAAGCTACTACACCTGTCACATACTCCTCCACTGGTAATGTTTCTACCTTCTTCTGTTTTTCGCGATATACAGCAACTTGAACAGCTGTATCTACTTTTCCTGGAGCTGGTATGCTTTCTATCGCTGGAGGAGTTTTAGAGGCCGTTTCTTCCCCTACTTTTGCTTTCGCAAATGGAATAACAAGGGCTGCAGGTACAATGATAACGAGCGCTATTAAGAGCGCTACTGTAATAAAAAGTGGCTTTGAAAATTTCATCCTATTTTCCCCCAATATAAAAGCTTTACTCCATTCATTCTTATGGAACAACTCTTTCTTTTAGAACATACTTAAGGGGAAGAGTATAAAACAGAAATTTTCTAAATATTTTTACTGGTACGTGCATAAGTATAGAATTTATTGACTATAACAGTAATAACCCAAAAAAATAGCCCCTATGTCAAAAGACATAGAGACTATTTCAATTAAGCGTGAAGATCAGAAACTTCTTGTTCTTTCACTTCTTCTACTTTTTCGTTTACACGTTCAATAGTTGCACCTAATGCAGCTAATTTCTTATGGAAGTTTACATAGCCACGGTCAAGATGTTTTAACTCAGTTACACGAGTATAACCTTCTGATACTAAACCAGCTAAGATTAATGCAGCTGCAGCACGTAAGTCAGTTGCTGCTACTTCAGCACCTTGTAAGCTGTTTGGACCGTTCATAATAACAGAACGACCTTCAATTTTAATATCAGCATTCATACGACGGAATTCTTCAACGTGCATAAAGCGGTTTTCGAATACCGTTTCTGTAATCATGCTTGTTCCATCAGCTTGTAGTAATAATGCCATCATTTGTGATTGCATGTCTGTTGGGAAACCTGGGTGAGGCATAGTTTTAATATCAACCGCTTTTAACTTATCTGGGCCGATAACACGTACACCTTCGTTTTCCTCAATAATTTTAACACCCATTTCTTCCATTTTCGCTGTAATTGAGCGTAAATGTTCAGGTACAGCATTTTCAATTAAGATGTCTCCACCAGTAATTGCTGCTGCAACCATGAATGTTCCCGCTTCAATACGGTCAGGAATAATAGAGTGGTTTGCACCATATAATTTATCAACGCCTTCGATACGAATCGTTCCAGTTCCAGCTCCGCGTACTTTCGCTCCCATCGCATTTAAGAAGTTAGCTAAGTCAACGATTTCTGGTTCTTTCGCTGCGTTTTCAAGAATTGTTGTCCCTTTTGCTAATGTAGCTGCAGACATAATGTTTTCTGTCGCGCCTACGCTTGGGAAGTCTAAGTAGATTTTAGCTCCTTTTAGTTCTCCCTCAACATATGCCTCAACAAAACCGTTACCAACCTGTACTTTTGCTCCCATTGCTTCGAAGCCTTTTAAATGTTGGTCAATTGGACGTGAACCAATTGCACATCCACCAGGAAGTGCAATACGAGCACGACCGTTACGTGCTAATAATGGTCCCATTACTTGAACAGATGCACGCATTTTACGTACATATTCAAATGGTGCTTCAATGTTTAGTTCTTTAGAAGAATCGATTGTTACTTGATTATTTTCAAATACGACTTCAGCATTTAAATGACGTAATACCTCATTAATTGTGTATACATCAGACAAAACTGGTACTTCAGATAGTACATTCTTTCCATCACTCGCTAATAGGGCTGCAGCGATTATAGGTAATACAGCATTTTTTGCGCCCTCAACACGCACTGTGCCGTTTAACCGCTTTCCGCCACGGACGATGATCTTTTCCAAATTATTCCCCTCCGTGTCCTTTTTTCAGTATCTATTCACTCAATACTCAGAAGTTATGATCGGTGTGCCAACCACAATTGTATCTTTGTTGTCTGTAGAACGTATTGCTATTTGCACATTTATTTTCTCTCTATTTGTTGAAAGAGCGTCATCCCACTTTTTATTGTATGCGGAGACTGACACAAATGCTCTTTCTTCTACTTGTTCGATCGCTCTTGCTGAAAGATCTTTCAAAACCTGATTGGTTTTATTTTGCAAAACACCTTCAATCTTATCATTCAGTACACCTTGAACACAAGTGTAAATTATAGGTTTTTCACTAAAAATTTTATTCATGTTTTGAACATACTTCGGGTCCCATTTCGCCCCACTTACTTCAAAGATAATGAAAGTGTTTTCTTTAGTATTTTCTTTACTCCAAGTTACTACTACTCGTTCTTCATAAGAAGAAAGCTTTTTATAGGATGTAGCTTTATATCCATCTGGAGATTGCTCTACTTCCCACTTTTGAATATTTGCCTTTTCCTTCACATCGTTTAACAACTTTTGAAACGTATGTATGTTAGAAATTGTTTTTGTTTCTCTCGCTAACCATGACCATTTTTCTACTTTAGCATCATTTTTCTCTAAAGCCTTGATCATGCTCTCCATTTTCTGTTCATCGCTTATCGGTTTCATCTCTCTATATCCAACCAAAAATAAAACAACACTAAGTGCAACAATAAGAATGGCTTTAAGCTTCAATTTCATCCCCTCCTATCCCCATTGTTAACGGAGATTTGAGGTTCTATACACTTACTTTACTAAATACGTTAAACTCTTCGAATAGCCTAAATAATCAAGGAAAAAGTTACTTACAGATGTCCCAATTGCAATTGTAATTAAGATGAGTAATACTCGCGTCTGCAGCACTTTTCCGGACTTCATTAAACGCTCAATGTGAATGCCTTGTAAGGCCCACCACGTAATGGTAATAAACAATAAATGCGAAACAATGGCAATCAGTGCTTGTTGCCCTAAAAGTTGTGCCAAAAAATCGACCCCTTTTTACTCAGCTACTACTTATGAAAGAATATAAAAACGATACCATAATAAGTAGGAGCTACACTTTTTCAAATGCACATAGACATCTTACATTTTACATCGTGATTTTCTTTCCAAAAACGTATATCTACATTACAAGTTAACACAAAATAAAAAGCGCAGAGTACTGACTCCACACCTTTTATTTTCACTATTGTACCACGTTCCCTAAGAAGAAGAAATCTTTCATTAATGGAAAATATTCATAAAAGAAATTGTACCCAATCATCGGCATAATCCCTAGTATTACAATCGAAATTGCACAAAGACTCATAACAACCTTTATATTTAACGGTAACCGTATCCTCTCTTCTGTCTCTCCTGTGCGGAAAAACATTTGTTGTAAAATACGGAAATAATATACGAATGAAACAACTGTCGTACCCATCATAATCGAAGCTAGTACGTAATGTGCTGGCTCTACATGAAGCGCGCCTAAAAAGATGTTAATCTTTCCAATGAAGCCAGCCGTTCCTGGTATCCCAGCCAGCGATAAAATAAAGATTGTCATCATAATCGCTGCAAATGGTGACCTTTTATATAAACCTGTGAAAATCGTTATATTTTCCTCATCATTTTGTAAGATTAAGCCGTGGATGATAGCAAATGCACCTATATTCATAAGCATGTATGCCAGCATATAAAACCACATGCTATCCATCGTAAATGGTGATAATGCCACAAGTGGAACGAGTAAATACCCTGCATGAGCAATGCCCGAATAAGCAAATAAACGCTTTATATTGTATTGTTTTAACGCGACTACATTCCCAACAATCATCGTAATACTTGCTAGCACCGCAATATATATACTCATATGCCCATATAAAGATTGCATATCTCCTTGTATTAATACACTTGCAAAAACCATAAGGAACAAACGAATAATGAGTAGGAAACCAGCAATTTTAGAAATCGTTCCAAGAAAAGCAGTAACTGGTGTAGCCGCTCCTTCATATACATCAGGTGCCCACATATGAAACGGCACTGTGGCAATTTTAAATGAGAGACCGACTAGCAATAAAAGAAATGCGAGAGCTAACAATAACTGAATACCACTAGCGAGTTCCCCAGTGAGTACCTTTTGCATATCTACAATGTTAGTTGAACCTGTAATACCGTATAAATAACTCATTCCGAAGAGCGTAATCGCCGTTCCAATTCCTCCGCTAATGACGTATTTCATTGCCCCTTCATTTGATGCACGGCTCTTTTTTCGTATTCCTACTAAAATATAAGAAGAAAGTGAAAGTAACTCCAAACCAACGAAAAGGGTAATGAAATCAACACTAGAAGCCATGAACATCGCACCAAGAAGTGCCATTAAAAATAAGTAATAATATTCACCCTTATCTTCAATTGGATTCTTCTTATCATCGCTCATTGCGGTGCATAAAATAAGAGCTGAGGCACCTAATAGCAATGTTTTAAACCCTTTTGAAAATCCATCTAACACAAACGATCCGTTTAAAATATCTCCAGCTGGTTCGCTATATAGCGTAATTAATGACACGATTGCTAATACGATAGCAGCAATCGCACCAAAAGCTACATATCTATGGTTCAGCTTAAAAAACAAATCACATATGGAAAGAAGGATGGCGGCGCCGAGAATAATAAATTCTGGCACCATTAGATGCCACGATAAACTAAGTAACGTATTCATATCCATCCTACTTCACCCCCAATGTTTTCAATGTATTTTGAAGCGGATCCCCTAGTATTTCTGGCATAACTCCAATTGCAATAATACAAAAGATAAGTAGTAAAACAGGGACATACTCCCATCCGTGTATATCAGTTTTTGCTTCCCACTCTTTCTTTCCAAATGTCACTTGAAGTGTCGCCCTTAATACATATACAGCGGTTAAAATGATGCCAATCACACCGACTGCAGCAATGACGGGCTCTCCTTGAAATAAACCGAGAAAGGCAAGAAATTCACTAACAAACCCAGACATCCCTGGTAATCCAAGCGAGGCCATTCCTCCTGCTAAAAAGAATCCGCTAAGTATCGGTACACTTTTCGCAAGTCCGCCTAGCACCGTAATATCCGAAGTTCCAAATCGTTGTTCTATAACACCCAGTAGAAAGAAGAGCAAGGCTGCAATTAAACCATGTGATACAACTTGGAATAGCGCTCCTTGTGTACCAAGTGCATTAAGTGACGTAAGTCCCATTAACACAATTCCCATATGCGAAATACTAGAGTAAGCCAGTACTTTCCTAAAGTCCGTTTGGATGAGCGCTAAAAAGGCACCGTATAGTAGATTAATTACGCCTAATATCGCAATTAGCGTTGCAACATCGTGAAAATATTCCGGGAATAGCCCTTTCCCGAAGCGAATAATACCGTACGCTCCAATCTTTAGCAAAACACCCGCATGAAGCATAACTACAGCTGGATGCGCTTCTATGTGTACATTGACCATCCAGCGGTGCAACGGAAAAACAGGTAGTTTAATTGCAAAAGCAATCATTATGGCAATAAATACACTAAGCTGCAAGCTACTTGGGATGACGAGTGCTCCCTCTGCGTTTATGCTTCTTAATATCTCTTTCAGCTCCACAATATTTGTTGTACCTGTTTTCGCAAACAAAATTGAGAAAACAATGAGCAAAATAGCTGAGCCAATACCGTTATATATTAAATAACTATACGCAGCCTTTTCACTCGACAATTTTCCCCACTTTCCAATTAATAAGAACATTGGTGGCAACGTAATTTCAAAGAAGATAAAAAACAACATTAAATTTTGAGCAGCAAAGACGCCGAGCATTCCTATTTCTAGCATAAGTAACAGCATATAAAATGCTTTTAAGTTTCTTTTAATAGAAAAGGCTGCAATTGCTGCAAGCATCGCTAGAAGAGCCGTCAGTACCATCATGACAAGCGACAAACCATCAATACCGAGCTCGTAATAAATAGAAAACCACCTTTTATCCACCGCTGTAAAATCTCCAAACTTAATCCATTTCACCTTTTCATCAAATAGGGACAAATTCTTTCCAGAAGCATATGTACAAGCGAGGACGATAGCGATTCCAAATGGAAGTGCCGTCCCAAATAAGCCAAGCGCCCGCACTGTACGCAATTCCTTTTTCGGTGTTAATACAAGCAATAAAATTCCTAAAAGCGGGGAAAAAATGAAGAACGTTAACAACAAATCATTCATCGTAAATCCCCTCCCGTATAGAGCAAAATAATGACGAGTACAGCGAGCGAAACCGCCGTTACAGTACCGTACACTTGTACATTCCCGTTTTGAAGTTTCGATCCAAGATTACTTGTGCCTTTAACTACACTTCCAATTAAAACTGCAATTCCTTCGACTACATACATTTCAAATAAGCGAAGCACATGAGCGATTCCTTTCGTAATAGGGATCACCGTCATGTTGTATAGTTCATCCACATAATATTTTTCTTTCAAAAGATTATAAAGAGATGTTTCCGTACCCCCAGCCCAATCTCTAGAAATTGATTTCTTGCAATATATGAAATATGCAAGAGCGATTCCCGCAAATGAAACGAGTGTCGCAACAATCATAATCCAAACTGGTCCATGCGCTTCTTCAACCTTAAACCCTACATCTTTCGTCAACCAATCTCCGAGAAATGTCCCAAACCATGGTGTATTTATATATCCTGCCACTACCGCAAGAACGCCGAGAACAATCATTGGATACGTCATAACGCGAGGCGATTCATGCACTTCTTCCTTCGTCTTCGTTTCTCCAGTAAAGACAAGAAAGTATAGGCGGAACATATAAAATGCTGTTAAAAACGCCGCAATTACTGCTAAAGTAAATAAAACGTAATTGCCATTCATCCACGTCGCCGCTAAAATTTCATCTTTGCTGAAAAAACCGGAAAGCAGCGGAACACCGCTAATGGCAAGGGTACCTATTAAAAATAGCGTACCAGTTACTTTCATCTTCTTCTGTAAACCGCCCATTTTATTAATGTTTTGCGTATGCACAGCATGAATTACACTTCCTGCTGCCAAAAATAGTAGTGCTTTAAAAAAAGCGTGTGTCGTTAAATGGAATATACCAGCTACATAACCGGCAGAACCTAACGCGAGCATCATGTACCCGAGCTGGCTAACTGTAGAATAAGCAAGCACCCTCTTTATATCTGTTTGCACAAGACCGATAGAGGCCGCAAAGATTGCAGTGAAAGCTCCAACGATTGCCACTGTCTGCATCGCCACTGTACTTGCTGAAAATAGAGGAAACATCGTCGCTACTAAATATACGCCAGCTGCGACCATCGTCGCCGCGTGAATAAGTGCCGAAACGGGCGTTGGCCCTTCCATTGCATCTGGCAACCACGTATGAAGCGGGAACTGACCTGATTTTCCCATCGCCCCGATAAAAATTAATATCGCTGTTATTGTAATCATGTAAGGAGGTAGATCCCCTGTATAAATCGCCCTAAATATTGCGTCATATTCAAAACTACCTGCGTACCAAAAAATTAAAATCATCCCGATAAATAAACCAACATCCCCAATACGGGTCATAATAAAAGCCTTTTTTGCAGCAGCCTTCGCTTCTTCTTTAAAGAAATAAAAACCGATAAGTAAAAATGAACCAAGGCCAACTAATTCCCAAAATATATAAAGCTGTAATAAATTCGTTGATATAACAAGCCCTAACATCGCAAATGTAAAGAGTCCTAAATATGCGTAAAAGGTTGGTAATCGTTCATCACCTTTCATATAACCTTTCGAATACACATGTACAAGTAGACTCACAAGCGTTACGATAAATAACATTAAAGCTCCTAATGCAGTCACTTCAAAGCCGAATGATATATCCACATCTCCAGCTCTAAGCCACACCCACTTATGCTTCACGCTTGCTTCTGAAAACCTTTCTATTAACACAAGTACCGCAAGTATAAAGGAGAGAAAGACGAAAAAAATACTAAGTACGCTGCTTCCTTCTCTAATTTTCTTCCCGAATATAATAAGTAACAAAAACGAAACGAGTGGGAAAAGCGGTATGAGCCATGCATAATCGATCATTGTTTCCTTCCCCCTTTTTCGGTCACAATGCTATCCTTTAAGCGTATCCATTTCATCCACCTGAACTGTTGTACGATTACGATATAAAGCAATTAAAATAGCGAGTCCTACCGCCGCTTCCGCTGCCGCTACAGCCATCGTAAACAGTGAGAAAATTTGACCTGTTAAATTCGGAAATAAGCCTAATTTGCTAAACGCCACTAAGTTTAAATTGGCAGCATTCAGCATTAATTCGATACAAACTAATACGATTACTGTATTCCGCTTTGTTAAAGCTCCAAATAGACCGATGCAAAACAAAATAATCGCAAGTGTTAAATATGCAGAAGCTGGAACGCTACTCATTGGAATCCTCCTCTTTCTCATCCTTTTTCGCAAGTACAATCGCGCCAACGAGTGCTACAAGTAAAATAACTGAAGTTAGTTCAAATGGGATAATATATTTTGAATAGAGAAGCGTACCGATTTGAAGTGTGTTGTTTTCATGGAGAGGTAAACTTCCTTGTGTGCTTTCATTTGCAAAATCAACATTATTAACAGCGAAATACATAACCGCTCCAAATGCTACAACTGCAAAGAAGATAATCCATTTTCGAAGAGTAAGACGCGATTCATTTTCCGCGTTATGTTTCGTTAACATAATGCCGAAAATCATAATAATTGTGATTGCACCAGAATAAAGTAAAATTTGTGCAACGCCTATAAATTCAGCTGATAAAAGAAAATACAAACCTGCAATGCTGAGAAATGTCAGAACGAGAGCTAGCATCATGTGCATAACTTTCGTTAAGTTCAACATAAGAACACCGCCGATAATTGCAGACAAGGATAGTATAAAGAATGCTACAAACTCGCCATTCATGCCTTATTCTCCTTCCTGACGTTTTCGTCGTTTTCGTCAAGCCACTGCAAAGTTTTAAATAAGTCATCACGTGAATATTCCGCGAGTTCAAAGTTATTTGTCATGACAATTGCCTCTGTCGGACAAACTTCTGTACATAAATCACAAAGAATACAAATTTCAAAATTAATATCATACGTGTCGATAATTTTTCCTTTTTTCGTAGGATCCGGATGTTTCTTTCCTGTTAACTGAATACAGTCTGTCGGACAAATGTTAGAGCACTGATTACAAACAATACATTTTTCCGGATAAAATTTTTGAATTCCTCGAAAACGGTCTGGCAACGGCAACGGTTGATTTGGATAATCATACGTTACCTTCTTCTTGCTCAAATTACTTAATGTATATTTTAATCCTTTAAATAGTCCTTTCATCTCTTACTGGCACCCCCCTCATAGATTAGAAGAATAACTCCTTAATCAATGCCGTTAAGAAAATATTTGCAAGTGCAATCGGCAATAATACTTTCCAACCAAACTCCATTAACTGGTCACCTCTTATACGCGGGAACGTAACGCGGAACCAAATTAATAGAAAGACTACACTGCTAAATTTCAAAGCAAACCATACGGCACCTGGGATAAATCCAAGAAACATGACTGGATTCCATCCGCCTAAAAAGAGCACTGTAATTAACGATGCCATCCCGAAGAAATATACGTACTCTGAAAGCATGAAAAACGCCCAGCGAAACCCTGAGTATTCCGTATGATATCCAGAAACAAGTTCTGACTCCGCTTCTGGCAAATCGAATGGCGTTCTATTTAACTCTGCAACTGCTGCGATTAAGAAAACGACGAAGCCAATTGGCTGTACGAAAATGTACCAAACCTTCTCCTGCGCCGCTACAATCTCATTTAAATTCAGGCTACCAGCTAGCAAAACGATACCAATTACACTCATTACGAGCGGAATCTCATAAGAAATCATTTGCGCCGCCGCACGCATCCCTCCTAAAAGGGAATATTTATTATTCGATGCCCATCCCCCAGTTACAACACCTATCGTCGTAATACCGGAAACAGCGATATAATAAAGTAACCCGACTCCAATATCTGCAAATTGAAATTTATCAGTGAACGGGATAACTGCAAGCACCATAAATGCTGGTGCAAATGCAATGACAGGTGCTAATATAAACAGCGGTTTATCTGCTGCTTTCGGAATACTATCTTCTTTCAATAATAGTTTTAAAACATCAGCTACCGTTTGCAGTAAACCAAATCGGCCTCCAACCTGGTTTGGGCCAATCCGCCCTTGCATAAACCCCATCACTTTCCGTTCTGCCAAGATTCCATATGTAACGAAGCCAAGGACTGCAAATAGTAGAAGTACCGCTAATCCGAAAAAAATGAAGAAATTCGTCCAGCTTGAAGGTGATTGTAAGAGCGTCTCAATCATTAGCCATCAACCTCCCCAAGTACAATATCAACTCCACCTAAAATCGTAATTAAATTAGCGATGTTTTCACCTTTCAATAACTTTGGTAAAATTTGCAAGTTATAAAAAGATGGCCTACGAAACTTCAAACGGTACGGCTCTTTCTTTCCGTCACTAGCGATATAACACCCAATCTCTCCGCGCGGCGATTCGATACGTACAAATGCTTCTCCCTTAGGTGCCTTAATAATTTTTGGTACTTTTGCCAGCACAGCTCCATCTTTCGGGAACTGCTGAACCGCTTGCTCAACAATCTTTAAAGACTCCTCGATTTCTTGCATTCGGCAAACGTAGCGATCCCAAGCATCTCCCACGCTTCCAACAGGAATATCAAAATCAAAACGATCATAAATCGAATACGGCTCATCTTTGCGAAGATCCCAGTTTACTCCAGTGCACCGCAAATTTGCTCCGCTTAAAGAATACGAAATCGCTTCTTCCGCGCTATATATACCAACGCCTTTCACACGATTTAAGAAAATCTCATTACCGCTAACAAGATCATGATAACCTGCCAGTTGCTCCCTCATATACGGAACAAACTCTTCCACCTTTTCAATCCAACCATCTGGCGCATCCCACTTCACACCACCAACTCTCATATAGTTAAAAGTAAGCCGTGCCCCGCATAATTCATTTAATAAATTTATAATCATCTCTCGTTCACGAAAAGCGTACAAAAACGGGCTAACCGCTCCTATATCAAGAAGATTTGTCCCCCACCAAACGAGATGGCTCGCAATTCTTCCTAGCTCCATCGCAAGTACTCGCAAGTATTCGGCACGCTCTGGAATTTCAAGCCCCATCATCGTCTCTACAGCATGGCAAATGACGTAATTATTCGTCATAGCTGATAAATAGTCCATTCGATCTGTATAAGGGATAATTTGCGTATACTGTAAGCTCTCAGCGATCTTTTCCGTCCCGCGATGTAAATACCCAATAACAGGTGTAGCTTCTTTAATAATTTCCCCGTCAATCTTAATTACGAGCCTGAACACACCATGTGTACTCGGATGCTGAGGTCCTACATTCAAAAGCATCTCTTCCGTGCGGATCATAGCTACACCTCCACATCATACGGTTCATAGTCTTTTCTAAGCGGATATCCTACCCAATCCTCTGGCATTAAAATACGTGTTAAATTCGGATGCCCTTTAAATATAATGCCGAGCAAATCGTATGCTTCTCGCTCCGGCCAGTCAGCCCCTTTCCAAAGCGCTGTCACAGATTCGACTTGCGGCGTTTCTCGGTCTAGCTTTACCTTCACCGCTACCGATTGTTTCTTACTATATGAAAACAAATGAACATACACTTCCATATGTGTCACAAAATCCGTCGCATGTAGCTCTGACATATAATCAAAAGCAAGTCCCTCATGGAATCGCAGTGACTCCATCACTTCATAATATTTTTCGGGATCCACCACAAGAGTTGGCACATCCTTTGACAGTTTATTAATGTAGGAATCTACTAATACACCCTCTCCTAACTTCTCCCTAATAGCCTCAACATACTGATTTAAATACGGCTGATTTACGGACAGTTCTTCCTGCTTCGGCTCATCCTCTTTCTTACCTTCAGCCCCCTTTGTCTTCGCTCTTGCAGCCGCTGCTGCTTTCGCTTTTGCCGCTGCAATTGCCTTTGCCTTTTCATCTCCCGAATCCCCATCACCTTGCGAGGCTTTCTGCTTCGCCAATGCTGCCGCTTTTGCCTTGGCAGCTGCCACCGCCTTCGCCTTGGCTTTCGCTTTTTCTTCTTCCGTTACTTCTTCTGTCCCTTCTCTTTTCTGCTTCGCTAACGCCGCCGCTTTTGCCTTGGCAGCTGCCGCTGCCTTCGCCTTGGCTTTCGCTTTTTCTTCTTCCGTTACTTCTTCGGTTCCTTCTCTTTTCTGCTTCGCTAACGCCGCCGCTTTTGCCTTGGCAGCTGCTGCTGCCTTCGCCTTGGCTTTCGCTTTTTCTTCTTCCGTCACTTCTTCGGTTCCTTCTCTTTTCTGCTTCGCTAACGCTGCCGCTTTTGCTTTTGCAGTTGCTGCTGCCTTCGCCTTGGCTTTCGCTTTTTCTTCTTCCGTCACTTCTTCGGTTCCTTCTCTTTTCTGCTTCGCTAACGCTGCCGCTTTTGCTTCTTCTATAGTAATATCATCGTTTTTTGGTAGCGCTTTCTCTTTTTCTTGATCTTCTTCCTCAAGCTCACTTATTTCCGCCTCGTGTTTCGCTACAAGGCGTTTTCTCGCTTCTTCTTTTGCACGCCTAGCTGCTTCTTTTTTCAGCTCCTCTAAATCTTTATTTGGATTGCTCATTTATTCGTCACCTGCTTCCCGGTCTTTGCTTCGTAACGAATTTTTTCTTTTAATTTATTAATTCCATAAATTAAAGCAGCTGGATTTGGGGGACAACCAGGAATATACACATCAACTGGTACAATTTGGTCTACACCTTTCACAACAGCATATGAATTTACATACGGACCACCTGCTGTTGCACAAGATCCCATCGCAATAACCCATTTCGGTTCGGGCATTTGATCATATAAACGCCGAACAATAGGAGCCATCTTCTTCGTTACCGTTCCCGATACAATCATGACGTCCGATTGCCTTGGTGAAGTCCGAAAAAATGACCCAAATCGATCTAAATCATAATGTGATGAGCCTACTCCCATCATTTCAATTGCACAGCACGCCAGTCCGAATGTCATCGGCCATAAAGAATTGCTCCTCGCCCATCCTTTCAACTGTTCCAATGTAGAAAAAAAGATATTTCGTTCTAATTCTGCTCGCTCATTTGGATGTAATTCCTCAAAATTTATAACCATTGTAACACCTTCTTTTTCCAAGCATACGCTAATCCAACTAGCAACATTACAACAAAGATGAGCATTTCAATTAATGCAAATAAACCTAGCTTGTCATACGCAACAGCCCAAGGATATAAAAATAAAGTTTCTACATCAAAGATCACAAACAATAAAGCGAAAATATAATAACGAGCATGAAACCGAATATTTGCATCATGAAAAGGCTCAATTCCACTCTCATACGTCGTCGCCTTTGTTGCACTTGGTTTATTTGGGCGCAGCATCCTTCCTAATGTAAGAGCCACTACCGGCAGCAATATACCTAATAGCAAGAAAATCAAAACGATCATATAACTATTTTCATATACACTTGCCATTGTGAAACCCTCCCCCCTAAATTAAGAACAAGTTCACATAGTAAACAATATGTCCTAGTTGCAGTAATTATTATTTTTAAATTTTTCTAAATAATGCAACTATTCTAACCATTATAGCAAACTTCAAATTCCTATGTCGATATGTTGGGAGGCAGAAACAAGAATTATTAAAATCTATCTTTACAACTTGCTATAATTGTGCAAAATAAATATAAACTTATATATGCTTTTCAAGAAACCGTAGGTGATATAAATGAAAAAACAAACACATGTAAGTATTCTTATAAGCATTGTATTGCTGTCTATAACGCTTCACTATGTAGCGATGCCTTTTCTATATGAATACTCATTTTCTTTTCAGCTATTAATCGGAACGAGTACCCTATTAATTGATATTATCGCTTGTAGTTATATACTTTATTTTTCAAACATGAAAGAAGGGCTATCTCGTTTATTTTGGATCATATTATCTGTTGGAGCTCTCTCTTATTTTATCGGTGATATAGTCGTTGCCTATCAGCGTTTAATTGTAAAGGACTTCTATACGTTCGTTGATCCATCTGACTTTTTTTACTTACTTTTTTTATTTAGCTTTACGTTTGCCTTTCTATACGAAATCATTTATAACCGAGATTTATTAGAAAAACTTTTTATGCTATGTGATATTTGTATTATCGTTACAGCCCAATTTACTTTAAGTTACTACTTACTTATTGAACGAACTATTCATATCTTTACAACATCCTATATCGACATATTTGTTCAACTTACCTATCCAATGGCTGATTTACTCTTTCTCTTAATAGGAATCAACCTTTTATTCAAACCACTATCCTTATTACCTAAAAAGGTCGGTGCACTTCTTGGCAGTGCTTTAATTTTATATGCTACTACAGATGCGATTTATGCGTATATAAAATACTTCATACCAGAGTATTCTATGTTTACAGTTACTCCTTTCTATCAAGTAACCTTAGTACTAGTAGCAATCGCCTGTATTCTCCATACAAAAAAGCCTGAAAAACAAGAACAAGTACTACTAACACCTAAAATTGGTGAATCAATCCGATTATCATTACCGTATATTTCGGTAGTAATGCTTATTGTTTTCATATTAGTTGAATCCGTTTTTGCGCCTATTATAGTAATCGGACTTATAATAACTTTCTCTTTCGTTCTCATACGTCATAGTTTAGTTCGAAAACAAAATAAAATCTTATTGCTAGCTCAAATGCAATTCAACTCAGAACTCGAGAAACAAATTAAACTACGTACAGAAGATTTAGTAGAACAGAAAAATGAACTCTATCATAATCAACAAATGTTTAAATCTTTATACGAGCATCATCCAGATCCAATCTTCACATTAGATTTGTACGGTAATTTTCTCAAAGTAAATAACGCTGGTACTACTTTACTCGGTTATCAAACGAATGAATTATTAAACCAGCCTTACTATTCACTCATATACGAAGAAGATTTAGAAGAAATGATTAACGCCTTTCATCGCGTGAAAAAGGGGTATTCTATCTCTTTAGAAATACGGGCGTACCATAAAAACAGAGATATTTACTACTTGCACGTTACCGCCGTACCGATCTTTTTAAAGGAGAAAATTTCTGGGGTTTATTTAATGATTAAAGATATTACGGAAAGCAAACAACAACAAGAACAAATTAATTTCCTAGCATACCATGATACTTTAACAGAGCTTGCAAATCGACGTGCATTTCATCAACATTTAGAACAGGCAATTGCACGAGCAAAAATATCGAAAAAGCCTTTTGCTGTTATGTTTCTCGACCTAGACCGTTTTAAAGTTATTAATGATACCCTCGGTCATCGAGTAGGAGACCTATTGCTCATCGCAGTAGCAAAAAGGCTCGAAAGAATAGCAACATCAAATATGAAACTCGCGCGGCTAGCTGGGGATGAGTTCACAATCCTTATCGAGAATTACCAAAAAAAGCCAGATGTCCAAAAAATAGCTGATAGGATTGTAGCGGCCATGAATGAGCCATTTGAAATCGAAAATCAACATTTACAAATTTCACCGAGCATCGGAATTGCAATATATCCTGAAGCAGGTGAAGATGCGCTATCCATTTTGCAGCATGCTGATATGGCCATGTACGAAGCAAAGAATAAAGGAAAAAACGGTAGCTCTCTTTACACGAAAGAACTATATAAAAAAATGGAACGAAAAGCTCGAATTGAAAAAGATTTGCCAATCGCTTTAGTAAACAAAGAATTTTATCTCGTTTATCAACCACAAATTGATACGACAACAAATAAAATTATCGGTGCTGAAGCTTTAATACGTTGGAAACACCCACTATTAGGTGACATTTCACCATGTGAGTTTATTCCAATTGTAGAAGAGACGCCACAAGTAGTCCCACTTGGACATTGGGTATTACAAGAAGCTTGTCTCCAATTAAAAATATGGCATACCTTTGGCTACCAAAATTTAAAAATAAGTGTTAATTTATCCGCAAAAGAATTCCGGCAAGATCAATTAATCGAAAACATTTCACAAATATTAAACGACGTGCAAGTCGATCCAAAATATGTAACCCTTGAGTTAACAGAAAGGATTGCAATGATTGACGAGAAAGAAACGTTATTAAGACTGAAGCAATTAAAAGAATACGGTATCCAAACTTCCATTGATGACTTCGGTACTGGGTATTCTTCTCTTGCTTATTTATCAATTTTTCCAATCGACACATTAAAAGTACCGAGAGAATTTACACAATTAGCTGATCATCGTCCTGAAGAACGAGCCATCGTTTCTACAATACTTTCCCTCGCAAATACTTTAAATCTTTCAGTCGTTGCCGAAGGAATTGAAACCGAAAAACAGCTTAAGTTTCTGCAAAAACATAACTGTAAATATATGCAAGGTTACTATTTCAGTAAACCACTTACTAGTAATCAGTTTATAAAATTTCTACAAAAAACCCCCAGTATGAACAAATAATTCATACTGGGGATTTTATAATGCTAAATATTTTTCTCATAATATTCTTCTGCGATCTCTTCGTAAAAAGCTGCAGATGTCGTATAGAAATATGGAATTAACCACAGGAATCCAATTCCTAATGTAATACAACTTAATATAAACCAGCCAATAAAACTTAAACATAAAATGAAATACTCCATCTTATGTCCATCCATCATACGACGACTTTCTGTAATAGCTTGGTTCAGTGAATACTCAGGATGATCGTTTATAATAAAGTATGTCATCGCATAAGAAAAAGATTTAATAATACCTGGAATAATGAACAATAACGTCCATAAGAAAAGATAAAGATTTACTAATAAATATAATAAAAATGATTTTAGAAATCTCTTTCCCTCTGAAAACCAAATGAATATATTACCAATACTAGCTTGCTTTTCACGAAGGATATTTAAACCAAGGTAATATCCACCTAAAGTTAACGGTCCAGTAACAAAAAATGTAAGAATATTCGTTGAAAGTGAACCATTTGTTTTTTGCCAACCGAAAATTAAAGAAAATCCCCAATCAACACTAAAACTAAAAGCCGTGATAAGAATTGAAATGAGTAGTGTAGCTCCAACAGCTAATCCCCATTTCCCTTCTAATGAATCTAGTGCTTCTCCTTTTAAATCACTAATCATGCGTAGCCTCGCCTCCTATACACAATAATTCTATTAGTATAGCATGTTACTATTGAAATTCACCTTTTGAAATATAGCGATAAAAGTGTGCTGTCGTCGTACTCATATACGGACTAAGCCAAAGAAATCCTATTCCAAAAGTAAGAAGCGCTAAAATAGCCCATCCTATGAAGCTCAGCCATAAAAGAAACAAATCTAGCTTATGACCCTTCATAAGATTCTTACTTTCCTTCATCGCCTGCGAAACACTATATTCTGGATTTTCAATCATCACATAGTACGTCAGTGCATAAGAAAAATACATCACAATCATACCAACAATTGAAATTGCTAGTAGTACACAGATAGCAATAGCAAACGACGCATTTCCTTCTTCACCAAAAAATGCAAATAAGGCTACTAACAATATCGGAATCCATGTACCTGTATATAATAAAATTGCAAGCATTGCCCACATTGTTTTCATCATTCTTTTAAAGCCACGAAATCCTTCAAATAAGTAATCTACTTTAGCATCTTCTCGTTTACTGATCTGTAAAAATACATTTGTATAACCGTATGATGTAATCCCATACGATGCGCTACTCAAAATTATCATAATGCAATAAAAAATCCCGAATGTAACACTTGCTCCATTTGATATTGTTTGCCCTTCAAGTGAACCTGCTAGACCAGCAAATAAGAGAAATATAATAATTCCTGGAATTAATAGTATAAGCATTGCAGCCATCGAAACGACATAACTTAAAATAAAATATAAAATTGTTGATCCAACACCTAGTCCCCATTTTCCCTTTAAAGAGTACAATGCTTCTCGCTTCATTTCACCAATCATTGATTCATCCCCTTTATGAAATATAAATTGTTGTACACTTCTACTTATACAAGCATCAATATAATTATACCAGTTTTGTAAAATTATCCATAAAATACACAAAAAAAAAATCCGTAAAGGCAAAGCCCTTACGGATTTTTTCACTTCATATCGGAAACGTTTAAACGGTTCACGGCACGTTGTAATGCCATTTCTGCACGTTTAAAGTCAACATGTGCTTGTTTATCTTGCAGACGTTGCTCAGCGCGACGCTTCGCTTCATTTGCGCGATGGATATCGATATGGTTTGCTTCTTCAGCAGATGATGATAATACAGTCACTTTATCTGGACGAACTTCGATAAAGCCACCGCTTACTGCTACATAATCAGTGTGTCCACCATTTTTCAGACGAACTGCACTAATTTTTAATGGTGCAACAGTTGGAATGTGACCTGGTAAGATCCCCATTTCCCCACTCTCTGCTTTTACACTTACCATTTCTACTTCTTTTTCGTAAACCGGTCCATCAGGAGTTACAATACTGACTGGAAATGTCTTCATACTTCGTCCCTCCTAAGGCCTTACGCCATCATTTTCTTCGCGTTTTCAATAACTTCTTCAATGCCACCTACTAAGCGGAATGCATCTTCTGGAAGGTCATCATATTTTCCTTCTAGAATTTCTTTGAAACCACTAACTGTATTCTTTACAGGTACGTAAGAACCTTTTTGACCTGTAAACTGCTCAGCTACGTGGAAGTTTTGAGATAAGAAGAATTGAATACGACGAGCACGATGTACAACTAACTTATCTTCTTCAGATAACTCATCCATACCTAAGATAGCAATGATATCTTGAAGCTCTTTATAACGTTGTAAAGTTTGCTGTACTTGACGAGCTACTTCATAATGTTCTTCTCCTACGATTTCTGGAGAAAGTGCACGAGATGTAGATGCTAATGGATCTACGGCTGGGTAAATACCCATTTGCGTTAAACGACGCTCTAAGTTTGTTGTTGCATCTAAGTGAGCGAACGTTGTAGCTGGTGCTGGGTCAGTATAGTCATCGGCTGGTACATATACCGCTTGGATAGACGTGATAGACCCTTTATTTGTAGATGTAATACGCTCTTGTAATTGACCCATTTCTGTTGCAAGTGTTGGTTGGTAACCTACCGCAGATGGCATACGACCAAGAAGGGCAGATACTTCAGAACCCGCTTGCGTGAAACGGAAGATGTTATCGATGAACAGAAGTACGTCTTGTCCTTGCTCATCACGGAAATGCTCAGCCATTGTTAAACCTGTTAATGCAACACGTTGACGTGCTCCAGGTGGCTCGTTCATTTGTCCGAATACCATCGCAGTTTTCTTGATTACGCCAGAATCGCTCATTTCGTGGTATAAGTCATTACCCTCACGAGTACGCTCACCTACACCAGCGAATACAGAGATACCACCGTGCTCTTGTGCGATGTTGTTAATTAATTCCTGAATTAATACTGTTTTACCTACGCCGGCACCACCGAATAGGCCGATCTTACCACCCTTAATGTAAGGAGCAAGTAAGTCTACTACTTTAATACCAGTTTCAAGAATTTCTACTTTAGTAGATAATTCTTCGAATGCAGGTGCTTGACGGTGAATTGGATCACGATGTACATCTGCAGGAACCTCACCATCTAAGTCAATTGCATCACCTAATACGTTAAATACGCGACCAAGTGTTACATCACCAACTGGTACAGAGATTGGTTTACCAGTATCTTCTACTTCTGTGCCACGAACAAGTCCATCTGTGGAAGACATCGCAACTGTACGAACTGTATCATCACCTAAATGAAGTGCAACTTCAAATGTTAAGTTAATACTTCCGTTTTCGTTGCTTTGTTTTACCGTAAGGGCGTTGTAGATTTCTGGTAGCTTTCCGCCATCAAACTTAACGTCTACAACCGGACCCATGATTTGCGTAACGCGCCCTTTATTCATCGGGTTCCCTCCTAGCTTTCTTTTAATTAGCCAACTTTCTACGAGCAGCTAGCTTTTAATTTTTTATTGGTTTATAGCTTACGCGACTCTTTTGACAGAGCCGCTTCCGCTTTTTATTGAATCTAGCTCCAGCGGTTAGAATGTTCGGTGGCTTCGCTTTTTCCTACGAGGCACAAATCGCCTCTACGTCAAAAGCTCCATCCCCCTCTCATTCTGAACGAACCGCTTCCGCCTTTTAATACTATTCTAACGCTGCTGCTCCACCAACGATTTCCGTAATTTCTTGCGTAATCGCTGCCTGACGCGCACGGTTGAATGAAAGTGTAAGTGAATCGATAACTTCCATTGCGTTGTCTGTAGCACTCTTCATTGCTGTCATACGCGCTGCGTGTTCACTTGCTTTACCGTCTAGTAATGCACCGTACACTAAGCTTTCTGCGTATTGTGGCAATAGTACTTTTAAAATTTCTTCTTCAGAAGGTTCGAATTCATAAGCTGTCGTCGGTTTGTCAGACGCCACATCAGTAAGCGGTAAAATTTTATTTTCCGTTACCTCTTGTGAAATTTTACTTACGTAATGGTTGTAGTAAATGTACAGCTCATCATAAGCACCATCTGCAAACATCGCAATTGCTCGAGAAGCAAGGTCTTTAATATCAGTAAATGATGGGTGGTCAGATAATCCAACTACTTCATCAATAATGTTAAAGCCGCGACGTTTTAAATAATCACGTCCTAGTCGTCCAAGCACAATAATAGAATATTGGTTTGAATCCATATTATGACGTTCACGAATTACGTTACTTACTGTACGTAATACGTTACTGTTATAACCACCTGCTAGTCCGCGATCAGACGTAATAACGATGTATCCTGTACGCTTTACAGGACGCGCATTTAGCATTGGATGATTAATCCCTTTGCTTCCTTGCGCAATGCTCGCTACTACTTCTTGAATCTTTTCCATATACGGAACGAAAGATTTAGCATTTTGCTCTGCACGGTTTAATTTAGATGCAGATACCATCTCCATCGCTTTCGTAATTTGACTCGTTTTCTTTGTCGAGTTAATCTTCGCTTTTATATCGCGTAAAGATGCCACAGGTTTTCACCACCTTTTTTCCGGAAGTTGGCACGATTAGTAAGAATCCTCTTCCTAATCTACGTTGCAAGATATTCTTGCTCATGATTGAAGGAAAAGAATAGGTGCACCTACTCTTTTCCTTTACATGACCTTTAGCAATCTCAGAGCCCGAGATGCCTTTTATATATACTATCTAGCTCCAGCGGCTTGAATGCTCGGTGGCTTCACTTCTTCCTACGAGGCAAACACCGCCTCTTCGTCAGAAGCTCCATCCCCCTCACATTCACAACGAGCCGCTTTCGCTTTTATTATTCAGAAGCTACAAATACTTTTTTAAATCCATTGATTGCTGCTGCAAATTTGTCGTCATCCGCAAGTTTCTTAGTTGTGCGGATTTCTTCTAATAAGTCAGTCGCATTAGAATCTAACCAAGCATGGAATTCTTCTTCAAAACGAGTGATATCTACTACTGGGATATCATCTAGGAATCCACGTGTTAAAGCGTAAAGAATGATAACTTGTTTCTCTACACGTAATGGTTTGTGTAATCCTTGTTTTAATACCTCAACAGTACGAGCACCACGGTTTAATTTCGCTTGAGTTGCTTTATCAAGGTCAGAACCGAACTGAGCGAACGCTTCTAACTCACGGTAAGATGCAAGGTCAAGACGAAGTGTACCTGATACTTTACTCATTGCTTTAATCTGAGCAGATCCACCTACACGAGATACAGAAGTACCCGCATCGATCGCTGGACGTACGCCAGAGAAGAATAGGTCAGATTGTAAGAAGATTTGTCCATCCGTAATAGAAATTACGTTTGTTGGGATGTATGCTGATACGTCCCCTGCTTGTGTTTCGATGAAAGGTAGTGCAGTTAAAGAACCGCCGCCTTTTGCATCACTTAATTTTGCTGCACGCTCTAATAAGCGAGAATGTAAGTAGAATACATCCCCTGGGTAAGCTTCACGACCTGGAGGACGACGTAATAGTAATGACAGCTCACGGTAAGCCGCTGCTTGTTTTGATAAGTCATCATATACTACTAATACGTGTTTACCATTGTACATGAACTCTTCACCCATTGTTACACCAGCGTAAGGAGCTAGGTATAATAATGGAGCTGGTTGAGAAGCAGATGCAGTTACAACGATTGTGTACTCTAATGCACCGTGCTTACGTAGTGTTTCTACTACGTTACGTACAGTTGATTCTTTTTGCCCAATTGCTACGTAGATACAAATCATGTCTTCATCTTTTTGGTTAATGATTGTATCAAGTGCAACTGCTGTTTTACCAGTTTGACGGTCACCAATGATTAACTCACGTTGACCACGGCCAATTGGTACAAGAGCATCGATCGCTTTAATACCTGTTTGAAGTGGCTCATGAACAGATTTACGATCCATTACACCTGGTGCTGGACTTTCGATTGGACGAGTGTTTGTTGTATTGATTGGGCCTAAACCATCAACTGGTTGACCTAATGGGTTTACAACACGACCAATTAGTTCTTTTCCTACCGGTACTTGCATGATGCGACCAGTACGACGAACTTCGTCACCTTCACGAATTTCTGTGTAAGGTCCTAAAATGATAATACCTACGTTGTTTTCCTCTAAGTTTTGTGCTAGTCCCATAACGCCGTTAGAGAACTCTACAAGTTCACCAGCCATAACGTTATCAAGACCATGAGCACGCGCGATACCGTCACCAACTTGGATAACTGTACCAACATCACTAACTTCGATTTCAGACTGATAGTTCTCGATTTGTTGCTTTATCAGTGCGCTAATTTCTTCAGCTCTGATGCTCATGTGCTTCACCCCTATCTATTCTTCATTAATTCACGCTGAATACGTGCTAATTTTCCTTGTAAACTTCCGTCATAAATGCGATTTCCAATACGTACTTTAATTCCGCCTAGTAAATCTTCATCTACAACATTTTTCACGCGAATTGCATCTTTTCCCGTTCTCTTTGCAAATGCTTCAGCAATGTTAAGCTTCTCTTCTTCTGATAGAAGACGAGTAGAATATACAGTTGCGTCCGCTACGTTACGTTCTTCATTAGCAAGAACAACATATTCATCTGCAATTTCAGGTAAGATATCAATGCGTTTGTTATCAATTAAAATATATAACGTATTTAAAATAGATTCAGAAACAGATCCGAATACGTTTGCAAGAAACGTTTTCTTTTGTTCCTTTGAAATGTTCGGTTGCGTTAAAAAGCTATGTAGTTCTCCGTTCTTTACATAAACGTTTTGTACAAGGCGTAATTCCTCTTCAAACATTTCTAATACGTGTTTTTCTTTAGCAATTTTAAAAAGAGCGACAGCATAACGTTTTGCTACAATCCCATTGCTCATCGCGCTTCTCCTACTTCTTTAATATAATCGCGAATTAACTTCACTTGATCTTCTTCTTTTAATTCTTTTTCAATTACTTTAGAAGCAATTTGAACAGATAAAGAAGCAACTTGTTCTTGTAAAGCAGCAATTGCTTGCTCTTTTTCGCGTTGAATTTCTTGTACAGCAGATGCTTTAATTGATTCTGCTTCTTCTTTCGCAGCAGCAACAATAACATCTTTTTGATCTACAGCTTGCTTTTTCGCTCTTTCGATTAACTCTTGTGCTTCAACACGTGATTGTTTTAACATTTCACGTTGTTCTTCTACTAATTTCTTCGCCTCAGCATTACTTCTTTCTGCAGCGTCGATTTCATTAGTAACATGCTCTTCACGTTCTTTCATAATTCCCATTAAAGGACCCCACGCAAATTTGCGTAGCATTACTAATAGAAGTAAGAAAATGAACAATGTATAAGCAATCGTTCCAAATGGAATGGCAGCACCTAATAATAAAGTTGGCACAAGGATTCACTCCCTTCAAAATATCTAAATTGATCATATGAAAAAAAAGACATACGTTTCATTCATAAAGCAATGGCGAAGAAAGTTCGGAAAAACACTCTTCGCCATCTATGTAAGGGGAGTCTCCCTTATTTGTTCATTACGATGAATGCAATAACTACACCGATGATTGGAAGTGCCTCAACTAAAGCAACCCCGATGAACATAATTGTTTGAAGTGCGCCTTTTAATTCTGGTTGACGAGCAACACCTTCGATTGTACGTGATACGATAAGACCGTTACCAATACCTGCACCTAATGCTGATAAACCAATTGCAATTGCAGCTGCGATTACACCTAAACTCATTTAATTTGTCCTCCTTTGTATTATAAAAAAATAAATTTTTTCTTACTTAAATTATATTAATGGTCATGGCTTACTTTATGAGCCATATAAACCATCGTTAACATAACGAAAATAAATGCTTGGATTGATCCAACGAATACACTGAATCCCATCCATGCTAACATTGGTACAAGCGCACCTAATGCCCCAAGGACTGATGCTCCGCCCAACTTAGCAAGTAATCCTAACAAGATCTCACCTGCATAAATGTTACCAAATAAACGAAGACCTAACGTTAATGTGTTAGCAAACTCCTCAATAACCTTTAATGGGAATAAGAATTTCATAGGTTGGAAATAACCTTTTACGTACTCTTTCGTACCCTTCATCTTAATTCCATAATAATGGGTGAGGGTAACTACCATCACGGCTAATGTTAATGTAACTGCTGGATCAGACGTTGGTGATCTCCACCATGCAATATGTTCGCCAGCTTCAGTTGCTGAATACATGAATGGTAAACCAAGGAAGTTCGATACGATGATAAACATGATAAGCGTAACGCCAAGCGTTAAGAAACGTCCACCTGTTTTCCAGTCCATCGTACTATTGATAATCCCTTTCACGAAGTCAAACACCCATTCCATGAAGTTTTGCATCCCGGTTGGGCGAAGAGCTAAGCTGCGAGTTCCGATAACAGCGATTAAGAAAACAATAACTGCTGCTACAGTAACCATCATAACTGATGACAAATCGAACGTTAAACCTAGAAATTCAACTAATTTACCGTGTTCCACTAGTAATTCACCTCTCTTCCCTGCTCTTATACTCTAAATAAAGAAAATCTATGATCATGACAAGGTATCCTGTCAGCAATCCTACACCTAGGCCCCACATCGCGATTAACTCTTGATATTTGGCTGCAAATAAAATTAATAACCCAATCGTGGCGAATCTTGAATATGTACTTACCGCTGTTGCCTTGAACTTCACGTTTTCTCCATTTGTTACGCGATCTAGCAGCTTGTCTGTTCTACGTGCAATGATGCGCAAACTAAGAAAACTGAAAATCGTCCCGATAATCAGTCCAAGAAATACATCCTTGTAAGAGGTAAATCCCCATCCTAGCACTAGAAGCGCAAGCAAGTAGTACATATATTTCTTTTGTCTTTGGACAAGTCCATGTACGTCTATCATCATTGCTCTCCCGAATAGTAATGTCGAATGAGTCGAATCATTGCGTATACCCCTGTTCCTAGTCCGAGTAATAACCCTATAATAAGAAACAACGGAAACGTTCCAACCTTATTATCAATCCACTGCCCACCAAAGATTCCAACAAGAATAGAACCGACTAATTGAGCAAGAATACCTGACATTAAAGCATAAGCTTTTATATGGCTGCGATCGTTTTTTTGCAAGGATTCATCCCTCCAATATGTAACCCTCATTCACGATGTGTTAATAATAACTCATTTTTTTGCATAAATCCTATACAAAACAAAAAGTTTACATTTTCGTCACGGAATAGATGTAATTTTGTCACTGAAAGCCCTACCATCTATCCCCGTTGTTAGCATACAATAGGGTATTAACAGTGTCAACGAGAAATCGTAAAAAATCTAAAAATTTGAGTATTAGGCATTTCCTCCCAAAAATGAAAACGTTCCCCTTCTAAATACTGGTTACATATATGCAATTTCTAACAGTTTTCTCTTTATAATAGAAGGAAATGTTCACAAGTTTGTCACTATTATATTTTCGAGATATAACGCTTTTCTTCCATAATATAGTGTTCCTCAGACGTAAGACTTCTATATTATATGTGAGGTGTATGCAACTTATGTTGTATATACGATGTATATTTATCCTCTCCCCCTCCCCTACTTGCTTACAACAAAAAAGACGAGCTGGGGAATCTCCCCTGCTCGTCAGTTGTCTTACTTCGTTCCGAATAAACGGTCACCAGCATCACCAAGACCTGGTACTACATATCCGTGGTCATTTAATTTCTCATCTAATGCTGCTACATAAATATCAACATCAGGATGTTCTTCTTGTACTACTTTTACCCCTTCTGGAGCTGCAACGATACACATTAATTTAATTTGTTTCGCACCGCGCTTTTTCAGAGAGTTAATTGCTTCAGCCGCAGAACCACCTGTTGCTAGCATCGGATCTAGTACGATAAAGTCACGCTCTTCTACATCCGTTGGAAGTTTCACATAGTATTCTACCGGTTGCAATGTTTTAGGGTCACGGTATAAACCAACGTGTCCTACTTTTGCTGCTGGAATTAATTTCAGAATTCCATCAACCATTCCTAAACCTGCACGTAAAATCGGAATTAAACCAAGTTTTTTACCAGCGATCACTTTTGTTGTCGCTTTGCTTACAGGTGTTTCAATTTCAATGTCCTTAAGTGGAAGGTCGCGAGTAATTTCGAAAGCCATTAAACTTGCTACTTCGTCCACTAATTCACGAAAATCTTTCGTACCTGTATTCTTATCGCGAATATATGTAATCTTATGTTGAATTAACGGGTGATCAAATACATACAGTTTTCCCATGTGAATCTCTCCTTTAGATGATATTCATGCGTTTGCACGCTTTTTTACACTATTTACGATTGTAAAGAAAACGCTACTAATATTCAAGGGCAAATTTGGCAAAATCATGATTTTACGATGAATCTATCTAGTATCTTTACCAATTATGGGAGCTGTATCCTTCATTATATCGCCAAAATTTATTCATCATTTGTATACATACTTTAAAAATAATATATGTCCACAAAAAAGACCGCCAAAACAATTAAGTCTCGGCAGTCTTCTTCAATCTATTATAGATTTGGATACATTGTGAATTTGCTAGTTAACGCTTCTACACGCTTACGTACTTCTTCTAATGCAACTTCATTTTCATGATTTTTTAATGTATAAGCAATAAGTGACGCAATTTCATCCATTTCTTCTAAACCGAAACCACGAGATGTTACAGCTGCTGTACCGATACGTACACCACTTGTTACAAATGGGCTTGCTGTTTCAAATGGAATTGTATTTTTGTTCACTGTAATACCAACTTCATCTAATACGTGCTCTGCTACTTTACCTGTGATTTCTAAGTTACGAACATCAATCAAGATTAAGTGATTGTCTGTTCCGCCAGAAACAAGTGTAAGTCCTTCTTTTTGAAGACCTTCAGCTAAGCGGTTCGCATTGTTAATGATATTTTGTGCATATGTTTTGAAATCATCTTGAAGTGCTTCACCAAATGCAACAGCTTTTGCAGCGATTACGTGCATAAGTGGACCACCTTGAATACCAGGGAAGATTGATTTATCAATTTGTTTTGCAAATTGCTCTTCACATAAAATCATACCACCACGCGGACCACGTAACGTTTTATGTGTTGTCGTTGTAACGAAATGTGCATGTGGTACTGGATTTGGGTGTAAACCAGCAGCTACTAAACCAGCGATATGTGCCATATCAACCATTAAATAAGCGCCCACTTCATCTGCAATCTCACGGAATCGCTTGAAATCGATAACACGAGGGTATGCACTTGCACCTGCAACGATTAATTTTGGTTTATGTTCTTTCGCTTTTGCTAATACATCATCGTAATTAATACGGTGAGAGTCAGCATCCACGCCATATTCTACGAAATTATATTGTACTCCACTGAAGTTAACAGGGCTTCCGTGTGTTAAGTGACCACCATGAGATAAGTTCATACCAAGTACTGTATCGCCTTGCTCTAAAATCGTAAAGTATACTGCCATGTTCGCTTGTGCACCAGAGTGTGGTTGAACATTTACGTGCTCTGCGCCGAAAATTTCTTTCACGCGATCACGTGCGATATCTTCTACTACGTCTACGTGTTCACAGCCACCATAGTAACGTTTTCCAGGATATCCTTCAGCATACTTATTCGTTAAAACAGAACCTTGTGCCTCCATTACTGCCTCACTTACGAAGTTTTCCGAAGCAATTAACTCAATCTTTGAACGCTGTCTTCCTAGTTCTGCCTCAATTGCAGCAAATACCTTTTCATCTTGACGTTTTAAATGATCCACCAAAATCCCCCTTTTCTGAACGAATTACATCGATTCCCAACAGTTTTTTCTTATTTATTCAGAAAAAACGAAAATTCAGGTTGTAATTCTTTCGAACCTTCATGTTTTCAACTACATTCTAACATGACTTTCTATATCATAAAAGAAAAAAAAGACCGAAAATCGGTCTTTTCTTTCTACTATTATAAAGTCAGACAACATACCTTTTATCTTATGATAAACAGTTACTATATGACTTCCTAATTTCTCATATTTAACGGCAAGTGATAGTCTCTTCCACTGCCGCATAGACAGCACGCGCTCCACCAATTAGTTTTCCACGTGTTTTGGCCATCGTTACATGCGCACTTCCAATTGCCTTCACACTTGTACGAACCGGAACAGCTACATGCTTTAAATGCATACCGATAAATGTATCACCAATATCCATTCCTGCATCAGCTTTAATAAACTCAACTACTACCGGATCTTTCAAATTGTGATACGCGTATGTCCCCAATGCACCACCTGCTGATCTAACAGGCGTAACTGTTACAATTTCAAATTGATATTTTATCGCTACTTCTCTCTCAACTACTAAAGCACGGTTTAAATGCTCACAACATTGAAACGCTAATTCAATACCTGTTTGCTCTTGAAATTGTTTTAACTCAGAGAAAATCGCCTCTGCTACTTCCATCGTTCCTGATGTTCCAATTCTTTCGCCTAGCACTTCGCTCGTGCTACAACCCACTACAAAAATTTGACCGCTTTGTAATGAAGCTTGTTCTTGGAAATCAGAAAGCGACATTTGTAGCTGTTCTCTTACCTTTACGATTTCTGTCATTACGCCTCTTCCTTTCACAGGTTGGTTCACCAAATTATATTTCACACTACTGATAGTTAGAATCTATTACTTTGTTTCGTATGTTTTAATTTTTCCTACGCGGTTTTCGTGACGACCACCTTCATAGTCAGTTGTTAACCAGATTTTCGCGATATCACGCGCTAGACCAGCACCAATTACACGCTCACCCATCGCTAGCATATTAGTGTCATTATGCTCTCTCGTTGCTTTCGCGCTGAAAGTATCATGAACTAACGCACAACGGATACCATTTACTTTGTTTGCTGCGATTGACATACCAATGCCTGTCCCACAAACTAAAATACCACGATCTACTTCACCATTCGCTACCATTTCAGCTGCTGGAAACGCAAAGTCAGGGTAATCAACAGAACCAGCTTCACATTCACAACCTAAATCAATATATTCAATATTTAACTCTTCTAATAAACTTACAAGTTCTTTGCGGATATTCATACCGCCGTGATCAGATGCTATTACTACTTTCATTTTTACCCCTCCAAAGTTTCAATCAATTATCTTCATTTCACACTCGCTACCTCACATAGGAAGAAGTGATCTCCAATATCGTATTATACACGAAACATCAACCTACTGAATGTTTTTTCAGTAAAGTTTGTACAAGTTTTTCCATCTCATCTAACGTTTCTTTATAAATAGAAAGCGAGCCTCCAAATGGATCTGAAATGTCCTTGCCTATACCTTCAGTTAATCCATATAACGTATTTAATTTCTTTTCAACGCTCGGATAATGCCCAAGTACAATTTGCTTATGGTTTTCTGTCATCGTTACGACAATATCAGCCCAATCAAGCAAAGTTTCATTTATTTGCTGCGCCGCATGATCAATTAAAATTCCTTTTTCAGCTAAAGCTTCCTTCGCATGTACCGATGCATCGCTCCCAGGATAGGCGAAAACACCAGCAGATTGCACTTCAAACTTATCTCCTCCGTGATGACGAAGCAACGCCTCAGCCATTGGACTACGACATGTATTGCCAGTACAAACAAATAACACTCGTTTCATTCAAACCCACCCCTATATTCGATTTCTTACCATTCATCATAACTTACATTAGAATAGAACAAAAGAAATGTGAATATACAAAAGGCGCATTTCTCTTATATTTTTTCTAAGAAAAATGCGCCTTATCCACATATATGTGAAACCCTATTTCCAAGTGCCTAGAGTATTTTAACATACATGCTGAACATGCAACAAAAATAAGGAATCCATTTCATACGAAACGGATTCCTCTTATATTGCAATTATTTCATTGTAACTTTCATTACTTCTGTTGAACCTTTTGTAGCTGCTACGCCTACAGTTGTCTTAATAGACTCAGCTGCATCTGTGTTTGTAATAACAATTGGAGTAATTGTGCTTTTCGCTTTTTCACGGATTAATTCTAAGTCGAATGAGATTAATTTATCTCCAGCTTTTACAGCTTGGCCTTCAGAAACGTGAGCTTCGAAACCTTCGCCTTCCATTTTTACAGTTTCTAATCCAACGTGGATTAAAATTTCTGTACCGTTTTTCGCTTTAATTCCGATAGCATGTTTTGTGTGGAATAATTGTACGATTTCACCATCAACTGGAGATACAACTACACCTTCAGTAGGATCGATTGCAACACCGTCACCCATCATACGACCAGCAAATACTGGATCTGGTACTTCTTCAATATTTTTCACTGCTCCAGTTAATGGAGCTACGATTGTTTCTTCATTTGTTTTTGAACCAAGACCGAATAATTTTTTAAACATAGGATAGTCCTCCTTATAATTTACCTAAAAGTTTATAGGGCAATCCCTAGTAAAGCTCGGGATACATGTAAGACTTCATACTTCGAATATTATACTGTAAAAACGCTTTCGAAATAAATTACGTCATTACTAATAGACTCTTATTGTAGCGCTTCACAAAATTCCAGTCAATTCTGATTGTCTGAATAACAATTAGAAGTTAACTTCTATTCATATTTTCTCTTTTTTTGCCCAACTTGTCTAGAGGTCTTTACTACATTTTATTTTTTGTTGTTAATTTGTAAAATTTAATTCAAACTTTTTTCAAAATACACTTGACTAAAGTAAGTAACTATTTTATTATTACTTACGTAAGATAAGTTAATAACTTTTAGGAGGTTTTTAAAAATGATGGATTTCGGTCTACTTATTATTCGTCTTATTATAGGAATTACATTCATGGGTCATGGCGCTCAAAAATTATTTGGTTGGTTCGGCGGTTACGGTTTAAAAGGAACAGGTGGCTGGATGGAGTCAATCGGTTTACGTCCTGGTGTATTTATGGCATTTATGGCTGGCGCAACTGAATTACTAGGTGGTTTCTTATTTGCATCAGGTATTTTCATTGTAGTTGGTTCATTATTTATCGTTGGAACAATGTTAATGGCTATCTTCACTGTTCACGGAAAAAATGGTTACTGGGTAACACAAAACGGATATGAATATAACTTAATGTTAATCGCTGTCGCTGTTGGTGTAGCTTTAATCGGACCTGGGGCATACGTTTTACTTTAATTTTTATCTCAAATTTGAGATTCTTGAAAAAAGAACTTACTTCATTACAATTGAAGTAAGTTCTTTTTATGAAACAAAATATTATTTCCAGCAGGATTTTCTCATCGTTATCTTGTAAACAAACAATAAGTATTCATATTTAGAAAGGGGATTACAAGCATGTTATCCATTAATCCAAATGAACAAACTGAAAAAGATAATTACAAATTACTTACTGGAAGTATCATCCCTCGTCCTGTCGCATTCGTTACTTCTATAACAAAAGAAGGTGTACTAAACGGAGCACCATATAGTTATTTCAATATTGTCGCTGCTAATCCACCACTTATCTCAGTATCTGTACAACGAAAAGCCGGAGAAAGAAAGGACACTTCCCGAAACGCAATTGAAAAAGGAGAATTTGTCGTACATATTTCTGACGAATCATATGTAGCAGCAATTAACGAAACAGCAGCTAACCTCCCGCCAAATGAAAGTGAAATTGAACTAGCAAAACTAACACCAATTGAAAGTGAAGTCATCTCTGTTCCAGGTGTAAAAGAAGCAAATATTCGAATGGAATGCGTATTAGAACGTGCAATTCCACTTGGCGGAACGGAAGACTCACCAGCTTGTGATCTACTAATTGGACGCGTCGTTCGTTTCCACGTTGCCGAACATCTATATGAAAAAGGGCGCATTCACGCCGAAGGACTCAAACCAGTAAGCCGCCTAGCAGGACACAACTATGCAAAATTAGGAGAACAATTTGAATTGGTTAGGCCAGTTTAAAAGTGGAAGTGGCCCGTTTAGCTCTGACCAGCTAAGGTTCTCTCGCACAAAAGGTGCTTTTTACCTTTCGTGCGGGAGGTTCTTAGATGCGAAGAGCTGGCCACTGGAACTGGATAATATCTAAAAGCGGAAGCGGCTCGTTCAGAATCGCAGGACACTTCAAGCTCTCGACCTTGAAGCGCTTTTTGCTTCATGCGAGAGAGCGAAATGACCGGAGATTCTAGCCGCTGGAGCTGGATATATTTAAAAGCAAGGCGGCTAGATTCCTCCCATCACTCAAATATAAAATCCCCTGCTTTTTAGCAGGGGATTTTCTCATTGTAATTCTTCCTTCTTTTCCTCTAAAGTAGGCATTTTCTCTTTTTTCGGCTTCCCTAGCTTAATTACGAAGAAGTATAGGGAAAGCAATGTAATAAGAAAAACAATTAAAAACGGGTACGGAGAGTAAAAGGCACGCGCCGCCTCAGTCTTTCCCGCAACAAATTTCAATGACTCAATATCTAAAAACTCAGCAAACATTTGTACACCGAGCATACTAAACCAAAAAACAAAAAAACTAATAATAATACCAAAAACTTGCTTCAATCTCGTCATTCATCTCATCCTTTCTATATCTGTAATTTTTAGCGCAATAAATATAGTACAAACAAAATATTCACAGAAAGGAACTATCTTACCATTCACGAATTAACTTAATCCAACCTAACATCGAAATTTGCAAAATAATACCCCAAATTATAAGTCTTCTTAGCCATCGAGGATAGAAGGTTAAAAATTTAACATACCATTCCAATAGCTTGTTCATAATTCCCTCCTACATAAAATTATATAGGAAAAAGGATATATAATCCAAACCCAACTAAAATGATACCACCTACTATCTCACCATATGTACCGAGCATATCTTTCGCATGTCTCCCAATTAATAAACCCATCCACGCTAATAACATGCTAACAAATCCAAAAAGTAAAATCGTAATAATTGTTTGTGCTCCATAAATACCAAGACTAAGTCCTACTGAGAAACTATCTATACTGACGCCAAATGCAAATACGAATAAACTAATTCCAATAGGGGCTGTTCTAGTCTCTTCATTTTGTAAAATGCTCGAATATACGATATAAAACCCTAGTCCGATTAATAAAATAGCACCCGCAAAATGTGCGATATCTCCATACTTCTCTGATAAAAAACGACCTAGTACCATTCCTATAAACGGCATAATAATATGAAATATCCCTATCGTCATACCAATATACAGGATTTGTCTTAACTTTAGGGGTATCATCCCCATACCAAGACTCACCGAGAACGCATCCATCCCTAAGGCGAATGCCATAATTATTAAAGGTATTAGCTGTTCAAACGTCATTCATGCCCCTCCTTGGACGTGCTACTTCACAATATGCTTATCCAAGGAGAAATATTCTGTTTGCTAATCTTACCTTATCATTCAATAATAATATGATGTCCTGCCGCTTTTGTTAAACGATTCATAATTGCATTCCCTATTCCTTCATTAGGGAATGACTCACTAAAAATAACATCCACTTCACTTGCATCAAATGTTCTAAGTACATCATATAATTTAGTCGCAACACTAGCTAAGTCACTTCTAACACCACAAGATAATATAACATCTGCACTATATACATGCTGATACTCTTCTGTCGTTAATACGCCTACTTTAAATCCTTCTTCCTTTTTCTCATCCACAAGATGCTGAATAAACTCACGTGAGCCCTCAACAATACTAAGTGGTGCTTTCGGGGCATAATGTGTGTATTTCATTCCAGGCGATTTCGGTTTTTCCTTCTCATCCTTTAAAGCTGGATCTAAAGAAACAGTACCTATCACCGCTTCTAATTGTTCTTTCGTAATCCCACCTGGACGTAATATTGTTGGAACCGCGCTTGTACAATCAATTACAGTTGATTCAACGCCTACTCCAGTTGCACCACCATCAACAATACCTGCAATCTTCCCATTCAAATCTTCATATACGTGAGAAGCTAATGTTGGACTTGGACGCCCTGAACGATTCGCACTTGGTGCCGCAACAGGTACATTCGCCTCTTCAATAAGAGCAAGTGCAATTGGATGATCAGGCATTCTTACTCCAACCGTATTAAGTCCTGCCGTCACCTTCTCTGAAATCCCTTCTTTTCTCGGCAAAATAATTGTTAATGGTCCTGGCCAAAAATGCGCCATTAACTTCTCTGCAACTGGTGGAATTTCTTTCACAATCCCATCTAACTGAGATTTTGTACCTATATGGACAATGAGTGGATTATCACTCGGTCTTCCTTTCGCTTCGAAAATTTTCGCGATTGCTTCATCATCCATCGCATTTGCACCTAACCCATATACTGTTTCCGTAGGGAAAGCCACCGCCTCATTTTCTCTTAATAATTTTGCTGCTTCTTGTAACTGTGGATAATATTTTTTTCTTTCCACAACATTATCCACAACCCACATGTTTGTATGCATTTTTTTCCACGTCCTTTTCTACCCTTAAATACTTGTATATTTTTAGTTTACTATGAGATTTATCCAAAAGACAAACAAGGTTTATCCACAAAATGTGGATAAACCTAATTAATCCGTGGATAACTTTGTGAATAGCTGACAATTTAGTATTATTGCATTCTGCTCTTTTATATTTTTACAAAAATGTTCTAGTTGTCGAATTCCCTCTGGAACCTCATCCTTTTCTATAGTAAAAAAGTCAAAAAACTGAAAGATCGGTACAGATTGTGGATGATTTGTTAGTAAGTACAATTGTTGAACACTTTTTTCTTTCATATACTGCAAAAACATTTCAAAAAAATATAAGAAAGTCTGTTTATCCACATGAGGTGTGAATAAACAAGAACGAATAAGCACATCTTCCCCACTTTGTTCATAACCAATTACAGCTCGTATTTCTTCCGCCTCTTCCAAAATCATAAATTGTGCGTACAACTCATTTATTTTATCATCTTTTTTATTAGCTTGTCCGAAAAAAGAATGTAATCTTTCCACATCTGCTTTCGTAGCAAAATACACTTTCTTCATAATAAATCCCTCCTCATTTTTATATATGAAGAGGGATTTATTAATAGTACTATTTAGAGAATAAAGATGTAAAAGCTTCTACAATAAACAATTTAACTTCTGGCTTTTCTTCTTCCTCTTCTACTTTTACATACTCATTTTGCTTTTCTTGTTTTTTCTCCACAGGTTTCTCCACTTTTTCCACAGTTTTTATTTCTTCTTTACTTACAGGCTGCTCTTCGACTTTTGTTTCATTTTTTACTACTTTCTTTTCAGAAGCTGTTACTTTTTTTACTACTTCCTGCTTTACAGCTTTCGTTTCTTTTACCTTATCTACTTTCTTCTCTTCTTTATCTATTACTTCCTCATCTAGTTGTTTCACCTGCTCCTCTTCAGGAGATTCCGCCTTCACAACGTGCTCTTCTTTTCTTACAGCTGTCCCGCTCGAAAAATCTAAGAAACACATTGGTGGAAATAATACACACCACCAGTTCGCCCCTTCACCTTCTCCAATTGTGATTAATACTGCTTCATATTCTCCTGCTGGATAAATAAAATTCCCGTATACCTTTGTAGGAAACTTTACATTCTTACTAAATTTCACTTGAAATGAATCTTTACTTCCTTCTCTTTTTAACGTATTTTCCACCGTTTTCTCGATTTCTGGAATATGACTTTGAATTACTTTGCGTGCCTCTTCAAATGAAGTTAAATCTGCTACCCACCCATCAATTTGTGCTTTTACTTCATCACGCACTTTACGCTTTAATGCCTGGTCTTTATCTGAATCACTATTTGCTAAAATTCGTAATCGAACGGCCTCTTTCGGAATAACTGAAGGCCCTTTCGCATCAGCTTTCATATATCCAAACTGCACAAGTAACTGTGCACCAATTAATAGTATAAGAAGATAAGCAATAACTTGTTTTTTCATTTCCTCCACCGTCCCTTCTACAAACAGTGTGGACAGACTTTCATCTTTCTAAACTATTAAATTCAAAATCTATATGAATTTTTCCACAAAAAAATAGAGTAAGGTGTGAACCTTACTCCATCTCTGCAAATACCATACGATCTTTTCCGTTAATATCGAAAACAACCTCAACATGAGCATGTGGAAAAGCTTGTTGTAACAATCTTTTTACATCCTCACCTTGTCCTACTCCAATTTCAAACGCCACAATCGCTTTCTTCTGCAACACATTCGGCAATTCTTCCATAAAACGGCGATAGAAATCTAATCCGTCTTCACCACCAACAAGTGCTCTCTTCGGCTCATGCTCTTTCACAACAGGAGAAAGACCACGCCAATCCTCTTCCGGTATATATGGAGGATTTGAAACAACAACATCTAGCTTTTGACCCGTTTTATGAAATGGTGACAATAAATCACCGTGATAGAACGTTACTTCTGCACCTAAAGCTTTTGCATTTTCTTTTGCAACTTCAATCGACTCTTGTGCAATATCTACTGTATACACATGAAGATTTTCATTTTCTAAAGCAAGCGTAATAGAAATCGCCCCACTACCTGTACCTATATCTGCTACATGTAGTTTCTCATCACCAAAATGGCGCTCGATTCTTTCTAATACTCCCACTATAAGCTCTTCTGTTTCCGGTCTTGGTATTAATACTTCTTCATTCACAAAGAAAGACCGTCCATAAAACATTTCATAACCAATCATATATTGAATAGGAATACCTTCTACATGCTTGTGGATAAACTCCGTAAAGCTTTTCTCTTGATCCTCAGTTATTTCTTCACGCATATTCATAAGTAATCCTGTTCTGTTCACCTTTAATACATGACAAAGGACAATTTCTCCCGCATTTTCATCTCGTCCATTTTCCTGTAAAAAAGAAGAAGCCCATTTCAGGGCTTCATAGACACGCATTACTCAGCTGCCTCCATCTTTTGAGCCTGATCTTCCATCACTAAGGCATTGATGAAATCATCTAACTTACCTTGTAAGATTTGATCTAGCTTTTGAATCGTTAAACCGATTCGATGGTCTGTAACACGGTTTTGCGGGAAGTTATACGTACGAATACGCTCTGAACGATCTCCCGTACCAACAGCTTGTTTACGGTTTTGATCATACTCAGCTTGCGCTTCTTGTCTAAACTTATCATAAACACGTGCGCGTAATACTTTCATCGCTTTTTCTTTATTCTTGATCTGTGATTTCTCATCCTGACAAGATACAACTACACCAGTCGGTAAATGCGTTAAACGCACCGCTGACATCGTTGTATTAACGCTCTGTCCACCAGGTCCACTAGAAGCGAATGTATCAACACGAACATCTTTCTCGTGAATATCAATTTCTACTTCTTCTGCCTCTGGTAATACAGCTACAGTTGCTGTAGATGTATGAATACGTCCACCAGATTCCGTTTCAGGAACACGTTGTACACGGTGAGCACCATTCTCGAATTTCAGCTTCGCGAAAGCACCTTTACCATTAATCATAAAGATAATCTCTTTATATCCACCTAACTCTGTATAGCTAGCCTCAATAATCTCCGTTTTCCAGCCCTGTACCTCAGCGTAACGGCTATACATACGGTATAAGTCACCAGCAAATAAAGCTGCCTCGTCTCCACCAGCAGCTCCACGAACCTCAACGATAACGTTCTTATCATCATTAGGGTCTTTTGGAACAAGTAAAATTTTCAGACGCTCTGATAATGTTTTATCTTGTGATTCTAACTCAGAAACTTCTTCTTTTACCATTTCACGCATTTCTGCGTCTAACTTATCTTCTAACATTGCTTTCGCATCTTTTAATTGCTCACGAACATCCTTATACTCACGATACACCTCTACCGTTTCCTGTATATCAGACTGTTCCTTTGAATATTCACGAAGCTTATTTGAATCACTAATAATCGCTGGATCACTTAACAATTCATTTAACTTCTCATAACGATTTTCTACAGCTTGCAAACGATCTAACACATCATTCACCTCTACATCCTAGTATCTAATACAAATAGTATATGGTACTTACTCAAAAAAACGCAAATTATATTTAAAAGTGGCGGTGGCTCTTTCAGCTCTGACCAGCTAAGGTTCTTTCGACCTAAAGGTGCTTTTTACCTTTTGGGCGAAAGGTTCTTAGATGCGAAGAGCTAGCCACCAGAACTAGATATATTTAAAAGCACAAGCGGCTCTTTCAGAATCGCAGGCCACTTTCAACTCTCTCGCTTGAAGCGCTTTTTGCTTCAAGCGAGAGAGTGAAATCGCCGGAGATTCTAGCCGCTGAAGCTAGATAATATATTTAAAAGTGGCGGTGGCTCTTTCAGCTCTGATCAGCTAAGGTTCTTTCGACCTAAAGGTGCTTTTTACCTTTTGGGCGGAAGGTTCTTAGATGCGAAGAGCTAGCCACCAGAACTAGATATATTTAAAAGCGTAAGCGGCTCACACCGCTCATTCTCTCTATTTTGAAAAAAACCCGCCTTGCGCAGCGAGTTTTACTTATCTTTGTTTGCAGGTACTGCATGACAATGACGACAACGCGGTTCATACGATTCTGAAGCTCCAACTAAAATAATTGGATCATCAAATGCCGCTGGTTCTCCATCAATTAATCGTTGTGTACGACTTGCTGGAGATCCACATACAGAACATACTGCTTGTAGTTTTGTCACATGTTCAGCAATCGCCATCAGCTGAGGAACTTGTCCAAATGGTAGACCACGGAAATCTTGGTCTAAACCAGCTACAATGACACGATAGCCACGATTTGCCAATACTTGCACCACTTCCACAATGTCCCCATCAAAAAATTGCACCTCATCGATTGCAATAACATCCAGCTCTTCTGTAATATGTTCAAATATATCCTTTGAAGCTGAAACAGGAACTGCTTTTACCTTTAATCCGTTATGTGATACTACATCTTCTTCACTATATCGATTATCAATACATGGTTTAAATACAATTGCATGTTGTTTTGCAAATTGCGTACGGCGCACACGGCGGATTAGCTCTTCTGACTTGCCAGAAAACATACTACCGCAAATCACTTCAATCCAGCCATTTTGATTTATTAAGTACATGAAGCTCTCCTTTCATCTACTTTTCAGTTAAAAGTAGGGTAAAGGTATAATATTTTCGCAAAAAAAACAGACAAGCGAATACATACACTTGCCTGTTTTATGTTTTTATTACTTAAGACCGTATTTCTTATTGAAGCGGTCAACGCGTCCGTCTGCAGTAGCAAACTTCTGACGTCCAGTGTAGAATGGGTGAGAATCAGAACTGATCTCAACTTTTAGTAATGGATAAGTGTTACCATCTTCCCACTCAACAGTTTCGTTAGATCCTTTAGTAGATCCGCTTAAGAATTTGAAGCCTGTGTTTGTGTCCATGAATACAACTTTCTTGTAATCTGGGTGAATTCCTGCTTTCATTCTTTTCATCTCCTTCCGCCCTGAATCATTTTCGAAACAGAGTTTTTCATCTTCAGCTGCATACACAACTATATTGATGAAACACATATGATGAAATTATAACAAGGCTAACTTCATTTTGCAACTACCTGTTTTTGTCTTTTTAATTTTAAAAGCGCAAGCGGCTCGTTCAGAATGGGAGGGGGATGGAGCTTCTGACGTAGAGGCGCTTTTTGCCTCGTAGGAAGACGCGAAGCCACCGACAATTCTAGCCGCTGGAGCTGGATATTAAATTGAAAGTGGAGGTGGCTCGCTCAGCTCTGACCAGCTAAGGTTCTTTCGCCCAAAAGGTGCTTTTTACCTTTTGGGCGGAAGGTTCTTAGATGCGAAGAGCTAGCCACCGGAACTGGATATTATCTTAAAGTGGAGACGGCTCGTTTAGCTCTGACTGGCTAAGGTTCTCTCACTTATTTCTCTCTTTAATATCACCTAAACAGCATAAAAAACTCGCTTACTATAAAATAAGCGAGTCCTGATTTTTTCCCTTTACTTAGTTGTTACATACCTTTTTGAGTCTGCAACAATGTTTTGTAAAAACTCTTCATTTGTCTTCGTTTGACGAAGCTTACGTAAGAAACTTTCAACGAAGTCTGGTGTATCACGCATTGTTTTACGAATGCCCCATAACTTGTCTAAATGTTCTTTTGGAATTAATAGATCTTCTTTACGTGTACCAGAACGACGAATATCGATCGCCGGGAAGATACGACGTTCAGCTAATGAACGATCTAAGTGAAGTTCCATATTTCCAGTTCCTTTAAATTCCTCGTAAATAACATCGTCCATACGTGATCCTGTATCAACAAGGGCTGTTGCTAAAATTGTTAAGCTACCGCCTTCTTCAATATTACGCGCAGCTCCAAAGAAACGCTTCGGTCTATGGAAGGCAGCTGGATCGATACCACCTGATAATGTTCTACCACTTGGTGGAATAACGAGGTTGTAAGCTCGAGCTAAACGGGTAATACTATCCATTAAAATGATAACATCTTTCTTGTGCTCTACAAGACGCATCGCACGTTCTAACACAAGCTCAGCTACTTTAATATGATTTTCTGGCACTTCATCAAAAGTAGAACTTACAACATCTCCTTTAACAGAACGTTCAATGTCTGTTACTTCCTCTGGACGCTCATCAATTAAAAGTACAATTAATTCTGCTTCCGGATGATTTGTTGTAACACTATGCGCGATTTCTTTTAATAGACTTGTTTTACCAGCCTTTGGAGGCGCAACAATTAAACCACGTTGTCCAAATCCAACTGGTGCGATTAAATCCATGATGCGTGTCGGTAACTTTTTAGGTTCCGTTTCCAATTTCATTTGGCGATCTGGGTATAATGGTGTTAATGCAGGGAAATGCACACGCTCTTTTGCTGAATCTGGATCATCTCCGTTTACAGCTTCAACTTGTAATAACCCAAAATAGCGTTCATTTTCTTTCGGAGGTCGTACTTTACCAGAAACCTTATCTCCATTACGTAAATCGAAACGACGAATTTGCGAAGCTGAGATATAAATATCTTCTGAGCTTGGAGAATAGTTGATAGGACGTAGGAATCCAAATCCTTCTGATTGAATAATTTCTAATACGCCTTCCATGAAAAAGAAACCTTCTTTTTCTGCTCGAGCTTTCAAAATAGAAAAAATTAACTCTTTTTTCGTTAATTTGCTATAATACGAAATCTTAAATTCTTTCGCAAGCTCGTATAACTCTTTTAATTTCATGTTTTCTAATGCTGCAATTGACAAATTCATTCAGACACCACACTTTAACGTTATTCTCTTTTTTCATGGGTAAAGGGAAAAAATACGGAAGGCAAATAATTAATAATGAAAGGCAATAAGTTCAAGTAGGGTAATATTCACTATTGTAACCCTTTTATCTAGTTTTAATCAATACGTTGGAACACAAATACAAGAAGCGAAGACAAGAAAATTTGTCTTCGCTTCTTATTTAATTTAGTTCCAGCTCCGATAGTTAGAAAAGTCGACCATTTTAACCTTTCTGAACGAGCCGCTTGCACTTTTTATTTAATCCAGCTCCGGTGTCTAGAAGGGTCAGTCATTTCACCCCTTCCTGCGAGGCACAAAACGCCTCTTCGTCAGAAGCTCCATCCCCCTCCCATTCTGAACGAGCTGCTTACGCTTTTTATTTAATAACCAAGTTTGGTTTTTTATTCAAGCTATGACGTCCATCCACGAAGCGAACTGTGCCTGATTTTGCGCGCATAACAAGGGATTGCGTTGTTCCTACGCTACCTTTAAATTGAACACCGCGTAATAGTTCTCCATCTGTTACGCCTGTTGCTGCAAAGATTGCATCGTCACCTTTTACTAAGTCCTCCATGCGAAGGATACGATTAATGTCTTCTATGCCCATTTTTTTACAACGTGCTAATTCAGCTTCGTTTTGTGGCAATAGTTTTCCGTGAATTTCTCCACCTAAACATTTTAAAGCAACTGCTGCTAATACACCTTCAGGTGCTCCACCAGATCCAAATAAAATATCTACACCTGTACGATCAAACGCTGTATTAATCGCTCCAGCTACATCTCCATCATTAATCAATTTAATGCGCGCACCAGCTTTACGAATTTCTTCGATAATTTCTTGATGACGTGGACGATTTAAAACTGTCGCTACAACATCTTCAATATCTTTATTTTTCGCTTTCGCAACTGCACGTAAGTTATCAATAATAGGCGCATCAATGTCGACCGCCCCAACTGCTTCTGGGCCAACCGCGATTTTATCCATGTACATGTCAGGGGCATGTAACAAATTACCGTGGTCTGCAATTGCAATAACAGCAAGAGCATTCCAGCCACCAGCTGCTACGATGTTTGTCCCTTCTAAAGGATCAACCGCAACGTCTACACGTGGTCCATATCCTGTACCTAATTTCTCTCCGATATATAGCATTGGTGCTTCATCCATCTCACCTTCACCAATTACAACTGTACCTTTCATCGGAATTGTATCAAATACATCACGCATAGCTGATGTTGCTGCACCGTCTGCCTCATCCTTTTTCCCGCGCCCCATCCAACGCGCTGATGATAAAGCTGCAGCCTCTGTTACACGTACTAACTCCATAGATAAACTTCTCTCCACGATAATCCCTCTCCTTTAAGTCTTTATATTTCTGCCGTATTTTGTGAACCGTGTTTTTCTATAAAGTGATACTTCCGCAAGTAGTGATGCTTCGCTTCCCCCTTGCGGAAGTATCACTTATGCGTTCTTCATTTCTTCAATTTCTTGCTTTGTCATTTGTTCTCGCCAAATGTTTGCTCCAAGCCCTTTAAGCTTGTCCACTATATTCTCATAACCTCGATCAATATGCTCAAGTCCTGTTACTTCTGTAATTCCATCTGCCATTAATCCTGCAATAACAAGTGCCGCTCCTGCTCGTAAATCACTCGCCTTCACTTTTGCACCTTGCAATAATACAGGACCAGTTACAATTGCCGAACGACCCTCTACTTTAATTTGAGCATTCATACGACGTAATTCATCAATGTGTTTGAAACGGGCACCGTAAATTGTATCTGTTACAACTCCCGTCCCGTGCGCCTTTGTTAAAAGCGTCGTAAACGGCTGTTGTAAATCCGTTGGAAAACCTGGATATACAAGCGTTTTGATATCAACTACTTTTAACTTTCTATTACCGTTCACCGTAATTTGATCATCGTTCGTTTCAACTTGAACACCAGCTTCTCTTAGCTTTGCAGTAACTGATTCTAAATGCTGAGGAATAACGTTATCAACCGTTACTTCTCCTCCTGATGCAGCTCCTAGAATCATATACGTACCAGCTTCAATACGATCTGGGATGATAGTATGGTGACAACCATGTAAAGAGTCCACACCATCTATTCGGATTACATCTGTACCAGCACCTTTAATACGTGCCCCCATGCTTGTTAACAATGTAGCTACATCAATAATCTCGGGCTCTTTCGCTGCATTTTCAATAACAGTTCTACCTTTTGCTCGTACAGCTGCTAGCATAATATTAATCGTAGCTCCTACACTAACAACATCTAAATAAATACGTGCCCCGCGTAGCTCATCTGCTCTTAAATAGATGGCACCTTGTTCATTCGTAACATGTGCACCTAGCGCTTCAAACCCTTTAATATGCTGATCAATCGGCCTCGGTCCTAAATGACATCCACCCGGAAGCCCAATAACAGCTTTTTTAAAACGGCCAAGCATTGCACCCATTAAATAATAAGAAGCGCGCAATTTTTTCACTTTTCCATTTGGCAAAGGCATTGCAACCATGTTAGAAGGATCGACTACCATCTCCTCCTCCTGTCCATAAGTTACTTTCCCTCCAATTTCCTCTAGTAAGTCTCCTAACATTTTCACGTCCGAAATATTAGGGACACCACCAATAGTTACTGGAGTATCTGCTAAAATTGTCGCTGGAATTAATGCAACGGCACTGTTCTTTGCACCACTTACTCGAATTGTTCCATTTAAAGCTCTTCCGCCTTCAATTAGCAATTTTTCCATATTGAGCTCCCTTCTTGTGAATGTATTTACTTTCTATCTTTTTATAGAAAGCTCCCCTTAAGAATCTCAATTACTCTTTCCATCCCAAAACTCAATAAATAGGAAACCATTATCTTCATTTCTCCTGTAGCACGAATAGATAAAGATCAACTATTCATCGAATGTACTTTATCAATTTAGATACGTTATCACATTTATTAATAGGACTATGCACATTATTTTCTATTTAAAAACCAAAAATGATAAAATCTTTAGACTTGTTCACGCTTTCATTATACAACGAAAGGAAACCGTCTAAAAGACTAGACGGTTTCCAAAACGGAATTTTATTCTTACGCTTTACCGTTAGAACCGAATTCGCGAATTTTACCAATAACAGTTGCTTTGATAGCGTCGCGGCCAGGTCCGATAAATTTACGAGGATCGTAAACTTCTTGGTCTTTGTTTAATACTTCACGAACAGCTTTTGTAAACTCGATTTGGTTCTCAGTGTTTACGTTGATTTTTGAAGTACCTAAAGAGATAGCTTTTTCGATATCAGCAGTTGGGATACCAGTACCACCATGTAATACTAAAGGTACGCCAGTGAAGTCACGAACTTGTTCCATTTCAGCGAATCCTAAGTTAGGCTCACCTTTGTAAGGACCGTGTACAGAACCTAAAGCTGGAGCTAGGCAATCGATACCTGTTGCTTCAACAAGGTGCTTACACTCTGCTGGGTCAGCGTAAATTACGCCTTCAGCGATTACGTCGTCTTCTTGTCCGCCAACTGTTCCAAGCTCAGCTTCAACAGATACGTTACGAGCGTGTGCGTATTCTACTACTTGTTTAGTAGTTTCAACGTTTTCTTCGAATGGGTGGTGAGAAGCGTCGATCATTACAGATGTGAAACCTGCATCGATTGCTTCTTTACATTTTTCGAAGCTTGAACCATGATCAAGGTGAATCGCTACAGGAACAGTGATGTTCATTTCTTCGATTAAAGCTTTAACCATAGCTACAACTGTTTTGAAACCAGTCATATGACGAGCTGCACCCTCAGATACACCTAGGATTACAGGAGATTTTTCTTCTTCCGCAGCAGCTAAGATAGCTTGAGTCCACTCTAAGTTGTTCATGTTGAATTGACCAACTGCGTATTTTCCTTCTAGTGCTTTGTTTAGCATTTCTTTCATAGAAACTAAAGGCATGGTGAATCCTCCTAAAAAACGTTTTTTGTATCCGATAAGTTCTTATCGCTGGTAGTATGACCAGAATAAGGTAAAATATGTATATCTACATACCGGACTTTTTTCTACACTCAATAGGATAACAACTTGTACTCAAAAACTCAACCGTATTCACCTGCACAATAGTCCATGTAAACGCTTTTTTCCATATTTTTTATAAAAAATTCATTTTTACGCCTCTACAGCGAGCTCATTTCTCACAGCTTGACGAATTTCATCAATATCAAATGGTTTAGCAAAATGCATTAAAGCACCTAAATCTTTTGCTTCTTGGATCATATCAAGCTCTCCATAAGCAGTCATTAAAATTACTTTAATACTCTCATCAATTTCTTTTACATGCTTTAAAATCTCTATACCATCCATGCCTGGAATTTTCATATCTAACACTACTAAATCTGGATTATCTTTTTTCACGATATCTAAAGCTTGAAATCCATTTGCTGCTTGGAATGTCTGATAACCTTCTTTTTGGAACACTTCATGTAATAGCACACGAATCCCATATTGATCATCAACGATTAAAATTTTACCTTCCATAATTCCCAACCTTTCTGTGTAAGTACAAGATTTAAAGCTTCTTATATCTTAACGATTTATTTTCGCTATTCTTTGGCAAATTCCTTCCTATTCTTTCTTATTTTACCGTTTCCTATTTTGTTATGCTACCCTACGATTTCACCTTTCTAAAAAAATAAACTATAATGAAAGCCGGCAAACACGTACGAAGGGAGTAACATTATGTTAAAAATTTTTTCAACTCAATTAAGTGGTTATTTCTCCAGAGTTTCTCAAAAAGAAGAAATGAATATAGAAGATAGTGCTCGTTTACTTGCTCAAGCACTAGTTGGCGATGGTTTCATTTATTTACATGGTACAAATGAAATGGAAGGCGTTGTTGCCGAGGCACTATTCGGTGCTGAACCAATGAAGCAAGCAAAACGCTTATTTGAAAATGGTAAAGAAGCAGAAGTAACCTCTGCGGATCGTGTACTTCTTATTAGCCGTTTTTCAACAGATGAAGCGGTTGTAGAAATTGCAAAAAAACTACAAGAAGAGGGACACTCTATTGTCGGCATTTCTGCTCTTCAAGAAGGTACGGAATCACTCGAACGATATACAGACGTACATATTGATACAAAACTGTTAAAAGGTCTTATTCCAGACGATGAAGGTAATCGCTACGGATTCCCAAGTTTAATAGTAGCTTTATTTGCTTATCACGGAATCAAATTTACAATCGATGAAATGTTAAATGAATATTAAAAAAAAGCGCCTTATTTCAGGCGCTTTTTTTATTACTTGCTCTCTTTATTCGTAATAGAAGCTCTTACGAAGTCATGGAACAATGGTTGTGGACGGTTTGGACGAGAAACAAGTTCTGGGTGGAACTGTGCTGCCACGAACCAAGGGTGGTCTTTTAATTCAATGATTTCAACTAGACGGCCGTCTGGGCTTGTACCAGAGAATACAAATCCTTCTTTTTCCATATCAGGACGGAACTGGTTGTTGAACTCATAACGATGACGATGACGCTCATATACAACCGGCTCATTATAAGCATTGTAAGCATTTGTTTCTTCAGCAAGCTTACATGGGTATAGACCAAGACGAAGTGTACCACCTAGGTCCTCTACATCTTTTTGTTCTGGTAATAAGTCGATGATTGCATATGGTGTGTCAGGGTTGATTTCAGAAGAGTTAGCACCTTCTAAACCTAATACATTACGTGCGAATTCGATTGATGCAAGTTGCATACCTAAGCAAATTCCTAAGAATGGAACTTTATTTTCACGAGCATATTGAATCGCAACGATTTTACCTTCTACACCACGATCGCCGAAGCCACCTGGTACAAGGATACCATCTGTATCGCCAACTAATTCTTTTACGTTTTCTGCTGTTACGTGCTCAGCATTTACCCATTTTACTTCTACATCTGTGTCGAATGAGTAACCAGCATGACGAAGTGCTTCTACAACAGAAATATAAGCATCTTGAAGTTCTACATATTTACCAACAAGAGCGATTTTTGTTTTCTTAGAAAGATTACGCACTTTGTTAACTAGCGCAGTCCACTCTGTCATATCTGCAGCTGGATTGTCTAATTTTAAGTGGTCACAAACGATTTGGTCCATGTTTTGTTCTTGAAGAGATAATGGAACCGCATATAAAGTATCTGCATCGCGAGCTTCGATAACTGCTTTTGTATCGATGTCACAGAATAATGCAAGCTTGTCTTTCATATCTTGAGAAACAGGCATTTCTGTACGAACAACGATAATGTTTGGTTGAATACCTAAGCTACGAAGTTCTTTAACACTATGTTGTGTTGGTTTTGTCTTCATTTCACCCGCTGCTTTTAAGTACGGGATTAACGTACAGTGAATGTACATTACATTGTCACGACCGATGTCGCTCTTAATTTGACGGATTGCTTCTAAGAATGGTAGAGACTCGATGTCACCAACAGTTCCACCGATTTCTGTAATAACAACATCCGCATTTGTTTCACGACCAGAACGATATACGCGTTCTTTAATTTCGTTAGTAATATGAGGAATAACTTGAACTGTTCCTCCTAAATATTCACCGCGACGCTCTTTTTGAAGAACTGAAGAGTAAATTTTACCTGTTGTTACGTTGCTGTATTTGTTTAAGTTAATGTCGATGAAACGCTCATAGTGACCAAGGTCTAAGTCAGTTTCTGCGCCATCATCTGTTACGAATACCTCACCGTGTTGGTATGGGCTCATAGTCCCTGGGTCTACGTTAATGTATGGATCAAACTTTTGAATCGTTACGTTTAAACCACGATTTTTTAAAAGTCTTCCAAGAGATGCTGCTGTAATACCTTTTCCTAAAGACGATACTACACCGCCTGTTACAAAAATATACTTAGTCATGAAAAAGCTCCCTTCTATTTTGCTGTTATATAATCACCGTTGCAAAGCGCAACGTATGTAGATAACACTGTATCCATCTTATTGTTAGACTCTTTTTATTTTCTAAACAAAAAACAAAAAAGAAAATTGCTCCCCTCATCACAAAAAGTAATAAGTAGGGAGCAATTTTCTTTTATATTTACACTTTAAAAGTATTATCGTCCTTTTTTAAAGAGCCCAAAAATGATTCTACATGGACGATAATGAAAAGTCAAGAACTACAGTTCTTCCTCTTCTTCTTCTTCAGTTTCATCATACTCAAGTTCTTCTTCAGCGAAGTCGTCGTCATCTTCGTCTAAATCATCAAGATCGTCGTCATCTCCGTCTTCTTCTTCAAGAACCTTGTCCAAATCTTCTACATCGTCTTCATCTTCACTTACGTCTGCATCGTCGAAGTCATCTTCGTCTTCTTCAATGTAGTCATCAAAACCGTCTTCTTCAACTTTACGTTTCTTCTTCGGTTTTGGTTGAGGCAAGATTTCTTCATCAATTTGCTCATATGGGTACCAGCTGCGTAGTCCCCAACGATTTTCTCCTAAATTAATGAAACGTCCATCGATGTTTAAGTCTGTATAAAATTGTGCGATTTTCGCATTAACTTGCTCTTGAGATAGTCCCAGCACTTGAGCGATTTCTTGAACCAACTCGTTGAATGTCGTTGCTTGTTTTTTATCCCCTAAAACGCTATGTACAACTTCAATCATTGAACATTCTTTTAGCTCTTCTGGTGAATATTGCTTAAAATCCACTTATGCGGCACTTCCTTTCATCAAATATAACCTTATATATAACGGCCTGCTTAAAAAAATCCATACTATTCATTATAAACAAAAGTCGCACAAATATGCTACAAAAAAAACGGGAAACTTTTATAGGGTAGTAAAATTATAATTTGTCTGTTCCTTATTTCGGAAGCATATGGGCCCCTTGCAATACATACCTAATTTGCATTTCTGTATATTCTTCGAGCGTATACAGTTTTTGCAGCGCCCAGCGTCTAAATCCCCACATCTGTCCTTGTATAAAAATATTATGCGCAAGAAGCTGTATTTCTTTTTTATTTAATGTAAATGTTCCATTTTCCGTACACTGTTCTAAAATATTCTCGAACATTCCTACCATTTGAAACTCCTTTTCTAATACATACGGAAGTGATTCTTTCGGTAAAAAGCGTACCTCTTGATACATTATCAATACTTCTTCCTGTAATTCGTCCATCACTTTAAAGTAATTCGTTATTGCTATCTTTAAACTTTCTATACTCCCTTTTTCTGTACACACTACTTCCTCTAATCTTTCTTTTACATGTTCATATATACTATCACAAACTAAATATAAAACATCATCTTTGGTACGAATGTACTCATAAAGTGTCCCTATACTAAACCCAGCCGCTTTTGCAATCTCTCTCGTTGTTGTACGCGGAAATCCTTTTTGTTTAAACAGTTGCACCGCACCTTTAATCATTTGTTCACGTCTTAACGCAACTAATTTTTCATCTTTCACCGATGCATGCACATTATGTTTAACCATTCCCTTCACCTCTCTCTATTATTTTTTGGAAGGAAAAAGCGTAGGAAAATACCTACGCTTTCGTTCCTACTTCGTTAACATACGAGAAATTACAAGCCTCTGAATCTCTTGTGTTCCTTCATATATTTGTGTAATCTTTGCATCTCGCATATAACGCTCTACTGGATAATCTTTCGTATAACCGTAACCACCAAATACTTGCACCGCTTCAGTCGTCACCTTCATCGCTGCATCGCCTGCAAATACTTTTGACATCGCTGATTCTTTTCCATACGGAAGCCCTTCTGATTCAAGCCAAGCCGCTTGATATGTTAAAAGGCGTGCTGCTTCTACATCTGTTGCCATATCCGCAAGTTTAAAGCCAATCCCTTGCTGCGCCGCAATCGGCTTCCCAAACTGATGACGCTCTCTTGCATATTCTACGGAAGCATCTAAAGCCCCTTGTGCAATACCAACCGCTTGCGCCGCAATACCGTTACGACCTCCATCTAATGTTTGCATCGCTATCTTAAACCCTTGTCCTTCTTCCCCTAGTAAATTCTCTACAGGGATGCGGCAATCTTCAAACATAATTTCAGTCGTTGGTGAAGAGCGAATCCCTAGCTTGCTCTCCTTCTTCCCAACTGAAAATCCCGGTGTATCACTTTCTACAATAAATGCACTCGTACCGCGCTGCTTCGATTCAGGATCAGTTAGCGCAAAAACAACATAAATATCAGCAATACCGCCATTTGTAATGAAAATTTTTGATCCATTTAAAATATAATGATCGCCATCTCTCTTTGCGATTGTCTTCATTCCACCAGCATCCGATCCAGATCCTGGTTCCGTTAAGCCGTATGCACCAATTTTCTTCCCTTCAGCCATCGGCCGTAAAAACTTTTGCTTTTGCTCTTCCGTCCCAAATTTAAAAATTGGCCATCCCGCAAGTGAAGTATGCGCAGACAGTGTTACACCTGTTGAAGCACAAACGCGAGATAATTCTTCAATAGCGATTACGTATGCTAAGTAATCGCTTCCAATTCCACCGTACTCTTCAGGCCATGGAATACCAGTTAAACCAAGCTCTGCCATTTGATCAAATAACTCTCGATCAAATCGCTCTTCTTCATCACGCTCAGCTGCTGTTGGTGCCACTTCATTTTTAGCAAAATCTCGAACCATTTTTCTTATCATTTCATGTTCTTCTGATAGTTTAAAATGCATCTCCGTCTCCCCCTCGCCCTTTTATAAAGCACGGCTAATAACAAGTTTCTGTATTTCACTTGTTCCTTCATATATTTGCGTAATTTTCGCATCACGGAAAAATCGTTCTACTGGATAGTCTTTCGTATAACCGTAACCACCAAATACTTGCACCGCCTCAATCGCGACTTCAACCGCTGTCTTAGAAGCAAATAATTTCGCAATAGATGCTTCTTTACCGCATGGTAATCCTTGTGCCCTAAGAGATGCCGCTCTATATACGAGTAACCTTGCTGCCTCGACACTTGTTGCCATATCTGCAAGCTTGAAGCCAATCCCTTGCTGCGCCGCAATTGGCTTCCCGAATTGCTCTCTTTCTTTTGCATAATCAATTGCACAGCCAAGCGCCGCTTCAGCAATTCCTAAAGCCTGCGCACCGATTCCAATTCGCCCAACATCTAAATTCGCCATCGCCACTTTGAATCCTTGTCCTTCTTCCCCAAGTAAATTCTCAGCTGGCACTTTCATATCTTCAAAAGTAAGTTGTACTGTACGAGAACCGAGAAGTCCCATCTTATGTTCATCTTTTCCAATGATTAAACCAGGTGTATCTTTCTCTACTATAAATGCAGAAATACCACTTTTTCCTGCCTCTGGATTTGTAGAAGCGAATACAATGTATGTACTTGCTTCACCACCATTTGTAATAAACACTTTCGATCCATTAATAATATAATGATCACCTTTTTTCACAGCTCTTGATTTCAAACTCCCTGCATCTGATCCTGCATTTGGCTCTGTTAAAGCAAATGCACCTAAATATTCCCCGGTTGCAAGTTTACAAACATATTTTTTCTTCTGTTCTTCTGTTCCAAAATATAAAATCGGATTCATTCCAACTGACGTATGTACAGCTAAAATTACACCAACTGTTGCACTTACCTTTGAGATTTCCTCAATTGCTAGAATGTAAGAAATAAAGTCCATTTCTGCCCCGCCGTATTTTGCAGGCGCTGGAATACCCATTAATCCAAGCTCACCCATCTTTTGCAAAATCTCTTTCGGGAACACCCCTTGTTCCATACTAGGAACAAAGGGAGCTATTTCCTTCTGTGCAAAATCCCGAACCATGTTCCTCATCATTTGCTGCTCTTCATTAAAACGAAAGTTCATATATTCCGCCTCCATTTGCTATATATCCTTTAAATAATTTGGTAAGACCACTATGTTGTAACAAAGGGGGCATTTATTCGTAAACGTAGAATCCACGACCTGTTTTACGCCCTAACCATCCTGCATTCACATACTTACGTAATAATGGACATGGGCGATATTTACTATCTCCTAATCCTTCATGCAACACTTCCATAATGTATAAACACGTATCTAAACCGATAAAATCAGCGAGTGTCAAAGGCCCCATCGGATGGTTCATACCAAGCTTCATGACTTCATCAATTGCTTCTTTCGTCGCTACACCTTCATATAACGTATAAATTGCTTCGTTAATCATCGGTAGTAAAATGCGGTTTGATACAAAACCTGGGAAATCATTCACTTCAACTGGTACTTTCCCAATTTTTTTCGTAATATCTTCAATTGCTTCATATACCGCATCATCGGTAGCCAAACCACGAATAATCTCAACAAGCTTCATAACTGGAACTGGATTCATAAAGTGCATACCGATTACTTTTTCCGGACGCTTCGTTACCGCTGCAATTTCTGTAATTGGCAGAGATGACGTATTCGTCGCTAAAATTGCGTGTTCTGGAGCAATTTCATCTAGATTCGCAAAGATTTTCTTTTTAATATCCATTTTCTCAACAGCTGCTTCAATAATAAGATCCGCTTCTTTCACACAATCTAAATCAAGCGTTACTGTAAGACGATTTAATGTCGCTTCCTTCTCTTCTTCCTTCATGCGTCCTTTTTCTACTTGGCGCGCTAAGTTTTTCGTAATGATAGCCATTCCTCTATCTAATTGCTCTTGCTTTAAATCTTGTACCTTCACGTCATATCCTGCCATTGCACATACTTGTGCAATTCCTGATCCCATTTGCCCTGCACCAATTACAACAATGTTTTGTACACCCATTTTTTCTTCCCCCTTAATTGTTAATAAATTTTATACCCTCGAACTTTAATTAGTGGACTTCAATCATCACTGCGTCCCCTTGACCGCCACCGCTACAAATCGAAGCAATTCCAATTCCGCCGCCGCGCTGCTTAAGTGCATGGATTAGTGTAACGATAATGCGCGCTCCGCTTGCTCCAATTGGATGTCCCATCGCTACCGCGCCGCCATTTACATTCAATTTTTCCGGATCAATTCCTGCGATTTCTGTACTTGCAATTGCTACCGCTGCAAATGCTTCATTAATCTCGAATAAATCGATGTCTTCAATTTTCTTGCCTGTTTTTTCAAGCAATGCGTTAATTGCATAACCTGGCGTTCTTGGGAAATCTTTAGATTCCACTGCAATTGCTGTATGCGCCAAAATTGTCGCTAATGGCTTTCTTCCTTCTTGCTTCGCTCTGTCTTCGCTCATTAATACAAGTGCGGCACCACCATCATTTAGTCCCGGCGCATTACCAGCTGTCACCGTCGCTGTCTTATCAAATACAGGTTTTAACTTTGCTAACTTTTCAATCGTTGTATCTTCACGTGGCGCCTCATCCTTTGCAACGACAATAGGATCGCCTTTTCTTTGCGGAATCGTTACTGGCACGATTTCCTCTTCAAAACGCCCTTCTTTATGCGCTGAAACCGCACGCTGATGGCTACGATATGCCCATTCATCTTGCGCTTCGCGAGAAATTCCATCTTCCTTCGCAACTTCTCCGCCATAAACGCCCATGTGTGTACCTGAAAATGCACATGTTAAACCGTCAGCAACGTTTAAATCAACAACTTCGTTATTGCCCATTCTGTATCCCCATCTTGCTCCGCGTAAAATGTAAGGACTGTTACTCATCGACTCCATACCGCCAGCTACAATTAGTGATTGATCGCCAGTACGAATAATCTGATCCGCCAACGTAACCGCACGAAGTCCTGATGCACAAACTTTATTCACTGTTTCCGTCTGCACTTCCCATGGGATTCCAGCAGCCCTTGCAGCTTGGCGCGATGGAATTTGCCCCTGTCCACCTTGAATAACCGTTCCAAATATAACTTCTTCAACATCACTAGCCGCAACATTTGCTCTTTCAAGCGCTGCTTTAATTGCAATTCCTCCAAGTTCCGCCGCTTTTACATCTTTTAAAGATCCTCCAAATTTTCCAACTGGTGTTCTTGCAGCACTTAAAATAACTGTTTTACTCATGTTTCTTTCCCCCATTTCATTTTTTAACACTGAGCGCTCGCTCGGTATCCCTACGTTGAGAAGAGGTGCAATCATTGCACCTCTTTCTAAAGTTGTATACATTCTTACAAACTACATCGCTTCTTTTTTCTGTCCGATAACAGATCGTTCTAAAATCTCTGTCACATCAAGAGTTTGAACCTTCTCTTCTACCTCTTTCGCTTTCGTTCCATCACTGATCATCGTTAAGCAATATGGACAACCTGTACCGATAATGGATGGCTGTACAGCTAATGCTTGTTCTGTACGAGCAACGTTAATACGTGAACCTGTTGTTTCTTCCATCCACATTAAGCCACCACCTGCGCCACAGCACATTCCCGTTTCACGGTTACGTGCCATTTCTACAAGATTCACTCCAGGAATCGCTTTCAAAATGTCACGTGGCGCTTCATACACTTCGTTGTATCTTCCTAAATAACAGGAATCATGGTACGTAACTGTTTCTTCAATAGCGTGAACAGGCTTTAAGCGCCCTTCTTTCACCCACTGAGCTAACAATTCTGTATGATGATAGACTTCTGCTTGCAAGCCAAAGTCCGGATACTCATTTTTAAATGTGTTATAAGCATGAGGATCAATCGTAACGATTTTCTTCACTCCTGCCTTTTCAAATTCTTCGATATTCTTTGTCGCCATCTCTTGGAATACAAATTCATTTCCAAGGCGGCGTGGTGTATCTCCAGAATTCTTTTCTTTATTACCGAGAATTGCGAATGAAATGCCTGCTTCGTTCATTAACTTCGCAAACGATATCGCAATCTTCTGACTACGATTGTCGTATGATCCCATTGAACCAACCCAGAATAAATACTCGAATTCCTCCCCAGCTTTTGATTTTTCTTTTACAGTTGGAACTGTTACTTCGTCATCACCTTGGCGCCATGTTTCACGCTCTTTACGGTTCAGCCCCCACGGATTTCCTTGACGCTCGATATTTGTCATCGCGCGTTGTGCTTCCGCGTCCATTTTTCCTTCAGTCAAAACGAGATATCGACGTAAGTCAATAATTTTGTCAACATGCTCATTCATAACTGGGCATTGATCTTCACAGTTACGGCACGTTGTACATGCCCAAATCTCTTCTTCTGTAATAACATCTCCGATTAAACTCGGATCGTAAGCGAGCGTTGTAGACGCTGATTCTTGTTGCCCTTTTCCAGCTGCCATCATCGCTAACTGATTTCCTTGTGTATTATTGAAGGCAACTACTGGAACCCACGGTGCTTTTGATGTTACCGCAGCTCCTTTATCAGTTAAATGATCGCGAAGTTTTAAAATTAAGTCCATCGGTGATAACATTTTTCCTGTTCCTGTTGCCGGACACATATTTGTACAACGGCCACACTCTACACAAGCGTATAAGTCAATAAGTTGATTTTGTCTAAAGTCTTCAATTTTACCAACACCAAATGTTTCTTGCGTTTCATCTTCAAAATCAATCTTTTCAAGCTTCCCTGGGTTTGAAAGACGACCGAAGAATACATTAGCTGGTCCTGCAATTAAATGCGCATGTTTTGATTGTGGAACATACACTAAAAACGTTAACAAAATTAGTAAATGCACCCACCAAGAAAAATAGAACACTGAAATGGCTACGGTTTCATTTATCCCGCTAAAAACGTAAGCGATTGCAGAAGCAATTGGTTCACTCCATGAAAGCTCCTCGCCATGCCATATAAGTCCCATACCGTTACCAAGTAGCACAGAAATCATTAAACCACCGATAAAAATAAGAACAAGACCTGATTTGAAGTTACGTTTTAAACGAACAAGCTTTTCTACATAACGTCTATGAAAGGCCCAAAATACTGCAATTAAAATAACAAGTGTGACAATTTCCTGGAAGAATGTAAATGCAGGGTATAGTGGTCCAAGTGGAAGATGTGATCCTGGTGCGAGTCCTTTCCAAACGAAGTCAATTGCTCCAAATTGGACAAGAATAAATCCGTAAAAGAACATAACGTGAATGATGCCGCTTTTCTTATCTTTCAGCAGCTTTTTCTGACCGAAAACATTGACCTTAAGGAGATCCCAACGCTCTTTAAAACGACGGTCAAACTCAATTTTTTTTCCTAATTGTATGTAGGCCATTCTCGTCCGTATAAGATATACAAACAAATATCCTGCATAAGCAATAACAGCAATGGCAGCCAGCCAATTAATAATCAGTAAGCTATTCATTTTTATGCTACCCCTCTCTTTGTAAGCCCTCTTTCTTTTTGAATCTTCAAAAATATATAATTTTCTGAATTATATCCCCTATCCCCATTATATAATGAGTGAGCATTCAGTCAACAGTTTTTTGTTATAGAACAACACATTTTTTCATAAAGCTGTTTATTTCGGTGAAACTATAAAGTGAAACTTTAATCAGTAGGGGTGGTTCATCCCCCACTGATTATTAGTTGAACCAATCGGGCTTTTACGGGCAGTTGATTTCCTAACTAACTTCTACTTATCCAACAGTTTTTGAGGTGAAAGGCTTACTGCCCGTTAAAGCAGGATAAAGTGAAACTTTAATTAGTACAACATCTATCCTCTAAAGAAATTTATAATAACAGCCGTGCTACCCGTATCATTTGTAACATACTGAAGGTGAAAAGAATGCGAAGGAGGGAATTCACTGATGCTCTACTTATCTCTTTTGTTAATATCCGTTGCTCTTTGGATTACAATTGACCTTTCATACGGGAGACTTCTTCATTTAAAACGGGTAAGCTCTCGCACTTTCCCTTTACGTCAAAGTGATTTTCACCTTTATACATATGGGAAAGATTTATATGATGCTTTATTTACTGATATAAAACAAGCACAGCACCACATTCATATTTTATTCTTCATTGTAAAAAACGATAAAATCAGTCGTGAATTTTTAAAGTTGCTGATTGATAAGGCTCAGGAAGGAATTGAAGTACGACTTTTACTTGATCGATTTGGCAGCCATTCTTTATCAAACGAAGCTATTCGCTCCCTGCAAAAACATGGTGTATCTTTTTCATTTTGTCATAAGGTAAAATTTCCTCTTCCTTTCTTTTCTGCCAATCAAAGAAATCATAGAAAAATTACAGTGATTGATGGGAAAACCGGCTATATCGGGGGATTTAATATTGGCGAAGAGTATCTAGGGCATAATGAACACTTAGGATTATGGCGAGACTATCATTTACGTCTTACAGGAGAAGGGGTTCAAGATTTACAAAAGCAATTTTTGCATGATTGGTTTGATGATACGAAACAGAATTTATTGGATGCTTCTCTTTATTTTCCAAAACAACAACCAGGTACCATCTTGCATCAATTTATTCCGACTGATGGTGCTTATTTACAGCATACTTTTTTACATTTAATTAACGGAGCAAAAAAAGAAATCTGTATCGGTACGCCATATTTCATTCCTGGAAAAAAAATTATGAATGCCTTATTAAAAGCAAGAGAAAGAGGGGTTCAAATCACAATTCTTGTTCCAGAAAAAGCTGATCACCCTCTCGTTCGGGAAGCAAAATTCCCGTACTGCCGAAAATTAATACAGGCTGGTTGCAATATTTATGCATTTCAACAAGGGTTTTTTCACGCCAAAATTATTATAGTGGACGATGATATTTGTGATATCGGAACGGCAAACTTTGATATGAGAAGTTTATATATTAACCATGAAATAAACTGCCTGTTATATAATAAACATTTCATTCAAACAGTAAAAAATAAATTTCATGAAGATCTAGAGAATGCATCCGTACTTTCCTATAGCGATGTAAACCCGCCTTCTCTTATCAATAGAGGAAAGGAATGGATTGGAACAATACTTGCTTTCTTTTTATAGGAAAGACAATGAATAAAAGAGGTGTATCTCATATGATTATACGGTTTGGATATGTCTCACATGCAATGGCACTCTGGGACTGTTCTCCTGCCAAAACAATGACGTTTACAAGTTTTAAGAAACTTAGCAAGCAAGAACGAGAAGACAAACTGTACCATGTTATAAAGCAAAATTTAGAGCACACAATACGTATCCTTCATTACAATATAGCGCATGAAATCCCACTATATCGCCTATCGTCTTCCATCGTCCCACTTGCAACACATCCCGAAGTCGAGTTTGACTATATTGGGGTATTCACACCACTTTGGCGTAAAATAGGGGCTTTAATTAAAGAACACAATTTACGAATAAGTTTTCATCCAAATCAATTTACGCTATTTACAAGCGACAAGCCACATATTACTACTAACGCTATTACGGATATGACTTATCATTATAAAATATTGGATGCTATAGGCATTGCAGATTCTTCTTACATTAATATTCATGTAGGTGGAGCCTATGGAAATAAAGAAAAGACGATTGAGCGCTTCCATGAAAACATAAAAAAACTTCCTACACATATAAAAAAACAAATGACTCTTGAAAATGATGATAAAACCTATACAACCGCTGAAACTTTATCCATTTGCCAAAAAGAAAATATTCCATTTGTATTTGATTATCATCATCATATGGCCAATCTTTGCGAGGAACCACTAGAAGAGTTGCTTCCTGCAATTTTTGAAACTTGGCCACATACAAATATCTCTCCTAAAGTTCACATTTCCTCCCCGAGATCGGAAAAAGAATTTAGGGCTCATGCTGAATATATCGATTTAGAGTTTATTAAGCCTTTCTTACACATTGCAAAAAAACACAATCATAATTTCGATATTATGATTGAAAGTAAACAAAAAGACTTAGCACTATTCCAATTAATAGATGAACTTTCTGCTATAAGAGGAATTAAAAGAATAAGTGGTGCAATGTTACAGTGGTAAATTGTAACTTTGCACCATTTTTTCAAAAAAGTAATTTTTATAGTAAAAAACATTCTGTTTTATATGCTATTATTTAAATTAGCATTTTCTCCCCGAGATTCAACTTTATTGAAACGGAGTCATAATATGATTAATCAAAAAAAGTATATACAATCTGTCATAATATACATATTTATATTTGCTCTTTGGATATTCCTTATACCAAATGAGTCGAATATAAAAGAAATCGGGATTCTTTTCTTATTCTGTTTCGCTGCACTTTTTTCTTGCTATTGCTTATGTAAAGCGATTAGAAAAATGACGCATGGTGATAAATTATTTTGGATTTTATTATTATGTACTTGTCTATGCGGGTTAGCTATGGAAATAACTTTATTTCTTCCTTCACTTTCTATTCATAAGCAAGTTATATTCTCATATAAAGCATTACCTTTTTTTATCATACAATATGTTTTACTCTTTGTTGGATTTGCTATAAAGTTTATAAAAATTTACTCTATTAAGGGTCTTGCTCAATTTTCATTCGATAGCATCTTTATTGTTATTATGAACATTTATTTCACTTTAACTTTTATCTTGGACCTTTCAAGCTTCCGTATGTTAACAAAGGAAACTTGGATTTTAATTGGCTATTTTATTGCACAATCATTAGTAATTTACGCCGTTATTAGTCTTTATAGAAGAGAACAATATTCTTCTAGTAGAATCGCATTAATTATCGGTTTCACTATTATACTCGTATACGGTTACATTCATCTGTTTCAATTAAATTTTGGGATGAAAACTTCTCCTGAATTTAATTATTTAATACACACTGCTTCTATTTTATTAATTGGACTTTCTTCCATACTATATATCTTGGATAAACCAATGCAACATGAAACGAAAGCAAAATATTATCGATTCGATTATGTACGTTTTATACTACCTTATTTTAGTATAATTATTACTTTTTCCTTTATTATCATTCAACCTTGGGATGATAAATTTATGTTAATTGGTCTCGTATTATCACTTATTTTGTTATTCTTGCGGCAACTTTACATGTGGAAAGATAATCAAGCACTAATCCTTACATATGAACAGTTGACTACACAACTAGAGGACGAAGTTGAAGAAGGTGCATTTGCATTATCAAAAAGTGAACAACGCTATAAGTCTTTATTCGAAGATCATCCCGATGCCGTTTTCTCTTTAAATATGAATGGCATTTTTCAACAATCTAATAAGGCATGCGAAAGCTTATTTACTGCCTATTATTGTGAAGTAGCAAGCTATTCTCTGGTACACTTTATTGATTCAAAAGACCACGAACTACTAAAGAAGGCTTTACAAATTACAAAGGAAGGTAGGCCACAAACGTTAGAAGTTCGTACAAAAGAACAAGAAGGCTATTATTATTATCTTCATATTACACTTATCCCTACTTTTATAAACAAAGAAGTGGTCGGAATGTTTGGGATAGCGCGTGATATTACCACTCTATATGAAAAACAAAAACAAGTAGAGCATTTAGCCTTTCACGATGCACTTACTGGATTACCAAATCGTCGAAAGTTCGAAAAAGATTTAAAAGCCATTTTAAATACAGCCCAAACTAACGCAAATGATGTCGCCGTCATATTCCTTGATTTAGATCGATTTAAAAAAATTAACGATAGACTTGGCCATGACGTTGGAGATTTATTATTAATTGAAGTAGCAAAAAGATTACGCGGTTGCTTGCGTTCAAAAGATATCGTCGCTCGCCAAGGTGGAGATGAGTTTACAATTCTGTTACCAGAAATGTACTCAGAAAAAAGTGCAATTTTTATAGCTGAACAGATTTTAACTATTTTAAACAAACCATTCTTCATTCAAGGCGAAGAACTCTCTATTACACCAAGTATCGGAATTGCGATGTACCCTGATTATGGAACTGATGTAAATGAATTAATGAAAAATGCTGATATGGCTATGTATCGTGCGAAAGCAAATGGAAAAAACCGATTTGTTTTCTTCTCAAAAGAAATGAGTATCGCTCAAAATGAAATTCAATTCTTAGAAGGTGAACTTTCAAAAGCATTACAACAAAATGAATTTTTCCTTGAATACCAGCCACAAGTAAGCACAAAAACAAAACAAATTATCGGTTTTGAAGCATTAATACGTTGGAAGCATCCAAAACTCGGTATCGTATCTCCTGCCCAATTTATTCCTCTAGCAGAGGAAACTGGTTTTATTATTGAACTTGGCAATTGGATTTTACGTACTGCCTGTTTAGAGGCAAAAAGATGGCATAATCAAGGTTTCTCTCACTTAAAAGTTGGTGTAAATTTATCTGTTGTTCAATTTAACCATGCAGATTTAATCCCAACTATTTCAAAGGTGTTGGAAGAAACAGAACTGAAACCAGAAGCACTAGATATTGAAATTACGGAAAGCATCGCAATTAATCAAAATCAATCTGTAGTTGCAAAACTAGAACAACTTCAAAATCTCGGTATTCAAATTTCAATCGACGACTTTGGAACTGGTTATAGTTCTTTAGCTTATTTAACAAAATATCCAATCAATACATTAAAAATCGCTCGAGAGTTTATTTGTGGAATTACAACTAGCCCTTTAGAAGAAGCAATTGTCTCTTCCATTATTACACTATCAAAAGAACTAAATTTAGAAGTGATTGCAGAAGGTGTAGAAACAGAAGAAGAATGGAAATTTTTACATAAACAAAATTGTGATCACATTCAAGGATTCTTTATTAGCAAACCTGTTTCTAGTAAAGACGTTTGGATGTTACTCCATAAAAAAACAACCGTCTAAGTAAGACGGTTGTTTTTTTTAAAACTCAAAAGGCATATCTGAAGCTAATTGTACCTCTTGATCATCATGAGAAATTACTTGGCTTTTCTCTAAAGCTGTATCCGCTAATGAAATACCCCATGTCATTGCTAACGTTAATAGACTACCGATAAGTAGTTTCTTCATATTCCATCACCCACATTTTTTCTTTTAATATATCATGAAAATTTATCCATATATTATGCAATTATGCATATTTAGTTTTTGCGTTATTTTATTTCGGCATTTTTTTCATAAACTTTTCTTTATACGTATGCATTTCTAGTATATCAAAAAAGAAATAAGCTTTTTCATAAGCTTCTTCACTCTCTGCCTCATCATAGCCTAGCTTTTCTAAGCATTCACCTTTTTGATAGTATAGCTGCCCAATCAATGCCATACTATTAATTCGACACGATATTTCAATAGCTTTATTTATTTGATAAAGAGCCTCTTCATATTGATTATCTAAGTATAATGTTTTCGCATAATTATGTCTTACCTTCACATCAAACTCTTTATTTTCAGGTAATGCCTCTAATTGCTTTAATATACCTTCAAATAACTCCATGCCCTTCTTAAAGTAACCATTTTCAGCATAAATATTTGCAATTGCATTCTCTATATAAAGATTTTGGTACACATCAATCCCAGTTAATTGTTGATTTAACAATTTTTTTAATTCTAAAATACAATATTCATAATCACTTTTCTTCAATACATACGCTGCTACATGATATTGCCATTGAAGAAATTGCTGAAACTCAGGATGATATTCTTCCTTTTTCAACTCATTCCATACTTTATTATAAATTTCTTTATATTTCTTTTGCTTACAAAGCATAATGATTTGATCTTTTAACTGCTTTTTCCTCTCAATATCGGAATAAATGAGTACCTCATAAAAATGAATAATGGGAACTTGTAACTTTGCTGCAATACCTTGCAATATATCCATACTTGGGTATACCGCACCCGATTCAATCCTGCTCACTTCCGATTGATGACATATGTTCTCGGATAACTGTTTTTGTGTTAATCCTCTCAACACTCTAATTTTCTTAATTTCACTTCCTAATTTCTCTGCGTGCATACTTACTCACCATCCCATTATAACAATCTAATTTGTTAAGTTGTCATACCACTACAATAATGTGAATTCGACAATTTTTGATATGAAATAATGCATAATATATATAAAATTCGGCAAATTTTTCATACAATTCATCTCACATACAATAATAGATTAGGAGTGTTATAGATGAATTATAGAAAACTTGCTAGTGCTTTCGTTACATTCGGTCTTCTTTGCCCTTTATCAACAGAAGCTATTCATGCTCAAGAATTAGACAAAAGTGTAGTCAAAGTTGAAATTGCTCAGCCTGGTTTAACAATCGGGAAATTAACACAACCTCAAAATGATACGAAAGAAAATATTGCTAAAAAGTATTTAAAAGGTGAGGTAAATGGGGCGAAAGCTCAACAAGAACAAGTCACTACTGAAAAAAATGTAGATTTCCAACCTACAAATAAAGAAACCAAAGAAAATCAAACCGAAGTTCGCCTTGCACAAACATATAAAAACTATAAAGTATATGGCCAAGATCTCATTGTAAAAGTAGATAAAAATGGAGTGATCACAACTGTTAGTGGTAAAGTTGTTCAAAATTTAAATCAACAACCTAATCTTACTATAACAAATTTTTTGTCGAAAAATGAAGTAAAATCTAAATTACGCGATATAGTTCAAATTCCAAGTGATGCAGTTGAGACAGAATTCTCTAGCGAAACCGTTGTTTATAAGAAAAAAGATGGCTATTATACATTCGCAACTGTTATTACATTTACTTATGAAAACAATGAACAAATCATAAACGGCAATGCTATCGTTGATCTAAAAACTGGCGAAGTACTTTTCCAAGAAAAGTTCATTAAAAACAAAGAGAATAAGACTATAAATCAAGTAACATCACCTAGATTATCCCCTGCAAGTGAGCAAGGAACTGGGAAAAATGCACTTCAAGAAAACATCTCTTTCAATATTGCCAAAGGAACTGATGGGAAATTTTATTTAGCGGATTTATCACGCGGAAATGGTATTTATATTTATAATGCAAACTACGCCGATTCCCTCGGAGGATATAGTCAAGCTGGTTATCCAGGGACACTAATTTCAAGTAGTACTCCTAATTTTGCAGATAAAGAAGCCGCGGGCGCTATGAAGAATATGAGTGATATTTACGATTACTTTAAGAAAGAACATAATCTAAAAAGTTACGACAATAAAGATTCAAAAGTTGTTGCTAGTGTACACGGTTTTGATTCTACTGAAGTTAGTGATGGTGTAAAAGAAGACTATGTAAATGCATTTTGGCATCCCGCTTGGAACCAAATGGTATTTGGTGATGGTTTAGGCGGAAAACTAACATCCGCTCTTGATGTAACAGCTCATGAATTTGGACATGCTGTATTTAGTGGCACGACGAAAAATAAAGTCGTGAGATATCCAAGTGCTGAAACATCTGCACTAAACGAGGGATTAGCGGATTTCTGGGGTACACAAATCGAATATTACGTAAAGAAAGATAAAGGAAACTGGATTATGGGCGATACATTAGGTGGCCTAACAATTCGTGATATCCCAAGGGAAATTGGTGACGGCGGTCATAAATTATATACAAATTTACAAGATTTCTATAACGATGGTAATAATCAAGAATCACACGTGAATTCTGGTATTATCAGTCACGTATTATATCAATTAGCTGAAGGTAAAACATATAACGGTGTTGCTGTTCAAAAGCAAGGAAATGAAAAAGTAAGTAAAGTTGTTATGCGTACATTGCAAAATTATGCAACTTCCGCTGAAGACTTTGAATCACTTCAATCTCATATTGTACAAGCTGCAAAAGATTTATATGGCACTGCCGTATCAAATGAATTTGCAAAGGCATTTGAAGCACACGGTTACAAACCGTTACAAAAAATAAATAAAGTAATAGCGGTACAATAATAAAAAAGAAGTTTACCAATCATAGGTAAACTTCTTTTCATATCCAACCCTTTTCTTCCGCAATTGTAATTGCCTCAATTCTATTTTTCGCATCGAGCTTCGTTAATACTTCAGAAATATAATTACGCACTGTACCCGGCGAAAGATAAAGTGCCTTCGCAATTTCGTTTGCCGTCTTTCCTTCTTTCGCAAGCAACAATACTTCCTTTTCGCGATCTGACAACGGATTTTGCTCCTGCCATAGGCCGAACATTAAATCTTGGGAGACCTCTCGTTTTCCCTTCATTACATTACGAATTGCTGCCGCTAAATCTTCACTTGGGCTATCCTTTAATAAATAGCCGTGCACACCAGCTTTCATTGCTCTTTCAAAATATCCCGGCCGTGCAAATGTTGTTAAAATCATTACTTTGCATGATGATTTTTCTTTCTTTAACGCTTCAGCAACATCTAATCCACTTTGAATCGGCATTTCAATATCCATAATACTTATATCCGGTTTTAACGATTCAATTAATTTTAGCGCCTCTTCCCCGTTTGCCGCTTGTCCAATTACTTCGATATCATCTTCTAGATCAAGCAGAGCCCCTAACGCACCACGAAGCATCCGCTGATCTTCTGCAATAATAATTCGGATCATGCCCTCACCTCATCTTTTCCTGTTCTAATAACAACTGGAACTTTTACTGTTAACAACGTCCCTGGATTGATTGTACCTAGTTCAACAAATCCATCAATAAGAGCAATTCGTTCTTTCATGCCGCGAATACCATTTCCATCATGATTTTGATCTGTTAAACCAATTCCGTTATCTTCTACTTTCAAAATTAGTTCACCTTGTGATTCTAATACAGAAACTGCGCACCGCGTCGCCTTACTATGTTTTACAACATTTGTAACGGCCTCACGTAAACACATCCCGACAATATTTTGTTCAATTGGTGATAACGAGCTCGATCTTGCTTCTTGCCTCACTTCTAATTCAATATTAGCTGCTTGTAAGATTGCTTTTATTTGCTCTAGCTCTTCTTCTACCGTAATCATACGCATATCAGAAATTAATTCTCTCAGCTGTTTTAAGGCTGTACGAGACGTTTGTGTAATTTCCTTCGCTTCCGCACTTGCACGCTCCGGATTTTTCACAATTAACTTCTCTACAAGCTGGCTTTTCAAAGTAATAAGAGATAACGTATGCCCTAATGTGTCATGAAGATCTCTTGCAATCCGCTGCCGTTCTTCACGTTTTACTAAGTCTTTAATTTGCTCGTTCGCCTCATCTAATTGATTTCTTAACATCTTTTTCTGATTAAAATTACGCATACCAAATGGCGTAAGAAGCATTAAAATAAACATCGGGACGATATTTACTAAACTTGTTGGTGTTAGTTGATTCATATTTACAAATACAAATGCTCCAAGCATTACAGCTAACAAACAGAGTAATACCCGAAATACTTTCTTACTTGGTGCAAATCCCATCGCACTTGCCGTGAAAAAGCCAAAGAATATCATGAAGGGATTATAAAATAAAGCAAATAAAAAGATGAGTATCATTTGAATGCATGCCCATAAAATAAACGTCTTCTGAACAAAATATAGCTGACGGTATGTGATAATAAAAAGTATCAACATACCGCTTCCTAGCACAAGCTTCCATCCTGATGCTTGTGCTAAATGGTAAATTGGAAATAATAAATACACAAGCCACATGTACGGAAAAAATCCCATATGTTTCGGAAAAATCTCAATCCTCTTCTTCTCTATCATTTATACCGCTTCCTGTCTTTTTCTTATATATATTGATACTACAACAAATATAAGGAAATAACCTCCTAATACCGCGATATTTTCCCATCCAATTGATTTTCCAGCTACAATATCCCACGCACCACTTCCGAAATGGTATGTTGGTGTCCATTCACCAATCGTTCTTAATATTTTGGGGAATACTTCAATCGGCATCCATAACCCGCCAACTATAGCTAAACTCATATTTAAAATATTTGCTAAGCCAGCAGCTGCGTCCGCCTTCTTAATGGAACCTATTACTGTTCCTAACGCTAAAAATGGTGTTACCCCTAACAATAACCATAACCCCGCACCAATCCATTGCCCTACTGTTAACTCAACATGATTAATTAGTATCCCTGCAATAAAGATAACTAATATTGAAAAAGCATTTACTACTGTTTGAGCGATAATTTTCGCTGTTAAATATGCTCCCTCTGGAAGCGGTGTAATTTTTAAAAGATGTGTCCATCCTTGCCCTTTTTCCTGAGAAAGTCTCACACCGAAACTAAAGAGTGCAGTCCCTACAATACTGAAAGTTGCCATCGAAATTAAATAATGTGCTTTCCACGCATCTCCGTTTTGTGGTACTTGAACAACATTTGTAAAAATGTAGTAAAACATAACAGGCATTAATAATGAGAAAAAGATAAATAATTTATTGCGGAATGTACGTAAAATTTCTATTTTGCACTGCATCCATAACGCTCTCATGCGATTTCCTCCTTCTGATTTGCGACAAACTGTTCAAATGCCTCATCAAGGCTTCCACGTTCAACTGAAACATCTGTTACAGGTAAACTCCTTTGATAAATGGCTTTTAAAGTTGCATCCGTATCCTCCGTTGTTAAAATGAAGCGGCCTTCGTTTGACTTTACTTCTATTACATTTGGTAATTCCTTTAGTAATTTTGTAGGAATGCTTTCCTTTGAGTAAAATGTGATTGTTTTTCTCGAAATCGTTGCTTTCATTTCGTCTGGTGTACCATCTGAGATAATCTTTCCGTTCGCAAATAATAAGATACGATTTGCTAAAGCATCTGCTTCTTCTAAATAATGCGTCGTTAAAATAATCGTTTTCCCTTCACTTGCTAACTTTCGAATCGTTTCCCAAAACGTTCTTCGAGACGTAATATCCATTCCGACTGTCGGCTCATCTAAAAATAACAAATCCGGATTTCCCGCAAGTGCAAGCGCAAAGTTTAACCTTCTTTTTTGCCCACCTGATAATTTCTCACATCTTTGCTTTCGCTCTGATTCTAAATTTGCTAACTGCAGTAACGTTTCTTTCTCTATAGGATTCGTATAATAACTACGGAATAACTCAATTGCCTCTTCCACCGTAATACTATCAATGACACTTACTTCTTGCAGCATCGCACCGAGGCTATTACGAACATCCCTATGCTTTGGACTCTTTCCAAATATAGAGACCTTACCTTCCGTTGGTTCCTTTAATCCAAGCATCATCGACATCGTCGTTGTTTTCCCCGCACCATTTGGACCAAGCAACGCTACTATTTCCCCTTTATTTACATGAAATGAAACATTATTTACTGCGTTTTTATGTTTAAATGTTTTAGAAACATCATTTACTTCAATAATCTTTTCCATCTCTCCACCCCCGCTGTTTCTTATATTTACATTGTATTCCTTGGAAAACTTAGGAAACAGTATGATGCGTCATGACATCGATATGACAATTGTCATGTATTCTTTATGAGAGGAATCAGCCCCCATACCGCAAGCGAGTAGCAGGACGAAAATAAACATGATACAATCGGATAAGATATATATTCGAGGAAGGACAGTGGTTTTCATGATTATTCGTAATGAACAAGATTTAGAAGGCTTACGAAAAATCGGCCGCATCGTTGCGCTTGCACGTGAAGAAATGAAAAAACAAGCGAAGCCAGGTATGACAACGAAAGAGCTTGATTTGATTGGTAAAAAAGTATTAGATGAGCATGGTGCTATTTCTGCACCTGAAAAAGAATATGATTTTCCAGGTGTAACTTGCATTAGTGTAAATGAAGAAGTTGCTCATGGTATTCCAGGAGATCGTGTATTAAAAGAAGGCGACTTAGTAAACGTCGATGTATCCGCTGCACTTGATGGCTATTATGCAGATACAGGCATTTCATTTGTTCTTGGAGAAGACGAGGCAAAAGAAAAACTTTGCCAAGCAGCGGTTGATGCATTTTGGGCAGCAATGAAAAAGGTTAGAGCTGGCTCAAAACAAAATCAAATTGGTCGTGCTGTTTCAAACTTCGCACATAAAAGTGGATACAATGTTATCCAAAACTTAACTGGTCACGGCATTGGTCTTAGCTTACATGAAGCACCAAATCACATTTTAAGTTACTATGACCCAATGGATAATGCGCTTCTAAAAGACGGTCTTGTTATCGCTGTAGAACCGTTCATCTCTATGAAAGCTGATCATATTATTGAACGTGGTGACGATGGTTGGACATTCGTTACACCAGATAAAAGTCTTGTTGCACAATGTGAACATACCGTTGTCGTAACACGCGGTGAACCAATAATCTTAACAGAAATCTAATACCAAAAACGGCTGTTTTGTAGATTTATTCCACATAAAACAGCCGTTTTTTATTTTTGGGAAAATATGTGAACTAGTGTTGAACTCTTTATCATTTAAGTATATAATCTTTAGCGGAGGTTACTTAAGCTTATCTTTACTAAAAAGATATTGTAACTAAGGAGTAAAACACCTTCTTTCCTATTGTTTAAACAGGCTCAAAAATGACCGTAGTAACGTGTTAGTCGAATATTCTGTAATCCTTATATTTCTCTAACAATGTAAGAAACTATCACCTTTCAACTTCGGTCCACTAATCGCACAACTCTCTTTAGACAAAATAAATGACTATTTTCAAAGTACATATTGTCTTCATTCTGACCAAAACCAACCCTATCTAGATTTTTATTTCCACATAACTTTAAGGCAAAAATAAGCCTTCACAAAGGGATACACTACATTGGTTAGTATGTATCGTAAAACTTACCTTTATAACCATTCTTTTTTACTAGATATACATGAAAACTATCTCACATATAAAGGTCTGATATCATTATTTATATCAGTATTTTTTTCGACATTTTTTGTCGAACTGTGTATATTTCCATAGAACTGTGTAAATATACATTTTGTTTTACGTTAAATAATATTGCTTTGAACATAATTCTGTTTGTCTGAGAACGCGTATAGAAACGGAGGGATAACAAAAATAAATAGCTTATAACAAATACTTTTAATATTCCATTTGTTCATGTGGAATAAGTCCCCAATGGACAAATGAATGTTCAGAGGAGGAAAAATGAAAAAACTTTTTAATGTATGTTTAATTGTATTCGTACTATTTTCGCAACTTGCTAGTTTTCCATACAATCAAGTAAAAGCGGAAACCTTAACAGGAGATTCCTTATTTGACACTGTTGAAATGAAAGATGCGACGAATCATATTATTGACGAAGCAAAAAATCCTAACAATTTAATAAAGATAGGATCAACCATTCAAGTAGAATACGCTTGGTCAATAAAGGATCAACAAGTTGCACACGCAAATGATACAGCAGTAGTTCAAATACCACTTGCATTAAAAGTATCTAAAGATTTGCAAGGGGATTTAGTAACAGATCAAAAAAATATTGGTCAATATTTTATAACAGCTAAAGATAATAAACTAAAATTAATATTTAATGATCAAGTAGAAAATTTGAAAGACGCTAAAGGAAAAATTAAAGTTGATACCGTGTTTAACTCAACTTTAAAAACTGGGGAAAAATCAGTTCAAATCGCTTTTCCTTTAGGAACAATGGTTCAGCCTATATCAGTTCCTGTTCAAGTAGAAAACTCTAAAGAAGATGGCACCAAACAGGATACTAATAAACAAGCGCAAGATCCAGTAGCTAAACCTGTTACTGACAATCCGGAGCAAGATCCAGCAACTAAAACTGTTACTGATAATCCGGAACAAAACCCAGCAACTAAAACTGTTACCGATAATCCGGAACAAAACCCAGCAGCTAAAATTGCTACTGACAATCCAGAACAAAAGCTATCAAGCGACCCTGCTGAGAATACAAATTCAGGTCCAAAGCAAATAACAACAAACATTTTAACCGGTGTAAAGTTGACGGATAAAGACGGAAAACCATTTACAGAGGATAACCGTCCAAGTACAGATTCCCCTGCCAATATTGAGTTTACATGGGAACTTTTAAAGTCAATGAATGTGAAAAATGGAGATTACTATATTTTTGATCTTCCTAAACATTTTAAGATTTACAATACAATTAACAGTCCTTTATATGATAGTGAAAACCATCAAATTGGTAATTTTACTGTTACAAAAGATGGAAAAGTCACGATGACATTCAACGATTATGTTGAAGAGCATCCAGATGTTGCTGGTAACCTACAATTAAAGACAGAATTTAATAAAGCTGAAATTAAAGGTACAACAACACAAGAAATTCCTTTCCCGATTAAAGATAAGGATGTTTCTATTACAGTTGACTTTAAGCCTAATGTACAAACAGCTACGAATAAAAAAGGATTACCTGATAGACCAATTAATACAAATGAAATTAATTGGAAAGTAGAGATGAACAAAACGCAAGACACCCTTAAAAACGCTATTTTTAAAGATAACATTCCACAAGGTACAAACTTAAATAAAGATTCTATTAAAGTTTATTATCTAGAAGTTGATGTTAATGGGAATGTAACGCGTGGTGCAGAAGCTGAGCCAACAGATTACAATATTATTTCATCAGATGGCTCAAAATTGGAGATTGCTTTTAAAGATTCTATCAATAAAGCATATCAAATCGAATATGCCACAAAAATTACTGATGAAAATATTAAAAGTTTCCGAAATAACGTTACGATAACGAGTGATAATCAAAAGCAACAAAACGCAAGCTCTACTGTAACGGTTTCTCGTGGTACACACTTAAATAAAACAAGTAAATATGATCCAAAGACGCAAACAATTGAGTGGACAATTACTTACAATGGTGATCAAAGAGAGATCAAAAAAGCAGATGCGATTTTAAAAGATATTTTTGACGATACACACGAACTAGATGCAAATTCTATTGTTGTAAAAAACGCTTCATATAATGAAAAAGGAACGCTTGTAACAGGAGACGCTGTTAATAATTACACTGTAAGTAACAAGAAGAATGGCTTCGATTTACAGTTTAATGATGATATTAATAGTGCTTATGTGATTACCTATAAAACCAAGCCAACTAATAAAGTTATAGAAGATGGAAAAGTAAAAAATAAAGTTACAGCTGATAATGATTCAAGTAAAGAAAATGAAGCTAGCTTCAAGCAGCAAAATATTATTAAATCTAATAATAAAGCTGAAACAAATTATAAAGACAAAACAACAACTTGGACAATTATAGTAAATAATAACAACTATCCATTAAACAACGCGATTATTACGGACACCTTTGATCATGGTGGATTACAATTAAAAGATAAGAAACTAGAAATTAAAGACGGAAATTATACCCTTCAAGCTGGGACTGACTATGTTTTAGATGTAACAGATAAAGGCTTCAAAATCACTCTTATAGGTACGTATCAGTCTAATATGACAAAGACATTAGTCGTAAAATATACGACAGACTTTGATTATACAAAGCTAGAAAGTGGTAAAACTTCATTTAAAAATACAGGTAATCTTTCTTGGATAGATACGGATTCTAATCCACAATCAAATAAAGTTGAAGCTAATTTTGATCCTGATACTTTCACAAAGGCAAATGGTTATAAATACGGTTCTTATAACGCCCAAACGAAGGAAATTACTTGGATAATAGGCTTTAACTATAATAATGTTGAGATTAAAGATCCTTATGTTATAGACGTCATACAAGATAAACAAAAGTTAGTGCCTGGATCCATTGAAGTGCGCGATATGATTTTAAATGGAAATCCTGATAATGCACAACCTGGTAATGCTGTACCAACTGAGAAATATGAACTTGAAGAACCTACAGAGGAAAATAAAAACACCCTAAAGGTTCATTTCAAACAATCAATTAATTCACCTTACTATATTATCTTTAAAACAAGCCTTGATGGTGAACTTATCCAAGGCACCTACAAAAACGAGGCAGATTTAAAAGATGGCTCTAAAATCGTAAACACCCTTACAGGTGACACTCAAGTAAATAAAGGTGGCAGCTTCGTTACTAAAAAAGCTGTGCAAGACGACAACTATATTAATTGGAGTATCGCAATTAACGAAAGCCAATCAACCATTGCAGATGCCATTGTAACAGATGACCCAACCGAAAATCAGGTAATTGTGGAAGATTCATTCCACTTATATCCTACAACTGTTGATCCATATGGAAATTTAACAAAAGATACAGTAAACGAATTAAAAGAAGGAACAGACTATAAACTCAAAATAACAACAGACAATAATACCGGAAAGCAACATTTCGAAATTGCCTTCTTGAAAAAAATTGATCGAGCTTATATTTTAGAATATCGCTCACTTATTAATGCAGACGATAAAGAAAAAGTAAGTAATAAAGCGAAAATCACAGGCAATAAGTTGACAGTTAAAAACACAGAAACTACTGAAACGATTGAAGTGAGAATGTCTTCTGGTTCAGGCGGAGGATCTGCTACTAAAGGCCGTGGAAACCTTGAAATTATAAAGGTAGATAACGACAATAAAAACGCACTATTAGCTGGGGCAGAATTTACTTTATACGATCGTACAGGTAAAACTGTTATCCGTAAAATTACAACAGACAAAGACGGTATCGCTAAATTTAATAATTTAAAACGCGATAAATATTTATTAAAAGAAACAAAGGCTCCTGAAGGCTATGTAATTAGCTGGGATTTAAAACAAGGAAAAATTGTTGAACTTGGTACACAAGAGACTACAACATATAAACTTGCAAATAAGAAGTTTGTCGGTAAAGTAGTTTTAACAAAGTCTGATGACCTGAATAAAAACGTCACACTGCAAGGTGCCGTTTTCACACTACTTGATAAAGATAAAAAAATAATTTCAGAACACGAAAAATTAACAACAAATGATAAAGGACAAATTACTGTAGATAATTTAAAACCAGGAACTTACTATTTAAAAGAAATAAAGGCTCCTGAGCATTATCAATTAGATGATCGACTTATTGAATTTACAATCGAGGAAGATCAAACAACAGTAATCAATAAAACGGCCCAAAACAGCTTAATTAGAGGCTCAGCTATCCTAACAAAAGTTGATAAAGAGGGTAATACTTTAGAAGGTGCTGTATTTAGTGTACGGGACCAAAATAACAAAAGAATTCCTGGTTATACCAAATTAACGACAAATGGTAACGGACAAATCGAAGCGAAAAATTTACTTCCTGGAGAGTACCAGTTTGTTGAAGAGAAAGCACCTGAACATTATGAAATAGATAAAAAACCGCTTAAATTTACAATTGAAAAAAGCCAACAGAAAGCACTTACTGTTACCGCGACAAATCACCTCATTAAAGGTGGTGTCACTTTAACGAAAGTCGATGATGTCGATGGCACTGCCCTTGAAGGTGCTGTATTTAAAATTGTCGATGCGAATGACGAGAAACAAGTAATTCGTGAAAATATAAAAACAGGTTCAGATGGAAAAGTTACCATTAAAGATCTAGAGCCTGGTGTTTATAAATTTATCGAAACAGAAGCTCCTAAGGATTATACGTTAAGTACAAACCCTATCGAGTTTACAATTGATAAAAGCCAACAAGCTCTTGCTACTGTTACGGCAAATAACAGCTTAAAAACGGGCGAAGTTGAATTATTAAAAGTTGATGAGTTTGGTGAGAAAAAACCCCTTGAAGGTGCAGTATTCAAGCTTGTCGATACAAATAATAATGACGTTTCCCCTTACACTAACTTAACTACTGATAAACACGGTAAAGTTAAAGTTAGTAACCTACGTCCTGGTACGTATAAATTTATTGAAATAGCTGCTCCTGAACATTACGTTTTACGAGCAGAACCTATTGAATTTACAATCGATAGAAGTCAGAAAGAAACTCTACTTGTGAAAGCTGAAAATGCTTTAAAACCAGGAGATGTTGAATTAACAAAAGTTGATGATATCGATGGTACAGCTCTTGAAGGTGCTGTATTTAAAATTGTTGATGCTAATGATGAAAAGAAAGTCATTCGCGAAAATGTAAAAACTGGTGCGGATGGTACAGCTATCGCTACTGGCTTACGCCCTGGCGATTATAAATTTATCGAAGTAACAGCACCGAAGTATTACGACAAAAATACAAAACCAATTAAATTTACGATTACAGAAAGTCAAACAACTCAGGCTACTGTTACCGCTAAAAACAGCTTAACAAAAGGCGGTATTGAGTTAACAAAAGTGAATGCTGCAGATGAAAAGGAAACACTTGAAGGTGCAGTATTTAAAATCGTTAATAGAGATACTAATGAAGATGTTCGTACGGACCTTGTTACGAATAGTAAAGGAAGGCTAGTTGTAGATGACTTACGTCCTGGTAACTATAAACTTATCGAAACAAAGGCTCCAACTTATTACGATGTAAATGTAGAACCAATTGAATTTACAATCGAAAAAGGACAACAAAAACTCCTTCCACTTACATTTAAAAATAGTTTAACGAAAGGAAAAGTTAAACTTATTAAAGAAGATGATGTGGAAAGTAGTAAAGCTCTTGCCGGCGCTGTATTCACATTGCAAGACGCAACTGGCAAAGAAATTATGAAAGATTTAACAACAGATGATCACGGAGTATTAGTTATTCCTGATTTAGCACCAGGGGATTATCAATTTATCGAAACAAAAGCCCCTGAACATTATAAATTAGACAAAACACCTATTAAGTTCACAATTAAAAAAGGTAGTAAGGAAGATCTTCCTATCCCTGTTACTGTAAAAAATAGTTTACTTACAGGTGGCGTCACTTTAACAAAAGTGGATGATGTTGATGGCACTACTCTTGAAGGTGCAGAATTTATAATCGTTGACGCTCATGATACTAAAAAGATAATTCGAAAAGGTTTAACGACTGATAAAAACGGTAAAATTACTGCTTCTGATTTACGTCCTGGAGACTATCAATTTATTGAAGTAAAAGCTCCAAAAGACTATACCTTAAGCAAAGACCCTATTCCGTTCACTATCGAAAAAAGTCAAAAAGAGAATATTACTGTTACCGCTACTAACAGTTTAAAGAAAGGCGCAGTAACATTAACAAAAATTGATGACATCGATCGTACGATGCTCGAAGGTGCAATCTTTAAGATTGTGGATATGAATGGTAAGGAAGTTCATACGAATCTTGTTACAGATAAAAACGGAAAAATTTCTGTTTCTGATTTACGCCCTGGAGACTATCAGTTCATTGAAACAAAAGCTCCTGAGCACTATGTATTAGATGAAACAACGATTCCATTTACAATTGAAAGAAGTCAAACGAAAGAGATCAATGTTACAGGCAAAAATGCTTTGAAAAAAGGTAGCGTTGAACTAACAAAGATTGACGATATTGATATAAATACAAAACTTTCTAACGCCGTATTTAATTTATTAGATGCAGACGGTGAGCTAGTTGAAGAAGGCTTAAAAACAAATGCTGAAGGTAAAATTGTTGTTGAAAATCTACGTCCTGGTACGTATCAATTCGTTGAAACAATTGCTCCTGAACATTACGATTTAGATAAAAAACCTATCGTATTTACAATTAAAAAGAGCCAAACTGAAACTCTTCATATCACTGCTACAAATGCTTTAACAAAGGGTGCAGTTAAACTTTCTAAAGTAGACGATATTGATGGCACTGTTCTTAAAGATGCAGTATTTAAAATTGTTAATATGAACGGTGATGTAGTTCATAAAGACCTTGTTACAAATGAACAAGGAATAATCGAAATTAACGACCTACGTCCTGGTGATTACCAATTCATCGAAACGAAAGCTCCTAAGCATTACGTTTTAGATGAAACACCAATCAAATTCACTATTGAAAAAGGACAGAAGAAAGTTATTTCTTTAACTGCTACAAATAGCTTAAAACAAGGTAGTATCGAATTACTTAAAGTTGATGATTTAAACACTCAAACAAAACTTGCCGATGCGGTATTTAATTTACTAGATCAAGATGGCAAAGTACTTAAAACAGATTTAAAAACAAACAGTGAAGGTAAAATCGTTATCGAAAACTTACGTCCTGGTACGTATCAATTCGTTGAAATAACGGCTCCTGAACACTATGATTTAGACAAAAAACCAATTATATTTACAATTGAAAAAAGCCAAAAAGATATTGCTACCGTTACTATGAAAAATAGTTTAACAAAAGGCGGCGTGGAACTTTCTAAAGTGGATGACGTCGATGGCACTACTCTTGAAGGCGCAGTATTTAAAATTGTGGATATGAATGGCACTGTAATTCGCAAAGATCTTGTTACGAATCAACAAGGTAAAATTAGCGTTTCTGACCTACGTCCTGGTGATTATCAATTCATCGAGACAACGGCTCCGAAACACTATGATTTAAACAAAGAGCCAATTCCATTCACAATCACAAAGAGCCAAGCTGATCCTATCTCCGTTACAGCTACAAATAGCTTAACGAAAGGCACTGTGGAACTTTCTAAAGTAGATGATGTAGATGGTACTGCTCTTAAAGATGCGATATTTAAAATTACTGATATGAATGGTAACGACATTCGCACTGAGCTTACAACAGATGTACATGGAAAAATTTCTGTTTCTGATTTACGTCCTGGGGACTATCAGTTTATTGAAACGAAAGCTCCTGAACACTATAAATTAGATAGTACACCTATTAAGTTTACAATTAAGAAAAGCCAAAAAGAAAAGCTCCAAGTTACTGCTACAAATAGCTTAACTGAGGGTGCTGTAGAATTAATAAAAGTGGATGATATAAATCCAGATACAAAACTTTCTGATGCAGTGTTTAACATCATCGATGCGAAAGGTAAAATTGTTCGCACTGATTTAACTACTGATAAAGATGGGAAGATTTCAGTTTCTGATTTACGTCCGGGAGATTATCAGTTCATTGAAACGAAAGCTCCAACTGGCTATGATTTAAACGTTAAACCAATTCCTTTCACAATTACGAAAGGACAATCTCAGGTTACCTCTGTTACAGCCTTAAATAGTTTAACAACAGGTTCAATTGAGTTGACTAAAGTTGATATTGATCACCATGGAACACTTGAAGGTGCCATTTTCAATATTTTAGACCAAGATGGAAAAGTCATCCGAGAAGGTTTAAAAACAGATCAACACGGAAAAGTAATCGTAAATGATTTGAAACCTGGTAATTATCAATTAGTAGAAACAAAGGCTCCTAAAGGCTATCAATTAGATGCATCACCAATAAACTTTACAATTGATAAAGCCCAAGCTAAGCCACTACAAATTACAGTTTCAAATAAAAAAATTGAATCTTCTTCAGGTGGAGATGACAAGCCAATTACTCCTCCAAATAAAGAAGATAACAAAGGCAATGAAACATCTGAGAAACACGAAAACGGAACTTCTGAAGAACAAAATAATGAAACACCTGAGAAACACGAAAACGGAACTTCCGAAGAAACATCGAATAAAACAGATAACAAACAGCAAGATGATCGAAATACGGATAAGCACCTTCCAAATACAGGTCATAAAGAAGACCCTACACAAACAGTAGGTATTGTTCTTCTACTAGCTGGATTATTAAGTATTTTAGCTACAAAACGCAAAAAAAATTATTAATAATTTTTTCACATCCAATCAATCTCTCAATTGATTGGATGTTTTTTTATACAAAAAGGACGATACATAAAGTATCGTCCTTTTAACGGGGTGAGGCTGCCCAAAAGTACGGAAAACCTTTGAACAGCCTCTTATTTTCATATGGATGCCTTACATATATCACTGATAATAATTATGAAATGCGGAAACATAATTACCATCAACTGATTCAAACATGAGAAATGAAACCCTACAGTGGTTCCATTCCTCTACATAATCTAAAGTTTGGGTACACTAGATTCATGCAATGTAGGAGCTTTCAGAGTAGAAAGCGAACCTTCGTTTAAAATGATAGCATACATATCTCCCTCAAAAATATGCAAATATGCATATATCGTTTTTTTATTTCTCAATGTCAGAATATTGAAAAATAAAAGGTGTGAAGGTAAAATAAAGTCATTATCCGTCTTCTTTTGTCAGTCAGAGAGAATAGAAGAATAGGAGAGGAAAAAATGAGAAAATCATTGAAACAAAAAATAGTAAGCTCTTTGCTTGCTGTATCACTTGCTGTTAGCTTAGCTCCAATTGGGCAAGCAAAAGCGGATTCCACGTCAGAGGTTACACAAACTCCATCTATTACAAAACAGATTGATCCAAACCGCGCGATTGAACATGTTCGTTTCTTATCTGAAACAATTGGTCCTCGCCCCGGTGGAACAAAATCCGAAGAATGGGCTTCTCGTTACATTGGTATGCAGCTTAAATCAATGGGCTATGAAGTAGAATATCAACCATTTCAGGTGCCCGATCAATACGTTGGATTCATTGAATCACCCCTATCAACAAAACGTAATTGGCAAGCTGGTGCTGCTCCTAATGCACTAATTTCTACAGAAGCTGTTACAGCTCCCCTTATCTTTGTTCAAGGTGGGACAAAATTAGAAGATATTCCAAATGAAGTAAACGGTAAAATTGTTTTATTTGAAAGAGGAACGACAGTTACCGACTATAATAAACAAGTTGAAAATGCTGTTAGCAAAGGTGCAAAAGGTGTTCTTTTATACAGTTTAATTGGCGGACGCGGAAATTATGGACAAACCTTCAATCCCCGCCTAATGAAAAAGCAATCTATCCCTGTCTTTGGTCTTGCTTATGCGCAAGGAAATGCATTTAAAGAAGAAATCGCTAAAAAAGGGACAACAATTCTTTCCCTAAAAGCGAGACATGAATCTAAATTAACATCTCTAAATGTTATCGCCAAAAAGAAACCAAAGAAGAGTACAGGTAATGAAAAAGCAGTCGTTGTAAGCTCGCACTATGATAGTGTTGTCGGAGCACCTGGCGCAAATGATAATGCTTCTGGAACTGGATTAGTATTAGAACTAGCTCGTGCTTTTCAAAATGTAGAAACTGATAAAGAAATTCGCTTTATTACCTTTGGTTCTGAAGAAACTGGATTACTTGGTTCGGATTATTACGTGAATAGTCTATCCCAAAAAGAACGCGACCGTATTTTAGGTGTCTTTAACGCCGACATGGTTGCAACAAATTATGATAAAGCAAAGAATTTATATGCTATGACACCTGATGGCTCTACAAACTTTGTAACAGACGCTGCCTTGCAAGCAGGTAAACAACTAAATAATAACCTCATCCTACAAGGTAAATTCGGTTCTAGTGATCATGTTCCATTTGCTGAAGCTGGTATTCCTGCTGCTCTATTCATTTGGATGGGTGTCGATAGTTGGAATCCATTAATCTATCATATTGAGAAGGTATACCATACACCTCAAGATAACGTATTAGAAAACATTTCACCTGAACGAATGAGAATGGCATTAGACGTTATCGGAACAGGAGTTTATAACTCGCTTCAAAAACCTGTTCCTCAAACTGAACAGAAAGCTGCTTAATCATTTAAAAGACCACTGATTTTATCGGTGGTCTTTTATTGAGAAAAAATATATATGCATAAAAGCATATTTTATCCTACCCATTATCGTATACAATATTAATTGTAACAAAACTGATTACAACTAATAAGGAGGCTTTTTCTATTATGAAAAAAATGATTTTAGCAGGTGCATTAACTTTAGCAGGAATTACTGGAGCTACTGCGTTTATTCCTGAAACAAAAGTCGCTGCTGCCGCTCAAGAACAAAGCTTTACAAAATTTTATTCTTTGCAAACTGGAGGTAGTTCTGAACAAAAACCTATTTTCCTTCAAAAAGGACAAGAACTAACAATTCATCCTAACAGCAAAACTCCTAGTTACAGTGTTTATGACTCAAATCATAACCTAATTGGACGTTATTCTGATGGTTACGGCCGAATTTTCACTGCAAAAACAGATGGAAATATGTATGTTCAATTTCATGCACCTTACGTTTACTATAGTCCTGTTAGTTTTTCTGTTACTTATACTATTCAATAAAAAAGAGGTCCTTTATAGGGCCCCTTTTATTTCTCTTGCCAATTCACTTTTACAAATCCATCTTTTACTGTTAATCCGCTTATATTCAATACATATTCTTCATTTGCTTTTAAAGTAACTGTAAAAGTACCTTTTTTCGATTCACAAATTTCCTTTAACTCTTTTATACCTTCTCCTTGTCTTTCATACACACTAAAACATAAGTTTCCTCGTTTTGCATCTGTCTCATAAGAAAATGTCACTTCTGTATCCTTTTCATACTGAAATTCAATATCCTTACTGGCAATATCCCATGATGAGAATTTTGCCTCATAACTTGTTTTCCCTTGCTTCTCATTTGCTAAATATATATCCCCGGCTCTCCATGCATCATCTAACGTTTGTGCAAAAGTAAAACCACTAAGTAATACAAACATTGTGCTTGCCAATATCGCAACTAATGTTACTTTCTGTTTTTTAACAAAATTCACCTTACATTCTCCTTCAACCTTCTTTTTACTTCTTCTTACCATATATAATAAAAACCCAATAAAGAATGGCAATATAACTGCTAAAATACTCCATCCTTTGCTCATTTGATGTGCTTTAGCATCTGTATATACCCATGATGCAACACATATTAAAAGTGCTATAAAAGCTAAAAACATCGTCACTCCAGCTACTTCAAATAGTACAAACGGATTAGCGAACTCTTTCATGTAATCTATACTCCTTCTTTAAAAATGACTGTATTACAACATATATCGGAATGTATACATGCATCATAATCACAATGGCTATCAACATAGGAATTTTATAATCCAAATGTGTGACAAATTGTTCTATAACAATTGTTAACAAAACAATCCAAATGGTGTGAATACAAATCATCCATTTCCTCTCTAACTTCTGAGCCTTTCGCACGCCCTGCTTCGTGTTATTTATTAGCTCTTCGCTTGGAGTTATCTCTTCTGCTAAGCTACTCTTTACCTTCTGTTCAAATTTATCTTCTGTCATAAACGAACCCCTCCAAATGTTCTCGCATTTGCTTCTTCGCATAATTAAGGCGATATTTCACTGTACCAATCGGTATATTTAATATTTCGCTCATTTCTTTATAAGAGTATTGTTCATAATAGTAGAGTACGAGCACGGTTTTATATTTTTCATTCAATAGCTGTATAACTTCCCGTATCATTTCCGCTTCCACTTTTTGAATAAATTCTTCTGATATATTCACATCATCTGCGAAATCTATTTCTCCACCATCTTCTTTATAAAATAAATCTAAGACGCGATCTTTCCATCTTTTCTTCTTGCGGTAAAAGTCATAAAATGTACGAACGCAAATTGTAGTAATCCACTTTTTATAATTATCCACATAAAAAAGTTGGTGCCTTGATGAAAAAACCTTTATCCACGTCTCTTGAAAAATATCTTCCGCATCTTCTTTCGTTTTCGCTAACTTATAGCATAAGGAATATATTTGCTGCTTATATATATCAATTAATTCTTCTATCTTTTCTTCCATCATAAGCCTCCTGTCATTTATATAAGACGACGCAAATTCCCCTTTTGTTTGATAAATTTTTTTTATTATCTCCACATAAAAAGGCAATCACAACATCGTGTGATTGCCTTTTATTTAAAAACGAAAGTCCGCTTCCGCTTTTCTTTATGTCCAGCTCTGCCTCCTAGCCCCTTCTGTCTAAGAACCTTCCCCACGAGAAGATAAAATGCATCTTCTGTGGGAAAGAACCTTAGCCTTCGGGACTAAACAGTCGGCTCCGCTTTTCTTTATTGTCCAGTTCCAGCGGCTAGAATACTCGGTGGCTTCGCGCCTTCCTCCGAGGCAAAGTACACCTCTCTGTCAGGAGCTCCATCCCCCTCCTATTCTAAACGAGCCGCTTCCGCTTTTCTTCATTACATTTTTTCTGGTGCAGATACTCCTACGATTGCTAATGCATTTTGAAGTGTAGTGCGTACTGCTTTCATTAACTCGTAACGAGCTTTACTTAATTCTAAGTTATCTTGGTTTAATACTTTTTCTGCATTGTAGAAGCTGTGTAATGTTGCTGCTAATTCAAATGCATAGTTTGTAATACGGTGTGGTAGACGTTTTTGTGCTGCATCCGCAACTACCGCTGGGAATTCACCAAGTTTTTTCAGTAACTCTACTTCTTTCTCAGAAGTAACAAGTTTATAGTTCACATCTCCATCTACAGCTAATCCTAATTCTTCGCCTTGACGAAGGATACTGCATACGCGAGCATGAGCATATTGTGCATAGTATACTGGGTTTTCATTAGATTTTGATACAGCTAAGTCCATATCGAAGTCTAAATGAGAATCACCGCTACGCATTGCGAAGAAGTAACGCATTGCGTCCACGCCTACTTCTTCCATAAGCTCACGAAGTGTAACTGCTTTACCCGTACGCTTACTCATCTTCATTTTTTCACCATTTTGGTATAGTTGTACCATTTGGATGATTTCTACTTCAAGCGTGTCTTTATCGTAACCAAGTGCTTGAATAGCAGCCTTCATACGAGGAATGTAACCGTGGTGGTCAGCACCCCAAATGTTGATTAACTTATCAAAACCGCGCTCTAATTTATCACGGTGATACGCGATATCTGGCGTTAAGTATGTGTAAGAACCGTCGTTTTTAATTAATACACGATTTTTGTCATCGCCGTAAGTCATTGAACGGAACCAAGTTGCGCCGTCTTCTTCAAAGATCTCTTCACGCTCTTTTAATACAGCAAGAGCTTGATCGATTTTTCCGTTTTTGTATAGTGATGTTTCTGAGAACCATACATCAAATTTAACACGGAAGCTTTCTAAGTCTTTTTGAAGTTTTGCTAATTCATATTTTAAACCGTATTCACGATAGAATTCATAACTTTCTTTTTCATCAGCTTTCGCATAACGATCGCCGAATTCTTCAGCTAAACGTTTACCGATTCCAATGATATCCGCACCATGATAACCGTCTTCTGGCATTTCTTTATCTAAGCCTAAAGCTTGCATGTAACGAGCTTCAACAGAAAGAGCTAAGTTATGAATTTGGTTACCAGCATCATTAATGTAGTACTCACGAGATACATCGTAGCCTGCTTTTGCTAATAAGTTACATAAAGTGTCACCTACTGCCGCACCACGTGCATGTCCTAAGTGAAGGTCACCTGTTGGATTCGCAGATACGAACTCAACTTGTACTTTTTCACCTTTACCAGTATTCGTTTCACCGTAAGCTTCACCAGCGTTTACGATTGTTGGAATTAAATCTGTTAAGTAGCTATTATCCATATAGAAGTTAATAAAACCAGGACCAGCGATTTCGATTTTTTCAATAGAAGCTTTTGCTTTATCGAAGTTTGCAACTAGTTCTTCTGCAATCATACGAGGTGCTTTTTTCGCAACGCGTGCAAGTTGCATTGCCATATTTGTAGAGAAGTCACCATTTGTTTTATCTTTTGGAGATTCTAATACAACGTTTGGAATCTGTTCTTCTGTCGCTAATTCTGCCTTTAATACAGCAGCCTGAATTTCTTCTTTAATCAATCCTTTTACTTGTTCTAAGGAATTCATTATTTTGCCTCCTTCAAATTAATTGTAATAGTATATCTGCCAGCTTCTTGTTCACTTAGAAGCAATGCGTAAGTTAAGAAGAGTTGTCCTTTTTTCTTTTCATCCGACCATTTAAAAAGAACGTTATCAGTCTTTGTTTGCAATGCAAACGTACCAAGTTCACTCGTATACGTACCAGTTGTCCATTCACCTTTCACATGCGTCTGACGCATAGAAACAGCACCTGAACGCATAATGAGAACTTGTTCATCTTGAATTTTAATAATTGTTTTCACTTCGCCTTGTTCGTTCGGCTCCTGGAATGTTACATATGTACCTTGACCTTTTACATAGTATTGACCATTTGCTTCAAAAGCAACGGTTTCCTTCCTCGCCCCTTCACGGATTTCTGTTACGAAATGAACGTGTACCGGCAAGCCTGCAAGTTGTTTCTCCACGTCTTGCACACCTTTCAAATGTTATAGATATTAAATACTACTTATAATAAATCACTTTTCCTATCATATCAAAAAAAGACTCTGTCTGTCTGCTGAAAAATCAGGAAAACTCCATTTCAAAAAATAATTCACTTCTACTTTATTTCATATGATAAAATATTTTTTAAATCTAAATATTCTTTCAATTAAAGAGGTGAATATAGTGATACCAACAAAGTTAAAAAAGGGTGATGAAATACGAGTGATTTCACCATCGTGTAGTTTAAGTATTGTTTCAAATGAAAATAGAAAACTTGCTATAAAAAGATTAACTGACATGGGCTTTCAAGTTACATTCTCAAAATATGCTGATGAGATAGATCGATTTGCTTCCTCCTCTATTTCTTCCCGCATTCAAGACCTCCATGAAGCATTTGGAGACCCTAATGTAAAAGCTATTTTGACTACACTTGGCGGATACAACTCAAATGGTTTATTGAAACATCTCGATTATGATTTAATTCGTGAAAACCCGAAATTTTTCTGTGGTTATTCTGATATTACTGCCTTAAATAATGCAATTTACGCAAAAACAGGGCTTGTTACATATTCAGGACCCCATTTCTCTTCGTTTGGAATGGAGAAAGGGCTCGGGTATACAACCGATTACTTTTTAAAGTGCTTAACTTCTAATGAGCCTATTGAAGTCCTGCCATCTGAAACATGGAGCGATGATTCTTGGTATATAGATCAGGAAAATCGAGAATTTATTAAAAATGAAGGATACGTTTCAATTCAGGAAGGAGAAGCTACGGAAGATATTATCGGTGGCAATATGAGCACATTTAACTTACTGCAAGGCACACCATATATGCCAAATTTAAAGCACAAAATTTTATTTATTGAAGAAGATAGTTTAACTGGAACATCTACTCTTAAAACTTTTGATCGTTATTTACATTCCCTTATGCAGCAGCAAGATTTTGAATACATAAAGGGAATCATTATAGGAAAGATGCAAAAAGGTGCAGAATGTACGATAGAAGACATTCAAGAAATGATTGCTTCAAAACCTGAACTTGCACATATTCCTATCATTGCAAACGCAAGTTTCGGGCATACAACCCCGATTTTCACTTTCCCAATTGGTGGACGTGCAAAAATTATTTCTAACAAGGAAAAAACATCTATCACTATTTTAACCCACTAAAAAGGAGCGAATGAGTCGCTCCTTTTATGGTTTTTCTATTTTTTCCAACGCTTTTTGTGGAATAGATTCTTTCGGGATTTCAGCCCATCCTTTTCCTTGCATACCTTTTGCATAAATTTTTATAAACGCCCCCGTATGCAATTCACGGTTCATCATTCTTTTAATGATCTGTAACTTTCCGTCTTCTGTATACCCTTTAAAAGTATACAAGTATTCTCCGTCTTTTTTCTCACCTTTATCTATAACCGCATAATAATCTTGTATTTCTTTATTTGAAAAGAAGTTGTCTACAAAAGCATGTACACCTTCTGTTTTTGTGTTCAAATAATACGCTGTTCCACCTAGAATAATGGCGAATATAGCTAAAACTTTAATTACCAATTTCATACATGAACCTCCTGTTTGCACTTCTTTCTCACTAGTATTATATCTATACTTGTATTATACGGAAAAGAGCATACTATACTCTATCTAAAAGTCTTACACTTTCCTTACATTATTGTAAGGGATTTTTTCTTACAGCAAGTTCCCAAGAAAAAATTTTTCCGTTTCATACACTTTTATATTATTATTGAATGATACGAATTTTTATTACAAAAATCAAAGGAGACAGTTTTCAAATGGCTATCTTGCAAGGTTTAGCACTATTACTTGTTGTACTTTGTCTATTTACACTTTTTAGTTACCGTGCGCCTTATGGAATGAAGGCGATGGGTGCTTTAGCTAATGCAGCAATCGCAAGTTTTCTTATTGAAGCATTTCACCGTTATATAGGTGGAGAAATGTTTCATAATGACTTTTTACAATCAGTAGGAGAAGCTTCCGGTAGTATGAGCGGTGTCGCAGCAGCGATTTTAGTCGCATTAGCAATCGGTGTTTCCCCCGTATACGCTGTTTTAATTGGTATCGCTACTAGTGGATTCGGTATTTTACCAGGATTTTTCGCTGGATACGTTTGTGCTTTCGTCGTGAAATTTCTCGAAAAGAAATTACCAGCTGGCGTGGAATTTTTAGCAATCCTATTTATCGCTGCACCAATCTCACGCGGAATGGCAATGCTTATGGATCCGCTTGTTAACGCAACACTCGGTAAAATCGGTTCTATGATTTCAGTTGCAACTACAGAAAGCCCTATCATTATGGGTATTATGCTTGGTGGATTAATAACAGTTATTTCTACCTCTCCACTAAGTTCTATGGCACTAACTGCAATGCTTGGATTAACAGGTTTACCAATGGCGATTGGTAGTCTTGCCGTTGCCGCCTCAGCCCCGATGAACTTTATTTTCTTTAAACGATTAAAAATTTGTTCAAAGAAAGATACAATTGCTGTAGCAATCGAGCCTTTAACACAAGCCGATGTTGTCTCAGCAAATCCAATTCCTATCTATATGACAAATTTCGTTGGCGGTGCACTTGCCGGTATTATTACATCGCTATTCCAGCTTGTTAATAATGCACCAGGAACAGCATCACCAATTCCAGGTCTTCTTGTCCTATTCGGATTTAATGACGTTATAAAAGTAACGATCGCTGCCGTACTATGTGGAATCGTTACCACTATTGTCGGATACATTGGATCTATTGTGTTCCGTAAATATCCAATCCGCTCTGCTGATGAAATTCGCGGAGTTACTCCGGAAGAGAAGGTTGCATAAGAAAAAGAGCTATTCCCATCGTTTGAGAATAGCTTTTTTTTGTGTTGCGTAACGGTAAATGAAATTATACCGGCGGTTTTTTAAATATATCAGCGCAACTCGAATTATATCGGCGATTTTTTTAATATATCGGCGCAACTCGAATTATATCAGCGATTTTTTTAATATATCGACTTACCGACACATAACGACAAAATAAGAGCCCTCTAATCATATAGAGGGCTCTTATTTTATCTAGCTGCAGCGGCTAGAATCTCCAGCCATTTCACACTCTCGGTCGAGCGTTCCAATGACCTGCGATTCTGAGCGAGCTGCCTCCGCTTTTATTACTATCCAGTTACGCCTCCTAGACCCTTGCGTCTAAGAACCTTCCCTGCCAAAAGGTAAAAAGCACCTTTTGAAGGAAAGAACCTTAGTCACCGGGTCTGAACAGTCGGCTTCACTTTTACTTTATCTAGCTGCAGTGGCTAGAATGATCGGTGGCTTCGCTTCTTCCTTCGAGGCAAAAAGCGCCTCTACGTCTGAAACTCCATCCCCCTCACATTCTGAGCGAGCCGCTTCCGCTTTTATTTCACCCAACCGAGCAGCATTTCCCGCACGAATTTGCTTGCTGCGACTGGTGTTTGATCACTATGGTCGTAGACTGGAGCTACTTCTACTAAGTCTGCTCCAACTACATTTATATTTGAATTTGCAATTGCTACGATGGAATCTAATAATTCTTTAGATGTGATACCGCCAGCTTCTAACGTTCCTGTTCCTGGAGCGTGAGCTGGGTCTAATACATCAATGTCGATTGTGACATAGACTGGGCGGCCAGCAAGTTTCGGTAATACTTCTTTTAACGGTTCTAATACGTCAAATTTGTATAAGTTCATACCTACTTCTTTCGCCCATTCAAATTCTTCCTTCATTCCAGAACGAATTCCGAAAGAATATACGTTTTCCGGACCAATTAAATCACACACTTTACGAATTGGTGTAGAGTGGGATAAAGGCTCCCCTTCATACGATTCACGTAAATCAGTATGAGCATCCATGTGGATGATTGCTAAATCCGGATATTTTTTTGCCATTGCCTTAAAAATTGGCCAAGACACTAGGTGCTCACCGCCGAGACCTAGTGGAAACTTATCGGCATCTAAAAGTTTTGATACATACTCTTCAATCATGTCTAAGCTGCGTTGTGCGTTTCCGAATGGTAATGGGATATCACCCGCATCAAAATATTTTACCTCTTCTAGTTCACGATCTAAATACGGGCTATATTCTTCAAGACCGATTGATACTTCACGAATACGTGCAGGGCCAAAACGAGATCCCGGACGGTAACTTACTGTCCAATCCATAGGCATCCCATAAATAACTACCTTTGACTCTTCAAAACTTGGATGACTTTTAATAAATACTTTACCTGAATAAGCTTCATCAAAACGCATATTCTTTTCCTCCTTATGTGGAACTTAAGGTATCCCAACCTTTCACTATTTCTCAAATTTGGAGCGAATTGCTCCTCTTTCTCGATTTACCGGGTCTTCTTTTTAACAACAAGAAGACGATTTTCTCTACAGAAGTGTAAGTAGCTAGCATGTTCAAGTCTTCTGGACAAACACCTTAAATGAGCTACTTACACTTTATTTGTTTGATACAATTCTCTTACTTAATTAAATCCCCAACAAATTTCGGTAATGCGAATGCTGCATTGTGTAATTCTTTTGTGTAGTATTTCGTTTCGATTTCGTGGAAACGCTCTTCACTTACTTCTAATGGATCATGTTTTTTAGATCCAATTGTGAACGTCCAAAGACCACTTGGGTAAGTTGGAATGTTTGCTGTGTATAAACGAGTAATTGGGAAGATCTCTTTTACGTCTTTAAACACAGTTGTAATTAGTTCTGGTGTAAACCAAGGGTTGTCCGTTTGTGCAACGAAAATACCATCTTCTTTTAACGCTTTTGAAATTCCAGCGTAGAAGCCTTTTGTAAATAGGTTTACTGCTGGTCCTACTGGCTCAGTAGAATCTACCATAATTACATCGTATTCATTTTCGCTTTCTGCGATATGTAGGAAACCGTCTCCTACTTTTACTTCTACACGCTCATTATCTAATGCGCCTGCAATTGATGGTAAGTATTGTTTAGAGTACTCAATTACTTTTCCATCGATTTCAACAAGAGTTGCTTTCTTTACACTTGGGTGTTTTAACACTTCACGAATAACACCACCATCACCGCCACCAACAACTAATACGTTTTCAGGGTTTGGATGTGTAAATAAAGGTACGTGTGCTACCATTTCGTGATAAACGAACTCATCTTTTTCTGTTGTCATAACCATGCCATCTAAAATAAGCATGTTTCCGAACTCTTCCGTTTCGACCATATCAAGTTTTTGGAATTCTGTTTGCTCCGTATGTAATGTGCGGTTAATACGCGCCGTAATCCCAAAATGTTTTGTTTGTTTTTCAGTGAACCATAGTTCCATCGTACAATCACGCCTTTCAATGCAAATTTATAATAGGGACATCATTAATGTCCCCTAACAAAAATAAAACAAAACATCCAAAATGTATAGTTAAAAGTACAAAAATACCGAAAATATATTTTAGTCAGAGGGTTCTAACATATGTGCGGAAAGGGTTTGCACCGCAAAAGGAAAGAAAACCCTTTCTTAAGAAAGGGCTTTTGTCTCTATTTCTACTGGTTTACGAATTGGAATTAGGATCATAATACAACCAACTAACACAACAATTCCACCTACTAAAAACGGACTTTGTGGTGAAACAGTATGACCGATAATTCCTGATAAAATTGGAGCAATCGCACCACCTAACCAACGAACAAAGTTATAAACACCTGACGTAACAGATCTTTCATAAGGTGAAATATCCATTACATAACTTGTATATAATGCATTGTTTAAGCCAGATGCCAATCCTGATAAAACGATAAGAGTAATTTGTAACCACATAATTTTCACAAAGAATAGTGCAATTAAGAAAATCGCAAATACGAGTAAACTACCCTTTAATAATGTTTTTGGTTCATATTTCCCTTCTAGCTTATGTGCTAAAATTGCAGAACCGTAAGCTAACGCGAGCCCCCATCCGCAAAATACAAAGCCTAATTGAATAGCTGATAAATGCATAATAAGTGGTGAATATGCTAACACAACGAAAAATCCGTAGTAGTATAACATTCCTGAAATCGCACCTTGCATAAACGGTTTATACTTCACCAGGTTAAGTAATTCTCCTACCCCAGCAGCCTTACGCTTCACTTTTCGCTCCGGTTCTTTTACAAAAAAGAATACTAAAATAAATGCTAAGAAAATTAAAATACTTGTCGCGAAAAACGGATAACGCCAAGAATAACCACCTAATATCCCGCCTAATAATGGTCCGCCAGCCATGCCTAAACCGATAGCTGCTTCGTATAATCCTACTGCTTCATGAACTTCTTTACTTAATGCTATTAATAGCGTCATTGCTGTAGCAAAAAACATCGCATTTCCTAATCCCCATCCAGCGCGGAAAAGAGATAATTGAGCAATCGTTTGCGATATACCGCATATAAACGCAAATACAGTCACAATCGCAAGACCGATTGTCATCATCCGTTTATCACCAAATCTCGATGCAAATATACCAGCTGGTAACATCATGATTGCCATCGTTAAAATATAAGCGGTAAATAACATTTCAACTTGCCAATGCGTTGCACCAATTTTCTCAGCAATAATTGGCAAAATTGGGTCAACTACCCCTATACCCGAAAAGGCAAGGAAGGTAGCCACCACTGTAATCAATCTCCCTAGTTTTTGTTTGCTCTCCATTTTGATTACTCTCCTTTTGTGTTCTCTAAAAATGTTACTGCACGATGTAAACTATCTTCTAGTTCTGCCTTTACACGTTGCATTTGCTCCATTTTTTCGTCTAGCGTTTCCACTTGTTTTTCAAGCATATCTTTAATTTCTTGAATCACTTCACGATCACGAGGGTTTTCGCTATTTCTTCTTTGCTCCATTCTTTCTTTTAACGATAAAAAATGCTGCATCTCTTGAAGCGTAATTCCTAACACTTCTTTCGCTTCCACAATTTTTTTAATTCTGGCGATATCCCCGTCTGTATATAGGCGAATGTTCCCCTCACTACGTTCAGGGGGATGAATTAAACCAATTTCCTCATAATAACGAAGTGTACGTTTTGTCAAACCAACTTGCTTTGTTACTTCATCAATTTTATACATGTTTATTCCTCCCTTCACTCGATTATTACATTTTACGTTAACGTTAACTTTTGTGCAACTGTTAGACTTTTGTAAATGTTTGTCATATTCAATTGTATTTTCCCTAAAGCAGTTTCATAATGAAAGAAAAGAGATAATAAGGAGAATTTCACATGAGTAAACCACTTATTTTCGCTCACCGCGGAGTAAAAGGAACACATCCCGAAAATACGATGATTGCCTTCCAAGAAGCAGAACGCATTGGCGCTCACGGAATTGAACTCGATGTCCACTTATCAAAAGATGGTGAACTTGTCGTAATTCACGATGAAACCGTCGATCGTACAACAAATGGCGTTGGACTTGTTTCGGAAAAAACGGTAGAGGAACTACAATCATTGGACGCTGGTAGCTATAAAGACCCTTCTTTCCATGAAGCAAAAATCCCAACGTTGCGTGAGGTTTTCATTTGGCTTTCCACAACGAACTTACAACTAAATATTGAATTAAAGACAGATGTTATTCATTACCCAAATATTGAGGAAAAAGCTGTTGCACTTGTGCGTGAATATCATCTTTCTAATCAAATTGTATTTTCATCATTTAACCATGACTCTGTTTCATTATTAGCAGAAATTGCTCCTGAAATCCCAAGAGCAATTTTATATGATACACCACTTTCTGATCCAATTGCCGAAGCAAAACATAGAGAAGCAAATGGATTACATCCAAACTTCCAGTTATTAACGAAAGAATTTGTGCAGTTAGCACAAGAGCAAGGGTATGTTTTCCGTCCATATACAATTAATGAATACAAAGATTTACAAACTATGATTGATTATGGTGTAGATGTCATCATTACCGATTGGCCAGCACGTGCCTTTGAGCTCCTTTCTTAATGGAAGGGGCTTTTTTATTTTCGAAATTTCATTGTTTAAAATAAACGAAAACCCTCAATACTAATACAATAACGCTTGTATTAATGAGGGGCTGAAAAAAGATGGATCAAACTATGAATCCAAAACTTAAAAAATATAAACGTCTTTTCTTCACCGCAATGTTTTCTTGCGTCCTTTTCTTCGTTTTTTCTTTTTTTATTATTATTATAGTTGCAAAAATTATGGGACCTCCTCCTGTTGCGGTCCCGCAAACAAGCGTCTTTTACGCAAATGATGACACTGTTATAGGACAAAGTAATGAAATGCAAAAACGTTACAATGTATCTCTTAATGAAATTTCACCTTATGTAAAAGAAGCGACCCTTTCTATTGAAGATCAAAGATTTTATAAACATCACGGCTTCGATATGAAACGGATTGCGGGTGCAATTGTTGCTGATTTAAAAGCGATGGCAAAAGTACAAGGAGCTAGTACAATTACACAACAATACGCGCGTAATCTGTATTTAGATCATGATAAAACGTGGAAACGTAAATTATTAGAGGCAATGTACACTGTCCGCCTTGAAGTAAACTATAATAAAAATCATATTTTAGAAGGATATTTAAACACAATTTATTACGGACATGGCGCTTATGGCATCGAAGCTGCGTCCCGTCTATATTTCGATAAAACGGCAAAAGAGTTAACATTAGCAGAAGCTAGTATGCTCGCAGGTATCCCGAAAGGGCCAAGTGTCTATTCTCCCTTTTTGAAAGAGGATCGTGCGAAAGGACGACAAGCTCTCATATTAGATGAAATGGTAGAACAAGGATATATTACGAAACAACAAGCAGCCTTAGCGAAGAAAGAGCCACTAACTTTTGCCTCATTGGATACGAAAAAAGTAGCAGAGGTCGCACCATATTTCCAAGATGCTGTACAAGCTTCGCTCCTTCGTGATGTTGGATTAGACGAACAAGCTTTACAACGGGGTGGCTTGCGAATTTATACAACGCTAGACCCTAAACTACAAGCTGTAGCAGAACAAGCTGTAAAAGATCACATACCTGATACAACAAACATACAAACTGCTCTCGTCTCTATGAATCCAACGACAGGTGAAGTGGCTGCTCTTGTTGGTGGGACTGATTATAATATGAGTCAATTTAACAGGGCTACACAAGCCGTTCGTCAGCCTGGTTCTACATTTAAGCCATTTCTATATTATGCGGCATTAGAACGAGGATTCACGCCTGCTACGCGCTTAAAAAGCGAATATACTGTATTCACCTTAGGTGACGGAGTTTCAAAGTATAAACCGAAGAACTATAAAGATTATTATGCAGATGATTTCGTAACGATGGCACAAGCTCTCGCAGTCTCTGATAACATATATGCTGTGAAAACGAATTTGTTTTTAGGAGATGACGCGCTTGCAAAAACAGCGAAACAATTTGGAATTAAAAGTGCATTAAAAGATGTGCCTTCTCTAGCTCTCGGTACGTCACCAGTAAAACCAATTGAAATGGTTAACGCTTATAGCATGTTCGCAAACGGTGGAAAAGAAGTAAAACCTACTTTCATTCGCCGCATTATGGATCATGAAGGAAATATATTATACGATGCTCATTTAGAGAGTAAACAAGTTCTCGACAAGAGCAAAGCGTTTGTAATGGAAGAAATGATGACTGGTATGTTTAATAAGAAACTAAGCAGTTATGCTGCTGTAACTGGCCAATCGATGTTATCAAAATTATCAAGAACATATGCAGGAAAATCCGGTTCTACTGAAACGGATAGTTGGATGATCGGATTTACTCCGCAAATCGTAACAGGTGTATGGGTCGGATATGATCAACCTAAATCTATTTCAAACGTAGCAGAACAAGGGTATGCGAAGAAAATATGGACTGATACGATGGAGAAGGGCTTAGATGGACAGCCTAAAAAAGAATTTAAACAACCAAGTGACGTCGTAGCGGTTAATATCAATCCAGAGAACGGTAAAATTGCTACAAAAAATTGTCCTATTTCTGTGAAAATGTATTTCGCTAAAGGTACCGAACCGACTGAATATTGTATGGATCACGTCGATGATAAAGAAGAATTTGAAAAAACGACTGAAGAAAAGAAAAAAACAAGTTGGTGGAAAAAATATCTTCCTTGGTAAAAAAATAGCTGACGGGCATCCGTCAGCTATTTTTTATTCACTTAATAATGCACGGCGCAATTCTTCACTAGATTCGTTCCAAATCGCTTCATTATGTTCTTTCAAGAACGTACCAAGTACCTTTTTAGATGATTCATCCATATGGTCAACCATAATGTGACGCTTCAATGATTTATCCATTTTATTTACGTGCTCTGGAAGTGATTTATATCCGCGGCGAATTTCACGGTCTACTGTCATTTCACAAGCTGTTACACCTGCATAATACGCACCTGTCGCAGTTCTTTCAATCGTTACCCAAACAAGCCAAAATGGTTTTCCGTTTGGAACTTCATCTTTATTTGTTAAAAACTTAATACCTTTTTCTACTGTACTACGCGCGTGCATCGCACCAATATCAACGAATGCAGTTTTCTCTAGTACATCAACAAATACAGGTGAAATGTTTTCTAAGCTTAATGCCCCAACACCAAATCCACCATGTCCATCTGTTGAATCATTTTTCACGATATTAAAACCGATTTTTTTCTTTTTCTCTGTCATATGTAAAATCCTCCTCACTTAAAAATTATAAAAGGCCAAAAATAGGCGCAATGATGCTATCTAAAAATACAAATACATGCGGAATAACTACCTGGAAAATAGGTTGAATTGTGTAATTACTAAGCGGTGTAATAACGAGAATTAATAACGCAATTGCCCCGTATTTTTCATACTGTGTCATTTTCGCGCGAATATTTGCTGGCGCTAAATCTTCCACAACTCGATACCCATCAAGTGGCGGGATCGGTAATAAGTTAAATACAAGTAAAACGATATTCAGCATAATAAAAATCTGGAAAAATTGAGCTAACGTATCTGCTACTGCAGATGGAATTGAGTATAATACACCAAATTTTACTAAGCTATACCAAATAATTAAACCAATTGCGCTTAAAATTAAGTTACTAATCGGCCCTGCAATTGAAACTAATATACCTGCAAGACGCGGTCTTTTAAAGTTATATGGGTTAACAGGAACCGGTCTTGCCCAACCGAATCCAAGAATTAATACTGCAATCAAACCTATAGGATCTAAGTGTGCCATCGGTGATAACGTTAAACGGCCTTGTCTCTTTGCTGTATCGTCTCCAAATTTATATGCTACATATGCATGTGCAAATTCATGAACTGATAATGCGATAATAATGGCCATTGCTACCAAGGGAATTTGGTGCAACGGGTATCTAAATAACTGATCCATGCTTCATCTCCTCTTCCATATGTCAAAAAAAGAAATTATTTGTTTTTTCGATTGTTCTTCCCCATAATCCGCTATAATAAGAGTGTAACTTACATAAAAGGAGCGATTGTACATGCCATACGTAACAGTGAAAATGCTAGAAGGACGCACAGAAGAACAAAAGAAAGCTCTTGCTGAAAAAGTAACAGCAGCAGTAAGCGAAACAACTGGTGCTCCTGAAGAAAACATCGTTGTTTTCATCGAAGAAATGTCTAAAAACCATTATGCAGTTGGCGGAAAACGCTTAAGTGACAAATAATTTCAAGTTTTTTCATAAGAAGCAGCCATTAGCTGCTTCTTATTTCTTTCCTTCTAACAACTCAATAATTCTCTCTTTATATTTTCCTTTTCTTCCATCTTCATAGATTAAATCATGTGGATAGAATAGCTTTTGATCCGTTCTTTTCTTACCTGTAATCGCCTCAACAATATCCGACTCACGTGAAAGCTCTCTAAGCTCTCCGTTTGGCATAAGAAGTAGGATTGGTAGACGCTCTTCTTCTTCTCCTGCACGATAAAAGTCATACGGTAAGTCTGATGTTGAATCAACTACTAAATAATACTCCGGATCAAGTCCAATCTTTTTAAATAAACTACTTAATTCCATCCAATTATCTAAACCGTGTTTATCTGTAAACTCTACATATTTAAATAGATTTCGATTCATAAAACGGCGGCATAAATCGCTTAAAATTGAATCTTCTTCTTCCTGCCATACTTGGAAGTAGTAATACATAACGTTCTCGTCTAACTTTAAATAATCCTCTACTGTTACTTCTTCTTCAAATAAAGAATAGAAATGAACAGGATGATTTTTAAATGTATAATACTTCTCGTGCAGTGATTTCGCACGGTGTAAAATCTTCGTTAAAATAACTTCTGCACTTCGCGTTACCGGGTGGAAATATACTTGCCAATACATTTGATAACGACTCATAATGTAATGCTCAACAGCATGCATACCACTATTTTTAATGACTACTTGATTCCCATACGGACGCATTACACGCAGTATACGTTCCATATCGAAGTTTCCGTACTTTACGCCTGTAAAATAAGCATCTCTTAATAAATAATCCATACGATCCGCATCAATTTGGCTCGAAATCATACTAATCGCTAATTTATTAGTAGATGTTTTTGCAATTACATCTGCTACCTTTTGTGGAAACTCCTTATCAACACGACTTAATACATCATTAATCTCCGTATCGCCTACGATAATCTTTTGCGTAAATTTCTCATGATCTAATGAAAATACTTTTTCAAACGAGTGAGAAAATGGGCCGTGACCGACATCATGAAGTAATGCCGCACATAAACATAACAATCTATCTTCAGCATTCCAATTTGGTCTGCCATCAAACACATCATCAATCATACGACGAATAATTTCGTATACACCTAACGAATGAGTAAAGCGACTATGCTCTGCACCGTGAAATGTAAAAAATGTCGTTCCAAGCTGCTTAATACGGCGCAAGCGTTGAAATTCTTTCGTTCCGATTAAATCCCAAATAACACGATCACGCACGTGCACATATTTATGTACTGGGTCTTTAAACACTTTTGTTTCGCTGAGTTTGTCGTTTAAATATACCACTTTCCGACATCCCCCTTTCTTTACTACATTCTTACTTTATATTATAAACGAAATGAGAAACAGAAAGAAATGAAAGACTGTATTAATTCCCTTTATAAAAAGAAAAAATCACCTTTACCGAAGTAAAAGTGATTTCCTTTATACATTATTTACCTAAAACGAATTCAGCAACTTCGTCTAAGATCATATCTTTCCCTAGTGGGAAGTAACCTTTGTTTAAGTCTTCATTTTTAATTGTAAATACGTGGTTATTTTTAACAGCGTTCATGTTTTTCCAAATTGATTCTTCTTGGAATTCTTTTAAGCGCTGAGAACCGTCACCAGTTGTAAATACGAATAAGTAATCTGGGTTGTAATCGATTAAAGCTTCTTTTTGTACTTGTACTAACGGTTTATCAGTTGGTGTACCTTTAACTGCTGGTAGTTTTAAATCATTAAAGATTACGCTACCGTAACCGTAATCACCATATACGCGGAAAGCATTTGGATATGCAGCCATTTTCATAAATGTTGCTTCACCAGTTTTAGCGACGATTTTGTCATGTAATTTGCTTGCTTTTTCATCATACTTTTTGAACCATTCTTTTGTTTCTTTTTCTTTACCGAAGATTTGACCTACTTCTTCGAATTTTGGACGCCATTGATCTAATGGAGTGTTTAACATAACTGTTGGTGCAATTTTAGATAATTGATCATAAATCTTTTCTTGACGATTATTTACAAGAATTAAATCTGGTTTTGCAGCAGCTACTGCTTCAATGTTAATTTTATCGCCCCAAGCAGAACCAACTGGTTTAACGTCTTTTAGTTTCTTTTCAATATGTGCATCAATTTTTTCTTGAGATGTATTAGCAGTAATAACCGGTTTCATACCGAAAATTAATAATTCTTCTGTTGAACCACTAAGGTCAGCAATTTTCTTTGGGTTTGCAGGAATTTTAATTTCCCCTTTTGCATGTTTTACAGTGCGCTCTTCAGTCTTTGCATCTGCTTTCTTTTCTTCTTCTTTGTTAGAACAAGCTGCAAATAGTACAGAAGTCACAACTAGTACCATTGCTAATAGTGCCATTTTAAAATTCTTCATGTTCCCACTCCTTCTAGCTGTATTTATCTTATAAGTTACAATGAACTATAAGAAACAAAGATAACAATTAATTAATATATATTTATTAACTGTTGTTAATAACCCATTCTAACGGGCGTTCAACTTCCCATTCATATATAAGAAGCTCAACGTCCATTAGAAGCCCCCCTCTTTACGAGGGGGTTCTACTTATGCTTTTTTACGCAATTGATTACTAATCATCGCTAAATCATATGTTAAACAAATTGGCTTACAGTTTACTGGACATGGAACGATTTGAGCTTCAATCTCAAATACGTTACGAAGTGTTTCACTTGTCATAACTTCATCTGGCGTTCCTTGTTTCATTAACTTACCTGCTTTTAATGCAATCATATGATCAGAGAAACGAGAAGCGTGGTTTAAGTCATGGATAACCATAACAATCGTTCTACCTTCTTCTTCATTTAACTTTTTCAATAAGTTTAATACTTCTAATTGATGAGCCATATCTAAGTACGTTGTTGGTTCATCCAATACAAGTAATTCTGTTCCTTGTGCAAGAGCCATTGCGATCCAAACACGTTGACGTTGGCCACCTGATAGCGCTTCTGCTGGACGATTCGCAAATTCTTTCATTCCTGTCACTTCAAGTGCCCAGTTAATGTAGCGATAATCCTCTTCTTTCAACGTGCCAAACCCTTTTTGATGAGGGAATCTTCCATATGACACAAGCTCAAATACAGTAAGACCCGTTGGCACTTCTGCAGTTTGTGGTAAAATCGCCATTTTCTTTGCAATTTCTTTCGTTGGCTGTTTCTCAATTGCTTTTCCGTCGAGATAAACAGTACCTTGCTTTGCCTTCAAAATACGAGACGCCGTTTTTAATAATGTGGACTTCCCACAACCATTTGGTCCAATAATTGTTGTAATTTTCCCTTCCGGAATTTCAACTGTTAACCCGTCAATAATTAAACCTTCATTATAGCCAACAGATACCGCATCCACCGCTAAAGTTGCCATACGAAAAGCCTCCCTTTATTTTGTCCTCATAAGTAAATAAATGAAATATGGTGCACCAATTACAGAAATAACAAGACCGACTGGTATTTCTGAAGTTGTTAATACACTTCTTGAAATTACGTCTGCGAATAAAAGTAAAAACGTTCCTATTAGCGCAGCGGTGGGCAACATAATTTGATGTTTACCACCAACAAGGCGCCTTGCTAAATGCGGGGCCATTAAACCGATAAAGCCAATTCCGCCCGCAACAGCAACAGATGCACCTGCTAAACAAACTGCAATAAATAATAATTTACGTCTTTCTTTTTCTACGTTTACACCAAGGCCAACTGCTGTAGAATCGCCTAGGTTCATTACATTTAATATGTGTGCTTTACTTATAGCAAGCGGTAAGAAAATAACCATCCATGGAAGTACACTTAATACGAATTTCCAATCTGTGCCCCATAGACTTCCCGCCAGCCAAATCGTAGCAAAACGAAAATCGTTAGATGTCATCTTCATAGAGAAAATTAAACTAACAGCTCCAAATCCAGCTGCAACGGCAATACCGACAAGTATTAATCGAGTCGATGAAACGCCGTCTTTCCATGCTAGTAAATAAATAATTACCGCTGCTAATATCGCTCCAACTAGTGCGAAGAATGGAAGAATGAATACAGATAAAAATGTACCAGTCCCTACTTTCCCGAAGAAGAAGTAGACGAATATAACAACTGTTAATCCCGCTCCAGCATTAATGCCTATAATACCTGGATCAGCAAGCGGATTTCGTGATAAACCTTGCAAAATCGCACCTGACATAGCTAAAGCAGATCCGACTAGTATAGCAATTACCATACGCGGCATACGGAATTCAAATAAAATAACAGACTGATCTTCAGCCCCTAGTCCAACCAATGACTTTAATACGTCCATTGGCGGGATTTTAAAAGTTCCTGTATTTAAACTAATAAGAAATATAGAAACGATTAGTCCTACTAAAATCGTTAATATAGAAATGTTCTTTTTTGTTAAGACACTCGTCCTCACATCTTTCCTCTCCCTTCATTACGTGCTAAGTAGAGGAAGAATGGAACCCCAATTAGCGCTGTAATTGCTCCAATTGGCGTTTCAAATGGCGGGTTAATAACGCGAGATAACATATCTGCACATTCAATTAACAGCCCGCCTAAGACCGCAGAACATGGAATAACCCATCTATAGTCCGAGCCTACAAGAAAACGAGTCATATGTGGAATTACAAGACCAACAAATCCAACTGATCCTGCCATGGAAACTGCGGAACCCGTTAAAACAAGAACAAGTACTGTTCCGATAAATTTAATTAATGTCGTATTTTGACCAAGTCCAATTGCAATTTCTTCACCGAAGCTCAAAATTGTAATATATCTCGACATCATAATTGCGATAAAAAGACAAACAAGGCCAATTGGCACTAACATATTAATACTTTGCCATTTCACTCCAGCAACTCCGCCTGCATTCCACATGCTTACCTCTTGGGCAAGATTGAAATACAATGCGATTCCAGATGAAATCGCCCCTAATAAAGCACTAATAGCTGCACCTGCTAAAGCTAATTTCACAGGTGTTAATCCACCTGGTGAAGAAGACCCAATTCCATATACAATGCTTGCACCAAACGCAGCTCCAATAAAAGATGCGATAACAAACATTAAATAAGGTGAATTAGGAAAAAATGCATACATAATTGCAATTCCAAATACAGCCCCATCTGTAATCCCCATTAACGATGGCGAAGCAAGTGGATTTCGCGTCATACCTTGCATAATTGCTCCTGATACCGCTAAAAAGGCACCTGCAACTACGCCCCCTATTGCTCTAGGCATGCGAAGCTCTTGAATTACATTATGATGTGTAATAGATCCATCAAACTGAAATACAGCTTGCCATACAGTCTTTAAACTAATATCTGCAGCCCCAAAAGAAATAGAAACTGCCATGCTTAAAGCTAACAAAACTGTACCCGCTACTAAAATAATAGAAGCGATAAGCGGTCTGCTCTTAATCTCTTTAACATTCTCTTCTTGCTGTTCTATACTGCTTGCGCTCGCTTCCATCCCTCAACCATCCTAACTAACAACATATATTTATTGAAATGAAATTTATTCTCAAATAGTAATAAAAAAATTAGGTGAATTGTTATTTTCCTGATAATGATTCTCAGAATCAGACACTTCTATTCTACCTATCGCTTTAAAAGACTGTCAACCATTATTTTGAAATATAAATTTATACAAATTGGAATTTTAATACAAAAGTTGTGTCTATCCTTTAGAAAACGTTCGTCCATACAAGAGTACTTTCGCAGAATAAATTATTCCTCTTATGGGCATAAAAAAGAAGAGTAATCTTTTCACTCTTCTTTTTCTTACTTATTTAACTTTGCTTCAATTTTTGCGATTAACTCATCTTCTGTTGGAGCCGCAACTGGACGGTTATTTACAAATGCGAATGATTTTTTACGACCAGGACCACAGTAAGACTGACATCCAACTTCAATCGTTGCACATGAATCTACTTTTTTTAACTTCGGAACTAACGTTTTAACGTTCGTTGCCTGACAGTCATCGCACACGCGAAACTCGTTTCCCATTATATAACACTTCCTCTATTTTAAACTTTTCTCAAGTACGTTTAAAAATAAACACTAAATGGTATTTTACCGCTCTTTGAAGCTCGTTGCAAGTTTCCCTACAAAGCCTATTCTCTACATAATGCTACATATTTTATATGCTCTCCTACAGAAGCGCTCACCATTCATGGGAAAATTTTTACCTTTCATCGAAATCTACCATATTTTTAAAAGCTTTGTATAAAAGTTTATTTTTTTGCCCATTATAAAAATAGGAAGTTCATAAAAAGAAAGGGAGTTGAATCTATGAAAGTAAGACAAGATGCTTGGACAGATGAGGATGATTTATTACTTGCTGAAACGGTACTTCGTCATGTTAGAGAAGGAAGTACGCAATTAAATGCATTTGAGGAAGTAGGGGATCAGTTAAATCGTACATCTGCTGCTTGTGGTTTCCGCTGGAATGCTGTTGTTCGCTATAGCTATGAACAAGCTCTTCAACTAGCAAAAAAACATCGTAAAGATAAAATGCGTGCTGCAAGCGGTGAACAAGCGAAAAAACGTTTACTTTATACACCACCAGCTTCAGATTCGATAACTGATTATGAAGAATTAGTACAAGAAGAATCAATCGTACAATATAAAGAAGCTATTCCATATCAAGAATCTACTGCTCCTGCTGCAAGAAGCTCTATGACAATGCAAGATGTTATTTATTTTTTACAAACAGTCGGATCTTCAAATATAAAAGTGACAGCTCTTGAAAACGAGAATACGAGATTGAAACAAGAAATTAAAGCACAAATCCTTCGGAATGAGGAACTAGAAAAGAAACTAGAAAAATTAGAAAAGCAATCTCATACTGTACAAGAAGATTACGAAACACTTATGAACATTATGAACCGAGCTCGTAAATTGGCAGTCATGGATGACGAAGAGCGTTCTCAAACATCTTTCCGAATGGACCGAAACGGTAATTTAGAAAAAATTGCAGAATAAAAAGGATGCATGTAATGCATCCTTTTTATTATTTCACCTCTAAGCTCCCCCTTTATATGTGAGAAAACTCCATTCTTCATTTTTTGCTATAATAGAGATTGTCATTTTAAAGATAAGGGGTTAGTTATATGAGCAATTCCCGTTCCATTTTATCTCAGCCAGAGTGGCGCATTGTAGATCAATCTAGTTTGGGACCAACATTCCATGCACTTCAGTCATTCGCAATGGATGACACATTATGCACAAGCATTGGAAATGGCAAGTCAGCCGCAACAATGCGTTCTTGGGTTCATCACAATACAATTGTCCTTGGCATTCAAGATTCACGCCTTCCGCATTTAGAAGAAGGTATTTCTTTTTTAAAACAAAACAACTTCAATGTTATTGTCCGTAATTCTGGCGGGCTTGCGGTCGTGCTTGATGAAGGTGTTTTAAACGTATCACTTTTATTCCAAGAAACAGAAAAAGGTATCGATATTGACCTTGGATACGATACAATGTGGCATTTGATTAAGGAGATGTTAAAGGATTACGACGTTACTATCGAGGCAAAAGAAATTGTCGGCTCTTACTGTCCTGGTAGTTATGACTTAAGTATTCGCGATCAAAAATTCGCTGGTATTTCACAACGTCGTATTCGCGGAGGTGTCGCTGTCCAAATCTATCTCTGCGCTACCGGAAGTGGCTCTGAGCGTGCCGCACTCGTTCGTGATTTCTACAACCTAGCAATTCAAGGGGAAGAAACACGCTTTACGTACCCTGAAATTGTACCAAGTACGATGGCCTCACTCTCAGAATTACTTGGTGAAACCATTACAGTACAAGATTTAATGATGCGTCTTTTAAAAACATTGCAGCAATTCGCTCCAAAGTTAACACCATCTCAATTAACAATAGATGAGATTCCTTTATATGAGACGAATTTACAACGTATTATTGATCGTAATAATAAAGCACTTGGTTTACAAAAATAAAGACCGTCGCTATAATAGCGACGGTCTTTATTTCAATTCATTATAGAATTAAAGTGCTTGAGCTGCTGTAATTAAAGCTAACTTGTACACTTCTTCTTCGTTACATCCACGAGATAGGTCATTTACAGGCATGTTTAAGCCTTGTAAGATTGGTCCTACTGCTTCGAAGTTACCTAAACGTTGAGCGATTTTGTAGCCGATATTACCAGCTTCTAAGCTTGGGAATACGAATACGTTAGCATCACCTTTAATTGTAGAACCTGGAGCTTTTTTCTCAGCTACAGATGGTACGAATGCAGCATCGAATTGGAATTCTCCATCTAAAGTTAACTCAGGAGCCATTTCTTTTGCAATGCGAGTTGCTTCTACAACTTTTTCTGTTTCTGGAGATTTCGCAGAACCTTTTGTAGAGAAGCTTAACATAGCAACGCGTGGATCAATGCCGAATAACTCAGCAGTTTTCGCACTTTCGATACCGATTTCAGCTAAATCTTGGCTGTTTGGTGCAATGTTAATTGCGCAATCAGCGAATACATATTTCTCTTCTTCACGTACCATGATGAATACGCCAGAAGTTTTTGTAACGCCTGGTTTTGTTTTAATAATTTGAAGTGCTGGACGAACTGTATCAGCTGTAGAGTGAGCTGCACCACTTACTAGACCGTGTGCTTTGCCCATGTATACAAGCATTGTACCGAAGTAGTTTTCGTCTTTAAGGATTTTGCGAGCGTCTTCTTCAGTTGCTTTACCTTTACGGCGTTCAACGAAAGATGCTACCATTGCATCCATTTCTTCGTATGTAGCTGGGTCGTAAATATCAACGCCTGCTAATGTTAAATTCATGCTAGCAGCTTTTGCGCTAATTTCTTCTCTATTACCAACTAAGATTGGTTTTACTAACTCTTCTTTTGCTAAACGCTCTGCAGCGCCTAAAATTCTTTCATCAGTTCCTTCAGGAAGTACGATAGAAATGCCTTTTCCTTGAACTTTTTCTTTTACTGTTGTAAATAAGTTGCTCACGAATAAACCCTCCTACATATGTTAAAAAAACTCTATCTTTAAGAATACTGCTTTTCTTCTATATTTTAAACTTATAGCTCCCAAAAAATAGATAAAATAAAAATGATTATATTTTCATAAAATTCAGCCGTTAAATTCACCTTGCTTAAACACTTAAATGTGACAATTTTATGCGCCAAGGTTTTATATAGATGATTTTAAAACTATATATGCTATAGTTAACGTGTAAAACTATCATTAACTGAGGTGAATAGAATGAGTGAAGCAACAACAACGTTAGATGGCTGGTATTGTTTACATGATTTACGTTCTATTGATTGGGCTGCATGGAAAACATTATCTAGCGACGAACGCGGACAAGCAGTGTCTGAATTTTTAAATGTCGTTGAAAAATGGAACGAAGTAGCTACTGCGAAAAAAGGTAGTCACGCAATGTATACAGTTGTTGGCCAAAAAGCTGATATTATGCTTATGATTTTACGTCCAACAATGGAAGAGTTAAATGAAATTGAGACAGAATTGAATAAAACAACTTTAGCTGAATATATGGTTCCTGCATATTCTTACGTATCTGTTGTTGAATTAAGCAACTATCTTCCAGCTGATGAGGATCCATACCAAAACCCGCAAATTTTAGCTCGCTTATATCCTGAATTGCCGAAAGCAAATCATATTTGCTTCTATCCAATGGATAAGCGTCGCCAAGGTGATGACAACTGGTACATGCTTCCTATGGAAGAGCGTAAAAAAATGATGTACAGTCATAGTAAAATTGGCCGTCAATACGCAGGTAAAGTACGCCAAGTGATTTCAGGATCTGTTGGATTCGACGATTTCGAATGGGGCGTAACATTATTCGCTGACGATGTTCTTCAATTTAAAAAACTTATATATGAAATGCGCTTCGATGAAGTAAGTGCTCGTTATGGTGAATTTGGAACATTCTTCGTTGGAAACATTTTACCAGACGAAAAAGTAGAGAAATTTTTACACATATAAATGGTGAAAAGGAACGAAATTCGTTCCTTTTTTTATTCTTCTCTATATTTATCCTCAAAAATCCCCTTTTTTCTGCACTTTTGAAGAAAAACCGACATTTTTTCAAATTTATTGTAAAATTGTAACCTTTTTATATGTAAAGATATGCTAAAATGATACGAGCTATATGCTAAATAACGATGCGAAGGTGATAATCTATATGAAAAAAATTTTGTCTATTTTACTATTGCTTGTATTGTCAATTTCTTCCTTAGGAGTAACAACATCCCATGCGGAAGAAAAAATACATATTGAGGCAGCCGCTGCACTTTTATTTGATGCAGATACAGGAAAAATACTTCACGAGCAAAATCCCGATGAATTGCTAGCTATTGCTAGTATGTCGAAATTAATTGTTGTTTACGCTGTTTTAGAAGCAATTAAAGAAGGAAAAATCACATGGGATACGAAAGTAAATATTTCTGATTACGCTTATGAAGTCTCTCGTAATAATGAATTCTCTAATGTACCGTTCGAAAAAGGACGTCAATATACTGTAAAAGAATTATATCATTCTATTGTTATATTCTCTGCAAATGGATCTAGTATCGCTTTAGCAGAACTTCTTGCAGGAAGTGAGAAAAACTTCTTAAATCTTGCAAATGAACATGCTAAAAAGCTAGGATTAAAGAAATATAAATTTGTAAACGCTACGGGCTTAAATAACGCTGACTTAAAAGGAAAACATCCTGAGGGTACTGATCCAAATGCAGAAAACTCTATGTCAGCTCGTGATATGGGTATGCTTTCAAAAGCAATGATTACAAAGTATCCAGAAATGCTAGAGGATACAAAACAAAGATTTAGAAACTTCCCAGACAATCACCCAAAACCAATTCGTATGGAAAACTGGAATTGGATGTTACCAGGAGCTGCTTTCGCTTATGAAGGTACTGATGGTTTAAAAACTGGAAGTTCTGATACAGCTGGATACGGATTTACTATTACTGCTAAACGTGGTGATGTACGTCTTATCTCGGTTATTATTAAAACAAAATCAATGGATGAACGTTTCACAGAATCTCGTGAATTAATCGAATATGGATTTAATAACTTTGAAAAACAAAAACTAAAAGTTAATAAGAACAATACAATCTCTGTAGTAAAAGGGAAAGAAGACCAAGTAACTGTTGCACCCGAAAAAGAAATAACAGTAATTGCGAAAAAAGGTAGCAAAGAACCTTATAAAATTGGGACTGAATTAGATAAATCTCTTGCTGAAGATGGACATTTAGTTGCTCCTATTAAGAAAGATGCCAAAGTAGGCTCAATTACTTTAGAATCAACTGATAAATATGGTTTCTTAGACGGTAGTAAAAGTATGAAAGTTACTGCAAAAACGACAGAGGAAGTTGAAAAAGCAAATTGGTTTGTGTTAACAATGCGCTCTATTGGTGATTTCTTCTCAAACTTATGGTCTAAAGTTTTTTAATAAAAAAGCTGGCTCACGCTAGCTTTTTTTATTTTCCGCTCTCAATGTAAAACTTCGTTTGGTTGTCATATCTGAGCCCTTTTCCTCATACGTATGAACTAGTAATTGTTACACACTTCATCTAGAGATAAACCTCTTTCCAAAAGGTATTCCAAAAAGAGAGGTGACACATAATGGGAGTTATTGCTTATAACGAAGAAGATGTAAAGTTGTTAGCTAGACTGATGCGTGCTGAAGCCGAAGGAGAAGGACAACAAGGAATGTTAATGGTCGGAAACGTTGGGGTAAATCGTGTCCGCGGAAATTGTTTAGACTTTAAAAGCATTCGTAATTTACGTCAAATGGTTTATCAAAACCCCGGCGGTTTTGAAGCAACGCAAAAAGGATACTTTTATCAACGGGCACGTGAACAAGATATTGCCCTAGCAAGACGGACCATTCAAGGGCAACGTTTTTGGCCTGCCAACTTTGCCTTATGGTTCTTTAGACCTGAAGGGGCATGTCCACCGACTTGGTATAACCAACAAAACTCTGGTCGCTTTAAAAAGCACTGCTTCTTCCAGCCATCTGCTGGAGACTGCCCTAGCGTATATTAAGGAATAAAAATGAGGAGGGATTTTTGAATGGCACAGCAACAAAATCCGTACTATGGAACAGGTTTTTATCAACCATCTGGAACTTATGTACAACCGCAACAAATGACTCAACAACAGCAGCAAGCGATGCAACAACAAACAGCTCAAGCTGCGCAAGCTCAATATGCAATTTCTCAAGGCATGTTACCTCTAGAGCAATCCTATATTGAAAATATCCTTCGTTTAAACAAAGGTAAGCAAGCTACGGTTGTAATGACTTATGAACGTGGCAGTTCCCTTGGTACACAATCTTATACAGGTATTATTGAAGCAGCTGGCCGTGACCATATTGTTATTAGTGAACCGCAATCAGGAAAACGCTATTTACTACTAATGATCTACTTAGATTACGTAGAGTTTCCAGAAGAAATTACGTATTTACCTAGTCAACAAGCAACTTATACTCCAAGACCATAAAAAAAGCTGGCAAATGCCAGCTTTTGTTTTTTTATAATCCTTTTACAACTGCAGTCCCTACTAGAATCCACGCCACAATAAACGCTACACCACCAAGAGGTGTAATTGGACCAAAGAACTTAATGCCTGTCGTACTTAATGCATACAAACTACCTGAGAACATAATAATTCCAGCTACCATTAGCCAACCAGCAGTAGTTAAAAGTGATGATTGAACCTTATCCATCAATAAAGCAACTACGAATAGTCCACCTGCATGAAACATTTGATATGTAACGCCTGTTTTCCAAACTTCTAACATTTTTGCAGAAATTTTATTTTCTAAACCGTGTGCTCCAAAGGCCCCTAACGCAACAGATAGCCCCGCTGCAATACAACCTAGTAAAAAGAAAATTTTCATCTTAATTCCCCTTTTTTACCTTTATCATAAGCAATTTTTGCATATAAGCCAAACGATTTATCTTCTAAAAATCAAATAAAGAATTACCGTTTGCATCACTTTCTTTTATATATACTGGCTCCCCAGAAACAGGTGCAATTGGTTGCATAGTTGTTACTGGTTGTGATCCAATTACTTGCGATTGAATTTTCGGTTCTCTATATGTAGATGTTTCAACTTGTTCATCTAATAATAAGTCACATAAAGCACGCACAACTAATAAATGTTCTTTTGACTTTTGTCCTTCACTACTTTTTGCCTTCGCAATTTCATTCGCCATTTTATTTAAAATCTTGTCGCTAGATATTTGCATTCCTTATCACCTCGTACTTTGTAATTCTTTCTCGAATTGTCCCAATTTTTCTACTGAACCAAATACTATTATCATATCACGTTCTTTCAATTTTTCCTGCCCTGCCGGATTATGTATAATATTCCCATTTCTTGAAATCGCTAATATTGTTACATCAAACTGATTCCTTACATTACTCTCTAGTAACGATTTACCAACTAATATTGAATCTTTTCCAACTAGAATTTCTTCAATGACAAATGACTGTTCTACTCCATACAACACTGTATCAATATAATGAACGGTTAATGGATTTGCAATACCTTTTGCGATATGAATACCCGCCATACTAGATGGATTAATAACCTTATTTGCACCAGCACGCCTTAATTTCTCTTCAGTTTCTGGCTTTTCAGATCTCGCCACAATTTTAATCGTATCGTTTAACCCTCTTGCTGTTAATGTAATAAATACATTTTCAGCATCATTTGCAACAATAGCAACTAAACCAGCTGCTTTTAAAATTCCGGCATTATGTAATACTTGATCTTCCGTTGCATCTCCATGTACAAATAAAAGCTTTTCCTGCTCCAATATACTTTCATCTTTATCAACAACGACAAATGGAATATTCTTTTCTTGCAATTCATGTACAACTTGAAGCCCCACTCTACCGCAACCACATACTATAATATGATTTTTCAACTGCGCTATTTGTTTATCCATCTTCTTCCTCCGTACTGCATGAAATAAATTCCCTTCAATAATCATAGCTGCCACTACCCCAATTGCATACGTAACAATACCTACGCCAACAGGAATAATAAGAAGCGCAAATACTTTCCCCGTTTGCGTTACAGGAACGGCATCTCCGTATCCAACAGTCAATACAGTAATCATTGTCATCCAAAATGCTTGAAACAAACTAATCTCTTCAATCGTCATAAATCCTATCGTTCCTAGAATTACAACAAAAGTCATACATATAACTGCTATCCATAATTGCTTACGTGCATTCATACTGTGTTTCAACTCTTTTCTCTATCTACAATCTTTGCCAGTGGAAATAAAATACGTATATACTAGATACGGAATCTATGAAAGAGGTTGATATAATGAAGACATTTCTTTCCGCCTTACAATGGGCACTATTTATTTTAGCTGGAAGCCTTATTGTACCAATTAGTGTCGCAACTAGTTATGGTCTTAATGGCGCTGAAGCCATCGCATTTGTACAAAGAACATTATTTGTTCTAGGTTTTGCTGGTCTCTTGCAAGCTATATTTGGGCATAAACTTCCTATTCAAGAAGGTCCTGCTGGCCTTTGGTGGGGAATTTTCTCCCTTTACGCAAGTTTAGGCGTCGTACTATTTGGATCAAATAATGAGACACTTAAAGTTCTTCAATATGCTTTCTTATTAAGTGGTATTATTTGTATTATTCTTAGCGTTTTTGGACTTATTGATAAACTCGTTCGCTATTTTACACCGACAGTCATTGGAACGTATTTATTTCTTCTTGTCGCGCAGCTTAGTGGCTCCTTCTTAAAGGGAATGTTTGGCCTTGATGGAAAACATACAGAAGTACAACCTAACGTATTTATTCTTTCACTCATTGTTATTTTACTATCCTTTTTCATCATGAAGCTACCTATTATTGGACAATATTCCGTTCTTTTCAGTATCGTATGCGGCTGGATATTATTCGCATGCTTCGGATTATCTAATCCAATAACACCAGTGACAGACATAATCCGTTTTCCATCCTTATTTGTTTTCGGAATGCCTCGTGTTGAATGGAACATGGTAATTACGGTCATTTTCGTTACGCTCTTACTTCTAACAAATATGTTAGCAAGTATTCGCGTTGTACAAAAGGTTGTCTCTAAATATGAAGAAAACGCTGCATCAGATCGTTTTAAACAAGCTGGCATTATAACAGGAATCAACCAATTGCTAGGCGGCCTATTTTCAGCTATTGGGCCTGTCGCTATTTCTGGATCAGCAGGTTTTATTGCAACGACTAATATTTATAAACGTCTCCCGTTTATATTAGGGTCAAGCTTTATTATTGTCGTTAGTATATTTCCAAAGATTACTTCATTCTTTGCAGCAATCCCTGTTGCAGTTGGTTATGCCGCTATTTATCCTGTATTCGCAAGCATGATTGGCCTCGCCTTTCGAGAATACGAAACTGTCCAGGATAAAGAACGATTATTTAAAGTAGCCGGTCTTTCAATCTTTACGGGAGTCGGAGTTATGTTTGTTCCAGCAGGAGCATATTCCACACTTCCACCATTTCTAGCATCGTTTTTAAGTAATGGTCTCGTTCTTGGATCTGTAATGGCAATCTTGCTAGAAATACTATTTTCTCGTTCCACAGCAAAACAAATATCTTAAATTGGAAAACTTCCATTATTGCACTCTACCTTTAGAGTTGTTACGATAAAATCAAACTTTAATCATTGGGGTTTTATTCATCCCCAATGATTATTAACCAATATTATGAGCAACACACTCATAATAATTTATCTACTTCTTTTCAAAGAGGTTTGATGTCTTACTATTATTCCTCAATCTCTTCATGAACATGTATTTTGATTTCAATTAAAGAAAGGAATTTTCTATATGACTTATAAAATGATTGTTTTAGATTTAGATGATACTTTATTACGTGATGACCATACTATTTCACCTCGTACGAAAGAAGCGTTAATGACTGCACAAGAGCAAGGCGTAAAGGTTGTACTTGCTTCTGGACGTCCAACGTTCGGTATGCGCAATGTAGCGAAAGAACTTCGTTTAGAAGAATACGGCAGTTTCATTTTATCTTTTAATGGTGCAAAAATTATTAACTGTAAAACAAACGAAGAAATCTTTAGTAGTACACTATCTCCTGAAATCGTTCACAACCTATTTGAAATTAGTCAAACTGAAGATGTATGGATTCATACTTATATGGGCGATGATATCGTAACGGAAGAAAATAATCCTTATACTGAAATTGAGGGCGATATTACTGGTATGCCAATTGTTGTAGTAGATGACTTTAAAGCTGCAGTTAAAGAGCCCGTAGTAAAAGTATTAATGAATAAAGAAGCTGAACGCCTTGTTGAAGTTGAAAAGAAACTACAAAAACAGCTAGAAGGCCAATTAAGCGTGATGCGTTCGAAACCATTCTTCTTAGAATTTACTGAAGCTGGTGTTACAAAAGGAACGAGCTTAAACAAACTGATCCAAAAGCTTGGCATTAAGCGTGAAGAAGTTATCGCAATGGGCGATAGCTATAACGACCAAGCGATGATTGAATTTGCTGGTCTTGGCGTTGCAATGGGCAATGCACCTGATGATATTAAAGAAATTGCAAACTACGTAACAGATACAAACATGAACGATGGTGTTGCAAAAGTTGTAGAGAAATTCGTTTTAAAAACGGATGTACTTGTTTAATATTTTCATTCACAAAACCTATTTGAAGTCAAATACTTCAAATAGGTTTTTATTTAAATTCTCATGCTTTTGTGACTATATTTTGAACTTTGCACTATTCTCGTAGTGTAAACTTTCTTTTTGTATATAATGAAACAAAATAGACTATTTTATTTTGAAAAAGAATACAAATTTACTATATACAAGCATACGTTAAAGGAGGCTACTTTATGTTATCTACACCAATCGGACGATTAAGAGCAATTGGACTAGTTGAGGGTATTTCTTTCCTATTACTATTATTTGTAGCAATGCCATTGAAATATTTCGCAGGATTTGCAACAGCTGTTAAAATTACAGGCATGGCTCATGGTGTTCTATTTATTCTATTCATCTTTGCAGTAATTCAAGTAACAATCGTACACCGTAAATCAATTTTATGGGCACTTGGAGCATTTGTTTCATCAGTTATCCCATTTGGCACTTTTGTACTAGATGCAAAATTAAAGAACGAGCAACAATAATAATAAAAAGGTAGTTAACGACTGTTAACTACCTTTTCTATTTATAAATTTGGAATTTCCCAATCAATTTCTCTTTCGCCCATATTAGCTAAAATCGTATTTACTTTAGAATATGGCTTACTACCAAAGAAACCACGTCTTGCCGATAATGGGCTTGGATGTACAGATTCGATAATATGATGATTCGGATTCGTAATTAACTTCTTCTTCGCCTGCGCATGGCGCCCCCACAATATGAAAATAACTGGCTTTTCACGTTCATTCAACAGTTCAATTACACGATCTGTAAAGTGCTCCCATCCTTTTCCCTTATGAGAATTTGCTTCGCCTTGCCGAACTGTTAATACGGTATTTAGTAATAATACTCCTTGTTCCGCCCATTTTACTAAATAACCGTTATTCGGGATTTCATAACCATATTCATCTCGAAGTTCTTTATACATATTTAACAATGACGGTGGTGTTTTAACACCAGGTTGCACAGAAAAGCTTAAACCATGCGCTTGATTCGGTCCATGATATGGATCTTGTCCTAAAATAACAACCTTTGTATTTTCATAACTTGTATACTGAAGAGCGTTAAAAATATCTTCTACCTTCGGATAAACAACATGCGTGCTGTATTCTTCTGTCAAAAAACTGGATAGAGTAAGATAATACTCTTTCTCGAATTCTGGTGCCAATAGTGGCTCCCAATCATTCTTTAAAACATTTTCCATACTGTCACTTCCTGTCTAATTAATTCACCATATCCTGTCTTGTAAATACTACGAACGAAATAACAAGAGAAACAACTGCCCAAACAGTTAAATTCATCAAAGAAAATCCCATCGATAAACCTTGTAATGCAGGTAATTTTCCTGATAAATAATCCGTTAATGATAAATTCACACTAAAAATATATTTGGCGCCTTCCCAAGATGTTGCGAACGAGCTTAAAATACCGCCTGCAATTAATGCAGCTAGCATAACGCCCATACCAGCTGGTGTATTACGAATTAAAACAGAGACCATAAATGATATAGTTCCGACAACGATAGCAACAAACCATGCTAGTCCATACGCCATTAAGATGTATTGCCACTGCGGAATAAGATGCACAAAGTTCGTATTTAGCGTTTCCTTATCAATAACAAATCCTGTTAAAACAGGTAAATTCCATCCCGAGTATCCAAATACAAGCCCTGATAATATGTAAGCAAACAAACCTACAAGAAACAGTATGAGCGAAATGAAAAATAACATCGTCACGTATTTACTAAGGAGTATTTTCCAACGCCGAATTGGCCGCGTAAGTAACATCTTCATCGTCCCATCACTTCGTTCTCCTGAAACGATATCAATGGCTACAATCATTACAAGAAGCGGAATAAATAATGTAATTCCTTGTTCAATAAATGCTCTGACAAAAGTCGGTGCACCCGGTGCCATCGGATTAATATCATGATCTAAATAATATTGTTGTTGCTCAACTCTTACCTTTAACCAATCACGCCATTCTTCTGGCAACCTAGAATTGTTCAACCGGTTCTGAGAATCAACAATTTGCTGTTGCAATGAAACCTTCCAATCAGTTGTACCGAGTCTTTTTTGTGTCGTTTCTATTTCACGATACTGCGCATACACAAAAAGCGGGATCAAGATTGCTAAAATAAGCATGACAACAAAAATACGTTTCTTGCGGTAAATCTTTTCTGATTCATTTAAAACTAGATTCGCAAATTCACGCATGCTGCTCACCCCTTGTGAGTTCAATAAATAAATCTTCTAGCGTAAATACAAGCTCCTTAACGCTATGTACATCTATTTCATTTTCGACAAAGTGTTTATTCCAACTACTTATAGATGCAATATCCATGCGGCATAGTAATCGATCGCCTTCTACACTCACTTCCCTTACTTCTTCGGCCGCTTCTAGCATATCTTTCGCCTTAGAAATTGGTGTAACAATCCATTCTACACGATCACTTGCTGTTTTAATTAATTCTTCAACCTTGGCAACTGTTATCATTTTTCCTTTATGAATAATAGCAACGCGATCGCATATCATTTGCACTTCACTTAGCAAGTGACTTGAAATAAACACGCTCATATTTTCTTCTTTTACAAGCTTATGTATAAATTCCCTAAGTTCTCTAATCCCTGCTGGATCTAAACCATTCGTTGGCTCATCTAATATGAGCAATTTTGGATTCCCAAGGAGCGCCTGCGCAATTCCAAGGCGTTGTTTCATACCAAGTGAGTACGTTTTTACCTTGTCATGAATTCTTTCATCTAAATGAACCATTTCAGCAATTTCAATAATACGTTCATCTGATATATCACCTAACATACGAGCAAATTGCTTTAAATTTTCCCATCCCGTTAAATATGTATACAACTCTGGGTTTTCAACGATACTCCCAATTTGACGCATCGCTTCTCTGAAATTTTCCTTAATCGAATAACCACCGATAGAAATCGTACCTTCTGTCGCCTTAATCAATCCGACTAACATTCGAATGGTAGTCGTCTTTCCAGCACCATTTGGTCCTAAGAACCCGAACACTTCTCCTTGCTTTACATCAAAGGAAATATTCTCTACAAGAGTCTTCTTTCCAATTACCTTCTTCAAATCTCGTACGGAAAGTATCGTCGTCATTTTACCCCTCCTTGTTCTAGTTTTAATTTACTTACAACATTTTGAACTAAACGTTCTGCCATATACGTATAACCTACTTCGTTCGGATGAAAATGATCAGAGTATAATAAATCTTTCCCACGGTTTTGGAATAAATCAAATGTCGGTGTAATATATACATTTTTATCGTTTAGCGCTAACTTCTCTAAAGATGCATTCCAGTCCACAACAATGTTTGAAGACCCTTTTAAATCTTCTACATCTTCAAAAGGATTGTATAAACCAAGCCAAAAAATCGGACTATCTGTATTTAATTTACGAATTTCTTCTATAATTTTCTTTGCTTCATTTTGAAACGTTTCTGTGTCAGGACGATACGTCTCTAAATCTATTTTCCCAAGCGATTCCCAGCCTGGGAACAAATCATTCCCACCAATCGTTAACACGATTACATCTGCTTGCTTAATTGAATATTGAGCGCCATTACTTTCAATTTGTTTTAATAAATCGGGCATTTTTGCACCACTAACTGCTAAATTTGTTAATGCAATTTTTTGCTTATAATCTTTTTGTAAATCCTCTTTCATTCGCCCAACATAGCCAATTCCTTCTTTATCACCAACGCCACGCGTTAATGAATCACCTAAACTAACGATTTGTAACGTTCCCGTTTTCTTTTTCTCTTTTGTCACTACATCGGTCTTTTTAATTAAATTTGAAGCTTTCGGATTTAATACATCATTTACACCTGAAACAAAGCCATATGCAAATAAACAGAAAGATGCAATTGTAATGAGTAGAATTACTTTTACTACTTTTGATCTCATATCAAAACCCCTTTTAGCCCTCATAGATTGTCCATAATTATACCAAACGAAATTTTGAAAAGCGATTTTCACACCTTCTCAATTACGTCGTTTCTCTATTTACTAAATCTGGTAATAACTCTATATGCTTCACATCTAATTTCTCTTCATTAATCTTTTCATATAATAATTCAAACGCTTTTACTCCAACGTTTTTACTAGAATGCGAAATCGTCGTTATACCCAATATATCTGCCACCTCTTGATCATCACACCCGATAATCGTAATATCCTCTGGAATACGAATTCCTTGTTTTTTTGCTTCTGTAACCATCCCCGCTGCAATATGGTTACAAGATACAAGGAACGCCGTCGGTTTTACTGACATATGAGCCCATTCTCTAATTACATTGCGTCCATCTTCCACTGTAAAACAACCCTCAAATTTCCAGGTCTCTAACGGTGTTACGATACTCTGTTGAAGCGAATCTTCATATGCCTTCTTTCGTCTTTGGCTATTAACACTATTACTTCTTCCAATACAATATCCAATATGTGTATGACCGGCATCTATTAAGCTTTTCATCCCAAGTGAAAATACTTTGTAGTAATCGATATGGACACTTGAAATGTATTTTGAATCTATTTCTTCACACATAACAATCGGGCCGAATTTTGTATATTCTTCAAGCTTCTCCTTACTATTTGCCCGAGAACAAATAATAACCCCATCAAGCTTTTTCATTTTTAACATATTTAAAATTTCTAGTTCTCTTTCTTCGCTATAATTCGTCTGGCAAAGCATCATATTATAATTATTCTTTGCTGTCTCTTTTGATATCCCCTCGATAATAGCGCTATAATATTGATCATTTACGTGTGGCAATAAAACGCCAATTACATTCGTTTTTCCTTTCACTAAATGAATTGCATTCACATTTTGCGTGTAATTTAATTCTTCTATAATCGCTAAAATTTCTTTTCGTTTCTGTTCATTTACGTACGGATGATTATTTAGTACACGTGAAACAGTTGAAACAGATACTCCAGCAAGTTCAGCAATCTTTCTTATATTTGTCATCTCATTTTCCCCTTCTCACAAAAATTCTCCCTTGACCTGGTAAGCTTTCCACAATATATCCTTTCCTAGCAAATACATTTAGAAAGGATATACAACTATGCTTCGATTCAAATTAGAATATATATTTTTCATTGGCGGTTTACTCATTCTTGCCATCGGTATTAATATGATGACGACAATTACTTCCTTTGGACTTAGCCCTTATGATTCCTTCTTTATTGCACTATATCAAAATTTTGGCATAAGTATTGGTTTTTGGATTTTCATGATTAACTTTGCTTTTACACTTATCGTACTCTTTTGGAATAAAAAACAAATTACAATCGGTACAATTGTAACGATGGTTCTTATTTCTCTTTTTGTTGATTGGATTGGTTCCATTACAACTATTATGGACGCTATCCGCTCTCTTCCAAAATATATAACACTTATTTGCGGAAATCTATTCGTTGGAGCTGGAATTGGTCTTTACGTCTCTACAAACCTTTGCGCAGCGCCTCAAGAAGCTTTCGTTTTAACGGTTGCTGAGAAGAAAAAATGGACGTTTAGAAGAACAGAGATTTCATTAGCCTTTTTATTTTTAACGTTAAGCTTTTTATTAGACGGACCTATCTATTTTGGAACAATCATCTTATCCTTTACAACAGGCTGGATTATCCAAGCATTTATTCAAGTTGGTACGCAGATTTTAAATAGAAAAGAGCCTATTAAGCAAGCTGCTTAATAGGCTCTTTCTGTTTTATGGTAAGGATACTACTTAGCATCCCCTTCAATTCGATAGTTCGCTTTCAAACAATCTATTTCTTCATACCCTTGCAACGTATGTAGAATATAATCATAATCAGCAAGAGACGCACGATGCGTTACAATTACAATTTCAGCCTTTCCTTTCTCTTCAAGCGGCATTTGAATAATTTTCTCAAAGCTAACTCCGCGCTCAGAGAACAATGAAGTAATTTTTGCAAATACACCAATTTCGTCTTTTACATGCAGTCTTAAAAACTTTTTCACGACAATTTCGTCTGGCTCTTTTAATACTTTTTGATATTGTGGGACTACAGCACTATTTCCTGTTACCCCTAATCTAATATTTTGCATTACAGCAACTAAATCCGAAACAACAGCTGTCGCTGTTGGTAAACTTCCTGCGCCTGGTCCATAAAACATCGTTTCCCCAACTGCTTCACCGTACACATACACAGCGTTATATTCATTTTGTACTGCCGCAAGAGGATGTGTATTTGGAAGTAAAGTTGGTTCAACTGTAACCTCCAATTTTTCACCATCTCGTTTTGCAAGACCGATTAATTTAATTGTATAACCTAAGCTCTTACTATATTCAATATCTTCCTCTGTAATAGAGGTAATCCCTTTTACTTTCACGTCTCCAAGCTCTACATTTGTAGAGAAACCGAGAGTAGCTAAAATCGTCATTTTTCTTGCTGCATCTAAACCTTCTACATCTGATGTTGGATCTGCTTCTGCAAATCCAAGTTGTTGGGCTTCTTTTAACACGTCGTTATATGCTCTCCCTTCGTCTGACATTTTCGTCAAAATAAAATTTGTCGTTCCATTTACAATTCCCATTACTTTCGTAATAAGATCTGAGGAAAGTCCTTCTACGATACTGCGTAAAATTGGAATTCCCCCTGCCACACTCGCCTCATAGAATAAATCAGCCTTATTATCTTTTGCTGTCGCTAATAATTCAGCTCCATGTAATGCCATTAAATCTTTATTTGCAGTTACAACATGCTTTCCGCTTTTTAAAGCTTGTAAAATATATGATTTTGCATCATCAATGCCACCCATCACTTCAATGACAACATCAATATTTGGATTATCTAAAATTTCATTTGCATCTTGTGTTAATAGAGTAGAAGGTACCTCTACCTCTCTCTCTTTCTCAATGTTTTGCACTAATACTTTCGTTACCTTCACTGGACAACCTACTTGGTGTATGAGTCGTTCTTGATGATCCGTAATAATACGAACCACACCACTGCCAACTGTCCCAAGACCTAATAACCCAACTTGAATTTCTTTCATAGTACTGTCCACCCCTCAAAAATTGTGTTTAGATGAAATTATATGAGTAAAAAATCTGAAAAACAATGTATTTTGAACATTCGGAAAAATACAGGTTAATCTTTACAAGGAAAACGTTGCCACGTGTTACACAATCTTTCTTTACAATATATAAGGGGTTTCTTGATACACGTAATAATTCAACCAATTAGAAAACAATAAATTACCATGACTCCTCCACCTAACAAGCGGCTTTTCATCTGGATTATTATGTTTAAAATAGTTTTTTGGCACATCAATATTTAATCCCTTGTCACGATCTCGTTCGTATTCTTGTTTTAACGTCTCACAACTATATTCGCTATGTCCAAGGGCAAACACTTGCCTTCCTTCTGGCCCAATAACAAGGTGAACACCTGCTTCTTCAGAGTTTGCTAACAATGTTAAGTCTTTCACTCCTCTAATATCATTCTCTCGTACTTCTGTATGACGAGAATGCGGAGCAAAAAACAATTCATCAAATCCTTGTAACAATTTCACATGTTGCTCGCAAACTTCATGTTCAAATACACCGAACATTTTTTCCTTAAGGGGATACTTTGGAACACCATAATGATAGTACAAGCCAGCCTGTGCTCCCCAGCAAATATGGAGCGTAGATGTTACATTCGTTTTTGAATACTCCATAATATGTTTAAGCTCTTCCCAATAATCTACCTCTTCAAAAGCAAGGGTCTCCACTGGCGCTCCTGTAATAATGAGCCCATCAAACTTTTCATTTTCAATATCACGAAACGTTTTATAAAAGCTTGTTAAATGTTCTTGCGTTACATTACGAGATAGATGTGATTCCATATGAAGCAAATGAACATCTAATTGTAACGGTGTGTTTCCAATTAAGCGAAGTAATTGTGCCTCTGTGTCTTGCTTCGTTGGCATTAAATTTAATATAGCAATTTTCAAAGCGCGTATATCTTGTGTTTCCGCTCGCTCCTTCGTCATTACAAAAATATTTTCTTTTTGTAACACTTTGCGAGCCGGTAAATCTTTATCAATTATGATCGGCATGTGTTTTGCCCCCAACTAGAGCTGCTTCCAAATCTGCAATAATATCAGAAACATCTTCTATACCAACTGATAAACGAATTAAATCAGATGTAACACCAGCTAAACGCTGATCTTCAGCATTTAATTGTCTATGCGTCGTACTAGCAGGATGTATAACGCAAGTTCGTGCATCAGCTACGTGTGTTACAAGAGTTGCTAGTTTTACATTTGCGATAAATTCTTTTGCTGCTTCTAATCCGCCTTTAATACCGAAAGTTAAAACACCACTAGCACCTTTTTTCAAGTACTGTTGTGCCAATGAGTAATTTTCATTACTATCTAAGCCCGGATAATTCACCCATTCAATACGTTCATGATTAGCAAGCCACTTAGCAACTGCAAGAGCATTTTCACTATGACGTTCCATTCGTAAATGCAATGTTTCTAAGCCAATATTGCTAATATATGCATTGAATGGGCTCATACAATTTCCATAATCTCTTAATAGCTGAACACGTGCTTTCACAATATACGCTGCTGCACCAAAGTTTTGAACGTAACTTACACCGTGATAACTTGGATCTGGTTCAACAAGTTCAGGATACTTTCCATTTGTCCAATCAAAGTTTCCACCGTCAATTACAATACCGCCTAAGGAGCTCGCATGCCCATCGATATACTTCGTCGTAGAATGAACAATAATATTTGCCCCATGTTCAAACGCCTGGCATAAATAAGGAGTTGCTAATGTATTATCAACGATAAAAGGTACCTCTAATTCTTTAGCAGCAGCTGAAAATTCTTTAAAATTTAAAACATTCATCGCTGGATTTCCTAACGATTCTGCATAGATAAGTTTCGTCTTGTCATTAGCAAGCGCCGTAATTTCATCTGCCGTTAAATTTGGATTAAAGAACGTAACATCAATGCCCAGTTTACGCAAACTCACTCCAAATAAATTAAACGTTCCCCCGTAAACCGTTGAAGAACAAAGTAAATGATCCCCACTACTACAAATATTTAAAACTGCGAGCATAATAGCTGCTTGCCCAGAAGCCGTTGCAACAGCTCCTACACCGCCTTCTAAATCTGATAACTTCTGCTCAAATGCGGCTAGAGTAGGGTTTCCAATACGTGTATAAATATATCCTTCTGCCTCTAAGTTAAATAGGGCTGCTAAATCATCTGAAGTATCGTATTTATATGTTGTACTTTGATAAAGTGGTAAAACACGTGGTTCACCATTTTTTGGCGTATAGCCACCTTGCACACAAATTGTTCCTTTTCCCCATGATTCTCCCATCTCTCATTCTCCTTTCTTTTATACAAAATAAAAAACTGCCCCTTTCCTGAAAACAAGAAAGGAGCAGTTTGAAAACACGCTCTAAAGGCTCTTTCTTATCTCTCAGGATTACTACCTGCAGGATTTGGCACAATTCCGTTATACGGCTGTTGCCAAGGTTTCATCGGGCCTGTCCCTCCACCTTTTCTTGATAAGACTATGCAATTACCGTTGATTTTATAGCAATAATTTCCTAATGTCAAACAGTTTTTCTGAATGTTCTAAAATAAATGTTAACAGTTTCATATAAAGCAACAAAAGAAATATATTCTAGTCTATTTCAAAAAAGACCTTTAAAAACCTCAAATCAGTCTATAAAATTAAATAAGTAATTTAACCTATAAATTCAAATTCCCCTAAAGTTAGCCTATATGTTGAATAGGCCATCTTCTCAAAAAGATACTATATATATTCAATCCATTTTTCACTAGTATATTTCACTTTTTTACCTACTAAGATTTACATAACGGAGGTATAACATGACAAATAAAAAAGATATGCAGTACATACTTGCTCTATATGGCATTCTTCTAGGATCTATAGTAGGAGCTACAGTCTGGTTATTTTTAGTCACAATAAATATTGGAATCCACTTTATTTGGGGATACTTGCCTGAAGTTCTCTCTTTTCCCTCTTATTACACCCTTTGCGTAACAATAATTGGCGGGGTCCTTGTTGGTCTATCACAAAAACATTTCGGTACATACCCGCGCCTTATGCCTGAAGTGATGGCTGAATATAAAAAAACTGGTCGAATCGAATATCGCTTTGTCCATCAGGCTACTTTAACAGCGATTATTGTTTTAATTTTCGGTGCTAGTCTTGGTCCAGAAGCCGCACTAGTTGGAATTATAGGCGGACTGTGCACATGGGTAGGGGATCGCTTTAAATTTGCCTTAAAGGGTATGAATGAGCTAACCGAGATCGGAATTGGAGCTACTTTAAGTGTCATTTTTAACGCACCATTATTCGGTTATTTAGCACCAAATGAAAATGAGGGGGAACAAATTGCTGCTTTTTCTAAAGGAAAAAAGGCGATTGTATACTTAGCTACTACTTTCGCAGGTTTTTCTGTTTATTTACTACTGAGTAAACTCGATAATCGTGGATCCTTTATTGTTGATTTCGGGGAAGGTGCACTTTCTTTCAATGAATGGATCGCATTTCTTCCACTTGCTAGTATCGGTGCTATAGTTGGTTTCTTTTATTTCAAGTTAGAATTCACATTAGAGAAGTTAATTCACCCTTTTAGGGAATACAAACTGACACTCGGAATTATCGGTGGTATTTTATTAGGAATTGCGGGAACTTTTCTTCCGTACACATTATTTTCAGGGGAACATCAATTAAAAGAATTAGTTGTTGAATGGAGCCATTTATCTTTTTGGATACTACTTCTTTCAGGGATTTTAAAGTTGTGCATTACTGCCGTTTGTTTGAACACAGGGTGGCGAGGTGGACATATCTTCCCAATTATATTTTCCGGGTCAAGTATCGGATACGCTGTAGCATCTATTCTTCCTATAGATCCAGTAGCATCTGTTGCCATCGTAACGACAGCAATTTCAAGCTATGCGTTACGAAAGCCAATAGCTATAACATTACTATTACTTATGTTTTTCCCGCTTAATTTACTATTGCCCATGCTTGGTGCAGCTGCTATCGGGAATGCCTTTCCGCTGCCAAAACATAACGAAAATAAAAATTAATAAAAATAGGCAGTGGGGATGAAAGCTCCACTGCCTATTTTTTTATTACACATGCTGCTTTAATAACGCTTCTAACTCCTCAAAATTATGCACTTCATATGTCGGTATAATCCCACTATCATTTAATTTCCTTTCTGGATTAAACCAACAAGTATCAATTCCCGCTACATATCCACCTTTAATATCCGCGCTTAATGAATCTCCAATAATCAGCCCTTCTTCAGGTGCAAAGTTAGGAATCCGTTCAAAAACATAATCAAAATACTCTTTCATCGGCTTTTGAAAACCTGTATCTTCCGAAACAAAAACATCTTTAAACAATGAATGTAACCCTGCATTACGCAAACGTTTATCTTGCGTCTTAGAAACACCATTTGTCACTATATACAACTCATACTCCCCTTGAATTTGATTTATAAATTTAAACGCACCTTGCATGAGTTGATTTCCTTCTTCTAAGTAGTTACGGTAATTATTTTCGAATAATATTCCGTCTACTTCTTCTCCATACTCTTTAAACAACAGAGAGAATCGTGTATTTACAACTTCATTGCGTGATAGTTCACCTTTTTCAAAAGCATCCCAAAGACCTTTATTTATTTTTTTATAACGAGCCTCTATCTCGTCTGTTAAAGGGATTCCCTTCTCTTCAAAAAGCACCCGTAAAGCCACTTTTTCAGCCTTTTGGAAATCTAATAATGTATCATCTACATCAAATAGCAATGTTTTATATTTTTTCATAAACTCATCACACTCTCTTTTCTACAAAAACAAATTTACATAAATCGTATCATTCCTTCTTGTAAAGATAATAGGAGATATCTCATACTATACATAGGGGTGAAAATATGAAAATCAGCAAAAATAAGGAAGAAATTTATCAATACATGCAAATCCATCAATTCCATACCCTATTTTCATTTCATGTCTTGCCATATGTAGAGCTACATTCTTTTCAAACGAAAGAGATGATATGTAGCGAAGGAAATACTCTCCCTTATCTCTATTACTTAATTTCTGGGAAGGCAAAAATATATATGAGTCATAAAAACGGGAAGGTTTCATTAATTAATTTTATTCAAGCACCATCTTTTATCGGGGAATTAGGATTAATAGGAGTAGAAAATATTACTAAGTCCGTTGAAGTACTAGAAGATTGTGTGTGTTTGGCACTTCCTCTTAAAGATTGTCAGCAACTTTTATTACAAGATGCAACGTTTTTACAGCACTTATGTAAATTTATTGGAGAAAAGACAATTACTCGCACTGAAAATTACGCAAAAAACTATAGTTATCCTTTTGAAAATCGATTAGCTGCTTTTATTTTATTAACAGAGCAAAATAATTGTTATATAGAAAAGCATACCGAGGCCTCGGAATATTTAAATGTCAGCTACCGTCATCTTTTATATGTATTAAATCAGTTTTGCCAACAAAATTATTTAAGAAAAGAAGGCCGAACATATTATATACAAGATCGAAATACATTAGAAAAACTTGCTGATGAACTAAAAATATAAAAAAACAGCATTAACGTTTACATGTTAATGCTGTTTTTTCGAGTGACGATTATACTTTTAATTAAAATTTACTTGCTACTTTAGCTGCTTCTTCAAGACCTGCAGCAATGATTTCTTCTGCTTTATCTGGGAATTGGTTATGCCCTTCAATAACTACTGTTTCCATGTTTGTTGCGCCGAAGAAGCCCATCATACTTGCTACATATTTAACAGCCATTTCTACCTCAGCTGCTGGACCTTCTGAATATACGCCGCCTCTTGCATTTAATAATGCAATCTTCTTATCTCCGATTAGGCCAACTGGACCCTCTGGCGTATATTTGAACGTTTTACCAGCACGGTTTAAATAATCAATATATGTGTGCAATACTGCTGGAATCGTTAAGTTCCATAATGGGAAGCCGAAAACAACTTTATCAGCTTCTAGGAATTGATTTAAATACTTATCAGCAACTGCTACTGCTTTTGCCTCTTCTTCTGTTAAATCAAATCCTTTACCTACCTTGAATGTACCATTAATCATATCTACGCCTACATATGGTAATTCTTCTTTATATAAATCAAGTTCTACTACTGTATCATTTGGGTGTGCTTCTTTATAGTTTGCTAAAAATGCCTCATATAATTTTACACTAACTGCTTGTTCCGCTGGACGGTTATTTGCTTTAACGAATAAAACTGTTGCCATTATTTATTCCTCCTAGTACTCACTCTTATGTTGTTATATGCTTTCAAAAAAGGTATCCCTTGTAATTGTTGTTTTGTTGCTTACAAACATATTTTATCTTTATATAATGACAATTTCGTCCTCACATAGACGTATTTTTCCATAAAAAAAGTCCACCTTCCAAAGGCGAACTTGGTCTTACGACTTTCGTCTTATACAATTCCATTTTTCACTGCATATAATGCCGCTTGCGTACGATCAGATAAATTCAACTTACTCAAAATGCTACTTACATGCGCCTTAACCGTCTTTTCTGTAATAACTAAAACAGATGCAACTTCCTTATTGCTCATCCCTTTCGCTAATAGCTGCAATACTTCATTTTCTCTCGCTGTTAGCACATCCACTTGAATAGAAGGTTCTTCTTCCTTTTCTTCTACAGGTAATGTTTGAGAGAGAAGAGCATTTGCTATATCCGGATGTAATTGAATATTACCTTTATATGCGCTTCGAATAGCCTCAACAAGCTGATCTGGTTCTACATCTTTTAAAATATACCCACTTGCTCCAGCCCTTAATGCAGGTAACACATGCGCCTGATCAGAAAAGCTAGTTAATACAATTACTTTCACATTTGGATACTCTTTTTTAATATATGCCGTCGCCTCAACACCATCCATTTCAGGCATGTATAAATCCATTAATATAACATCGGGAGTTGTTTCTCCTACTTTCACTAACGCTTCTTTCCCATTATTCGCTTCTCCAACTAACTCTAAATCTTCCTGTGTACTTAAGAAAAATGCTAATCCTTTTAAAACGACTGTATGATCATCAACTAACAATACTTTTATTTTCACAAACTTCCCTCATTTTCACATCATAATGGTACATTTACTTTTACGCTCGTTCGTTTATTACTACTTACAATTTTAATTGTTCCACCAACTAATTCTACTCTTTCACGCATCGTAATCATACCTAGTGATTTCTTTTCTTTTATATTCTTTTCCACAAATCCCTTTCCTTGATCAACTATTTCTAATGATACATTTTTCTCATTCACTGTAAAATAAATCGTCGCTTCTTTTATACCTGCATGCTTACTTACATTGTTCAGTGCTTCTTGGCCTATGCGCCACAAAGCTTCTTCTACTACACGAGGTAAATCACGAACACCCGTAACTTGCTCCCTAATTTTCAGTCCCAAATTTTCACCGTACTGCTTTAGAGCTGGCAATAATCCTTTTTCTAATCCCGCCGGACGAAGCTGCCAAATTAATGTCCTCATTTCTTTCAAAGCTCCTTGCGCAAGTTCACGCATCTCATGCAAAGATTGATCTACCTTTTCATTTTTACCTTTTAAAACTGCCTCGGCGCCTTTTGTCATGAAGGTTAATGAAAATAATTTTTGCGAAACAGAATCATGTAAATCTCTTGCTAACCGATTTCTTTCTTCCATTCGCACAAATTCACGGCGCTGCTCGTTTAACCTCAAATTCTCTATTATTAACGAAACATGGTTCGATAATGCTTGAATTACATCTATTGTATTAGCATCCAACTCTCCATTATTCAAGCTAACACATAAAACACCAAATATATGGTTTTGAATATGTATTGGTGTAGCAATAACAGCTCGATTTAGATGTACATTATGTCCTATTTGATGTTTTATTAGAACTGGTTCATCTTGTTCTAACGCCTTCTTGGCCGCCTCTTTTATATCCTCTTTTAACTCTTCCTGAACGTAAGACGCTCGCAGAGATAATTCTTTTTCCTCCCTAATAAAAAGCGCTACTTGATTCCATTGAAATACTTCACCTACGTGATTTACCACCTTTTCAGGTAGTACATTAAACTTATGAATCGTTTTTAAATCTTGAATGAAACGCTCTAATTTCACATAATAATGTGCTCTTCTCTTTTCATTTTCATATAAATTTGTTCGCTTTAAAGCCGTACCAATTTGGAAGGCAACCGATTGGAGTAATACTAATTCTTCTTCTGAAAAATGTGTTTTACCCGGACTTGCAACATTTAACACCCCAAATTTTTCTCCCCCAGCTTTTAAAGGAACCGTAGCATGATGAAGAATGCCCTCCGTATCCCCCCAATTATATTCAATTGCATTATTAATTCTTTTACATTCAATAATATTAACGGCTCTCTCTAATTTTCCATCTACAAAACCTCGTAAACACCAACATTCACCTTCGCACATCGGGCGTTTATTTTCATATGTAAGTGCCTCTGGTAATTGATAATCAATTAACTTCGTATACTTCCCATTTTCATCCGCAAGAAAAATCCATCCTGTCGTTAAGCCTGTTACACTTAGTAATTTCTCTAGGACAGCTTGCAATACATGATATGTATCATTTGATGTATTTAATGTTTCTGCAATTTCCTTTAATATAACTAATTCATTTGTACGATTATCTCGAAACATACTCAGTCTCCTGCATACAAGATTTTAAATAGCTCTTAAAATAAATCATCTACTTTTCACTTTGTACTTATTCGTAACATTGATATAATGGTGAGAACATAGTTTTCATTATATCACTCGAGGGGGCTTTCATAATGACATTAAATAAAGCACTTACTATCGCTGGTTCTGACACAAGTGGCGGTGCTGGTATACAAGCAGATTTAAAAACATTCCAAGAACTGGGCGTATACGGAATGACATCTCTTACAACAATCGTAACGATGGATCCACATAACGGTTGGGCACATAACGTATTTCCAATCCCAGCTTCTACATTAAAACCACAATTAGAAACAACAATTGAAGGTGTTGGCGTAGACGCTTTAAAAACAGGTATGCTTGGATCAGTAGAAATTATTGAAATGGTTGCAGAAACAATCGAAAAGCACAATTTCAAAAATATAGTAGTTGACCCTGTTATGGTATGTAAAGGTGCTGATGAAGCATTACATCCTGAAACGAATGATTGCTTACGTGACGTTCTTGTTCCAAAGGCATTAGTTGTAACACCAAACTTATTTGAAGCTTACCAATTAAGTGGCGTAAAGATTAATTCTCTTGAAGACATGAAAGAAGCAGCGAAAAAGATCCATGCTTTAGGTGCGAAATACGTCCTAATTAAAGGCGGTAGCAAACTTGGTACGGAAACTGCAATCGACGTCCTATATGATGGAGAAACATTCGACCTTCTAGAATCAGAAAAAATTGATACGACAAATACACACGGCGCAGGTTGCACATATTCTGCTGCAATTACAGCAGAACTTGCAAAAGGAAAACCTGTGAAAGAAGCAGTAAAAACTGCTAAAGAATTCATCACAGCTGCTATTCGTTACTCATTCAAAATTAACGAATACGTAGGTCCAACTCACCATGGTGCATATCGTAAATTTGTTGTATCAAAAGAACTTGTCTAATATATAAATAAAAAACACTCACAAAGTTCATACATTGCCTCTGTGAGTGTTTTTTATAAGCTTTATGTCTTCTGGTCATCTTATCTTTAAGATACAGAGCTGACCTTATTTCTACCATTTCGTTTCGAGTAGTATAACGCATCATCTGCCGCTTGAATAAATTGCTCCGGTGATCCTTCATATTCTGAAACCCCCACCGAAACTGTAATTTTTATTTTCGTTTCATCTAACAATTGAAATGAGTGACTTTCAACAGCTGTACGAATTTGCTCGCCCGTAAGAATTCCGTAAGCTAATCCCTTATTCGGTATCAAAAGCGCAAACTCCTCTCCACCCTTTCGAAAAGCCAAATCTGGAAATTGTGAAGTTTCTCGTAAAATACATCCTACTTGTTTTAGCACTTCGTCCCCTGCAGGATGCCCGTACGTATCATTTACATACTTAAAGTGGTCAATATCTATAAGTAGTAAACAAAACGAATCATTTTTCATGTTCTTATTACTAATATGACGATTCATCTCTAAATCAAACTGTCTTACGTTTCCTAAACCTGTCAATGCATCTATCGTTGCGTATTGTTTCATCTTTTGAAATAACTCATTGGATTGTAAAACATAATTTGCACTTATGAATGTTATGTAACCTGTAATAATACTAGAAATTAAATATAATCCCACTATGTGGATCTCTTTAATTAACCATATATATAACGCTGGGATTAGAATAGATAAAATATATGTGTGTAACCATACCCACTTTCCCCCTAAAGAAAGCTTCATGCGCGAAATAAAGATACTCCCTATTCCTATCGCAATGATTGTATAAAAAGCCACTTGAGAAGCTAATGAATAATCCATAAACAACAGCCTAGTTACTAAAATCATACCAATTGTTATGGTACTCGCTATCGGTCCTCCAATAATAACAGCTAGAATAACAGCTAAGTAGCGTAAATCCAATAGAATGGTACCAACACGAACACTGAAATACATTAATACTATACCTAGTATCCCAGTAAAAATGCCTACTACACATTTCTGCCCAAAAGAGAATCCTTCTTTTAACGGCTTATCCCTTAAAAGCTGACCTCCAATAAAAATAAAGGAAAGAATAATTGTTGTATTTACAAATAAGTCCCTTAACATAAAATAATCTCCCTACTTTTCCATCTATCCCCTTCCTCACCTTATTGTATACGAAATACCTTTAATTCCCAAATGTTTTGTTTATTTTTGCTGTTCCACGTGAAACAGCAAAAAAATAAAAAGGGCGAAAACTCGCCCTTTTTCATTAACAACAGCGTGATATTTTTCCACCCTTTGCATTAAATCTTGCTTCTTGTGCCTCAGCAAAAAATTGCTTTTGACATACAACCTCTTCTTCAGGATGATGCTTTTTCATATGCTCCACATATACTTCATAACTTGGTACCCCAACGAGCAAACTAATAAAGCGTTTTCTTTCACCCCATACTTGCCACAACTTTTTAAGCATAGTTCCTCGACTCACTTTCATCTCTAGGAATATATGGTGCCTCTTTTAACGGCATTGGCTTATTTCTTAATACTTGGATCCAAATTCGAAGTGCTGAAATTAACACAGCGATTACAACTATCATAAAAATTCCGCAAAGCGCTGCATCGATATAATCATTGAAAATAATTTGCTTCATTTGAGCAACATTTTTTGCTGGCGCTAACACTTTTCCCTCATCTAATGCTCCCTGAAATACCTTTGCATGCGATAGAAATCCAATTTTAGGATTTTCATGAAATAGCTTTTGATATCCCGCCGTCATCGTTACAATCAGCAACCCGACAGTTGGAATAAGTGTTACCCAAACGTACGCCTTTTTTCCCATTTTGAACAAAATTGTCGTTCCAAGTAATAATGCAATACCTGCTAGCATTTGATTTGCAATACCGAAAAGTGGCCATAATGTATTAATTCCACCGAGCGGATCTATTACCCCTTGGTATAAGAAATATCCCCACCCTAATACACATAATGTTGTAGCGATTACATTCGCTAATGTAGAATCCGTTTTCCCAAATGGCTTATATACATGCCCTAAAATATCTTGAATCATAAATCGGCCGACACGCGTTCCGGCATCAATTGTTGTTAAAATGAATAGAGCTTCAAAGAGAATCGCAAAATGATACCAAAATGCCATCATGGCCGTTCCACCTATTACTTGTGAGAAAATATATGCCATACCTATCGCTAATGTTGGCGCACCACCTGTACGTGATAAAATTGTTTGCTCTCCAACATTTACAGCGAGATCTTTTAGTTCATTTGGTGTAATAGCAAATCCCCATGAGGAAATAACTTGAGCTGCCTGCGAAACATCTGTACCGATAAGTGCTGCGGGACTATTAATTGCAAAATACGTTCCCGGTGTTAATACACAAGCCGCAATCATCGCCATCGCTGCTACAAACGACTCCATTAACATTGCTCCATAACCGATTGGCTGTGCGTGTCCCTCTTGCTCGATCATCTTCGGCGTCGTACCTGATGAAACGAGAGCATGGAATCCAGACACTGCACCACAAGCAATAGTAATAAATAAGAACGGGAATAAGTTTCCAGAAAACACAGGACCAGTTCCATCAATAAATTTCGAAACTGCTGGCATTTGTAAATCTGGTGCTACAATTAAGATACCGATTGCTAACCCTACAATTGTTCCGACTTTTAAAAATGTACTTAAATAATCACGTGGTGCTAAAAGCATCCAAACTGGTAATGCCGATGCGATAAATCCATATACAATAAGCATAATAGCAATTGTTTCACCACTAAATGTGAACATACTTGCAAGTGTTGGATTTTCTGCTACATACTGTCCTCCAACAAGAGATAAAATAAGTAGGATAATACCAATTACTGATCCTTCTCCAACACGACCAGGCCTAATATAGCGCATATAAACTCCCATTAAAATAGCGATAGGAATCGTTGCTGCTATCGTAAACATTCCCCAAGGACTTCCGATTAGTGCCTTTACTACGACTAACGCTAATACTGCTAATAAAATAATCATAATTCCTAAAATACCTATCATTGCAATTAGTCCTGTAACAGGTCCAATCTCATCCTTAATCATTTCTCCTAACGATTTACCATTACGTCTCATCGAAGCAAATAAAATGACAAAATCTTGGACAGCCCCCGCAACAACTACCCCAACAATAATCCAAATGGTTCCTGGTAAATATCCCATTTGTGCTGCTAAAATCGGTCCTACTAAAGGTCCCGCCCCAGCAATCGCTGCAAAGTGATGTCCAAACAATACCCACTTATTTGTTGGAACATAGTCTTTCCCATCGTTTAATGTATGGGCTGGTGTTTGCCGATTATCATCTAAATTAAAAACCTTTCTCGCTATAAATCTACTATAAAAGCGATAAGCAACTGCATATACACATACGGCAGCTACTAAGAGCCATACAGCATTAATGGTTTCACCTTGTGATAAAGCTACTACCCCAAAAGCACCTGCTCCTACTGCTGTAATAATGCCCCAAAGTAAGATCGATTTCAATGTCTTCACATACAATTCCCCCAATACTATTTCTTAGTGGAGATTGTACTAAATTTTCTGAATATTTAACTTGAATCCTCCCTATCATGAAGGATTTTCAGTTTATCATGTTAAAATACTCTCATTACCTACTATAATTCAATGTTATTTCGAAGGCGTTTTACATAATTACGACTGACTGGAATCGGTTGCTCATCATACCTATCTAAATACAAATTATACGTGCCATTATAATAAGGTTTCAGTTCTTTTACATATGACATATTAATTAAATAGCTTTTATGTACACGTAAAAAATCATATGCATTTAGCTTATTTTCTAATTCCTGAAGTGTATATGTTGAAATATACTGATTATTCGTTGTGTAAATTGAAACAGTTTTATTTTCTTTATTTTTACTTACATATACAATATCTTCTGGGAGAATATATCGTATACCCTCTTGACTTTCTATCGGTAGTTTCCGCAAATAACTCTTTGCTTTCTCACCTTGTTCTTTACCTATTTTATATAAAAGAAATTGTAAATCTTCTTCACGAAATGGTCGCAATAAATAATAAAATGCTTGGAAACGAAAAGCTGTAATAGATTCTTCTATGTTTTCACCTACAAAAATAAATTTTGTATAGCAATTTATTTCTCGTAATAAACTTGCATATTCAAAACCAGTACCATCTAGTAATTTGGAACTTAAAAAAACAAAGTCTGGTATATGTTTTTTCATCATAAATAAAGATTCTGTTCCTGTCTTTGCTTCAAAACATTCTACATTTCTCATATTTTCAGTGAAATTTTCAGCTAACTCTCTTCTCTCTTCTGCCTCTTCCATAATCAGTAAAATTTTCATTTCTTCAACCACCTAATTCTTTGTCCATATGTCCTGTTGTATACATTCGCTTTTATAAGAAATAATCCCTTTTTCTTACTATACCATTATTTATCTAAAAAAACAGAAAAAAGGAAACCACTTCGGTTTCCTCTCCCCTTTTATCCCGCACTAACTGCCTATAAAGATCCGAGTAGTGTAGGATAATAAACGGTCAGGGATACGTTCAAATTTTCACTTTATACTAATTCTCGTTGCTTCGTTTCCTGTCCAAGTATTATTACAGCGAATACACCAATTAAAATTGATCCACAAAAAATCGTAAATATTAATGATAGTGAAGCTTCTGAGGCAACTAAATATCCCACTAATAGTGGCCCAAGAATACCACCAATACGACCAAATGCCGCTGCCATTCCTGCACCTGTACCACGAATAACCGTTGGATACTGCTCAGGTGTATAGGCGTATAATGCTCCCCAAGCACCTAAGTTAAAGAAGGATAGTAACATACCTGCCACGATTAATACTGTTAATGAATCCGCAACCCCAAACAAATAAGCACTGCAAGCTGTCCCGATTAAATACGTAACCAAAACAAATTTACGACCGAGACGTTCAATAAACCAAGCAGCTGTGAAATATCCTGGAAGTTGAGCTAATGTCATAATAAGTACGTATTGGAAACTTTTTATTAAACTAAATCCTTTTAGCACCATTACACTCGGTAACCAAAGGAACATTCCATAATAGGAAAAAACAACACAAAACCATAGAATCCATAGCATAATTGTTGCTTTACGATATTCCCCAGACCAAACTGATTTTATATTTTCAATAACAGATGGCCTTTTTTCAACTTTTTGGAACCTTGGGGAATCCGGTAAATTCCATCTTAAATATAAAGCATATAATGCTGGAACTGCACTCAATACCATCGCAACTTCCCAACCATATTTAGGAATAACAAAATACGAGATAAGAGCTGCAATTAGCCATCCACCTGCCCAAAAACTTTCTAATAACACAACAATTTTCCCACGTTCATGCGCTTCAACACTCTCTGATACTAGTGTAGAGGCAACCGGAAGCTCTCCGCCAAGCCCCATACCAATTAAAAAGCGTAAAACGAGAAACATCGCAAGTGTTGTTGTTAATGCAGTTAAACCACTACCGATAGAAAATAATAATAATGTAATAATAAAGACTGATTTTCGCCCTATTTTATCTGATAGTATCCCAAAAATAAGCGCTCCTACTGCCATACCGATTGAGTTAATACTGCCTATCCAGCCCATTTCTTGCGTACTTAATCCCCAATCCTTTTGCAAGGCTACCATTACAAATGAAAGCATTCCAACATCCATTGCATCAAATAGCCATCCAAGCCCAGCTATACCTAGTAGTTTGCGCTTCGAAATTTCTTTAACCTTGCCCACTAGAAGTCCTCCTCACACAGGTGTCTTTACACATCATTTTACATGTGTGAATTGTATAAGTAAAATACTTTTGTGTAAAAAATTCTCCTTCATCATTCCCAAAAAGTAAAACGTCTATCCCGATTGGTGAGAGCTAATAATCTGTGGGGATGCCTCACTGATTAAAGTTTCAATTTATTAAAAATGAACAAATAAAAAAAGCAGCGATATTTCGCTACTTTTTCGAACGCACTACTTCTTTTAAAAATTCCGCTAATACTAACTGACGACGCCAGCGTGTTGGATTACTGCATAATCTATAAAACCACTCTAAATGAATTGTTTGAATCCATTTTGGTGCACGCTTTACCTCTCCAGCCCATACGTCTAAACTTCCACCTACTCCAACAGCCATTTTCGTTTCTAAACGATGCTTATTGTTTTGTATAAAGTTCTCTTGTCTCGGGAAACCAAGTGCAACAAGTAATAAATCTGGTTTTGCTTCTTGAATGCGAGAAATAATATTCTCTTCGTCTTCTTGTTTAAAATAACCATCTTGTATACCGGCGATGGATACAGCTGAATATGTCTTTGTTAAATGATCTGCTGCAGCTTGTACAACGTGCGGCTTTGCACCTAATAAGAAAACAGATACCGGCTTACTATCTTCTGATAACTTCGCAAGTAAATTACACATTAAATCAAAACCTGCTACACGTTCTTTTAAAGGTGTACCAAGCATCCCGCTTGCCTTTACAACCCCAATACCATCAGGTGTAATTAAATCTGTATTCAATAATGTTTGATAGAACTTTTCATCCTTTTTTGCGCACATAACAATTTCAGGGTTTGCTGTTACTACCTGAAACGTATGAGTTCGCTCCGCTTCTAGTTGTTCTTTTAAATATTGGACCGTTTCATCCATTGTCATTGTAGAAAAAGGAACGCCTAGAATATCAACTGTTTGTACTGCCATAGTTAACTATCCTCTCTATCATTACAAGTTTTTCGCTATTAATTGCTTATATGTTTCCTTTGTATCTTCATATAGTTTTTGAAGTGAGAAGTTCATAGTAGCATGCTCATAAATATGTTTACCCATTGCTGCTAACTCTCCAGTTTTCCACTTATCATACGCTTCTTCTAAAGCTAATGCTAATGCCTTTCCATCACCTGTTGGCACAATCCATCCGTAAGTTTCATCTACGATTAATGGTTCAATTTCTCCAGCCCTAGTCACAATTGATGGTACGCGTTGATTTGCCGCTTCTAATAAAACTAGTGGGAACCCTTCACTATGGGAAGTTAATAAATTTACATGTGACGACGCAAATAATTGTTTTACATCTTGACGATGTCCTAAAAACTCTACTTTATCGTTAATCCCTTTTTCAGTAGCTAATGACTTTAGATTTTCTTCTAATGGGCCATCGCCAACTAATAATACTTTAATTTTCTCTAATTTTGTTTGTTGTAACGCATCGAATAAAACTTCATGTCCTTTGACAGGATGTAATCGTGCTACTTGGATTGCCGTAAATACATCTTCATCAATATTGAACATTTCTTTTTTATTATAGCCTTCTGCTTTTTCCTTATCGTATTCAATTCCATTATAAATAACATGCATCTTTTCATTTGAAATACCTAATGCTGCCAGGCTTTTTTTCAATCTATTTGTTACAACGAAAAATAAGTCTATATTTTTTAAGGCTTTCAAATTTAATTTCGTAAAAATCCAACCTTTTAAGCCCTGTTTAGTAAAGTCTTGAAATGGATCACTATGAATAGTCGTTACCCATTTTGCCTTTATTCTCTTTTTCATTAAAGAAACATAGAAATTAGCCCTAGGGCCATGTGTATGAACTACATCAAATTTTTCTTTATTAATAAATTCACTTATATTCTTTAAAATGGATAAATCATAGCGCGATTTTTGTGAAAACACATGGACTTTTATCCCTAACTCCCTTGCTTCCTTCGCAACAATTCCATCTTCAAATACTGCTAATTCTACTTCACCAGTTGGAAACTGATCGAGAAGTGAAATAATATGTGTTTTCCCTCCCCCATCTTCTGCTCCTGCATTCATATGCAATATTTTCATATTTTTTCCTCCTTTAAATCCTCGCTACGTTTCCATCTATTTTTATTTTACTGTACTAAAAAATAAAAGCTAACAAAAGTTAGCTTTTATTTTTATCATTCAATTTCTAGGTCTACTATTAGATAAGCTAACACCACTACAAAGTAAATCCCAACTCCTGGTGCTGTTAAAATATGTCCTGCAATATAAGCAATACCTAACGCTAACAATAAGCTTGCTGAAATCATTCCATATTTTATATTAAATATGTCCTTAAATCTCGTAGCAAATGCTAGTAGAATTCTTAGCCCGTAATAAATAAATGGAATCATTAGTAATACAAAGCCAATAATCCCAAAATCATAAAACCAATCATGGAAGTCCATTTCAATTAGTTTTGGATCTGGCTGCTTTTGTTCATTGTATTTAAAGTTACCTGCATAACCCATTCCTAATAACTTTTGTGACATTGGCGCTTCTTTAAAGAACTGCTTATGTCTTTCTTCATATACTTGACGTCCACTGAAAATAAGATTTTCTTGATTTTCTTTCTTTTGCTCTTTCTCAAGCTCTTTCTTAACTTCCTCTTCTATCTTCGCCTTTTCTTCTGGCTTTTCAACTTTATGATGATTTTCTTCTTTTGCTTTAAGTTCTTGCTCTTTTTTCAGCTTCTCTTTAATTTCTTTTTCTTTTTGACCTTGCTGTGCCACATTTTGCTCTGATAAATAATTATTGTGAATACCCATATTTTGTGCTAATGGCGTTTGTTTAAACGTTCCGACTACACCAGCTAATAGGACAATAGCAATTACTGCATTAAGTGCAAGGGATTTTTTGTTCGGATTTTTTCTATCAAATAATAATTGTAGTAAAATAATCCCGATTGCTGCCGCTAGCGTAGCACCAATTGAGCCCATTCCTACTTTTGTACCAACTTGAATTAGCGAATAAATCATTAAAAGTGATGGAATCCAATATAGAATGTGTTTCCAGCTTTTTGTTTTTTGAATAGAATATAGTACTACAATAGGGAAAATAATAGCTAAGATTGAACCTAGTTCATTCCCTGCATAGAACCAACCTCGAGAACCAACCTTCATCCATTCATAACTACCAAAGTCAGTAGATGTTGAAATAGAAATAACCATAATTGCGTTAATGATTAATGTAGAATATACAATACTATTTCGAACCTTATCACTAATATTAACTGTCTTTTTCAATGATTTTAAAGCTAAAATGTATGATCCCAGCATGATATATATATATAATGCTTTCGCAACGAATTTAACCTCTTCACTAAGTACAATAGGATCCTTAACTAGTTTGTTATTAATAAATCCTATCCCTAAAACTCCGGCTAACAATATAAGATAAATTAAAAACTTTCTATTTTCCTTCTCTTTTGCCTGAATTAAAATGTAAATACCACCAACAGCCATAATAAGGAATCTTACTAAAATTCCAACGGTAGCATTTGACTTTAATAAAGTGATGCTAAGAGACGTTAATAAATCTAAAACAGGCTGTAAAATAATAAAAAAGAGCAAAAAATGCTCAAATCTAACCCTAGCTTGATTTGCTAACATTCCAAGACCTCCATACAAAATCTTAACATTATCTTTTAATCATAATTTTTTATCATTCAAACACACCTAGCAATTATAACATAACTCATATTCAAATCGAGAACTATTTTTCCAGCTAAAACTAGCCAGGACAAGTATTAATCAGTAATAGAAATTATCGTCCTTTAGCTATACTCCCCTATTTTTATAAAATCTATCTAACAACCACCCCCTTATTTTTGTCAGTATATAAATATTTTTTTATCATTTTATACAAATATAAATAACCTACCTATAATTGTAATTTTTTGCCAAATAAACAACATCAAAAAATGTAAAATTAATCTTTTCATATCTTTTTCAAATTACTTTATGGCTATTTTCCAAACATTTTCAAACGCTTTCTTTATGAATTTTATCCGTTTTTCTACATGTAGCGAAAAGTAATTGTTATTTCCAATACTTTAGTGTATATTTTTTCTCTGGAACATCTTTAAGAGGAAGGGATTAAGGCCATGTTATTAATCGATATATTTACGTTTCTTGGCATTATCGCCGCTGCCATTTCTGGTACATTAGTTGGTTTAAAAAAAGATTTAGATTTATTTGGTGTCCTTTGTTTAGCTGTAGCTACTGCGCTCGGCGGCGGTATTATTCGTGATATCATGATTGGTAACCTGCCCCCTGTCGCATTTGTAAAACCCATTTACTTTTTCGTAAGTGTATTATCAGCATTATTTACTTGTATGTTTTTTGAGCGCATCAATAAACTTCAAGTCGTTATTATGCTTTCTGATGCTGTTGGCTTAGGTGTTTTTACAGCTATTGGTGCAAATGCGGCAATGTCACATCATGTTGACGCCTCATTTCTAGTTGTTTCAATGGGAGTCATTACAGGTATTGGAGGCGGTATTTTGCGTGACATTTGTGCTCAAGATATCCCTTACGTATTCCGAAAAGAGATTTACGCAATCGCTTCTATCTTAGGAGCAATTAGCTTCCTAATCACACACGCTATGGGGGCGCACGTGTTAGCTTTCTATGTTTGTTTATTAGTAACATTCATTATTCGTGTCGTCACTGTAATATATAATGTTCATTTCCCTGTTTTCTTTAAAACACATGCTAAAATTAATAAAGGCCATTAAGAGAATTCTAGATAGAATTCTCTTAATTTATATACTATTCAACGAACTAATATAGAGTAATTATATATAAGCATATATAATTACTCTATATTAGTTTTAAAATTGAAAACGTTTTATATACAGGGGGAAGAATGATGCTTGGGGTTTTCAAAAAAAATATTAATAAAACAAATGCCAGTATAATCGAATTAAGTAAGGACCAACAAATAACTTTTAATGTCCCTACTAATTCTGAATTAAAAATTCAAATGGATATGCTACATATTTCAAAAGAAGATTTACAAGTTGTAAAAGTACTACAGCCTTTTATTTATGCAGAAATTGATTGGATTACTGAAAAATTCTATGCCAACATTACAAAACAACCTAATTTAATTACTATTATTGAACGTTACAGCTCTATTCCAAAACTAAAACAAACTTTAAAAACACATATTAAAGAATTATTCAGCGGCAATATGCATGAAGATTTTATTGAACAGCGTGTTAGGATTGCCAAAAGGCATGTACAAATTGGTTTACATCGAAAATGGTATACTGCTGCTTATCAAGAATTGTTCCGCTCTATCATGAAGATTTTGCAAACAAAAATAACAACAATCGATGATTTTTCCTATTCTATAAATGTTATAAATAAATTATTTACTCTTGAACAAGAACTTGTTCTTGCAGCTTATGAATCTGAATATGAAAGAATGCAAAAAGAGCATGAGAAAGAAAAAGAACTAACTGCTATGACAATTACGCATATCGCAACAGAACTAGCTGCTGTATCTGAAAAAACAAGCTCTTCTATTCAAAAACTAACCGCCAAATCTGAAACTATTGTAGAGATTGCTAAAACAGGTACATCATTAGCTACAACATCTGAAGAAAAAGCCAATAAAGGGAAAGAACAATTAAACCAGCAAAACAAACGAATGGGATCTATTCAAATGAATATGGAAACGATTATTACAGATACTCATGAACTCCTTAATATTTCTAACAAAATTAATGAAATCATAGATATTGTTAAATCGATTGCGGAGCAAACCAATTTACTCGCACTAAATGCAGCTATCGAGTCTGCACGTGCTGGAGAATTTGGGAAGGGGTTTTCTGTTGTTGCTGGTGAAATTCGAAAATTATCAGAGCAAACGAAAGAATCTATATTTAACGTTACAAAGCTCGTTGAAAAAACAAATGAACAAATTACCCGTGTCTCGTCTTCCGTGAAACAAATTAGCTCTCTCGTATCGGAAGGAACGGATAGTATGTCAGCAACAGATCGATACTTCCAAGAAATTGTAAAAGATATGTCTAACTCAAAAGAACAGAATAAGAAAATTGAACACGAGCTACAAGCTATTTCACAAGTAATGAAAGGAATTCAAGATGATTCCTCACAAATGGCTCTAACAGCCGATAATTTACAACTAGAACTAAATCGATAAGATAAAGTGAAACTTTAATCAACGGGGGTTTTGTTCATCCCCCGTTGATTATCAGCCCTCACCAATCGGGCTTTTACGGGCAGCCCGCCCCCCACCTAACTTCTTTGCTTTCGCTGATTTTGAGGTGGGGGTCTTACTGCCTGGAAAATAGCGGGATCAAATTCAAGTCAGGCATACTTTTCATCTGCACTGACTACTAAATTTCATCTTCCATCAAAAAAAGAATCCAGAATGGATTCTTTTTATTTTCTGAAAAATATTTTTTGACAATACACATAACTCATATAAACACCAAAGCTCTGCAAAATGAACAATGCCGGCATAATTACATTGTAATATGCCATATCTACTTGAAAGAGCTTTAACAATACGTAGCCACTAATTAAAAATAAGAACAACATATATCCCTCATTTTGTTGTTTCTTAATAAGGAAGTGTAATAGAGCTATAGTCATAAACAATGTTACGGCTATATATATCAGTTTTTCACATTTGAAAAGAATAGAATTTACCCCTTCATCTGAAAACTGATTTATCATCGGCTCTAAAAGTTTAAATCTTTCTCCCTCAATCTCTTTTAACTTTTGATCAATATGCTCTGTTACACTTTGATTTTTCGATATTTTTTCTTCATGTTGCGTCTTTCCAATTAAAACAGATTGAACATACGTCTCATTTGAAATCGTATATTGTGACAATCCCATTGCCTTAATTCCATAATTCACACTAAAATGGGCACTATAAAATAGAATAAGTATCCCTATCATTTTTAGTAACACCTTTTGTTTCGTTGCTGATTGAAATACTTCGATTAATAATACATATACCGTAATAAAAATAGGAAGAAATAATCCCATTGGGAAAACCATATTACTAAATGCAAATAAAATCGCTGAAAACACCCACATATAAGGATGATCTAATCCTTTATATAAAAGTATGTAACAAGCAAAATAAAATAAAAATATTGCAAGTGATTCAGGAGTTAATACGGAACTCATGAATATATTTGGAATATACAGAGCATAAAAGATAGAAGCAATACGACCGCATTCTTCTCCAAAAACCATTCCCGCAATACGATAAATAAATAATGCTGTTCCTGTGCAAAATAGCACATTAAATAGTTGTAAAGCGAATAATGAATCACCAAATATACGAATAATTACCGACTCATATATAATAAAAGGCAAATGAGTTACAGTCCCTATATTATTACCAATTGCAATCTGCTTTGCAGACTCATACATCACTTTCATATCACCAATTATTGGAGCATCTACAAATAACAGCATACTAACCCTCACAACTATAGATATACTTATAAGAAAAATAAGAAATTGTTTATCTGTAAAACGATATTGTAGAATTGATGCCACTAACAAAATAAGTATGACGAAAATTGCTAATATGATTGTTACACTTGTTGTACTTCCTCCAAAAAATTGCTTACTTGTCTCAAATGCTGCCCAACAACTATAAACAAAAAATGCGAGCATCGCACCGATTGTAATTTTATTGAAGAAAGATGAAAAATTTGTTTGTATATGATTCATATGTCCATTGCACCTCTATTTCCATTCATAACAAAACGATTCTATCATGAATGGGGACACGGCTGATAGGGAATTTCTATGACAAATACATAGTCATTACTTTTTACTTGCAATGTAAGCGAATCCTCTTTTACACTACATTTTAGATAAAATAAATTTTCTTTCAGTTACATGAATACAAATACAGAAGTTTAAATAATCCTCTTTTGGAATACACTTTACTTCATTAAATATCTAATATGAGTAATCTGCTTACACATATTATTCTGATTGAAAACAGACTATAGGGGCTGAATATATGGAAAAGAAATTCATGCGAGAATCTAAAGCAATTAAGACAACACGTGTTTTTCCTAACGATTTAAATAATCACCAAACACTTTTTGGAGGGAAATTATTAGCAGAAATTGATAGTATTGCTTCAATTGCGGCTGCAAGACATAGTCGTAAACATTGCGTAACAGCATCTATTGATTCAGTTGATTTTTTAACTCCAATTCACCAAGCTGATTCTGTTTGTTATGAAGCATTTGTATGTTATACAGGGAAATCTTCAATGGAAGTTTTCGTAAAAGTAATCGCAGAAAACTTATTAGCAGGCGAGCGTAGAATTGCTGCTACTTGCTTCATTACATTTGTGGCAATAAAAGATGGAAAACCTTCATCCGTACCACAAGTACTTCCTGAAACTGAAGAAGAACATTGGTTACACACAACCGGTTTAGAACGCGCGGAAAACCGAAAAAAGGGACGTTTAAAAAGTAAAGAGATGGCTGAAGTTTTAACTTTAAGTAAGCCATGGAATATATAATACGATACTCTCACTTCATACATGCACAGGTTTATTTCATCCTTGCATGTATTTTTTATTGTAAAAAATTCCACCTCTTATCTTTTATTTACTGTTTGTCTCCTAAAATAATCCACCAGTTTTTCCTTTATTTTGCTATACTATTAATGGTATATTAGATAAGGTTCGTTTAAAAATAACTATAATATAATTAAGTATATAAGGGATGGTGCGATAATGTCTATTGAGGTACCAATTTCAATACCAAAAACGTTAATTATTATTCCTGCGTATAACGAGGAAGAAGCAATTGCAGATACATTAACAAGATTATTAAAACTAAAACAGCATTTTACAGAATTAAGCATTTGCGTTATTAATGATGGATCACATGATAAAACAGCTCAAATCGTAAATGATTTTCCTGTTCACCTTGTGAACTTACCATATAACCTAGGTATTGGCTCAGCTGTACAAACTGGTTATAAATACGCTTATGAGAATGGATATGATATTGCGATTCAGTTCGATGCTGATGGGCAACATAATCCTGATGATTTGTACAAAATTATAAAACCTATTGCTGAAGACCAATGCGATATGGTGCTAGGTTCACGTTTTACAGAGAAAACAGCCTATAAAGGTAGTATTTCTAGAAGAATTGGTATTTTTTATTTTACTGCTCTACTGAAAGTACTAACAAAACAAACCTTTATGGATCCAACTTCTGGGTATCGTGCTATCAATAGAGAAGTAATTAAGATTTTTGCACATAATTATCCAAAAGATTATCCAGAACCAGAAGTCCTTATTCATTTAAAAAAGAAAAAATTACGCATTAATGAAATATCCGTAAATATGCAAGAGCGTCAAGGGGGACAATCTTCTATCACACCTCTTAAATCTGCATATTACATGATTAAAGTAAGCCTTGCTATATTGATGCAAAAAATTGTGAAAGGTTGATAATAAATGCCTATAATTACCTTTTCATTTATCTTCATTCTATTATTATTTTTATTAATTATTAATTCCATTCGTCGTGGAGCTTTAGAAACTAAATATGCTATTTTATGGATTTTTGTTTGTGTTGCAATGGCTATTTTAAGTTCTACTGAAAAAATTATAAATTGGATTGGCCAACTATTACACGTAGAATATCCTCCATCTGTTTTATTCTTATTTGGACTATTATTCTGTTTCATATTAATTTTTGACTTAACAAGAAAAATTTCTAAATTACATCATCAACTTGTAACGTTAACGCAAGATTATGCGTTATTAAAGCAAAAATTAAAAGTAACGCAACCTGAAACCGATAAAGAATAGTTTTCTATTTAAATATGAATATATACAAAAAAACATCTTAATTTTTTAAAAAAATTAAGATGTTTTTTATTGCAAACTATTTTTTTCTAATTAATAATTTACTAATTTTCATAACAGTTGCCACGGTCCCAACTCCAATTATAATAAATAAGAATGGTATTAACGGTAATGCATATCGTTCATATGCAACATAAAAACATGTTAAAGCTGTTTGCAATAAAAGGATTGACCATAAAAATGTAGTCTCTCTCCACCTTTTTAAAAGGAAAATAAATGAAAGTACTGTACATATTAAAAACGTCGTCTTAATAAAATTATATATTTCATTCATATCCTTTGCAGAAACATTGAATACTTCAATATTATGCTCTATAGAATAATACGGTTTTTTCCAAAGAATTTCTGGCTTCAAAACTAAATAACTCTCTATCATAGATTCCTTATCAGTTTTCCACCATTCCTTCATTTTATCAATCGCTATTTTTTCTTCTAATTCCATAAATTCATGTGCTTCAAGATTAGGGTATTTTGCATGTAACTCTATTTCAAGTTCCCCCATATCCTTACCTTCTGGGTAACCTTTCCCTTGATACGTTCCAAGTAATAACGGATTCCCTGCCCCAGCAGTTAGTGGGATAAATTTATCAAATTGAATGTAATTGCGAGCCCACCATGGTCCAAGTACGATAAGTCCTATTCCTATGCTTATAATCGCTTGCTTCATCATAATACGGAATGGGTAGCGTTTCATTAAAAGATACCCAAATAGTAAGATTGGATATAAGGCAATTTGTACACGGAGGTACAGTGCTAAAAAGTAGAAAATTAATACAATCAGAAGATGTTTCGTTTTATGAGTATCAGCTAATTTTAAACTCCAATATACTAATCCTAATGAAAGGAATAGAAACGGTCCTTCTGTTAAAGTTAAATTTTCCATAACAATCTCTGGAGGATACACAGCTAATAAGAAAGCACCTATTAATCCTGCAGCAGAATTCAATAAATAAGTACCAATCTTATAAGTTAGCAAAATACTAAGTACCCCTAATAGGATAATAATTAATTTTGCTACAAAAAGACCTTCACTGCCATTTCCAAAAAAATAAAATACAACAGCTAATAAAGCTGGAAAACCCGGCATAATATGAATCGTTGGTTTATCTGGTTCATGATATGTTAACATCCCTGTTTCCAATAAAATATTTGCCGTTTTTTGATAACCTATATCATCGCTAGCTATAGATAGATCTGCACCATGTGTTTGTAAAGTTGCAAAACGAAGTGCAAAACCGACTATCATAATAATCCCTAAAAGGATTATATTAGATTTGCGAGTAAATCGCCCTAACATCTCATCTTCTCCCTTCAGATACATAATTTTCAAAATATATTTCTATATTTTTACAACACAATACGTTCTATAATAAATACTTTTTATACAAAGTACAACAATAGAAAGTTGATTTACAAAGTTTATATGCGTTAAACTTATACAGATGTTCTTGTAATCTTCTTCCTTCCAAAAGGCTTGTATATATGATGCAAGACATAAAAAACTTGAGGAGATAAAAATTCTATGATGGAACAAAAGCAACTTGTTTCTGTTGTCATACCCCTGTATAACACGGAAAAATATATTGAAGAAACGATGCAGTCAATACTAGATCAAACATATAAAAACATTGAAATTGTAATTGTAGATGATGGAAGTAAAGATCAATCACCTTCTATTGTGAAAAACCTTGCTGAAAAATACCCAGGGCAAGTAAAATACGTTCATCAAAAAAACCAAGGTGTTTCGGTAGCCCGTAATACAGGTATCGAAAATGCTAGCGGAGAATATATCGCTTTTCTTGATAGTGATGACTTATGGCATCCAACTAAAATTGAGAAGCAAGTCGAAAGTATGCATAAAAACGAAATGGACGCGTGCTATTGTGGTTATATGAATTTCTACGAAGAAACAGGCGAGAAGGTTGAACATACAACAAACTTTATTAAAGGTGATATGGCAAAAGCATTCCTAACACATCAAGTTGTTGCTCAAACAAGTACTTGGATTTTCAAACGATCCATCGTAATGGATCATAACATTCGTTTTACACCAGGATGTAGTTGGGGAGAAGATTTAGAGTTTTTATTTAAACTTATGAGTTTGACAAATGTATGTTATGTCGATGAATACTTAACTTATTATAGAATCTTATCAGAAGGAAATCTTTCTTCTAAGTATAAAGATTATGAATTAAAAACAACAAAAGAGCTAGAAGTATTCAATCGTATGAAAGATTGGGTACATAATAAATCTCAAGACTTCATTACGAAAGACCCTCAGTCACTGATTGAGATTCTTGAGACTTATTTATTCCCTTATACAGTCATCAATAACGCTTGTATATATATTAAAGAAAACTCTCGATTAGATAAATCACAAGTTCAATTAATCAAAAAAGATATAAGGAAATATTGCCGTAAAATCTATTCAAAGAATGGAAAGCGTAGTAAAAAACTATATGCAATGCTTTGGTTTGTACGAATTAAATTTCTGTTTTCTTAAACTGAAAATATAACGATACTCTCTCTTTCTGTGAACAAATTAAATTTACAAATAGGACAAACTAACCGGGTCCTAAAGAATAGAAAGGTCTTTTCTCATGAAAACAAATAAAATTCTAAAAAACGCATCCTACCTCTTTGTAGGAAACATTACTGTCCGCTTTGTACTGGCTATTGCAACAATTTTCTTTGCAAGATATGTTTCTCCAAGTGATTACGGTATGTTTACAACTGCGTTAGCAGTTTCAGCTGTTATTTGTTACTTTACAGATGCAGGTTTAACACATACGTTTATGCGTGAAGGAACGAGAAGCGATGCTAATATTAGTGTGCTAATAAGTAGTTATTTACGTATTCGTTTAATATTAGCTATCGTAATTTCTGTACTTTTCGCTATTTTTGCCCAGTTCTTCTATCCCGATGCTTACTTACGTGCGATGGTATATTGGGTTGTCCTACCAACAATGTTCGGAGCAACCTTACAAGGTGTTGGTATGGCTTACTTCCAAGTAACAGAACGCATGCAATTTACAGCTATTATTTCTGTACTACAAGGTGTAACAGCTGCTGCTGCCCTATTACTAGGGATGTCTTTCCAATGGTCACTTATGATGGTTGCTGCCATGTACGGGGTATCTAGTCTTGTAACAGGTGTTATCGCCTTTATAATGACAATACGTTACACGAAAGTCCATAAGGGTTGGGATAAAGGCATTTTAGATCAACTACTTATTTTCACGATCAACGGAATCATTATTATGCTCTTACCACAATTGGGCCCTATTATATTAGAAAAGGTTTCAACATATAAGCAAGTTGGATTCTTTGGTGCTGCATCTAAAATACCTGCTGTACTATATCAAATACCTGGAGTAATTGCAGCTGCTTTTTATCCAAGACTTTTTGCTTTTGGTAATGAGAAAAATATTGAAGAACATAGAAAATTATCAAGTTTTGAATTAAAACTTATGTCTTTTTTAGGAATGGGAATTTCTATCCCCTTTATTGCTGATCCAAGTTTCTGGATTGTTAGTTTATTAGGAGAAAAATACGCTCCCGCTGGTGACGCTCTTGCTATTCTAGCGTTTATGGTTATTTTACAATCAATTAACTATCCACTAGCCGATAATTTAACAACGATTGGCCAGCAATGGAAACGTGCAACAACAATGACTATTGGATTAGTTGTTGCCATCATAGGTTATATTGTATTAGGTAGTAAATATGGAATGATGGGGGCAGCTGCCGCAGCCATCATTACCGAAATTACACTATTAATTGGATTTACCCTCTTTATTCGTAAAGGCATGCAATTATTAGTTAAAGGAATTATATTTAATTCCTTAGCCTTTATTATTAGTTACGGTATATACCGAATTGCATTAATCAACTTACCACCATTAGTTGCTTTAACTCTTACTGGTATACTATACGGTATAATCGGAATTGTAATTGATCCTCAAATACGTGGATTCGTTTTAGGATTTATAAAACAAAAGCTTATTCGCAAACATGCTTAAAAGCAAAAAGCTTTTCCTATTTAAAAATGGAAAAGCTTTTTGCTTTTTTATATACCATCATTTTTCTTCAGTAAAAAAATGCTATATATTCCAGCTCAAATTGACTTACTTTCTGAAAATGCCTTATACTAAATTACATGTAAACTATGAACTTCAACGCTTGTAAAAATATATATGCTTCAACAAAAATATATATTTTCTCATGTTAAAACTAAAGAACACACCTTTAAAAATTGGTGTGTTTTTATATGCTACCTAAAAACTAGTTGCTACATGTAACGACTTTCAAAGGAGGATTATCAATTTTTATGAGCATAAAGCCGAATAATAAATTCTTTTCCAAGAAAACAATAATAATTATGCCAATATTATTATTGTGCGCTTTTGCTTTTCATTATTTCTTTTTAACATCTAATCAAGCCTTTTCTGGTACAGGGGATGCGTTACGTCAATTTGGTTTTTTTACGTTTCTTCTACAACATGCCTTTAAAGATGGCAACCTTTTTTGGTCTTTTGATTATGGATTAGGTGGAGATTTATTTGGAGAGTTTAGTTATTATTACAGCACATCACCGTTTTTCTGGATTACACTGTTACTACCTAAACTAAGTCTTGAGCAAGTATATGACGTGAAATTATACATGAGTATTTTAAAAAACTTTTTAGCTATGGTATTCATGTATGGTTCTTTACGTTACCATAATAAAACAGCATTCTCATCTTTTGTTGCTGCTATTATATATGGTGGTTGTATTACTTTCATCCGCCACTCTTTACTATGGGATTTCATGGCTGATGCCATTGTATTTTTACCATTAGTAATATGGGGACTTGATAAATATATTATTGAAAAGAAGCGCGGACTTTTCCTAATCGCTGCTACTTTAATGTTAGCATCAAACTTTTATTTTGCTTTTATCACAAGTATTTTCATATTTATTTATGCATTATTCCAATACTTTGCGACACAACAAAATAAAACGATTGTCTCTTTTCTAACTTATTATATTAGAATCGGTTTATTGTATGGATTATCACTCGGTTTAGCCGCCGTTTGCTTCCTCCCATCAGTTAATGCCGTATTTAGTGCTGATCGACTATCAAAAAAGTTTGAGATACCATTATTATTTGAAGATAAATTTTATAAAGATTTAATGGAAAATATTTTCTTCATGTATAATGCTGAAAATCATCAATTAGCTTTACCAGCTTTAATTTTATTCTTAATCGTATTTGGAATGTTTATACGTGATAAACTCGTTAAAAATAAAGTATTCTTTACGTTATTCATGTTCATTCTGTTTATGCTTCCATATACATATTCTGTGTTTAATGGTTTTTCAGCAATGCAATCTAGATGGTTCTATTTATTTGTATTTGTAATTGCCCAAACAATTGCATACATTCTAGATTGGATGATTATTCATAAGAAAGACTACAAATTACCTTATTTAATAAGTTTATTAGTGTCTATTGGATTATTCATTTATGCATTTTATAGAAAAGCAAATATAAATGTAACTGATAAACCTTTACAAGACGTTGATAACATTTTACTCGGAACTGTCGTTCTTTCTGTTATTACAGTATGTTTATGGCGTTATATTTCCAAACCTTTCATACAATTTTTAGTTGTATTGAATGTACTCGTTAGCACAATTTCTATGAATTATATGTATGCGAATAATATACTTAGCACCGTTTACGGACAGAGCCAGATTTCAACTGAAAAGTTACACGAACCAGGCTATGATAATAAAGAAGAAATTGCTGCAATTCGCTACATACAAGAAAATGATAAAGACTTTTATCGTATTCTTAATCCATATAGCGAATATAACACACCGATGCTACAAGGATATCATGGCGTAAGTACGTATCAAAGCTTAGTTAATTATTATGTCCATGACTTTATGAAAAATAAATATGGTGTATTCCAAATGTACGATACACCTTCAATGTTTTATCAAGCTGATAGTCGACTACTACTTGAAAATATGCTAGGTGTAAAATATCGCGTATTAAGTGCTGATACAGATTCAAAGAATGTGCCTTATGGATATAAACTATTACAGCAAGTAGGACCGTATAATATTTACAAAAATGACTATGCTTTACCGTTAGGATATGTATATGATTCGGCTATAAGTGAGGAAGAATTTTCTAAATTAAACTTCGCTCAGCGTGATCAATTATTATTACATGCTGTTGTCGTTAATAATACAAAAGAATTTTCATTAAACCATTTTAATAAACAAGACCTTAAATCAAAGGCAGTATCTATTAAAACGGAAAAAGCAAAATTCGAAAACATGGAAAAACAAGAAAATAAACTAATTGTTCATGGCTTTGGAAATATGATTGTACCTATCAATTATCCTGATACACCTGGTGATCTACTGATAGAATTAAAATTAAAAAATGCAGGTACATTCAATGCAACTGTTAATGGAAAAACGATAGGAAAAGGGGACGATGCTGGTGCATACTCTTATCCGTTAGAAAGGTTTGTTTACAATTTGGGCAATGAGCGTCCAGAAAACCTAACTATCTCTATTGATATGGCAGGTGAGTATGAATTAGGTGACTTGCAAGCAAATATTGTAAACTATGAAAGTGTACAAAAAGAAACAAAAAAACTAACTGAAAATAGGCTTGAAAATATTTATTATAAGAACAATTATTTAAAAGGGGATATCAAATCAAATAAAGACGGGCTCTTATATTTATCTGTCCCATATAGTAAAGGCTGGACTATAAAAATTGATGGAAAAGAAACAGAATTTACGAAAGCGAATTCTGCCTTTATCGGTGTTCCCATTACAAAAGGTTCACATGTAATCGAAATGACTTACGTTACACCTTACTTCAAATTAGGTATGATTATATCAATCATCTCACTAATTATCTGTATAGCTTTACTAATTTTCAAAAATCCAAAAGCACGACGAAAATTTTCTTTTAAAAAGCAATAATGAGCAATCAATGAATCATGAATCTATCCAATTGGATAGATTCATATAAAAACGCATAACATTGTTTTAACCCACTACAAACAAGGAGTGTCAAAAATGACTCTTTCAATCGTTGTACCATGCTACAATGAAGAAAAGGTGCTTCGAGCCTTTTATTCAGAGACTTCTCTTGAAATTCATAAATTAACTACCGATTATGAATTTGTTTTTGTTAATGATGGTAGTAAAGATGATACTTTAAATATTTTACGTGATTTAGCTAGTTCAGATTCGTCAGTACACTACATATCATTTAGTCGAAACTTCGGAAAAGAAGCTGCAATGTTAGCTGGTTTAAAATATGCTACAGGCGATGCAATTGTTATTATGGATGCTGACTTACAACACCCTCCTACGTTAATAAAAGAACTGTTAGAAGGATATAACGGCGGCTACGACCAAGTCATTGCAAAAAGAACAAGAACTGGTGATTCACCCGTTCGCTCTTTCGTCTCTCGTCTTTACTATAAAGTGATGAATAAATTTGTAGATATTGAATTAGTAGACGGTATTGGTGACTTTAGACTTTTAAGTCGAAGAGCAGTAGATTCTTTATTATCTTTAAGTGAATACAACCGATTTTCAAAAGGCTTATTTTCTTGGATCGGTTATAACGAATTAATCATTGAATATGAAAATGTATTACGTTCTGATGGAGAAAGTAAATGGACCTTCTCGAAATTATTAAATTACGGAATTGATGGTGTAATTTCATTTAATAATAAACCGTTACGTCTATCTATATATCTCGGATTACTAACAACCATTTTAGGACTTTTATACGTAATCACTACGTTCGTTCAAATCATCCTTGGTGGTGTGGAAGTTCCTGGTTACTTTACTCTCATTTCCGCTATACTATTTATTGGCGGTATTCAACTCATATTCCTAGGTGTTATTGGTGAATATATCGGTCGTATTTATTATGAAACAAAACGTAGACCGCATTTTATTGTAGCTGAAAAGAAAGTTAGTGAAGTTAAACAAAAGGCATAACCAAAAAGTTACTTCTGTAGGTAGAAGTAACTTTTTTATATACTAACATTTACAAACACTTCTTTTGAAAAAATATACATTTTGAAATGATGGCATTATATGAAAGAATTTAGTATCATGATTCAAGGTACTATTTCAAGTTGGACGGAGGATACTATGAGCTTATTAACAGTTGAAAAATTAGGACATACATTTGGTGATCGTACATTATTTAAAGATGTATCTATGCGATTATTAGCAGGTGAGCACGTTGGATTAGTTGGTGCAAACGGTGTTGGTAAATCAACATTCATGAATATCATTACTGGTCAGCTTATTCATGACCAAGGTCGTGTAGAATGGACACCGGGCACACATTACGGCTACTTAGATCAGCATACTGTTTTAACGCCTGGACGTACGATCCGTGACGTACTAGCGGATGCATTTTTACCGTTATTCGAAAAGGAAAAAGCTTTAAATGAAGTTACAGAAAAAATGGGAACTGCTACACCAGAAGAACTAGAAGAACTTCTTGAACAAATGGCAGAAATACAAGATGCACTTGAAGCAGGTGGTTTCTATTTACTAGATATGAAAATTGAAGAGGCTGCACGTGGTCTTGGAATTGATGCTATTGGTTTAGATCGTGATGTTTCAGCACTAAGTGGTGGACAACGTACAAAGGTATTGCTTGCAAAGCTATTACTTGAACAGCCAGAAGTATTATTGCTTGATGAACCTACTAACTATTTAGACGTTGAACATATTCATTGGTTAACAAATTATTTAAAAGAATACCCACATGCATTCTTATTAATTTCTCATGATACGGAATTTATGAACAAATGTGTTGATGTTATTTTCCATCTAGAATTCACAAAAATGACACGCTATACAGCGACATATGAAAAATTCCTAGAACTAGCAGAAATCAATAAAAACCAACATATAAACGCTTATGAAAAGCAGCGCGAGTTTATCAAAAAGCAAGAAGACTTCATTGCAAAAAACAAGGCTCGTTATTCAACGACAGGTCGTGCAAAGAGTCGTCAAAAGCAACTTGATCGCATGGAACTTATTGATCGCCCAGAAACAGCAATTAAACCTGAATTCTCATTTAAAGAAAGTCGCGCAAGTAGTCGCTTCGTCTTTGAAGGTGAAAATGTAGAAATCGGATATACACATCCGCTACTACCAAAGCTATCAATGACGATCGAACGTGGTGAAAAAATTGCTATTGTTGGATGTAACGGTGTTGGTAAATCAACGTTACTAAAAACAATCTTAGGTAAAATTAAGCCTTTAAGCGGTAAAACAAGCCTTGGTGACTTCTTAGAGCCTGCATACTTTGAGCAAGAAGTTAAAGCTGACAATATAACACCAATTGATGATGTATGGAATACATTCCCTGGTTTAGACCAGCATCAAATTCGTGCGATGTTAGCAAAATGCGGATTAAAAAATGAACATATTTCTCGCCCATTAAGTCAATTAAGTGGTGGAGAACAAGCAAAAGTTCGTTTATGTAAGCTAATGGGTGAGGAAAGTAACTGGCTACTATTTGATGAGCCGACAAACCATCTTGATGTTACAGCAAAAGCGGAACTTAAGAAGGCTATGAAAGCATATAAAGGAACAATCCTCCTTGTATGTCACGAACCGGACTTCTATGAAGATTGGATTACAAAAGTTTGGGATGTTGAAGAATGGTCTCAAAATAGTAAATAGTCTTTAAGAAAAAACTCCTTGTGTAGACAAGGAGTTTTTTACTTATTTTTATTAAGAATTTTTTATATTGTAGTATCCTATAAGTCGTAATCGAAATTCTTTTAATTCCGGATACGCCTCTAAATTTGCTAACATACCTCTAATTACTGGAATTCTTGGATTAAGCAATCGTATTTCCGCCTCTAAAACATCTAACGTTACTAACAACTCATCATCCTCTAATTGATCAGCTAAACTACGCTTAAATACAATAATTTCTTTTAAAAAATGCTCTTTAACTTGTTCCTTAATAAGCTCTGATTTACAAAGGAATTCTCCAAGCTTTTCTTCATGTAAAATAGGTTCTTCCGAAGATTCTACTAAGCCATCTACTAAATGATCTACTCTTTTTAAAATAAAAGCAGCGACATACGATAAATCAATTTCTGGTGCTTGTAAAATAATTAACTCTAAATAACCACGGCATATGCCTTCTACTATAATTACTAAATCCAATAAATATGGCATAACCTTTTCACCATAAATGGACAATAAACTATTCCGATAAAATGCATGAGACTCTAACTTCATCCGCATCATAAATTCTTCTACTTCTTTATTAAACGGAATTGCATTTTCTCTCGCATGCATAATAATAAATTCTTTATGCTTTTGTATATCATTAAACTGACAATGTAATTGTTTTGCAAATTTTTCACGTGGTAATAAAGACTCTTGTTCAATATCCAGCATTTTCTTTTGGATTTTGTCATAATAATATCGAAGTGTCGCTAATAAAAGCTCATCTTTCGATTTAAAATATAAGTAAAAAGCTCCCTTAGATATACCACTAGCTGTCACAATTTCCTGCACTGATGTCGCATTTACACCCTTAGTAGCAAATAACTTCATAGCCGATTCTATAATTAAACGCTCTTTTTCTTTCATATCTTCTCTCCTAAATTTAATCTCGCATCTTATTATAAATGTATTATACCATCCCTTTTTATTGACGATTGACCGAACGGTCAGTTATATTATGTATTAGACTGACCAGTTGGTCAATATAATACAAAGGGAGCGCAAACATGAACAAAATCATCAATTTCTCGTTAAAAAATAAGTTCGCAGTTTGGCTACTAACCATTATTGTTACTATTGCGGGGATCTACTCTGGACTCAATATGAAGCTGGAAACAATTCCTGATATTACAACACCGATTGTGACAGTAACTACGGTCTATCCTGGTGCTACACCAGAAGAAGTAGCTGATAAAGTTTCAAAGCCGATGGAAGAACAACTACAAAATTTAAGCGGTGTTAACGTTGTGAGTTCATCATCTTTTCAAAACGCATCTTCTATTCAAGTAGAATACGATTTTGACAAAAATATGGAAAAAGCAGAAACAGAAATTAAAGAAGCTCTCACAAATGTAAAACTCCCAGAAGGTGTTAAAGATCCTAAAGTTTCACGAGTAAACTTCAATGCTTTTCCCGTTATTTCGTTAAGCGTAGCAAGCAAGAATGAATCTTTAGCTACTTTAACTGAAAATGTAGAAAAAAATGTTGTACCGGGATTAAAAGGACTTGATGGTGTTGCATCTGTTCAAATTGCTGGTCAACAAGTAGATGAAGTACAGCTCATCTTTAAGAAAGATAAAATGAAAGAACTAGGACTAAGTGAAGATACTGTAAAAAATGTGATTAAAGGATCGGATGTATCTTTACCACTTGGCTTATACACATTTAAAGACACGGAAAAATCAGTTGTTGTAGATGGCAATATTACAACGATTAAAGCATTAAAAGAACTTAAAATCCTAGCTATACCTTCCTCACCTAACGGTCAAGGTAGTCAAAATGCTGGCGCTGGTGCACAAACGCCACAAATGAATCCAGCCGCTATGAACGGGATTCCAACAGTTACATTAGATGAAATTGCTGACATTAAAGAAGTTGGGAAAGCAGAATCCATTTCTCGAACAAATGGAAAAGAAGCAATTGGAATTCAAATTGTGAAGGCCTCTGATGCAAATACAGTTGATGTTGTAAATGCAGTAAAAGATAAAGTAAAAGAACTTGAGAAAAAGTATAAAGACTTAGAGATTATTTCAACATTCGATCAAGGTGCACCTATTGAAAAATCAGTAGAAACAATGCTGAGCAAAGCAATTTTCGGTGCTATCTTTGCGATCGTTATTATTATGCTGTTCCTACGAAATATTCGAACAACGTTAATCTCTGTCGTTTCAATACCACTTTCTTTATTAATTGCTGTTTTAGTCATAAAGCAAATGGATATTACGCTTAACATTATGACACTTGGAGCAATGACCGTTGCTATAGGCCGCGTTGTCGATGACTCAATTGTTGTTATTGAAAATATTTACCGCCGTATGTCGTTATCAGAAGAGAAATTGCGCGGAAAAGATTTAATTCGTGAAGCTACGAAAGAAATGTTTATCCCAATTATGTCTTCTACCATCGTAACAATTGCTGTATTTTTACCACTTGGACTAGTAAAAGGTATGATTGGTGAAATGTTCTTACCATTCGCCTTAACTATCGTCTTCGCTTTATTAGCATCATTACTAGTAGCAGTTACAATCGTACCGATGCTAGCTCACTCTTTATTTAAGAAAGAGAGTATGAGGGAAAAAGAAGTACATCATGAAGAAAAACCAAGTAAATTAGCAAATGGGTATAAACGCATACTTGCATGGGCTTTAAATCACAAAATTATTACATCAAGTATCGCTGTCCTTCTATTAGTTGGTAGTCTTGCACTTGTACCAGTTATCGGTGTAAGTTTCTTACCTTCTGAAGAAGAAAAAATGATTATCGCAACATACAATCCTGAACCAGGTCAAACGTTAGAAGACGTTGAAAAAATTGCAACAAAAGCTGAGAAGCACTTCCAAAATAATAAAGACGTCAAAACAATTCAGTTCTCATTAGGTGGAGAGAATCCAATGAGTCCTGGTCAATCAAACCAAGCAATGTTCTTCGTGCAATATGATAACGACACGAAAAACTTTGAAAAAGAGAAAGAACAAGTCGTTAAAGATTTACAGAAGATGTCTGGCAAAGGCGAATGGAAAAACCAAGACTTCGGAGCAAGTGGCGGTAGTAACGAAATTAAACTATACGTTTACGGAGATAGCTCAGAAGACATTAAGCCTGTCGTAAAAGATATTCAAAATATCATGAAGAAAAATAAAGACTTAAAAGATATAGATTCTAGTATTGCAAAAACATATGCAGAGTACACTTTAGTCGCAGATCAAGAAAAGCTGAGTAAAATGGGCTTAACGGCTGCTCAAATTGGAATGGGACTTTCTAATCAACATGATCGCCCTGTTCTGACAACAATTAAAAAAGACGGTAAAGATATCAATGTATATGTAGAAGCTGAAAAACAAAATTATGAAACAATCGATGACTTAACAAATCGTAAAATTACAACACCACTTGGTAATGAAGTGGCTGTGAAAGATGTTATGACTGTAAAAGAAGGTGAAACTTCGAATACAGTGAAACACCGCGATGGCCGTGTTTATGCAGAAGTAAGTGCAAAACTAACATCTGATGACGTTTCAAAAGCATCTGCCGCTGTTCAAAAAGAAGTAGATAAAATGGATCTTCCTTCTGGCGTAGATGTTTCTATGGGCGGCGTTACAAAAGATATTGAAGAATCATTTAAGCAACTTGGCTTAGCGATGTTAGCTGCGATTGCCATTGTATACTTCGTTCTTGTCGTTACATTTGGCGGTGCCCTTGCACCATTCGCAATTTTATTCTCGCTACCATTTACAATTATCGGAGCTCTTGTTGCCTTATTAATCTCCGGTGAAACATTAAGTGTGTCTGCAATGATTGGGGCGCTTATGTTAATCGGTATCGTTGTAACAAACGCAATCGTGCTTATCGACCGCGTTATTCATAAAGAAAATGAAGGACTATCAACACGTGAAGCTTTATTAGAAGCTGGTGCAACACGCCTTCGTCCAATTTTAATGACTGCAATTGCAACAATTGGTGCTCTTATCCCGCTTGCATTAGGATTTGAAGGTAGTGGCTTAATTTCTAAAGGACTTGGTGTAACGGTAATTGGTGGATTAACAAGTTCAACGTTATTAACACTTCTTATTGTTCCAATCGTTTATGAAGTATTAAGCAAATTTAAAAAGAAAAAAACAAAATAACAAAAAATAACCTCGCTAACTGCGAGGTTATTTTTTATTTCCAAACAAGACTAGAAAATCACCATAGCCTTCTTTCTCTAATTCCTCTTTTGGAATAAATCGAAGGGCTGCAGAATTAATGCAGTAACGAAGTCCATTTGGTCCTGGACCGTCTGGAAATACATGCCCAAGATGTGAATCTCCTTCCTTACTTCTCACTTCTGTACGCGTCATATTATGACTCACATCCATCTTTTCTTTCACACTTGCTGACATAACTGGTTTTGTAAAACTAGGCCATCCACATCCACTATCAAATTTGTCTAGAGAAGTAAATAGCGGCTCACCTGAAACGATGTCTACATAAAGACCTTCCTCTTTATGGTTCCAATACTCATTTCGAAATGGTGGTTCTGTACCATTTTCCTGCGTTACATAAAACTGCATCTCATCGAGTTTTTCTTTTAAATGAGCATTATCCTTTGGCCAATGTTGCTTAATAAAAGCATCTCGTCCTGAGCCTTTACGATATAACTCATAGCGGAATGTGTTTTTCTTATGATATCCTTGGTGATATTCTTCAGCTGGATAAAATGTAGCTGCTGGTAGTATTTTTGTCGCAATTGGTTTTGAAAAGCGCCCACTCTGCTCAAGTCCTTCTTTTGAGGCTTCTGCTTTTTTATGTTGTTCTTCATTATGATAAAAAATCACTGTTTCATAAGACTGTCCGCGGTCGTGGAATTGTCCTCCAATATCGGTCGGATCAATTTGTCTCCAATATATATTTAACAATTCCTCATACGACATTTTATTTGCATCAAATCTAATTTGTACCGCTTCATAATGTCCTGTTGTTTCTGAGCACACTTCTTTATACGTTGGGTCCTCTTTATGACCGCCTGTATAACCTGAAATAACCTGTATAATGCCCTCCATCTCTTCAAATGGAGAAACCATACACCAGAAACACCCTCCAGCAAATGTAGCTAACTCTACCTTTTCATTTACAGCCATTACTTCACCCCTATTCTATATTCTCCTTACAGTATGGCATAAGAAACATAATGTTATAAAAGAAAAAGCATCGAACATCGATGCTTTTTCTTACTTCACTTTATTTTTTCCAACATCCTTCTCCATTTCATCACTTGTCACGTCTAAAACATCTAGTAAGAAAATGAAGATTGGAATACCGATAATCAGTCCCCATACACCTAAGAAGTGCTCTGAGAAAATTAATACCATAAAAGTATAGAAAATCGGTAAATTTGTTTTTTGCGACATAAACTTCGGATTTAATACGTAACTTTCAAGCGCATGAATCACTGTTACGATAACTAAAATATAAACAACGTACATAATACCGCCAATATTGTAAGCAATCATACAAAGTGGGAATAACGAAATGATAACCCCCGCTACTGGAATTAATCCAAGCAAGAAAATCATTAATGCTAAACCTAATAATTGCGGGAATCCTAATATCCATAATGCGATAACTGAAAGAACACAGTTAACAACAGCAATTAAAAATTGTGCTTCGATTACCTTTCCAAATGAACGTGCAAATTTCTTTCCGAAGTACTCAATTTCAGTATAGAAAATTGCAAGCCTGCTTTCTTTAAACTTTGCAGTAAAACCAACAATACGAGATTTTTCTAATAAGAAAAACAAACTCAAAATTAAAGAAAGTAAAACCTGAAGGCCAAATTTACCAACATTCGTAATCGATTTATACAAAATGTCTACGCCTTGTCCTACATATTTAGAAAGCTCCATATGATTGACAGCATTAACTGCATACTTAATTAGTTCACTATCTGGTGGGTTTCTTAAAAACACATTGAATTGGTAAATCAGTTGTGAAATTTGTATCGTCAATACTGGTAAATATTTAAATAGCGTAATAGCAATTCCACCAATTAACATTACATATAGAAATGCTATAATAATTTTTCGATTAATAGGCATGAAATGATCTAATTTGCGGGAAATAAACTTTTGGAATCGATCCATTAAATACGTGAGAATAAACGTAATTAATATTAAATTCAACATACTTTGCAGCCCGTATAACACGAGAGCAAGTATTACTAATACGAGTAACCTCTGAAATCCTTTACTTTGAAACAGGTTTTTTATTTGCATAATCGACGAATACTCTCTCCTGTCCTATAAACTAAAACGTTAATAAGTAGATTTCTCTCTCTTTTCTACTTTTAATTATTCATTCATATTAAGATTTTTATAAACTCATTATATGCCTACCTTAACAGGTATATAGTAGCTTACTTCTTATTTTACAATACAATGACCTAATTCAAAACGTATTCTACATAGTATTAATGAAGATTTAAGGAAACTTATATTTTTTTAAATAGGTCTTACCACTACTGTAACATAAAAAGCAAGCTATCAGTAGAAATCTGTCCTACAAATAGCTTGCTTTTCTTGTTTTTTAAGTAAGTTTTACTATCCAATGAATGGTATGAACATTGGGATGACAACTACTGTTACAACCCCAACTACTGTTACAGCAATACTTGCCATCGCTGCCTCTACCTCACCCATTTCAATTCCTACCGCAACTCCTAATGCATGACCCGCTGTTCCAAGTGCTAAACCTTTTGCAATCGGATGTTTCACTCTAAATGTTTTTAAGAATAATGCTCCTAATGCGTATACGATAACTGCGTTGAAAATAACTGCAAACGATGTAATTGCTGGAATACCACCAATACTTTCTGAAATTGGTAACGCAATTGCTGTTGTTGCTGCTTGTGGTAGCATTGAATTCATTACTGCTGTATCTAAACCGATTGCTTTTGCAACAATGAACACGACAATTACTGAGCAAATAGATCCAACCACGATAGCTGATAAAATTTGCCACCAATATTTTTTCAACTTATCAACTTGTTTATAGAGTGGGATAGCAAATGCAATTGTTGCTGGCTCTAAGAAGAAACTAATCATTTTTCCGCCAGTATTATATTCTTCAAAAGTAAAGTTACCTACCTTTAGAAAGACAATCCCTAATACCATCGCTACGAATAATGGTGTAAATAGGAAGAACCCTTTTGAATGCTTGAATAATAATGTTCCGATTCCGTATGCGATTAATGAAACGACGATTCCGAAATATGGAGTCATTGTGCTTGCCATGTTCATTACCTCCTAACAATATATAAATGCAATGGTTACGCAACCTTTCCGTGCTTGCGTCCTTTATTTACTACTTTCAATTCTTTTGTATCTTCTGTTTCTTTTTCATCTTTTCCTAAAATAAATTGTGCAAATAACCCTGTTACAGCAAGTAAAATAACTGTTGCTACAACAATTACAGTTAAAATTTGTACAAAGTATTGCCCCATTACACCAAGAGAATTAATAACTGAAATACCTGATGGGACGAATAAGAATCCAATAATACCTGTTAAAGCTGTTCCGAGTGATTCAACTTGCTCCAATTTAATAACTTTTAAACATAATAGACTAAATAAAATAACTAACCCGATTACCGATGAAGGCATTGGAATTGGTAAATGTGTTGCAATAATATTAGAAATTAACATAATAGCTGAGAATATGAATGCTTGTGATAAGAAACTATATACTTTTTTCGTACTCATTTTGGCCACCTCTTTCGATTTGGTACCTTTATTGTATAGGATACAAACGTATAAGTAAGCGTTTACATAGCAGAACGTCAAATATACAGAATCAGTTACAAATATAAAAGGATGAAATACAAAAGCTGCTTCTTAAATACGAAGCAGCTTCTTGAGTTCTTTTGCATATGTACGGCTAACAGGTACTTTCGATCCTTCTTTCATGATTAAATTATAAGTAGAATTAAACCATGGCTGAATTTCAGTAATATGATTAATATTCGCAATAAAGCTACGGTGTACGCGCATGAAGCTTGCTTGTGGTAACTTCTTCTCTAAAATTACAAGTGTATCATGTGTTACATACGTTTCCCTCGTTGTTTTTACTGTTACTTTCCCATCTACAAGCCCTACATATATAATATCTTCAATATTCACAAGTACGATTGATTCTTCAATTGGTAATGCTAATTTATGCATCTCTGCTGTTACATCTGTCCCCTTTATTTCGTGCTTCGTTTCTATTTGCGCTTGTTTTTGTTTTTTATACTTCTTTAATGTCTGCACAATACGCTCTTCATCAAATGGTTTTAAAATGTAGTCTAACGCATCTACTTCAAATGCTTGCAGCGCATATTGATCATAGGCAGTAGCAAATACAATTGCAGGTGGATTTTTCATCTTCTTTAATATATTCGCGATTTCAAATCCGTTATCATCGGATAATTGAATATCTAAAAACACAATATCTGGTCTACTTTGCATTAGTTCTTCTAATGCGTCTTCCACACAATCAGCCTCACCAATTATCTCAACTTCTTTCGTTCTCTCTAATAAATACTTTAGTTCATCACGTGCTAACATTTCATCGTCAACTACTAATACTTTTAACACCCGGCTCTTCCTCCCCTACTTTTTTTGGAATAATAAAGGTAATCTCCGTCCCTTTATTTAATTCACTTTCAATATGAAGCATCGTTTCTTTCCCAAATAACCCAATAAGACGTTCATTAATATTATATAAAGCTGTTCCAGTCCCTTTCTTTGACGAAACTACCATCTTTCCTAATTGTTCTAAACGTTCTTCCTCAATTCCCTGTCCATTATCTTTTACTTCAAAGTGAACCATACCCTCTTTTTCAAAAACATGCACTTCCACTTCGCATACTGGTTGCTTCTTCGGAAAAGCATGTCGCAATGCATTTTCAACCAATAGTTGAAGAACAAATGGTGGTACTAAAGTTGTCTTTAGCTCATCTTCAATATACATCTTTACCTCATACTTATTTGGGAACCTTGCTTGTTCTAGTGATAAGTATGCCTGTACATGGTTTAATTCTTGTTCTAGTGGAATCAATAACTGACGTGCCCCTTGCAAATTACAACGGAAATACACGCTAAGCTGTAATAATAACTTCCTTGCTTTTTCTACATCTGTTCGGCATAAAGCTGATACTGCATTAATCGCATTAAATAAAAAGTGTGGGTTAATTTGCGCTTGTAATGCTTTTATCTCCGCATCTTGAAGTAATTTACTTTGCAACTCAGCTTCTCCTAACTCTAACTGCGTGGAGAATATTTTTGCTAACCCTTCTGCTAATTCCTCTTCCACACGACTTAACTGGTTAGGATTTTTGAAATAGAGTTTTAATGTCCCTATCGTATTTCCATGCGAAGTTAGTGGAATTACAATCGCCGCTTGCAAAGGGCAGCCTTCATGTTGACAATTAATAACCTCACGTGATTTCGCTTTCATTATTTTCCCTGTGTTTAACACTTCTTTCGACAAACCGGTTATTAAACTATGTGAAGGAATATGGTGATCTGATGCTAATCCAACATGAGCTAATATTTTCTCTGTATCTGTTAAGGATACCGCATCTGTTCCTGTAAAACGGTGAATAATTTGTGCCACATGCTTACATGATTCTTCTGTTAAACCTTGGCGGAAATACGGTAACGTTTTATCTGCAATACGTAATACTTTATGAGTCTGAAGTGCCTTTGCATTCTCCTCCTGACGCAAAATAGCTTGTATCATAGAAAGTAAAATAAAACTTCCAAAACTATTTACAAGAATCATTGGTATCGCTATTGTTTTCACAACGCTAATTCCATCCTCTATAATTAATAAAATCATAAGCATTTCTAAAGATACGATAAAAACACTTAAAACTGCTGAAAATTTAGGAGTAATTGTACGATTATATTTTTTGAAAATATATCCGATATAACCAGTTATAATCCCAGCTAAAATAGAAGAGATTGCGCAGCTTAGCGCTGTCGTACCACCAAGCATATAACGATGAATACCAGCAATAAATCCGACTCCAACCCCTACAATAGGGCCACCAAGTAAGCCGCTAATACCAACACCCATAATACGCGTATTCGCAATTGTACTTGAAGAAGAAACACCTTGTAACCAGTTTTCATTCATAATCGTATTTCCTGCTATTTCAATCCCAGTGTAATTGCTTACAATTGTAAATACCGAAAAAATACAAATAAGCTTAAGCTTATCTACATAGCCATCCTGTTTATGAAGGAGGCGTCTGAAAGTTTTAATATGAGAGAGTAAAAATCCTAAAATAACTATAAGTCCGACTCGTTCGATCATCATGAGTACTAAATTTAGCATCTTTGATTCATTCCTTTTTATTTAGTTAGTTTTATTATGGGAAAATAATGAAGTCGGCGTCAAGAAGAACGAAATATTTTTCGAAATATTTTACACATAATAACTTCCTCTTTATTTGACAATACAATAGAAGAGTGCTAAAAATAAAGTAATATAATACAGTCCTTTAACCCAACCCCGTGAGGTTGAGAAGGAAGTCGGAATATAATATACGTATGTTCTTTTTTGGGGATACGTATGCTTTTTTGGCCTTCTCATCATATCAGGTGAGAAGGCCTTTTGTTATTCTTCCATAGCGACTGTAGAAAATAAGGAGGAGTAATAATGAACGTCACTACTGATGTACAACAAACAACAGAGGAGACGAAAGCGAAAAGATATAAAACATTATTTGGTTCTGCGCTAGGATATGCAGCAGAAGGTTTAGATATGTTGCTATTATCTTTCGTACTTGTCTATATTTTAAAAGAGTTTCACTTAAGTCCTGTTGAAGGTGGAAACTTAACATTAGCTACCACAATAGGGATGTTAATTGGTTCTTATTTATTTGGATTTATTGCTGATTTATTTGGCCGTATTCGTACAATGGCCTTCACAATCTTACTGTTTTCACTAGCAACCGCACTCATTTATTTCGCAACAGACTACTGGCAATTATTAATTCTGCGCTTTTTAGTTGGAATGGGAGTTGGTGGTGAATTCGGAATCGGAATGGCCATCGTAACAGAAACCTGGTCTAAAGAAATGCGAGCTAAAGCGACATCTGTTGTTGCACTTGGATGGCAATTTGGTGTACTGATTGCTTCACTCCTTCCAGCATTTATTGTCCCACACTTTGGATGGAGAGCCGTTTTCTTATTTGGATTAATTCCAGCTTTACTAGCTGTCTATGTCCGTAAAAGTTTAAGTGAACCGAAAATATGGGAGCAAAAACAACGCTACAAAAAGGAACTGTTGCAAAAAGAATCTACAGGTAAATTAACAACTACTGAAGCAGAACAACTAAAACATATAAAAAAATTCCCACTTCGAAAGTTATTTGCCAATAAAAAAGTAACAATTACAACAATTGGTCTTATTATTATGTCGTTTATCCAAAACTTCGGATATTACGGAATCTTCACATGGATGCCCACTATTTTAGCAAATAAATATAACTATACATTAGCAAAAGCAAGTGGCTGGATGTTCATTTCTACCATCGGTATGCTAATTGGAATTGCAATCTTTGGTATTCTAGCTGATAAAATTGGTCGCCGTAAAACTTTTGCAATCTATTATATTGGCGGTACAGTATACTGTCTCATTTACTTCTTCTTATTCACAGATTCAACATTATTATTATGGGGAAGTGCATTGCTTGGATTCTTTGCAAATGGAATGATGGGAGGATTTGGAGCAATTTTAGCTGAAAACTATCCTGCTGAAGCTCGCTCTACCGCTGAAAACTTTATTTTCGGTACAGGACGTGGGTTAGCTGGATTTGGGCCTGTTATTATTGGCTTACTCGCTACAGGTGGCAACCTACTTGGAGCAATGTCCTTGATTTTTATCATCTACCCAATCGGGTTAATTACAATGCTACTATGTGTACCAGAAACAAAGGGAAAAGTATTAGATTAAACGTAAAAGAGGAAGCATCTCATTTAAGATGCTTCCTCTTTTACGTTTTTATTTATTTTGATTTACTAGCCTTCTGAAATAAGAATGCAGTTTTATCTTCTTCTTTTACAATACCTTGTTTTAATGCTAATTCTCCCGCAACTTTAGGCGCTAACCATAGCATTGGGAATAACAAAATTGATACCGGAACTGCCGTCACCACGATAAACGATTGTAGCGCATTAATACTTCCTTCACCCATATATAAAAGAATTACTGCAACTGCGCCCATAATAAGCGACCAAAAAATTCGCAAACTAATTCTAGGATCTCCGTCTCCAGTCACTGCCATTGAAATGGAATACGCCATTGAATCCCCTGTTGTCACTACAAATAAAATTGTTAATAAAAGAAATGCTGGTCCAATAATATTAGAAAGTGGCAATTGTCCTGTAATTGCAATCATAGCTGCCGGCATACCAGATTCACTTAATGCGTCCGAGATAGACCCAGGATTCATCAACTCATAAAACACGCCTGATCCACCTAATATAGTAAACCAAAACGTTGTAATAATAGGTGCGATAATTCCAATTGCAACGATGATTTCTCGAATCGTTCTCCCTCTTGAAATTCGACTCACTAAAATTGCCATCATTGGTCCGTATCCAATAAACCATCCCCAGAAAAAGATTGTCCAAGATCCTAACCAACTTGCATCACCACGGTATGTGCTCATCGGTATAAATTCATTTACATAAAATCCAAACGAAGAAACAAACGAATCAATAATAAATCCACCTGGCCCAAATAGTAATATGAATGCCATTAATACAATTGCTAATCTAACATTTAAATTACTTATAATTTGAATCCCTTTATCAATACCTGTTACTGCCGATATGGTAGACACGGCCACCACACAAACAATAATTGCTAATTGAGTAGTAAACACATCAGAAATTCCAAATAATTCTTGTAATCCATAACTTGCTTGTAAACCTAAAAATCCAATTGGGCCAATTGTACCTGCAGCTACTGCAATAATTGCAGCTGCATCAATTATCGTTCCAAGCAGGCTCTTTCTTAATTTTTCCCCAAAAATAGGATATAAAAGCGTTCGAGGTTTTAGCGGCATATCTTTATGATAATGTCCATACATCATAACTACCGCACTAATTGTACCTAAAATCGTCCATGCTAAAAATCCCCAATGCATATAACTTTGTGCTAAAGCAGGCATGACTGCTTCTTTCGTTCCAGCAGATATACCATCATGTATTGGTGGCACCGTCATCAAATGATACATTGGCTCTGCTGCTGCCCAAAAAACGCCACCTCCGGCAAGTAATGTAGACATAATAATAGCAAGCCATTTTGCCGTACTAATCTCAGGTTTTTCTAATCCTCCAAGCTTAACTCTCCCATATTTGGAGAACGCCATACACATCGCAACAATAAATGTACCTAATAATAAAACTTGCCAGAAGGCACCGAAATATTTAATTGAAAAAGCGAAACTTTTATTAATCGCACTCTCTACATAATCCTTGTTCAAAAAAACTGCAATTACAAATAATAAAAGTGAACCACCACTAATAATAAATACAGGCCAATCAGTTTTTCGACTCTTCATCCTCATTTACACTTCCTCCTTCCTCAGCAATCTAAAAAAACAACTTTATTATGTTTTATTGTTTAAAACCAAAACACAATAATTATATATGCATAACATTTTATCGACTTCCCACATACTTATGTTGTCCCTAAAAATATGCCAAATCCCTTATTAAAAAGAAAGAATCTCTTCCTCTTACATAAAAAAGCAAAACAAAAGACCTTATATTTCTATAAGGTCTTCGAAACAGAAATTTGATTATAACATAAGGAACTCCTTGGTTCAAAAAGCCTCTTCCAAAAATAACCGAGAGTAAAGGCTTCCATTTGCTACATAACAGTAATTTTAAAAAATTATATTTCACAGAAAAAACCTACACTAAATATTATTTATGAAAGAAATTTGGCTTCAAAATTTCATTCGGATACGGTTTATGATAAATGTGGGTGGTAGCTGGAGATAATGGTGGAATAAGCCATACCCAATTACCTGTTACAACACGACCACAAGCAGCTTCTTGCTTCTCAAATTGCTGAAATTGTTGTGCAGCAGTATGGTGATCAACAATACTAACTCCTTGTTTTTTAAAGGAGTGTAGTACGGCAATATTCAACTCAATTAGCGCCTTATCTTTCCATAAGGTACCGTTTCTCGATGTATCTAAATCCATCATCTCCGCAACAGCCGGAAGTAAATTATAACGATCATGATCTGCTAAGTTGCGTGCCCCAATTTCTGTTCCCATATACCATCCATTGAACGGAGCGGCTGTATAAGAAATACCGCCAATTTCTAAACGCATATCTGAAATCATTGGAACACCATACCATTTTACTCCAAGTGATGAAATAGGGTATTCCGGGTGTTCAATTGGCACTTCTTTTACTTCTTCTCTCGGAATTTCTTTATATATAGGCGCTTTTCCATCTATAGAAAACACAAGTGGCAATACATCGTAATTCGTACCTTCTCCTTGCCAACCAATCTCCTGACAAAAGTCCGTAAATGTAGCGGAATGAGAATCACCAATCACTCCCGTTTCTGTTTTATATCCTGCATATCGAATCAATTGGTGATTATAAATTCTTATATTATTTTCTTCACCGTGATATTGCTTAAAAATCGTAATGGTTGGTTTAACTTTTCCGTCGTTCGTTGCATATTTAATATGATGAATTAATGCATTATATACACCCTCTTCATCATTTACTTCGCGCGCATCTAATATGTGCATCTTACTCCAAAATAGTCTTCCAATACATCTATTACTGTTACGCCATGCCATTCGTGAACCATGAACAAGTTCTTCAAATGTATGCTCATATGTCCCTGTCTTCTCTATCTCAATTTGAATTTCTTTTATACGTTCTTCTATCAATTGTTCTTTATGAAGCTCCTTATAACAAATCGTAATAAAATTACTTGCTTCCTCTATTAATTGTTTCGTTTTACTCATAAACAATCTCCTTCTATTTCAACAAAACCCTGCTACTTTACAGTATAAGCAAAAAGGATAGGAGTCACAAATGAAAGTGAGAGTGTTACTTTTATTGTAATATTTTTCAGAAAATTAATGGAATTACTATTGACTTATATGGAAAATGGGTGTATTTTTGACTCAGGTAAAGTATTTTTACCTAGACCAACTTTTTTAAGTCGAAAGGAGGGAATGTTATGTCTTCATTTCAATTGCCAAAGCTTTCATATGACTATGATGAACTAGAGCCACATATTGATAGCAATACACTTGCCATTCATCATGGAAAGCACCATGCGACATACGTAAACAATTTAAATGCTACTTTAGAAAATTATACTGAATTACATAATAAATCTTTAGAAGAATTGCTATGTAATTTAGATGCTTTACCGAAGGAAATTGTTACAGCTGTACGAAATAACGGTGGTGGTCACTATTGTCATAGTCTTTTTTGGGAAGTGATGAGCCCACGAGGTGGCGGTGAGCCTAATGGAGACGTTGCAAAAGTAATTGATTATTATTTCAATACCTTTGACAACTTAAAAGATCAACTTTCCAAAGCAGCTATTAGTCGTTTTGGAAGTGGCTATGGATGGCTTGTTCTTGACGGTGAGGAACTCTCTGTTATGAGTACACCAAATCAAGATACGCCTTTGCAAGAAGGGAAAATCCCCTTACTCGTAATTGATGTATGGGAACATGCTTATTATTTAAAGTATCAAAATAGGCGCCCAGAGTTTGTTACCAACTGGTGGCATACAGTAAACTGGGACCAAGTAAACGAGAAGTATTTACAAGCAATTCAATCACAAAAACATTAGTCGTACGTATAAGGTAAATTTGGTAATGTAAAATCAGTATTGTCGAAATCCTCCAGAATCCCCCGGATTGCCACCGGGGGATTTATGATTACTTCATTGTATTTATATAATGTTTTAAAATATTTTTTATTTCTAGTTTCAGCTCTCGGAACAAAAATCCGAATTCACGAGCCTTTCCATTATGTAACGTACAGTTAGTTACCTCATTATAAGGAGCTATATTTCCCCCAGCTTTCTGAATGAGTGCTTTTATTCCTGTCTTCTCTTCTATGAAATGAATAATTTCTTCCATAGAAACTACTCCGTTACTACAGGCGTTAATTGGTCCTCTCACATTTGCCATTCCGCACCAAGCTAGAAACTCTCCTGCCTCTTTTTCATGTATAAATGACAAAGTTCCATCTACATGATCCACAACGATAGGTTTTTGGTTCACAATACATTCAACGTAAAATTGTAACCTTTTCGTATAATCATTTTCTCCAATAACAACTGGAAAACGCACTGCAACGACTGGGAATGTTGCATGTTGAAATACAACGGCTTCAGCTAATCTCTTTCCTTCACCATAATTGAAGTCATTCCTATCTTCATACGCGATTGCATACTCGTACGGATTAAAGTCTTCTTCTGATAAGCTTAGGGCAGGTTCATAGACGGCCATTGAAGATGTCATAACATATTTCTTCGTTTTCCCTCGTAACACTTCACATATTACCTTCGCTGCATTCGAGCTATAGCATAAATTATCGTATACAATATCATAACTTTTATCTCCTAGACGCTCTGCTAGTTGTTTTTCATCTTCCCTATCTACAATAAGTCTTTTTACTCTACTGCCAAAAGAATCTTCCGTAATTCCTCTCGTCGCAATCGTTACATCGTGCCCCTCTTGCAAAAGTGCTTCTACTAAATGTTTACCAAAAAATCTTGTTCCCCCTAGCACCAATACTTTTTTCAACTTCATCATCCCCACTTTAGCAAATTGTAAAATACTACCTCTCTATTATAAGTGCTAACATATAAAAAGCATGGAATTCGTTTAACGATTCCATGCCTTTATACAGATAATATATTAACGTACTCGATATTTATAAATACAATAACAGAAGTATAAAATAGAAATTACAGATACATAAACCCATAATTCATATACGAATCCCTCTCCCCACACTCCCATAAAATAAAAGAGTGAAGGTAAAGTCAATGTTACCCATGATTGTACGAAGGCAATCCTTCCAAGATATTGATTAATGTTCTTCTTTTGTGTATTTAATACAAAGAATAAATACCAAAGTAATGCCCACATAAACCACGTTAACGCATTAACAACATCATGGAATTGAACAAATGAAACAACCATATAGAATAAGGCTATAATTGCTACCCAAATACAAAACCATCCTAGACCACTACTATCCATTCCTTTTATAAAAGTAACACCTACATATAAATAAGTTAATCCAAATAAGAAAGTAGCCGCATATGAATACACTGTCCAATTGCTTTGGTCAGAAATCATAATCAAATAAAACGGAATAATAATTTGTAGTGCACCCACAAATAAATTAAAAACACCCGCACTTTTCATCTCTGCTTTCCCTAATATAACAAGACTATTTAAAAATAAAGCTGCTCCTGAAAGTAATAATCCTACATAACCCATATATATTCGTGTGAAAATCTTTACCTTTCACACTTTTAACCTCCCCACACTATAAAATGATACTTATATTATTTTTCTTCCCATTTAAAACTACATACATAATTTTTCACCTAAATAAGTCAGACCTCCTACCTCAAAAAAAGGAGTGAACTTAAAACGCTTTCAATAATAAATAATCCTATCAAAACATGAACTAGGATTCCTTGATTATAAACGTACTCTAGCAATGATACAAGTGTTGGAATACATTTCAATAATACGCTTTCAATTCCCATAAAAAATTAATAAAATAATACATTACTCTATCTCATTCTACTACCTTCTAGCATAAGATATTGTAAAATCATATCATTTAAAACAGCGAACGTTCTTTTCTAGGTTCGCTAATAAACTTAGTAGAAAATGAATATAAAAAATGACCTCTTGCTTTTATGCAAAGGTCATTTTTTATATTCATCATTAAACTTCTAAATAGCCATTTTTATTATTTGATTGCCATTTCCAAGAGTCAGCACACATTTCTTCTAATCCGCGTGTTGCCTCCCAGCCTAA
>NZ_SEIY01000008.1:0-199822 GCF_004634455.1 Bacillus sp. 007/AIA-02/001
TCTTTTGAAGAAAATTTAGCCATAAAAAATGCACCTCCAATTGTTAATTATGTGTCTAACAATTGGGGTGCACTTCAGATTTTCTAAATGGACTTTTTTAGGTTTCTAGATACGACTACTGATAAAAATGGAACAAACTTGTTATTTAGGTTGTCTATTAAGTATACGTATAAAACAGGGGTTCATGATAGTTCACTCATTTTATGAAAAGTGAGATGCAAGAGAGTGATATCCGATACACTTTTTAATTGTATCGATATGTATAACACCTAAAAAAACATATATTCTTGAAAGAGGTTGAAAATGTATGATAGTCTTAAACAAGTTTTTTAACATTTTACATTACAAAAAGATGGTACCTGTAGTATTTCTTTCATGTGCAACGCTTATAGGCTGTTCCGATGGTAATACTCAATCTGAATTACCTAAACAAACGAAACAAACAAATCAAATCAAACAAGAAATTACTGGTAATGATTCTTTTGTTAAACTTGAAAAAGAATTTGATGCTAAACTCGGTATTTATGCATTGGACACTGATACGAATCAAACCGTTACTTATCAATCAGATGAACGGTTTGCATACGCATCTACCCACAAAGCTTTAGCTGTGGGAGTACTTTTACAAAAGAAATCAATAGAAGATCTAAATCAAAGAGTTTTGTATACCCGTGAAGATCTTGTTAATTACAATCCAATTACAGAAAAGTATGTTGATAGTGGTATGACCCTGAAAGAGCTTGCAGATGCTTCTCTTCGATATAGTGATAATACTGCACAAAATCTTATTCTTAAACAATTAGGTGGACCTAGTGAATTCAAAAAATCACTAAGAGAAGTAGGAGACACCGTTACAAATCCTGAACGTTTTGAACCAGAATTAAACGAAGTGCCTCCAGGAGACGTACGTGATACTAGTACCCCAAAGGCATTAGCTACTAGTCTTCAGGCTTTTACGCTAGGAGATGTACTTTCAACTGAGAAACGGGATTTATTAATAGATTGGATGAAAAGGAATACTACCGGAGACAACTTAATTCGTGCCGGAGTTCCAGGAGGATGGGAAGTAGCTGATAAGACTGGCTCGGGATCTTATGGAACCAGAAATGATATCGCAATTATTTGGCCACCAAATAAAAAACCAATTGTTGTTGCGATACTTTCTAATCATGATAAAGAGGATGCTAAATACGATGATAAGCTTATTGCAGAAGCAACCAAGATAGTGTTAGATGCTTTAAAAGTGACAAATAAATAATAATAGTAACTAGTTATTATTATTTTCCCGGTTTTTCGTCACAATATTGTGAGTCATGATTTTGCTAGCGGACTAATGTTTATGGGGTTCTTCGTTGGAGTTGCATTTTTAGCAACGATGGCAAGTTGCTTAATGTTTAAAGTTCTGTCGGGAGCATCAAAAGATGTGGCACGTTATCAAACGTTTCGTAAAATTGTTGTCCGCCGAGAATTATTAACAAACTCAATCTATAAAGAGTTATACTTCATATTTTTATTCCCAGCAATTGTCGGGATTACTCATATATTATTTGGTATGAACATGTTTAGTCCTATTTTAATCAATCCGTACTCTCGTATTTGCTTACCACTTGTTATTTTTGTAGTAATTTATTCGATTTATTACTTGATTACAGTTCAATTATATAAAGGAATTGTACTCTCGAAAAAAAGATCAATGTAATGATGTTATTCATAAAGAATGATAGATAATCCTTTTTGGAAAGAACAATTAAGAGAGAGATAACATTAATTATCGACTGTATCGAAAGTGAAATCACTTCTTTACAGAAGGAGATGGAGAATTAAGTCAATCGAATGAATATTATAGCCTGCTAATATCCCAGAGTATGTTATAAATAATATTGCCACTTGGGTGCAAGGAAGATTGAAATGAAATTAGCAACCATATTTTTAAATAGTTATTTTCAGAGGCAACAAGTGTATTAGGGAGGGGGCATTTGGCTTAGAGGAATCTTCATGTGAAAAGACCTGAAACAGCCTTTCCTATAGCAATAATAAAGATGTCTAATTTCTAATATAGAAAATAATAGCGTTGCTACATTCAATATGTAGCAACGCTATTTAAATTTTTTAAACAGGGTTAAATTTTTCAAGAAATTTACCTATAAAAAATGATATCCAATTAAATTCATAAGTTTATCCTCTATGTATTTTGTAACTACATTTCATCTTGCTGTAAAGAAACAAAAAACACTTTTTTATTCAATAATTCCAATTTCTAGAGCCTTTTGAACAGCTTCTTCTTTGTTACAGACTCCTAGCTTTGTATAAGCTGTAGAAGCATAATTTCTGACCGTACCATTTGACAAATATAACCTTGATGCTATGGTAGTGTATCGAAGTCCTTTTGCTACTAGCTGTAATATTTCTATCTCCCTAGCTGTTAGCTCATAAACGGCTGCTTTTGATTGTGGTGTCTCTTTTTGCTCATCAAACTTCTCAAATATTTTGTGAGACATTCCCTGATCAATTAGTGTCCCACCTTTGTGAATAAGTCGGATCGTATTGGCTAGCTCCAACGTTTCAATAGATTTAAGTAAAAAACCATCCGCACCGTTGCGAAGTGATTCCACTGCCTGTTCGGTATCTTGAAACGTTGTAAAAATCAATACGCGGATATGTGGCCATTGTTGCTTAATCTTTTTGGTTGCTTCGATTCCATCCATGTGCTGCATATCTAAATCCATAAGTATAACATGGGGTTGAAGGCGCCCACACAAATCGATGGCTTCATTGCCATCCTCAGCCAAACCGACTACATTTAAATCTTCATATCTATCGAGTAGTGTCCTCAAACTTTCCCGAACAAATGGCTGATCGTCTACAATTAACAAACGAATAAGTCCATTTTTTATTTCAGTTTGTCGCGGTATGGTGCATGTAACAAGCATTCCTTCCTCTGGCTTTGTATATACAGACAAATGACCTTGCAAGTTCATTGCCCGTTCTTTCATCGCATTCATACCGAAGCCTTCCTGCCATTCTACATTTCCTTTTCCATTATCTTGAACTTCTAACCTCGTATATTGTTGTTCAAACTGCAATGAAACTATAATTTCAGTCCCTTGACCATGACGTACTGCATTCGTAAGGGACTCCTGTAAGCAACGAACGAATGTGATCTTCGCTTGCCGAGATAGTTGATATTCCTCTCCGAATGTCCTAAAACTTACATTTACCTGAGCGTGCTCCTGAAATTCGGCTCCAAGATTTTGTAGAGATTGAATCAAGGAAGGAGATTGACATCGAGAATCCATTTGATGTAGGTAACCTCTCACGTCCTCGATGCTTTTCCGTCCCATTTCAAGCAGAGAATCTAGCCTCTGTATACCCATTTCAGTAGCAAGTTCGGTGCGCAACGTTTCCATCCCCATAATAATAGAAGTATAAGCGTGACCAACTGTATCATGAAGCTCGCTCGACAGCCTGTTCCGTTCTTCTGCCAGTGTAATACGTTCAATCTGAGACATATATTGCTCAAGTACTGCGTTTTGTTTACGAATTGCTTCATTTTGCTTATGATTGACGATTAATAAATGGAAAGCGAAGCCCATTACATAAGCAAGTCCATAGTAGGTAACCATAATCCAATAGTTATTACTTGGCGCAAGCGCATAGAAAATTCCAGTTGTTATAAAAACTGTTATTGGAGCTGTCCAATAATAGGATAAATGCTTACTATTCGCAGCAATCAGAAAAACTGATATAAGAAATGTGTTGTAAGCTTCCGGGAATAATGAGGTTAAATATATACATAGTCCACCATATAGCAGTATGTCTGTGAACAAATAATATTTATAATTGAATAGTAAGGCTACCCATGGAACAGAGAAGGCAATAATTTCCCAAAGAATAATAATCCAAAGCGGCAATGTTATACTATCCTGAAAATCGAATGTGGTTATGGCGATAGAGACACTAATAAGTATACGGACTCCTAACATAATCCAATCGTACCAAAACCAATACTTAACTATATCTAACAAGTCATTTACCCCCTAAATAGCCAACCTTTTTACTTCCTATATTATAAATTAATCCTTCATACATTGTTGTACTTTTTAATTTTACGCTGTAATTCTCTCATAGAAGGCAAACTTCTATTGATTTAGTCGCTGGATCATGCTACGTGTATAGCCTCCAATTTTCTTTGTCAAACGATCTACTATTCTACTACTTATGGCGGTAAATACTATACCCATAAACATTACAAAGAGTGACTTAGTAAAAGTATCTATCTGTATGAATATAATATTCATTTCAATGTAGCGATACAGTAGTGGTGCCAACAAGAACATAAGTGGCATTACATAAAAAATGGTTGCACAAATGATACTAAAAATGCCAATCACAAATTTCTGCATTAACCAAAAGACAGCAGACCAAGTACGACGATCTGTAAGCACTAATTTCACCTGAGCCCAGTTTGATGTATCTATTGTTATACTTTTATCATAAGAGTCTGTTGAAATATCTGTATAAATTTTCGTCTGTATGCGCTCGAATTGGATAAAAGGTGTCGTAGTCTGTAGTACGCGTATAACTAGTGGAATCCCAATTACCGTAAATGAAAGGGTGAAACTGAATAGCAGAGCTATTAGATAAAAACAAAAATAAAACAACCCTGTAACGAAAGTTAGCAATAAAAAATAACCATTCTGGATGAATCTTGATTTCATAAAGTTCTCGCTCCTATCTATGTAATAACCGAATTGTACTGCTTTTTTTGTCATTCTCACTAGTGTAAAAGTGTCATATGACATTTTTAAATGATGATAAAAAGGGGAGAGTAACCTAATTCTGGTTAAAAAAGATGCTTATATGAATCACCATAAAACAATCCCGTTCTTGCATCTGCAAGAACGGGATTGTTTTGTACTTTTATTTAATATGAGATGGACTTGTTTTTCGAATATGAAAAATAATATCAAATTGCTCAAGCAATGACTTATCAAAGTATGCCGATTCGTTGGGGAAGAGTTGTGCCCCTATACTTAGTAATGGTCTTTTTGCTTTAACCCACTTCTCTGCTGGTCCTTTAAGGTGACGGTTATCCAATAAAAACATGTTATATGGTACTTTTCCGAGGGTATAATTGAAACTATTTACATTTTGTGGAATCGCACGCGATGTAATTTTACCTCCAGTGGAAGGATCATATTCACTGTATAAGGTGAAATTCCCCCCCGTAGTTGTACTACCAATTGTGACATAATTATTGTCTAAACGTTCCTTCAAAAACTGCCCCGCAGCATAAGGGTATGATTCATCATCGATAATTCCTTTAGCTATATGAATATTGTGTCCCCATACCATCGTTTTACCACCGAATGTTTCTTGCGCCCACATTGCATGATCGGCCATGTATTGCTCATGTAACTTTAACAGACTTGGATGGTCGTTAGGAATTAGCATTGTTGTAAATTTCTCTATTGCACTTGCCGTTGCTTTCGCCCAGATGTACTCGGGTGAAACTATTTTTGTGTTGGCTTGCTCATTCTCATCTTTTAGTAATTGGGATACTCTCTCAGCATTTCCTTTGAACTTTTCTTTTATTTCAGGAGCAAGTTTCATATATTCCTGTAAACTTCCAGTAAAAGACGGCAATTCTTTATAATTTTCTTCTACTTCTGCCAGCAAATCTGGTCGATGCAGCCTTACATAATCAATTACTTTATTAAAGCAACCTTGGTCCAACTCCTTTAAGTCGAGCCCAATAAATTGGATCTTTTTTTTAGTGGATGGATCAGCATTATAATCTTTCATCCACTCAATCATGGCTATAATTTCATCAGTAGGATATAACAAGTTTAAAAATTCTCTAGGGTTTCCTTTTCCTGTTTGGATATATTCATTTAGCTTTAAGCCGTTTCCCCAATCTTCTTCCATTGTGAAATTTGTAAAACCCATCTCAGTAACCAAATATTTCACAAGGCGAAACTTCATAGTGAAAATTTCAGAGCTTCCATGAGTATTCTCCCCTAAACCTACATATTGTGCGCTCCCAATCATTTTCTTAAGTGGTTTTAAATCCTCAAATTTTTTTGACGGCTCTATCGTTTTTAATGGGTAAGCCTGTGATTGTATGGATTTAACTATATTTTTTTGGATTGATTGACCTGAATTTTCGACTGCTATTGTTTGAGCCTTTCCTACTTCTACATATCCTGTGACTAATAAAGCTGTACTAACCATTGCAATTATTCTTTTCTTATTCATTTTTTTCACCTCAATTGAATTATTTGTAAAAGCAAGATTGATTCATTGTACTTGCACGAATCAATTGCCTTAATTCAATTGTTATCTATCCCATATCATATTTTCTAGTTACATATTGTCATAAGGTTAATTGACACAGGTCATAGACTAATCATTACACTTTTGTACTATCCGCTATGACAACTTATAAATAATAATTACATTGATGAGTCGTAAGTAAGACTAGATTATAAATTGGGGAGGGATTTTAAAGATGAATGAATTTGTATACAAAAATATTTTTATTCTAAGTTGTGTCTGTGGAAATGACAAGAAGTATATTCGATAAACAAGTGAATTATAGGGGAAGGGCGGATTAAAATGATATTACACGCAAAATCGTTCCACAATAAAGATAAAATCCAACGTGCTAAAATAGGACTTCAACTTTTTCTGAGTATCTTAATCATTACTTCAATTATCCTAAATGTAGTAGTAATAATTACGAAAAGTATGCCACTTATTGTGGTATATATGTTTACCCCAGCATTATCTTCTATTTTGACTCGCATAATACTGAAAGAAGGGTTTAAAGATGTATCTTTTAGTCTCGGTAACTTAAAGATATGGAAAGGGATTGGTTTTGCTCTGCTAATCCCTATGATTATTTGTGGAATTACTTATTCTATCGCCTGGTCGAGCGGAATTGCGGGGTTTCAGTATCCCGAAGTTGGTATGTTTATTTTAGAACCGATCTACAATATGCTTGGGCTTCAGTATGTAACGGCACCATTCAGCTTCATTTATCTAGTAGTATTGAGCGGCATTTTCGGAAGTTTGCTTGGCTTAATCCCAGCTTTGGGAGAAGAAATGGGTTGGCGAGGTTATATGCTCACAAGGCTAGTCGATGCAGAGTTTTCACGGCCCATCCTTATTAGTGGATTGATTTGGGCAACGTGGCATGTTCCAATAGTTATTGCTGGTCTATATGTAGCGGGACCATCTGTCGTTCTTTCAGTACTTGGTATCTATCTTTGTATTGTACCATTCGGTTATATTATAGCTTATTTACGACTTATCACAGGTAGCATTTGGCCTTCGGTTATCATCCATGCTACTTGGAATGCCATTATTCAAGGACCTTTCACACGTGCAAGTACAGGGTATCAAACTGAGATTTGGATTGGAGAATCTGGCTTGATAACCGCTAGTATTATCTTGATTACTGCAATAATTACGTCTCGAATCGTAAATTTTACTAAATAGCATACGGATGTGTTTTAAATTCAATTAGTGAAATATGACGAGGCGAAATAAGATGCTCCTAAAAATATTAGAAAAAATCTAGTTGAACAGACTCTTACTTCATCTTAGGCTGCTGGATATGTGGGGGACATCAAGCTAAGAAAATAAACTTGGTTGCCATAAAAAACATAATGTTTTCATTTAAAGGCTATGAGATGAAATTTCATCATCTTCATCAAGTTTGACCTTCAGGAAATAAAAACTTAAACGATTATACAAATACTCTAACTGAAAAAACGATAGTCCTTCTACATTTTAGATAGAAGGACTATCGTTTATTTTTTTGACAAAATTAGGAGGTGATGTTCATAAAATGGATAATATAATTCGTATTTGCGTAAAGAGAAAAAGTTTTCCAAAGAAGATGTAGTTAATTTCCTTGGTATAACGGTTGATTGAAATTTCATTTTATAACTTGTAAAGGGCTGTGCAATGCATCGTACTATTGAAAAATCTAAATTTAATCATTAAATTGCGATAAAATGTGGTCGGAAATAATGAAATTTTAGGAAAAATAAGGTACACTAGTTTATGATTTTAGTTGAAAATCGTTTGACGTTAATGCATACGGGGGAAAGATTGATGAACAACAATACAACAAATGAATCAGTTGAAGAAATTGATCAAAAACGAGTAAGATCAAAAAAACGTTCTACAAATTGGAAGTTTATTGCAGTGGGTATTGGTGTAATTGCACTTCTTATTGGGGGAATGAGTTATTATCAGGCAACTCACTTCAATTCGAATGTTACAATTAATGACACAAAAGTTGGTGGTCTGAGCGCTGATCAGGCAATACAGAAATTAAAGACATCTGGACTAGCAAACAAAGTCTATGTTGATCAACAACAAATTTTAGATGAAAAAGATACAAAAACGGAACTTACGGAAAAAGATTTGCCTCAAGTTAAGAAACTATTAAAAAACCAGTGGACATTTTTCCCTTCCTCAAAGGGAGAAAATTATTCATTGCTACCAGAGAAGGCAGATCAGTATCGTAGTGAAACGATGAAAAAACTTGTAGAAGAAAAGCTCATCTCTATGAATGAGAAATTAAAAGCGCCTCAAGATGCTATGGCGAAGCTAGAACAAGGGAAAATTGTTATTTCGAAAAGTGTTGAAGGAAAACAGTATGATGTTACTAGTCTACTGAAAGATTATGATAAGCAAAAATATAAAAGCGAAATTCATCTGAAGTCTGCATACATAAAACCTATTAAAGAAGACGATCCGATTGTCAAAAAAGAGGAGAAAGCACTACAGAATCTTCTTGGGCAGTCTGTTGAGTATAAAGTGCAGGATGAAGTTTATCCTTTAAAAGCGAAAGATTTAATTCAAAATGCCTCTATGTCAAAGGATATGAAAGTTACAATTGATGCGAGTGACATTAAGAAGAAAATTACTGAAATTAATAATGCCAAATCAACATTAAATAAAGATTTCTCATTTAAAACTCATTCCGGTTCAGTCATATCAGTAAAAGGAGAAGGATACGGCTGGGCACTAGATGTTGAAAAAGAAACTAAACAAGTTCAACAAGCCTTTGAGAAAGGCGAAAAATCGCTTTCTGCTTCTAATATTCACGGGAATGGTTGGGAGAAGGAAGGTATCGGTTATAAAACAACATCGAATAATGGCATCGGAGACACGTATGCAGAAGTTTCAATTGCAGAGCAACAAATTTGGATTTACAAAGATGGAAAATTAGTTGTTACAACAAATGTAGTAACTGGTAAACATAGTACTGGTGAAGATACATCACCAGGTGTGTGGTACGTCCTATATAAACGAACACCATATACGCTAAGAGGTAACGCAGTAGGAAAAGCTGATTATGCGGTTAAAGTAGATTACTGGGTTCCGTTCACAAATAGTGGTCAAGGATTCCACGATGCCGGCTGGCGCAAAGACTGGGGAAATAATGCTTATTTAACAGGAGGATCAGGTGGGTGTGTGAACCTTCTTCCTAATGTTGCAAAAACTGTATATGATAGTTTGAACACGTATGATCCAGTTATTGTGTATTAAAAAATAGCTACGTATCAAGAAATAAACAAAGCAGGAAATCTTACCTGATGGTATATGAAAAAACACCTCTTGCATTCGCATACTAAGTGTGCAAATGCAATGGAGGTGTTTTTGTTTGAATACAAGAGCGTATTGCTTATAAGAAACAAAGTAGAAAGAAATAATAAGTATTCAAATAGTCAATAAAATTGACAATGAATATCATTTTCACTTAATATAGAATCATTGTATTTAATTAGACATGAATTTTTTGTTAATATAATAGATTTCTATTAAGTTGTCACATTTAAGAACTATCATTAAATATTTTAAGAATTTAAACGTAGGAAAGGGTAATATAAAATGAACTGGAAAAAAGGCGGATTATGGGTTATTATTTTTTTCGTTGTAAAAGGCACGATTTCTACACTTTTAATCGTTACAGGTGCTAAATATTTTGATTTATCATTTATGCAACTTATCTTATTAATTCTGACCTTATTAGTGATTTCTCTAATAAGCCGAAAATTGCTGTATAGACATAAACAAAACAAAAAGCAAAAAGAGCTAAATATATAATGGAGCCCCAGAGACCTTTGGATTTCTGGGGTTTTATTTTGATAGTTTTTTCGCATGTATATCAATTTAACAGAATAGGTTGTCCAAAATGATAAAATCGATGATGTTTAAAATGCGTCAGTTATTTTTAATAACGATTGATACCCGTATTTCTACAATCTATATAAATGACTCAAGCTTCGCATCTTATGAATTCCCTGATGTGCTAAACCTAAGCAAAGTAATGAACTATCTTAAGGAAGAAAGTTGAGTTAGCTAATCGCATATATTTTATTGAAAGGATGTGATGGAACTATGGAACGGCCGAATTGGGGAATTGGAGGATTAGTATTCGTTGGCTGTATGTTTCTTGGTGGAGGAGTGGGATCTATGTTAGGTAATGCCCAAACTGGATGGCTAATAGGAATGGGCGCTGGATTTCTTGGTATGGCTTTAACGAGACTGTTCAGAAAATAATGTAACTGAGATTCTTCTTCTGGTAAATAAGGAAATATGTAAGTAAGTCATGGCATAAGAGTTCTATAAATTATAGTTAGAATCTTCTCTTTTGTATTTGTCTTTTCTAAATTTCTCCATACATAGATATAATTCTCAAGTCGGAGGATGGCACCTTAGGGTGTCTTTTTTATGCTTTTTAAAAATGTCTTACCATTATAATAGCTGAGTTTTGCTTTCAGTCTCCGATGTCCATTAGGCATAAAATAAAAATTCTGCACCATTTAAACTCTGATAACAATTCATACGATCAAGAATAATTGAGTTAATAGCTTTCGGTAGATCGCCATCATTTTTTTATAATAGATTAGATTCATTGCCGTTTCAGACCTATGTATGAATTCATAATCTAATAGTAAAAGGAGGAATGATTAAAGGTATGGCGGTTAATGAGGAATCAATTTGTCAACAGTTTGCAAGAATCATTGGCGGTCAAGAAGGATTCGCTGGTGGGAAATGCGTGGCAACAATAAACCGTGATGAAATACGAGCAACAATCTTGGGAAAACGTTTTAGAGTAACAACTTCCTTTTCATTCGAATCACGAGACAATAAAACTGGACGGGCATTATGCCTAGGCCGAGTAGCACTTTTACAAAAAGAAGTCACTGAATTTGTGGCGACAATTATTAAACAAGGAATAATCGTTTCGTCTATACACAATGAGTGGTTATGTGATGATCCAAATTTAATTTACGTTAATATCGAAGACGTTGATGATCCACTAAATTTTGCAAGAAAAGTGAGAAGAGCGTTATGCACGTAATCAATTTCTTTAGTTAAACGAGTGATTATATTAAATTGAAAAGTTCAGCGTGTTGGATGGTTTTATAAAACGAAAGAAGGCGTTTCATATTTGGAATGCCTTTTCTTTATGTGTTCGTTACTAATGTGGGTGGTTAACTGATTATATGCTGTTTATCTTGCAACAGCAAGAACTGGACGAGGTATCTTTAAAGGTGTTTGACTGTCTATAGATACCGTATTTTATCAAATGTTGTTAGCATATCATAAAACGATAAGGGAGAAATCGCCTTCATACCAACCAATCAAAATCTTGAGGTACTATTCTTTATGTTGTAAGGTTCCACTATTATTTTCATCAATTACTCAACGTATTGCTTCGATGTTTTCTGGAGTCATTTTAATAAATCCTTGCTTTTCATGAGATAATACTTTTTGATGAGTCATTTTGTGCATGGCATTGATTATATGACGATTAGAATTGAGGTCAAGTATTACCTCTTCACCTTTAATTCTATCAGTCTGCTTTTCCTTAACTCCTGATTATATTAGCTTCAATAACATATGATCATTCTTAAGAATGTCATTGAAATGTACGAATAGATGTTAGTGCAGCAAAATAAATTGTGTTATGATATGAGGAAATATAAAGCTATGTAACGGAGGGAATAACATGCCGCATGTTGTGTTTCGTGGAATTACTACTGAACAATTAAAAAGCATAAGCAAGCCATTAGTAGAAGAACTCGCAGATATCTGTGAGTGTGGTACGGATAATTTCACCTTGGAACTACCAAGTTCTACGTTTGTATTCAATGGAGAAGAAATAGAAGCGTTTCCTCTTATTGAAGTGAAATGGTTCGAGCGTGGACAGGAAATTCGTGATCGATTTGCCAAGGCCATTACTACATATGTAATGGATTTTGGACTTCCAGAAGTAGAGGTTGTATTTACAGTTTTCACAGAATCAGCCTATTATATTAACGGGAAGCATTGTGCAAGTTAGAGCTATTAGAAAGATTTTTATTCCTATAATAAAATATGTTTCGTTAAAAACAAGGGCCGGAATTCCGGCTCCTTTTCTATCCCGCAAAATAAAGTCTTACTTTATCTCTCCGTCTCAAAAAACTCAATCCACTCTCCATCAGGGCCAGCGAAGAATATGTAACGTGTTCCATCTGGTAATGTTTCAATTTCTTCTCCTAGTAAAAAGGTTACTTTTTGTTTCTTTAGTCTTTCGATCTCATCCTCTAATGAATCCACTTTAAAGCAAATGTGATGTACTTTTCCTTCTGCCGGAAGAGAAGAGTTGTAGCCTTCAATGAGTTCTAGTATCGTTTCTTTTGATTCTTCTACACCTAAAAAAGCGAGTTTTAAGTCTGGATTCGGATGACCCATACGTTTCATGAGCTGTAAGCCGACTACTTCTTCATAAAATGAAATAGATGTTTCTAAGTTTGCAACCATAAGTCCAACGTGTTCAATTCTTCTAACTGGCATGTAGATTCCTTCTTTCTGAAAATTATATACAATATATTATTGAAAATTAAGAAAATAAGCAAGATAAAAACCTTACAAATTTTAGCGTGTTATATGGTATAGTGAGAAAGTATGTTTGGGGAGAAGGAAGGAGATTATACGATGAATACAACTACTCAAACTCCTTCATTATCGGAAACGATGAAAGAGTGGCATTATGCATTAGCGTATGAAATTAAACATTGGAAAACGATAGGTGGTAGTAAAATTTCTATCATGAACGGTCGTTTTTTATATACAGATTATGAAAGTACAGTATACGTATTTCAGCTTATTTCGGAAGTAAGCTTACCTGAAGGTTCACCCATTCGAATTGAGTTCGATGGTGAGGAAGCGACAGGGGAAGTATTATCTATACATGGATTAGAAATAGAGCTGAAATTAAATGATTATATACAAGGTGAAATAAGAGAAGCGGTTTTATATAGTGAACCGTGGCAATTGTTAGAGCAACTACAAGAGCGATTGAAAGAAGCACGTAAAGATAAGCTGAAACGTAATCGTATAAAGCGTCTTGTTGATGGGACGAGCAGTCCGAAACATATTGAGAAGATGAAAAATCCAAAAAATGAACTGGCATATCGTTCGTTTTATAATCCGACAACGTACGTATGGGGACCGCCGGGAACAGGGAAGTCTTACAATTTATCACGTATTATTTCGGCTCATTATCAAAAAGGAAAATCGGTACTTGTGTTGGCTCATAGTAATGCGGCAGTAGACGTATTAATGAGTGAAGTAACGAAGCAAATTGAGAAGAAAAAGAAATGGACACCTGGTGAAATTGTTCGTTACGGTTATAGTCAACATGAACATATACGAAATCATGAAACGTTACTTGCGTCGAAGTTAGTTGAAACGACGAACGGATCTTGGGGAGAAGAAAGACTCTATTTAGAAGAGACACGACAAGATCTTCGTGAAAAAATCTTATCGTATAAAGCAACATCTGCTGATAAGAAGCGTATACAAGAGATTGAAAGTGATCTTCGAAAGCAAAAGGCTAAAATTAAAGAAGTAGAAAAAGAATATATTGAAAATGCAAAAGTAATCGGCGCAACTTTATCAAAATGTGCCATTGATTCACTTATTTATGAGCGTACATTTGATTTAGTTGTTGTAGATGAAGTAAGTATGGCATATGTTCCGCAAATTGCATTAGCTGCTTCACTTGGAAAACGTATCGTCGTTTGCGGTGACTTTTTACAGTTACCTCCAATTGCGATGGCAAATCATGAACTCGTTCGTAAATGGCTTGGGGAAGATATGTTTTACCATGCTGGGATTGTTGAGTCTGTTAATAAATCAGAAGCACACCCAAACCTATTTATGTTGCAGGAACAAAGACGTATGCATGCGGATATATCGAAGTTTACGAATTCGTTTATTTATAAAAATAGAGTACACGATCATCCGTCTGTTTCAGAGCGTAAAGAACTTGCGCAATTGCAGCCGTTCGCAAATGAAGCGAGTGTTTTATTTGATACGAGCCAAATGGGAGCTTTTTCGTTAAAAGATGCTGCTTCTGGTTCACGTTTTAACATTATGTCTGGTTTAGTAGCAATGCAAATGATGTTAATCGGATTGTTAGATGGTGTGCAATCAATTGGTATTGTGACACCTTACAGGGCGCAGTCACGCTTTTTAGCGACGTGTATTAGAGAAATGGTGCAGAGAACGAAATATCAAAACATACCAGTTTTAGCGGCGACAGTTCATAAGTTCCAAGGTTCTGAAAGAGATATGATGATCTTTGATACGGTTGACAGTTATCCGCAAGAACGACCTGGCGTATTATTCTTTGATCACAAAAACCATCGCCTCGTCAATGTAGCAGTGACAAGGGCGAGAGGGAAGTTCATTCAATTATCAGATTGCCATTATATGCGTAAAAACCTTTCGAGAAAACAAGCGTTATCACAATTAACAGCTCATATAGAACGTCACGGAGATGTGTATGATCGCACGACATCAAGACAATTGTGGGAACGGAAAATTTCGAAACGTTTACGCTGGTTTATGGAAATGAATCTTGAAGAGCCGAAAGGGTTATTAAAAGATATTTTAGCCGCAAAACGAAAAATTATTATTTCACTTCCAAGTACAAAACAAGTGGATAAGCGAGTATGGCAAGCGTTAATGCGTACAAATGCGCAAATAACAGTTTATAGTGATGGACCAGTTCCACTGAAAAATGTAAAGTTACAAAGACAAAATAAAGCATTCCCATTCTTAGTAATTGATGATGAAATCTTCTGGGCAGGCGCACCGCTTACATCTCAAATGATGTTTGAAGGTAGTACGGAATTTCCGTACGTATGTGCAAGACTGCAAGCACCTGAGACAATTGGTGTATTAAAAGGATTTTTAGATATTCGGTAAATTCGGATAGGAATTCCTTGACTTTTACTTGGAATGAACTTAGAATAAAAAATAATTTAATATAATTTTATGAAAATTCTTATCACGAGAGGTGGAGGGACTGGCCCTATGATACCTCGGCAGCGGATTCGTTATGAATACTGTGCCAATTCCAGCAAGGTAACTTGAAAGATAAGAAAGAAGCTCATTTTGACTGTATATACAGAAGCCTCTTTCTATCTTTTAGAAAGAGGCTTTTTTATGTGAAAATAAAAGGAGGAAGAAAAATGGGAGCGACAGGAGTAGCGTCACAAAGAAAAACAATTGAAGAGAGTATCGAAAGAAATAAGGAAAAGTACATAGAAACAAGTCATGATATTCATGCGAATCCGGAAATTGGTAACCAAGAGTTTTATGCATCTAGAACGTTAAGTTTATTGCTAGGCAGTGCAGGATTTCAGTTGCAGCACAATATAGCTGGACATGAAACGGGATTTATCGCGCGAAAAAGCTCTGGAAAACAAGGACCTGCAATCGCATTTTTAGCGGAGTACGACGCTTTACCAGGACTAGGTCATGCGTGTGGTCACAATTTAATTGGCACAATTAGCGTTGCAGCAGCAATCGCATTATCAGAAACGCTTGAAGAAATTGGCGGGGAAGTTGTCGTGTTTGGTACGCCAGCAGAAGAAGGCGGGCCAAATGGTAGCGCGAAATCAAGTTATGTAAAGGCAGGTTTATTTAAAGACATTGATGCGGCGCTTATGATTCATCCGAGCGGAAAGACAGCGACAACGAGTCCTTCACTAGCAGTCGATCCACTTGATTTTCATTTTTACGGAAAAACAGCTCACGCTGCAGCTTCGCCAGAAGAAGGGATTAACGCATTAGATGCGGTTATTCAGCTCTATAACGGTATTAACGCACTTCGCCAACAACTCCCGTCAGACGTGAGAATTCATGGTGTCATTACAGAGGGCGGAAAAGCACCTAATATTATTCCTGACTATGCCGCAGCAAGATTCTTCATCCGTGCAGCAACGAGAAAAAGATGCGCGGAAGTAACAGAAAAAGTAAGAAACATTGCACAGGGAGCAGCATTAGCAACAGGTGCAAAAGTAAAAATCCATCAATTTCAAAATGAAATCGATGAATTACTCGTAACAAAAACATATAACGATATCGTAGCGGAAGAACTAGAACTATTAGGTGAAGATGTAAATCGTAAAGAAAGAGTAGGGATTGGTTCAACCGACGCAGGAAACGTAAGTCAAGTCGTACCGACAATTCATCCGTACATTAAAATCGGACCAGATGATTTAATTGCACATACGAATGAATTTAGAGAAGCAGCACGTTCAGAACTTGGAGATAAAGCATTAATTACATCGGCAAAAGCATTAGCAAATACAGCGTATCGATTAATTACGGAAGAAGGGTTGTTAGAGAAGGTGAAGGAGGAGTTTAGAGAGGCGCAGAGGAATCAAGGGTAAGGGGATTAAGGTGCTTTTTTCGAATAGAGATCTAATTCATAAGTAGAGATATAAAAAAGAACATTGAAATATCAATGTTCTTTTTTTGTTTACTAATCATTGATTTCATTGGCTTTTCTCATAAAGGAAAAACTTTTACTGTTAGCCGGGGATAATACGTATCCTTTTATTAGAACGACAATTTCTCCTCAAACTCACTCTTTAAAACAATTAAAGGAGACGATAATCCAAATTGCATTAAAGAGTCTAAAAATGTAGCGAGAGAATCCATCGAATCGCTCATGACCTTCATCATATAATTAAATTCCCCGCTAATTCGGTATAAATCTGTTACTTCAGGAGCGGCATTACAAAATTGAATAAAATCAGAGCATTGGCTCGTTTTAAACATGATGAATGCTTGAATGTTTTTATTAATTTTTGCAGGCTCAAATTTCGTTCGATAAGCCGCTATAACTCCTTGATCTTCAAGCTTGTTAATACGTTCTTTTACAGCAGGTTGCGTCATGGATATAATTCGTCCTATTTCTGAAACAGAAATTCTCGCATTTTCATATAACAGGTTCATAATTTTATGATCGATTTCATCCAATTTTACAGCGTTTTGCATTGTGTAGCCTCCTTGTTGTGTTTTCTAAAGTGAATTGCGAATTATAACTATAATATCATAAGTGAACGAACTAAATTACCTATAAATCTATATTTAAAATGATTAGTATTTGCATGAAAATATAAGTATAGGGTTTATCAAAAGGGAATTTAGGAAGGATGGAAAAAATGAAGAATCTTGATGGGAAAGTAGCATTAGTAACAGGGGCAAGTCGCGGCATTGGTCGTGCGATTGCGATGAGATTGGCAAACGACGGTGCATTAGTTGCGATTCACTACGGCCGAAATAAAATAGCTGCAGATGAAACAATTAGTGAGATTGAATCTAATGGAGGAAAGGCATTCTTAATTGAAGCTGATCTCAATTTAATGGATGGTGTCAAAAAAATAGTAGAACAATTGAAGAATGAATTACAAATAAGAGTTGGTACATCAGAGATTGATATTTTAGTAAACAATGCAGGGATAGGTACACAAGGGACGATTGAAAATACGACAGAAGAAGTTTTTGATGAAATTATGGCCGTAAATATTAAGGCGCCATTCTTTTTAATTCAGCAAACATTACCGTTACTACGAGTAGAAGGGCGCGTTATTAACATTTCATCAGCGGAAGTAAGACTTGGTTTTACAGGGTCCATTGCATACGGTTTAAGTAAAGGTGCACTAAATACGATGACACTTCCTCTAGCTAAACATCTTGGAGAACGAGGTATAACAGTGAATACAATTATGCCTGGATATACGAAGACAGATATCAATGCGAAATTGCTAGATGATTCAGAAATACGGAATTTTGCTACGGATTCATCTGTGTTCGGACGAATAGGGCAAGTTGAAGATATTGCAGATGTAGTAGCATTCCTTGCTTCTTCTGATAGCCGCTGGGTAACAGGGCAGATTATAGATGTCTCTGGAGGGTTTTGTTTATAGGGGCACTACTCCATAACCAGCAAGCTAATTAAGTAAATTACTAGTTATGAAACGATCCTCGTTTCATAACTAGTAATCTATAGAAAGGTAGAGATGATAAAGAAATCTATTAAAACGTGATTTTTTCGCTAGGCAATTTGAATAAGGGGGCTATTTTTAATTATTCATAATCTAAAATAATCCAATTTTATTTTACAGTAACATTAAAACAAAATTATTGACCGCGTGGTACAAAAAGGAGTATTCTATTCATGTTATCTTTAAAATGAGAGGAGGATACGATTGAATAAACGCGGCAGACCTCGAGAGTTTGATTATTCCTCAATTGTAGATGTTGCAATGAAAACATTTTGGTTAAGAGGATATGAAGGATGTTCTACACAAGATTTATGCAGTGATACAGGACTTGGAAAAGGAAGTTTATACAATACTTTCGGTAGTAAACATGAACTGTATAAACAAGTATTAGAACGCTACCATGAAATTGGGATTAGGGAACAAAAGAAATTGTTACATACTCCAATTCCAGTTAAAGAACGATTAAGTAATTTTTTTGAATGGGCATTGAAAGAAGACTTTGAGAATATGGATCAAAAAGGATGCTTATTGATTAATGCCAGTATAGAACGTGCTAAAAACGATTTAATGGTACAAGAAATTTTCTCGAAGCATGTTGAACTTCTTAAACAAGCTATTGAAACAGTGATGGAGGAAGGATTGCAAACAGGTGAAATTTCAAAGAAGCAATCCGCTGAGGAATTAGCTAGTCTGCTTTTAAGCAGTTATTACGGATTCCGTGTTCTTAATGTATCGATGCAAAATCGGATGTTGTCTGAACAAGTTATCAAAGGAGCAGTAGAGTCTATTTGTGGCGCTTAGTGCGCCCTTTTTTCGCACTATTTTTGTACCGATCATTACAATAATGAATAAGGAGTGTTTTTATGCCATCGATTATTTATTTATTAGCTTTAGCAATCTTTTGTATGACTACATCAGAATTTATGGTTGCAGGTATGATGAATGAACTTGCTCTTGCATTCCAGGTTTCTGTATCATCCATTGGGTATTTAATTTCAGCTTATGCAGGAGCAATGGTAATAGGAGGCCCCATTTTAACTGCAATCCTCTTACGAATGCGCAGCAAACAAGCATTATTGTTTTTAATGTTCGTATTTTTAATTGGTCAATCGCTCGGAGCTATTGCTTGGAACTATGATATTATGATGATTTCACGTATTATAACTGGTATTGCTTCAGCTTCAGCTTTTGGAGTTGCGATTTCCTTTTCTGCGGCATTGGTTCACTCTGATTCAAGGGGAAAAGCTGCATCAATTGTACTTGCAGGTTTAATGTTCGCAACTGTATTAGGTTTACCTATAACAACCGTTATTTCGCAATATTTTGGCTGGCGTATTAGTTTTGGAGCTGTTTCTGTTCTTGTGCTAGTATCAGCAATTATGATTCAACGGTTATTACCATCTTCTTCAAATAAAGAGCAATTAAATTGGAAAGATGAACTTCTGCGATTTAAGAATATTCATCTTTGGGCAGCGTACGTAACAAGTATGTTCATTATTGGTGGTACGTTTGCAGCATTTAGTTATTTCACTCCTATCTTTACAAATGTTACAGGGTTTTCAAGTGCAAGTATTCCATATTTACTTGCTCTCTATGGTAGTGCGACGGTAATTGGGAATATAATAATTGGCAAGTTCGCTGATAAATTTACAATGAAAATACTTATGGGTGGATTAATTATATTAATCATAGCGTTGTCTTTATTTGCTTTAAGTGCAGAGAATAAATACATTGCAGTTATTTCTACGATTTTTATTGGTTTAACTGGTGTAGCATTGAATCCAGCTATGGTTGCAAGGGTGATGAAGACAGCTAGTAATGGAATAATGATAAATACCGTTCATAGTTCTTTTATTACGCTAGGTATTGTTATTGGTTCGTCACTAGGTGGTCTTGGGATCAGTAAAGGATATGGTTTTGTATCTCCTCTATGGATTGGAGCTTGTTTAGCTATCCTTGGGGTAATTTCGTTATTTCCATATTTACATAAAGGAAATGTAGATTAAGAGGTTTAAAATTTCTTTATATGGGGGAGCACCCCATCGCTATCAAGCTAAGAAACACATTCTTCACCAAAAACGATAAAAATGATTAACATGTAAAAAATTAGTTCTGGAACTATTATGATAGTTTAACTTAATGAGCATGTATGGTGACCCCTAATTTATTTGATTTGAAAATTTATTTCTATACAGATTACAAAATTGAATTAATGAGAAGATTTAATCAGAATCATTTACAAACTGCACTTTCGGGATAAATAAGTTATTATCTAACAACTGTTATTCATCATCACAAAAAATCCAGTAACTTCATCTGGAGAATAATAAACATCTATAAATTATTGTTAGAAGCTGTCCTTTTTGTATTTATCTTTTATAAATTTCTTCAATACATAGATGTAATTCTCAAGTCGGAGGAAGGCACCTTAGGTGTCTTTTTTCATTATAAAAACCCAAAAGCATTTATGTACTTAAGGGCTTATCCATTAAAAAGTATGGGTATTTGGAATTCCTTAAATTAAGAACAAAGTGGAATTATTCCTAAACTAATTAATAGAGCTGCAGCCAACGCTGGAATTGGTACAGGAATCTCGATACCTTCTACACCTAAGAAGTATTGTCCACTTATTACTTTAAAACAAACTAATTCCTCTTTTCTGCTAGAGTTAATGCGTTATAATATTTAATTAAACTATCTGTATGACCGGATTTTATATTTTTATAATGTATATTATTTTGCCATTCTTAGAGTCCTTATAGTATCTTTTTTCTCAATATAAGAACTCTAAAAATGTGTTAATATTTTAATACAAATTCCCTTTTGTGCAATGAGATAGTAATACCCAACAAAAAGCCCACCTATTTTAGTAGGTGGGCCTTATCTTTATTACACAATGTCAAATTACACTCTCTTTTGCTCATAAACTTTATTTAATTTGGATTAGTCAACATGTGGCATTATATACATACTAAAAGTATAATTTTTTCCGGAACTCTACATGTAACTTTCATCGATTCTGCTTAACTGGATAATCTTGAGAAAATATTAACAGAATTAAAAAAATAACATTTTTTCAATTTCCTGTAATTATAATTAAAGGTATTCTGTTAGTGTTATACAAATGTATCTGTCGATTTATTCCATGTATGAATCTAGTCTGGCTATCAACAGAATATTCCACACACAATTGAAAAAGGGGGAAAGTTTATGCAAAGAATTTTAAAATTCCTGTTCATGTCCGTTTTTTCTTTGATTTGTGTTTTGTATGTTCAAACGGACTCTTTTGCCGCACCAGCATACGAGGGAGTTGTCAAAATGAAGCAGCCTTCAGGCGAATCTTTTGAGGGCACGTTACATGGAGATGAATGGTTCCATTGGGTAAGTACAAAGGATGGAGATGTACTTTTACAAGATCAGAAGGGGTATTGGAATTACGCGGAGCTTACATTAGATGAACTGAAATCGACGGGGAAAAAATATAAAATTGATAAGAAGCCTTCAATGGCAGTAAATGAGAACAATTTGAACAAATGGATAAAGAATTACAACCCTCAAGCAAAGAAAAAACAGGAGCACATGAATAAATTACAAAAAGAATCACCAAAAAATATTGATGGAACTGTCACTCCAGTTTTAGGAAACAAAAAATTACTTGTTTTGTTAATTGGGTTTACAGATGTTGATATTGCATATAACGATAACGATTGGAGTAACAAATTCTTTTCTACAAATCAAAAGTCAGTTAAGAATTACTATAATGAAGTAAGTAACGGAAAAGTACAGATAACTCCAGCTCCTGAAACATATGGTACTCAAAATGATGGAGTGGTTAAAGTGAAATTAGATTACGCTCATCCGAGTACATCGGGAAAAAGTATGGGTACGGTTATAACAGATGCACTGGCTAAAGCTGATTCTCAAGTGAATTTTGCTAGTCTTGATACTAATAATGATCAAGTCATTGACTCTAAAGATGGCTTCTACATTGTAAGTTTTCTTGCTGGTAATGAACAGGCTAGTGGTGGTCCACTTCCAAATATTTGGGCACATCAGTCATATGCTCCTAATACAAATCACGATGGTGTTACAGTATCAGGCATGTATACAGCGCAGGGGGAAAAGCAATATGGTCATATGGCGACAATTGGTATACCTGCTCATGAGTTAGGTCATTCTTTTGGTCTTCCAGATCTATATGGCGACAATAACCGTGTGGGTAGTCTAAGTATAATGGGGAATGGAGCTTGGAATAGTCTTCCAGGAGAAGAGTATGGAACTACGCCAGATCATATGGATGCTTGGTCCAAGGTAAAACTAGGTTTTGTAACGCCAAATGTAGTAAATACCAGCAACAATTTTACTCTAAATGCGATCCCAAATAACTATAATGTGTTAAAGATTCCTTTAAAGGATAATACGTATTTTTTAGTTGAGAATCGCGCAAAGGTTGGGTATGATGCGAGCTTACCAACTAATTCTGGTGGTATTGCGGTTTGGCATATTGATGAATCCATGAATAATAATTCCAGTGATCCTCATCCTTTCATTGATATAGAACAATCCGTCAGTGAATACCAAGACCCTTTCTATTACACGAATCAAAATCATGCTGCTTCCTTTAGTCCAGACACCAATCCGAATAGTAATACCTACACGGGAGAAAAATCAGGTGTAACGATTACAACGACAAGCACAAGTAATTCGACTATGAATGTAGCGGTCACAACAAAAGAAGCTAGTTTAATTCCGCAGACAAACTGGACGCTAAAATATGTAGATAGCTATAATTGGTACAATTTAGGTACGTATGCCTTTGACGGAAATAAAGACACATTTTGGCATACAAACTGGAGTCCTGTTGCTCCAATGCCACATGAGATTCAAATTGATTTAGGTGCGACCTATAACCTCTCCAAATTCAGCTACCTGCCAAGGCAAGACGGCCAAATAAACGGAACGATTAAGGATTATGAGTTTTACGTAAGTAGTGATGGAGTGAATTGGGGAACAGCTGTATCCATAGGTGCTTTTGCAAATAATACTAATTTGAAAGAAGTCAACTTTGCAAACAAGACAGGTCGTTATATTAGACTACGTGCATTAAGCGAGGTAAACAATAATCCATGGACAAGTGCGGCAGAAATCAATGTATTTGGAGTGGCTCAATAATATATTCATGAGGGTATTTATTTAAATCATTGATATGCTATTTCAAAAGGTTATCATTCGCTGGGGGTTTCATCCAGCCTTTGATAACCTTCTTATTCTGCTAATATGTAAAAGAAAAACATAGATTGTTAAAATTGACTTTCTTAGCTTAGTTTAGCTTAAATGTGAAACTTTTTAAGGTTTATTTTGTATGCAAATCTTTCAATTACCTACACTTGTCCTTTAGAAATAAGAAACAATCTCACCTGAAATTTATTTTATATAAGCTTAGCTTGATAGAGATGGGGCGCGACCCCATGCCCATCAACTTAAGAATTCAGAATTACCCCCAAATGAAAAAATGAGCTTTTTTGCCTTTTATAGCAACGAAGCTGTTTAATGGAAATAAAGTTCTTTTTTATACTATAAAGTTACATAAAAATGAAAGTTGATATTCTCAAATACGAGGGTATCAACTTTTTCCATATAAAGTTATTTAACAAACGGGGAGAATTAATGGAGGGACATTATGGGGTTATTTGAATTTGAAGAACGATTTAAAAAACAAGTAGAATGCTATGAATTATCTGAGGAACAGTTACAATTTACAGGTAAACCAAAGAAATGTGTAGAATTATCAGAAGGCGATACTGACATACATTCTATATTATTTCTTGCAAATAATGAGCTTGTAACATTTTTTGAGCTTCATGAAAATGCAGGCATAAATCCATAATCTAAAAATCCAAAAGCTATGTTATTACGTGCTCTTTCAACGGATTATTATTATCAAGGAAAGGGGCATACCAAACAATCATTATTGTTACTACCTGATTTTGTACGCAAAGAATATCCACATATTAGTGAAATTGTATTGGCTAGCGATAAATGTGAAAAACATTACTGCACAGTTATTATATAAAAAATGTGGTTTTATTGATGAAGATGTACGAAAAATAGGAAAAAAAGGCGCACTTATTATTATGAGCTATTATTTAAAAGAGAGAGTGTGTGAAAGATTTGACAACCGAATTAAAAAGTGTAGTTTAGTATTTTCTAAATAAACTACACTCATTATAAAATATTTATAGACTAAAAAGGGGCTTTTTATGTTACATGATGATCCAAAAAGTATACACTCGCAGTCAGCATCCATCTTTGGATAATTGGCTCTTGATTTCCTGTCTCCTGACGTCCCATCACTTCTATTTCATACTGTTATAACCAGAATTTGGAAGTCTTTAAAAACTTTAAATCTGCACCAAAAGCTCAATACAATTCGTAAATAATTTGATTATAGAACTATTTTTCTGTGGCGAAATAAAGCAAGGCTATGGCCGGAAAAGTGATTCCTATCCATAATGTTAGATTCCATCCTCCTAAGGCATATGCCCATCCTCCAATAAAGGATCCAACTGCACCTCCTAAAAAGAAAATAGCCATAAATAGCCCATTTAATCGACTACGAATTTCTGGACTCAACGAGAAAATTAAACGTTGGCTAAGCACAAGGTTTGCAGATACTCCCATATCCAACAGAATTGCAGCAATTACTAAAACAGCTATTCTGATGGGCGAACTACTTTGAATAATAAGTGGTAGTAATAAAGAAATAATAACAACAGTGAGAGCTATCCCAGTGGCGGGTCGTGTCCAGCCAAGATCAGCTAGACGACCACCTATTGGAGCGGCTATTGCACCTGTAATTCCGACAAGTGCATATAATGCTATGGCAGTCTGAGAAAAATGAAAAGCAGGACTAGATAATAATAATGGAACAGTGGTCCAGAATAAGCTGAAAGCCCCAAATACACAAGCATGATAAATGGCACGACGGCGTAAAATTGGAGTAGTTCGTAGTAGTTGCCACATTGAATTAAGTAAGGTGGTATAATTTGTTTTTGCCTTTGGTTTCCTAGTAGGGAGTACTTTCGATAATACAAATGCCAAAACAATAATTACAGTAGAAGATAAAGCAAATATTGCATTCCATCCCCACATACCGGCTACTAAACTAGATATCGGTCGCGCAAGCATAATACCTAATAACAGACCACTCATGACGTTGCCAACTACGCGACCGCGTGCATTTTCAGATGAAAGATATGATACAAGAGGTACGAGCACTTGCGCTGCGACCGAACCCAGTCCGATAAAGAATGAAGCAATTAACAACAAGGTTGCGCTTTTTACAAAAACCATAGAAATGAGTGCAAATGCACTTGAAAATAACAATATAAGTATCAATTTTTTATTCTCAACAATATCCCCCAAAGGCACAAGAAATAATAAGCCAACAACATATCCAATTTGAGTTAGCGTTACAATTAATCCAGCGCTACTATTAGAAAGCCCAATTTCATTACTAATTACCCCAATTAAAGGCTGCGCATAATAAAGATTAGCCACGATGATACCACATGCAGTTGCCAGAAGAATGATTAAACCCGATGAAATTTCCTTATCACTTGCTTTATTTTTAAAATTAGACATAAGTATTTCCCCCATATTTTTATTTCAGAATTACCTTGGTGTATTTTGGAACTTAGATAAAGCCATGATTATTACGAGATTCCTTAACAATTAACAAACTGTACGTTCAGTTTATTAATTAACTAAAATATATACTAAACGTTTAGTTTTGTAAATAGGCTATTTTATTTTTTGTTCATATTAAGTATACTAAACGTATAGTTTATGATTCTTGGAAGGAATGATTAATGTGCAAGGTAAAAGAGGTAGACCACGTAATGTCGAAACCCAAAAAGCTATCCTTTCTGCATCTTATGAGTTATTACTGGAAAGTGGCTTTAAAGCAGTCACAGTCGATAAAATTGCAGACCGTGCTAAAGTTAGTAAAGCTACAATTTATAAATGGTGGCCTAATAAGGCTGCTGTAGTAATGGATGGTTTTCTTTTTGCTGCCGCAGCTAGATTGCCTATACCTGACACAGGTTCAGCATTGAATGATATTTTAATTCATGCTACAAGTTTAACCAAATTTTTGATAAGTCGTGAAGGGACTATTATTACTGAGTTAGTTGGTGAAGGACAATTTGATTCAAAGCTGGCAGAGGAATATCGTACTCGATATTTCCAGCCACGTCGCCTGCAAGCAAAACAACTCCTGGAGAAGGGAATTAAAAGGGGCGAATTAAAAGAAAATCTCGATGTTGACTTAAGTATCGATCTCATTTACGGACCAATTTTCTATCGGTTGCTAGTAACCGGTGAAAAGTTGGATGATTCCTATGTGCATGACTTGGTAATAAATGCATTCGAAGGAATACGCTTGAATTGATTAATATTAAAATGAAGATTTAGAAATTCTACTGTCTCTTATGCGAAGGCAATTTATATTAACTTGGTAAATAAAGTATTTAATTTTTAAAAACTGATGTATATGGAGTGGTCTCCCAATACATCAGTTTAAGAATTAAGGGGATGTTAAAAATAATCAAGATAATTACTCTAAATATAACGTCATGCAAACAATTTTCATTATGGGGATAATATAATATCTTAACTTGATAGACATAGGGGAGCACCCCATCACCATCAAACTAATATTTTCATATCTCCCTAAATTAAAATTTTCTTTCTCTACAGATAGTTATTCTGAGAAGCTGCTCATTTTTTCATTTTGGGAGCATTTCTTTTTCTTAAGTTGATGGGTATGTATGGTGACCCCTATTAGACGATAGTAAATTAACGATTTCGGGGTTCAGTTCAACTTTATTCAAAATAAGATTTTTTTTGCAGTAAAATCAATGTTAGTGGAACTTTTTTAAACAAACTTTTTTCTAAATGAACATAAATACTTGTAATATTTAAATTAGTACTATATAGTTCTAGTTATGACAAAGGTAAAATTAATGAATCAAAGACGTGTGATTGAAGTAGCTGCAACATTATTTTTAGAAAAAGGGTTTGCTTATACAAGTATGGATGAATTAGTACGTGTAAGCAAAGTTTCAAAGTCTAATGTGTATTATCACTTTTCTAATAAGGAAGTATTATTAGAAGCGGTCGTTGATTATTGGATTGAAATGTATCAATCTGCAATTGATGACGTACTTTCTCAGAAGCAATTTTTAGTTGAAGATCGTATCCAACTGTTTTTAAAGCAATTATCACAAGGAGTTCAGTCGAGAGAGTATAAGGGGAGCTGTCCATTTATTACTCTTTATATTCAAAGTCCTAAACAGGCCACGCAAATAAAAGAAAAAATAGGTCTTTTTTTTACAGGATTACAAAAGAAAGTTTCTCTATTACTTAAACAAGGGGTAGAGAATGGAGAATTTAGAAATACGATTCATATTGATGAGGTTGCATCACTTTTTATTACAAATCTTGAAGGAGCGTTATTTATTTCAGAAACATTGAAGGATGCAACTGTAATCACGAAAACAGCAGATCATTTTTTAAAATTGCTTCGATAAAAGAAGCATTTTTTTTATATCAAATTAGTACTGAGTAGTACTAAAAAGGGGGATTTTATATGAGAACAGTATTTTTAACTGGTGGAACAGGCTTTATTGGAAAGCAATTAGTGAAAGAATTAGCCAAAGAGGATGTTAAAATTCTTCTTTTAGTGAGGTCGAAAAGTAAAGCAATACGTCTTTTTCAAGAAAGAGGCATCTTAAAAAAGGAAGTTATGCACTTTATTGAAGGTGATTTGACGAAAATAGATTTAGGTCTAAGTGCTGAAGATAAGGAGAGGGTATTGAAAACGGATGTGATTATTCACGCAGGAGGCCCCATGGATATTCAAGCGACAAGTAAAGAGGCAGCTTCCGTATTTTTAAATGGTGCCAAACATATTAGTGAATTAGCTAAAAGTATTCATCAATTGAAGGGCTTGCAACAATTTATTCATGTTGTAGGTTATATGAGTCCCTTTGATGATAAAAATAGCAAGATTGCAATTGATGTGTTTCAAGAAGGAAATAATTATTTGAAAATAAAAAATCCATATGAGAGAACAAAATTTTTAGCAGATCTTTATATCCGTCAGCAGGCATCAGCAGTAGGTTATCCGCTTTCTGTAATTAATCCGCCAACTGTAGTCGGTAGTAGTAAAACAGGGAGTACAGAGCAGATAGCAGGATTAGGTTTGCTTGTGAAGAGTATGCGAAGAGGGCTCATGCCAGTGATTCCTGGAGGTAAGGGATACAGGTTACCACTTATTTCAAACGATGAGCTTGCGAAGTTTATTGTGCAGGTTTTCAGATTGGAGCAACCGACTATTCAAACATATACACTTGTTGAAGACAAACAGCACGATCAGAACATTGCTGAGTTATTAAGTATTATGTCGGAAAGTATGAATATGAGGGCACCAAAAATCTCTGTCCCAATGCCACTTATGAAAGCAATTATGAATAGTGGAGTAAGTAAAATAACAAAAATTCCTTCTGATGGACTGAATTTTATTACAAAACGAAAATTTTCAAATGTTTCAGCGAAAAAAATTATGGGAGGAGATTGGTTTAAGGAGACGAGTGTAATGAAATTTTTCCCTGCCGTAGTAGCTGATCTGGATTATCGAATGATGTATCAATATGGCCAGCATAATCATGTATTTAAACGAACATTATGCGATAACAATACCCTTTACCAATTACAAGGAGAGGGTAAACCCTTTATTTTATTACATGGTTTATTGAGTGATGGAGAGGATTTATTTCCTTTAGCACAAGAGCTTCATGAAAAAACTGGTCAACCTGTATGGATCTTGGATCTTCCAGGTTTGGGACGTTCTCCCTTTAAACGGGAGAAAAATCTTCTAGATATCTATTTGAATGTAGTGAAAAAGTTATTGGAGAAAGCTGCGAATGGTGCACATCTAATTGGCCATTCATTCGGTGCGTTTATTCTTCTAGAAGCATTGGTAAAAGAGTACATAGATAAGAAGTATGCAATCACTTTACTTCAGCCACCTGTTGCTAAAAAAAATGCTAAATCGCTAAATGTTCCTCAATTTATGAACAAATGGACATTAAAATTGGCAACTACTAATTTGATAGGGCGATATTTATTAAGTAATGGTTTGTTTGAAAGTATCGAGAGTATCCCTGAACATTATATTGAAAAAATAAGAAACAGTTTTACTTCTCCTAGAATTTTAAATACTACGGTCCAGCTTAACAGTTTGCTACTAAAAAATAATCAAGGTGATTTCAATGAAGTAACAAAGTATAATCTTCACATTATTTGGGGGGAGTATGACAGAGGCTATTCTGCTCCATCGCATCTTGGTAAGGTTGATTTTGTTCCATATGGCCATCATTTTCCTCTTAGCCATCCGAGTGAAACGGCAACATTAGTAATAAAAAATAGTAATACTAGCATATGAGAGTGTGAGATAAATAAAAAGTGTGTAGTAAGATCGTTGTCTTTGAAATAAAATTGTACTGTTTGGGGTCCCACCCCAAGCCTATCAAGCTAACATTTTAAAGTGCCCCCAAAACAAAAAATTGTACATTTTCACCTAGAGCTGCTAGTTTTATCGTTTTGGGGTATTTGCTTTTCTTAGGTTGCTCGAATTGGACTAGCAATCGTACCTGTCGAACCGCCAAAAACTGCTAATAATTAAAAAACTTTTTACATAACAATTTAACCCTTTGTAGAAAACTACGAGGGGTTAAATTGTTCAAAGAGTATTCCATTTGAGGTCTAATTAATTTAAGTTCTTAAATGAAAATTTGAGGAAAACATTCACGAACACCAGAATTTCTTAATGAATTAAATAATGCTGCACTGATTCTTAATAGGACGTTGTTATCAGTTCCATCTTCTAAATCGTATATTACAAAGTATGAATTATCGACTGTGAAAATACATTTTCGTTCTAATTTAAATTCAGGTGGTACAGTTGGAAGTGTATCAACTGGTTCAATTACAGGTGTATCTCCTTCATCTCTGATAAAATCGAAAGTTTGCTCGTCAATTTCATAGATATTAACTGGATCAATTTCTACACCTTTATCTGGAATTGTAATTTCATCTTCAACTAATAAGAAAAAGCGTTCGTTTCGAAAATTAAAAAGAGATCTTGCTCCAATTTCAAATGATGCCATTTTATATTCGCCTCCTTTGCAACTTTTTATTGATTTAAAGTTACATTTATATGGTATGTCAGATTAATAGATTTAGTTACAGCTTGTACTGCACAAATTACTAAATTAGAAGTTTTCTCCTATGTCTATCAGGTTAAAATTAAAGAATACCCCAGAACGAAAATCTGGGGATCCCTCCCTCACATGCTTGTTCCCACTTAAAAACTGGATTAGATTAAACCTAGTTGATTTAAACGTGTTTCTTATCCCTTATCTTTCTAATTTATTGATTATTAAAATGTAGACTGATCATTAGGTTTTATATTATAAATAGTTTTTATTAAAATAAAGTATTAGACTCAATAGTAGCTACGCAATTATTATACAGTTAATAAGAACAATTCTGAGAAGATGTACGAAGTAATAAAATGGGAGAGGAATAATTTGAATCAAAATAAACCGATAGAAACAGAAGAAAAAATATCTATCATACAAAAAATGAAAAAATGGGCTAGAAACTTAAAAAAACAACTTCTTGTACTTTATTTGGCATATCGAGATGAAAGAGTCCCTTGGTATGCTAAATTATTTACAATGCTTGTTGTTGCGTATGCTTTTAGTCCTATAGATTTAATCCCAGACTTCATTCCAATCTTGGGGTATCTTGATGATTTGATTCTTGTACCATTAGGTGTATACTTGGCATTAAAACTTATTCCTAAAGAAGTGTTGGAGGATTGTAAAAGAAAGGTAGAGGAAAGACAGACAATAAGCAAACCAAAGAATTGGATAACAGGCATTATTATCATTACTCTCTGGATCCTTGTCTTTGTATGGGCTGTAAAAATTGCAAACCTGATTATTTTCAGGATGGAAGAATAAAGAAAGGTACAGAGTATATACAGCTAGATATGGAGGTATTAATGAGCTCTCTCCAAACAGGGCAAACATATGGAATATCCGATGCCTATGTAGGTATGACTGATAAAGTACTAACCCGTGTAATTTTTATAAATTAATATATGTATTATCTTATAAAAAAACTCAGCAGGATTTATTCTGATGAGTTTTTTTGTTTATATAATTTATCAGTAATTATTCTTTTTTCTCCGGCTGATAGGAAAGAATAACGACACCTGAACTGGTCGTTATTGTTTCTATAAGTTTTAATGCTTTTGTATTGTTCTGGTCTTTAAAGAGACGCTTTCCGCTCCCTACGATAACGGGATTGACTATAAAGTGATATTCATCAATGAGGTCATGTTGCATTAATGTTTGTGTAAGATCACTGCTGCCATAGATTAAAAGGTTCTGACCAGGCTGTTCCTTCAGTTTCGATATTTCTTCTACAATATTACCCTTGATAAGATTTGCATTCCATTCGGTTTTTTCCAAAGTTGTTGAAGCAACAAATTTAGGCATGCTGTTCATCTTATCAGCAAAACCTTCTTCATCAGTCATAGAAGGCCAAGCAGCTGCAAAACCTTGATAGGTTACTCGCCCTAGTAGAAGAGCTTCACTTTCAAACAGTAAATTGGATTGAAACTTTGCCACTTCTTCATTGAAGTATGGAGCAGTCCAAGCTGGTTCCTCAATGACACCATCTAGTGAGAGGTACATCGATACAATTATTTGTCCCATTTTGTTCTCCTTTAGTTTTAAATTGAGATTTTTACATATTGGTAACACAATTATTAATTCTTCAGCTAGAGAAATTCTCCCTTTTTAATAGTTTCGACAAAATATATTTATGTGTGTTTCGGAATAAACTAATATATATTAATAACTTTGAAATATTGTATAACTTCTAATTTTTATGCATTATTGATTAGAATTGCTTATTGCGCTAAGGAATCAGGATAGTGTGGCGACCGACTAAATAGTTGCTTAGCCTCAATTATTAGAAGGGAAGTTCTATCATTTCGCGAATTTATTAGACATAGACGAGTGCTATAATTTTCTATATATACATAAAGAGGTGACTACGCATGAATCAAAGACCATCAGAAGAAGAATACGCTGGGAGCTCCGGCGAATATATCCGTTTGGTGCCAGACGGTAACATCATCGACATTCTGCTCGCTCAGGAAAAGCAAATGACCGAGTTCCTGGCATCGTTGACCGAAAGCCAGGCCGCATATCGGTATGCGGAAGGAAAATGGACACTGAAAGAAGTTGTGGGCCACATTACAGACGCGGAACGTGTCATGACCTACCGCCTGCTCCGTTTCGCAAGAGGGGACCAGACGCCGCTGACCGGTTTCGATCAGGAATTGTTCATGCCTCCTTTCGGAAGCTGGACAATCGCGCAACTGGCCGAAGACTACCAGGCCGTCCGGCAATCAACGATCACATTGCTGCGCGGGCTACCGGCGGAGGCGTGGAACCGCAAGGGTACAGCCAACAACCTAAGCATTACGGCGCGCGCCCTCGCGTACGGCATCGCAGGACACGAACTTCATCACATGGGAGTCATCCGAAACCGGTACTTGAGTTAATCGTCGGCTGAGGCCTTTTGAATGGAACTAACACCTTTCATACAATCTTAGATACCGTTCTTATTGGGGCCCGCCCCACAACCATCAACTTAAGGATTTAGACTATTTTTGAAATTGAAAGCACGTTACTATTCTCTTATGTTAATGAGAAAGGGTGACGTGCTTTTTATGATTATGCACTAAAAACAAGAGTTATCTTTATTTGCTGAAGAGTTATATCGATTTTTCTCATTTTGGGGTATTTGTTTTTCTTAGCTTGATGGTAATGGGGCACTACTCTATAATGGTCAAATTAACATTTAAAACAATTATAGAGACTCCATTCCTCGGAAATATTGTAACTATTAAGTTGTAAAAAGAACCGTAGTTTTTCATTTTTGAAAAAGCTATGGTCTTTTTTAATTGTAACAAAGATATAATGGGAGGAAGTTTTTCTAAATCAAAAAAAATTGATTAATAAGTTGCATAATAAACTCACTAGCGTATATACTATAAACATCAAAAAAAGTTGATGAAGGGAAGTGAACTACAGTGGCACAAAATTTTCAGTTATATGAGAAAAAGTTTAAAGCGTTGGCTGATCAAAAACGTTTAGAAATCATGTATGAGCTTTGCCAGCGGGGCCAGACGTGTGTATGTGATTTAACAGAGGTTTTTGAAATGACGCAATCTAAGTTGTCCTATCATTTAAAGGTTTTATTAGATGCGGGTTTAATTGTAAAAGAAACAAAAGGTACGTGGAGTTATTATGATTTAAATGATGCGGAAGTGAATAATTTATTATCAGAAGAATTGTGTTGTATCTTTAGAAAAACAGGAAAAGGTAGCTGCTGTTAAAATTTTGCACTATTAATCAAAAAAAATTGATTAAAGATATATATAAAGGAGGAATAAGGTATGAGATATGTTCACGTCGGTATAAACGTTACGAATTTAGAGAAGTCTATTGAATTTTATGAAAAGGTATTTTGTGTATCACCAGTTAAAGTGAAAACAGATTATGCAAAATTTTTATTAGAGACGCCAGGACTTAACTTCACGCTGAACGTAAGAGATGAAGTGAAGGGAAACCAAGTAAATCATTTCGGTTTCCAAGTGGATACAGCTGAAGAAATTACATTGCATAAAGAACGATTAGAAAAAGAAGGTTTCTTCGCGCGTGATGAGATGGATACGACTTGTTGCTATGCAGTACAAGATAAGTTTTGGGTAACGGATCCCGATGGTAATGAGTGGGAGTTCTTTTATACAAAAGCAGATAGTGATGTTCACAAAATAGAAGATCCATCTTGTTGTACGACTTCTAAAGTAGTAGAAAAAAATTCTTGTTGTTAATAGGAGCTGGAAAATAAAATGAAACGTTTATCTTTTCTAGACCGCTATTTAACACTATGGATCTTTCTAGCGATGGCTGTTGGGATTGGTTTAGGGTTTGTGTTTCCTAGTGTAGTAGACGGACTACATACATTACAAGTTGGAACGACGTCTATTCCACTTGCTGTTGGTTTAATTGTAATGATGTATCCACCATTAGCGAAAGTTCGCTATGAGGAAATGGGCCGAGTATTTAAAGATGTAAAAGTGTTAGTTCTATCTTTAGTACAAAACTGGATTATCGGTCCGGTACTTATGTTTGTGTTAGCAATTATTTTTCTTCCTGATAAACCAGAATACATGGTTGGTCTCATTATGATTGGATTAGCACGTTGTATTGCAATGGTTATTGTTTGGAACGATCTTGCTGATGGGGATAAAGAGTATGCGGCAGGTTTAGTTGCTTTTAATTCGGTATTCCAAATGCTTTTTTTCTCAGTTTATGCATACGTATTTGTAACTGTAATTCCAGAATGGTTAGGGATTGAAGGGGCTATTGTCGATATTACAATGATAGAAGTAGCAAAATCAGTATTTATCTATTTGGGAATTCCTTTTATAGCAGGTATGTTGACACGCTTTGTACTAGTTAAGTTAAAAGGAAAACAGTGGTATGAAAAGGTGTTTATACCTAAAATTAGTCCACTTACATTACTTGCATTGCTATTTACAATCATCGTTATGTTCTCTTTAAAAGGGGAAATGATTGTTAGCGTACCATTAGATGTAGTAAGAATAGCAATTCCGTTATTAATCTATTTTATTGTCATGTTTTTTGTTTCTTTCTTTATGGGAAGAAAAATTGGTGCAAACTATCCAGTGACTACAACGTTAGCATTTACAGCAGGTAGTAATAACTTTGAGCTAGCGATTGCAGTAGCAGTTGGTGTGTTTGGTATTCATTCAGGTGCAGCATTTGCAGCTGTTATTGGGCCGTTAGTGGAAGTACCTGTAATGATTGCGCTTGTAAACGTCGCTTTTTGGTTTAAGCGTAAATATTTTAATGATCAACCAGTATAATTTAAAAACAAAGGCGGAAAACAACATGGAAAACAAAAAGACAATTTATTTCTTATGCACAGGAAATTCGTGCCGAAGCCAAATGGCAGAAGCGTGGGGGAAGAAATATTTAGGAGATAAGTGGAGTGTGTATTCGGCAGGAATCGAAGCACATGGAGTAAATCCAAATGCAATTAAAGCAATGAACGAAGTAAATATCGACATAACAAATCAAACATCAGATATAATTGATGCAAATATTTTAAATAGTGCTGATTTAGTCGTTACGCTGTGTAGTCATGCAGATGCTGTATGCCCATCTACTCCGCCGCATGTAAATCGTGTTCACTGGGGATTCGACGATCCAGCAGGAAAAGAGTGGTCTGAATTTCAACGTGTTCGTGATGAAATTGGTGAACGTATAAAGCGATTCTCTGAAACAGGGGAGTAAATAAAGGAAAGAGTCAATCTTCTATCTTATAGGGGATTGGCTCTTTTTTTATTGTACATAGTCATGACTGTATTGGTTCGCATAAATTACCGGAAAATAGAGGGTATTCTATTGAATTGATAAAATTAGAAATCTATTTAATCATGTAGGTGTTCACAAATAATAAATTCATTTAAAAGATAATATAGTTGTTTAGAATTAGAGATGGTATGATGAATAATTACAATATCTTCCTTGTTTTATGTATAATTTAATAAAGGGATTTTCGGATGTTGAAATAAAGGGTAGTATATTAGCGCAAGGGGGAGAATGATGGATAAGTTGTTACAAGAAATTATAAATTGGTTAAGGATGAGCGATGAAAAAATTGTTATTGGTATTTCAGGACATGGTGCAGCTGGAAAAACAACGTTTGCTAATAGACTCGTAAATCTACTAAATCAAAATGAAGTAAATTATATTAATACAGATCCTTACATTGTCAGTTCAGATATCCGTAAGCATGCAGTGATTCACTATACATATCAAAATGAAAATCATCGTTATAAAATGACAGCTTGTCATCCAGCGGCACACTATTTGGCAGCTTTAGAAAGAGATATTCAGATGGTTAGAGCTGGGCTAGATTTTTATACGATAGATACGCATTATATGAAAAGTAAGTTGATTTCTTCGAAAAATAAAGTAACGATTGTGGAGGGAATGAGTGCCGCATTTATTAACCCTGATTTATTTGATTTGAAAATTTATTTTTATACAGATGGCGAAACGGAACTAATGAGAAGATCAAGCCGGGATATAGCTGAAAGGGGAGCGGATATAAGTTATTTAAGGCAGTCTCATGAAGAACGACGGATTCAATATGAAGTATTTATGCATTCGTATAGTCAGCGTTTTGATATCATTATCAAAACTTCTGATGAAACAATATGTTTAGAAAAGAATACATTTGAGTTTTATAAAATTTAAATGAAAATCCTCACTTTGTTAATTACATTATGACGGTTAATTTTCTTACGGAGTACTTGTATTAAACAAATGTATTATTTAATCAATAATATATTCACTATGAAATATCTAAATTTAAAAAAAGATTTAGTAGCCTTCTTTCATCTACATAGATAGAAGGCTACTATAATTTTTGCATGAAAGGAGAATAGAATGAAACACATAATAAAAGACATATTAATAAATTATTTTAAAGAAATTCATTCACTAGCAGTGGAAGAAGAATTGCATAAGGATAGTTGGAATACGGATCTGCATTATAAAATAATGGTAAATGGAAAGCGATATTCCGCAAGATTTATAAATAGCAAGCGAACAATCAATCCAGCCTTTGGGGCGTTATCAAACGAACAACTGATAGAGCAAGTACGGTTTACCTATTATTTGCGCGAACATGAAATTCCTTTTATGCAGATAAACAAGAATAGGGCAGGAGAGCCATTTACACTTGTCGCTTGGAATGATGAACAATACCGATTTGTATTGTCTAATTGGATTGAGGGAGAACATATTACGCATTGCACAGAAAATATTGTAGAAGCCTTCGGAAAGGAAGCAAGAAAGATTCATGATATTTCTTGCGAATTTCAAAGCTCAATTTTTCAAAAGATATCTCATTTGGATGGGTATGTTGAGTTTATTAATATATTAGAAAGTAGGGCAAGCGCATGTAAGGAATTGCGGGAGTATATAGATCTTGCTAAATATCATATAGAGTGCGCATATACGAGTGAACTAGAATTTATCGTACAAACAGATTTAAATCCTTTGAATGTTTTATGGGACTCAAGTCAAAAGGTAAAAGGAATTGTGGATTTTGAATCTATTAGTTATGTTGACCGCATTGAAGGACTAGCCTTTTTAATAAAATGGTATTCTCGAACAGAACGAGTACAGTCTCATGAGGTGTGTTCGAAGGTTGCTAGTTCATTTTTAGTAGGGTATAAGGCCCATAATATTTTAACACCAAATGATTATAAGAGATTTTCTTCCTTGTTATGGTTATCCGGTAGTTTGAATTGGAATTTTGTGAAGAAAACGCTAGGTGTAATAAGTGATGAGAGGGAATTAGAAGAACATTTGGAAGTTTATAGAGTGAGGGGAGAAAGACTATCTTCATTATTAACTTGTACATAACATGTATTCTCCTAGTCTGGGACTCAAATAAGAAACCATAGGATGTGTTCTAAAAATGAAAATACAAATAGTATTGTTTGATGGTTTCGGAGAACTTGTCTCTTTCGCACCGTTTGAGGTACTGAAAAGAGCTATAGAAGAAGGGGCTCCATTTATAGTTGAATTCGTTTCGAGTGAACAAAAGCAGGAAGTTATTACCTCGTTTGGAGTTACAGTTAAACTACATGATTTTTTACGAATGGAGAATCGTCCAGATTTGTTAATTGTACCTGGTGGTGGCTGGAATCATAAAGCAGAGCATGGGGCACGAAAGCAAGCAGAGCTTGGAACTTTGACTAAAATGATTAGCGAGATGCACAATGCAGGAACAATCGTTGCTGGTGTGTGTACAGGAGGTATGCTATTAGCTGCCTCTGGTATATTGAACGGTCGAAAGGCAACGATGCACTATTTGGCACAGGATGAAATGAGTGAATACGGGGCAGAGCTTCTTCATTACAGAATTGCGGATCAAGGGGATGTTATCACTGCAAGAGGAGTCACTTCAGGAGTTGATTTGGGGCTTTGGATCACGGAAAGATTCGCAAGCCCTAAAATTGCGGCTGCCGTTGAATACAGAATGGAATATGAGAGGCGAGGTGTTGTTTGGAAGTAATTTGCTTTCTTTTTTATCCTATTTTAAATGGGAGGGGGGGCTGCCCATAAAAGCCCAACTCATATGTACTAATAATCAGTCGGGATGCCAAAACTCCTACTGATTAAAGTTTCATTTTATAATTTTTATTTTATTAAAAGTTGATTTGTTAGAAAGGATAATCATTTATTGATATAATGAATGGATGCGTGGCAGGAAATAGATAGAAAGATACTGCTAGTAATTTATACTTAAAATGTAGGGAGATTGAACAGAGTTATGGGGACAGAAAAAGAAATTAGTTCCGCTAAATTAATATGGAAGATGACGCGCCCACATACATTAACGGCGACGTTTTCTCCTGTAATTTTAGGAACAGTGGCATCACTTTATGTTGCCAAAATTGATTGGCTGTTATTTATTGCGATGATGGTTGCATGTTTAGCATTGCAAATAGCAACGAACTTATTTAATGAGTACTATGATTTCAAACGTGGATTAGATACCGCTGAATCCGTTGGCATCGGTGGCGGAATTGTCCGTCATGGATTGAAGCCAAAAAATGTGTTAACAGTTGCGCTTTTATTATATGTCGTAGCAGCTTTTATTGGCATTTATATTTGTATGAATAGTAGTTGGTGGTTAGTGGTTATTGGTTTAATTGGGATGGCAGTTGGCTATTTATATACAGGTGGTCCACTACCAATTGCGTACACCCCGTTTGGAGAATTAGTTTCTGGATTGTTAATGGGGACATGTTTTGTACTCATTGCTTTCTTTATTCAAACGAATACGATAACGATTGAAAGTGTATTGATTTCCATTCCAATTGGAATTTTAGTCGGTGCAATCAATATGTCGAATAACATCAGAGATATCGAAGAAGATATTAAAGGTGGAAGAAAGACATTAGTAATCCTCCTTGGGAGAGAGAAAGCTGTGGTAACACTAGCGGTAGCCTTTTTCATTGCGTATTTATGGATTGCCGTAATTGTATTAATGGGTTATATAAGCCCTTGGGCATTAGTTATGTTCCTAGGTTTGAGAAAGCCAATTTCTGCGATTCAAAGTTTCCAAAAAGGGGCAAAGGATCCTGGGTATATGCGCATCGCAATGAAATCAACAGCGATGACAAATACGATTTTTGGCTTCTTATTATCAGCAGGATTATTAATTAGTTATTTGTTTTAAATAAAAAATATGGTTAAATAACTTAACCCCAGTTTCTCAATTTTAATATAGAGAGATTGGGGTTTTTATTTTGACTTTGTTTAATGTTAAAAACAGTTTCATTTGAAATGCAAATACCAATAAATTGCAACTTCATCATTTTCAATATCCAAACCTTTATAAACAAGAAAATCACACCCACCAATTACAAATCCGCATTTTTCATAGAACTTACATGCTGCGACATTATTATTTTGCGTTTCAAGCATGATACCTGGCATATTGCCTTTTTTTGCCCACTGCTTTGCTTGATCAACTAATCTTTTACCAACTCCGAGTGTACGATATTTTTTATCTACCGTTATATCTTCTATGTAAGCATAGTGGTTCCAATTCTTTTTCAATACCATTAATCCAATGATTTGGTTATGTAACAGTGCTATGTAAATGACTTGATTAGGTTTATTTATATATTCATTGTAAGCCAGTTCTTCATTATCATCTTGATTTTGTAAATAACTTTTTTCATAACTCGGAACGTCTTCTACTGTATATTCTATACGTTTATTTCCTTTGGAAAGAGAAAGAATTAACCGAGCATTCACTATAAAACTGTCATCAATCTCCGGGAGATTATCTAGATCATTTGTTTCTAACTCTCTAATTACAAGGTTCATCGGGGCACCTCCACATAATAATATTTCTTCTAGTTCTTCATTTGGTTCAAATGAATTCCAATTACAAAATTATAATAGAATTTCAATAGTGCGGCTATCTTTGTATTTTATCTTTATACCAGCATGTTATTATATTGATATAAAAATATTGTTTAGAAAGAGTAGTATTTTTTATTTTGGATGTATATCCAGTTTTCAAATTTAACTGTAGTAGAGAAACAAATATTTTTTTAAAGAGTGGATGCCATACGTTATTCTTTAACTAAATTCGACATGATCTGCATTTTATCTTCACCTTCCTCTATTAATCTATTTATTGTAAACATCAGCTGGAGTTAATGCTCAGCCGTATAAATAATGAATATAAAAATTAATAGGGAAAGGATCGAAAAATAATGAAAGAATCACAAAGTAAGAAAAAAACAAGTCGACTAACTAAGGTAATAATATCTCTAGGAGTTGTTTTAGCAACGACCTTTTTCACCTTCTTTTTAATAGGAAAATGGAACTCTATCCCAGCGAAGGGAATAGCTAACGAAAGTAGTAATCAAGTTAACACGCAACAACAAGAAAAGAAAAAAGAAACACCACCAGCAAAACAGAAAAGACCTGATGGAAAACCGGTGGGAAAGGTTGTTTATTTAACATTCGATGATGGTCCTAGCGAACTAACTGGGAAATTTTTAGATGTACTAAAAGAGCAACATGTCGCCTCGACATTTTTTATGCAAGGTAGCAATTTACAAAATACAGGTTTTCAGGAAAACGTAAAACGAGCGGTAAAAGAAGGACATTATATTGGTGCTCATAGTATGACACATAATAGTGATAAGCTATACAAAAAGGGACAATTTGTACCGGAAATGCAAGAAACGTTAGCTCTTATCCATAATATTACGGGTACAACTCCTAAACTAGTTCGTCCACCATATGGATCTGCACCAGGATTAAAGGGTGAGGAAATTCGTAACCAAATTGTAGAAGCAGCAATAAAAGTTTGGGATTGGACAATAGACTCAAATGATTGGAAATTAAAAGATAATCCAACTCAGATTATCGAAAATGTAAAGAAACAAACAACAGAAGAAGTAGAAGTTGTTTTAATGCATGAAAAGGCGCAAACATTACAAGCCCTTCCTGAAATTATTAAATTTTATAAAGAGCAAGGGTATGGATTTGGGGTATATAATGACGAGGATCATTTTCGTCTAAACTTCCAAAAAGATCAACGTCTATAGTATAAACATAGTTATTTTAAAAAGGTGTTTTTATTACTAAATCAATAATTAAGCCAAAAGTCGATTTCCTATACGATAAAGAAATCGGCTTTTTTTATAAAGTTGACTTTTTAATCAAAAAGGTTTATTCTACTTGTGCAAGTAACGACTTGCATTCGGGTTTGGATAAAGATTATGTGAAAGTTGGATGAAACGTGAATGAAATGACAAATACATCAGAACGTATTATTGAGGCTTTTTTAGAACTATTTCGTACTCATGGCTATAAGGGAACGACGACTCGCTCGATTTCGGAATTAGCGGGCGTAAACGAAGTAACGATCTTTCGGAATTTCGGAAGCAAAAAGAATATTATGGAAAAAGCTGTCGAATCTTTATCGCGTGATATGGAATTGAATAAATTAATGCCTGGAGAGATGACTTGGAATCTTGAAGATGACTTGCTATCTATTGCAGAAGGATATCTTGCATATATAGAAAAGTTAAAGGATTTAATTTTGATTAGTTTTCAGGAAGCTGAAATGTTCCCAGAGCTTAAAGAAAAAATTGCATTAATTCCTAAACAATTAAAAGATAATTTGGTTTCATATTTTATTGAGATGAGAGAAAAGGGAAAGCTTATTGAAACTGATATGGAAGCTCAGGCGATGAACTTTATTTGGATGAATTTCGGTTACTTTCTTTCTAACTCACGCTTCGGGGACAATTTATTTTCAAATTCAAAAGAGATTTTTCTAAAACACAGTGTCCAACTATTTTCTAGGGGGCTAACTCCCTAGGTCTTTTTTTACACCGGATGCAAGTAAGTACTTGCTATAATAAAACAACAAGGAGTACGACAATGAAAACTTTAAAAAATTTCTTTAAATTCCCCCCAACATTCATTGGAATTGCAACAGCATTTGCCTTTCTGTTAATTTTCTTTTGTGTGTGGATGACTGCATACGATGGTGTTACTGATCGGGTAAACCAATTAAAAATCGGATTAGTTAATGAAGATAATCAAATGGGAACTGATATTGAAAAAAGCTTGAAGGAAAATCTGCCCTTTAAAGTTAAAAGCTATAGCTCGGTAACGCACGCCCAAAAAGACATGGATAACAGGAACTTAGATATGGTTATTCAAATTCCTGCAAATTTCTCAAGCCTATTGAAAGAAAATAATACTACAGAGATTAACTATTTCATCAATCAAGCAAACTCATCTTTGGCAAAACAGATTATGGAAGGCGCGGCAAAGGATATTACGCAAACAGTTAATAAAAATGTATATGCGTATAAACAAAAGTTTATTTCATCTAACCTATCTAACGAACTAAGTACAGTGATACCGTCAGAAGAATTGGCCCAAAAGTTATCAGAAAACATTACGAAAGCTGTAAGTTCATTAAACATTGATTCTGTGCAATCATCTGTCGAAAAAACAAACAATACAGATGGCTTTGCAGCAACCATGATTCCATTTTTAATTGTTCTTGCTTCATGGGTTGGAGCTATGCTTATGAGTTTAAATCTTAATATTGTTGCAACAATATTAAAAAACACGCACGGAAAATGGTCTATATTTTTCTCAAGACAAGTTATTAATATTGTCGTATCTGTTATTTTAGCTATTATCACGTTATTATTGATGACCGTATTTAACGTTAAATTGAATACAAGCTTATTTGAAACATGGATCTTCCAAACTCTTGTCTTTTTCTCTTTCTTAAGCGTAACACAAATGTTTATCGTTCTATTCGGTCCTGCTGGTATGGTATTTAATATCATATCACTGTCAATACAATTGGTTACTTTTGGAGTAATTGTCCCAAAAGCATTGCTATCAAATTTTTATCAAACTGTAGGTTCTTTTTTCCCTGGAACTTATGTAGCCGATGGATATCAAACAATAATTTTTGGAGGGGGAAATCTATCACACGATATGAATATTCTTCTTCGCACTTCAATTATTACCATTCTTATAGCGGTGGGGAGAATTATGCTGCAAAGAGATAGTAAAAGTGAATTGATCAAACAAACTGCCAACAGATAAAAAGCTTGTGGTACATGTATAGGCTTCTTTTTCTGGTAGCCCCCGTACCTATCAAATTAAAACATTTATAGCACCCCAGAACGAAAATCCAGTGTGTATTTGACAGACAACGGCTTGTTTTTTCGTTTTGGGGTATTTGCTTTTTATAGTTCGATGGTGATGAGGGAGCACCACATTGCTAAAAAAAGAATTAATCTAAGATTTTTTCTTTTTTAGCTATATGTGTCCTAGAAATAAGTCTATACAGTTTATCAAAAATATTTACATACCTCCTCGCAAATATGTTAGAAAAATCTTTGTAGCACTTGAGAATGTTTGATGTTTTTTCCAAAGAATATTTAGTCCAGCCTCTAGCTTAGGAGATAGGGGGCGGAAGCAAAGTGTACTTTCCTCAGACGTATTCATAAGCTTATCAATACATAATGCGTACCCTATATTTTCTTTTACGAGTAAGGATGCATTATAGAGTAAATTATATGTACCTATAACATTCAAGTTTTCAATTTCCTCTCCAAGCCATCCTGATAATTCATTACTTACAGCCGTTTGTCTTGATATGATAAGAGGTTTATTTAGTAAGTCTGTTGGATGGATATAAGCTTTTTCCGCTAAGGGACTGTCTTTTCGCATAAGTACGCCCCATACATCAGTAGCTGGCAACTTTAAGTAGTCATATTTTTGTTTATTTGCTGGCTCAATAACGATACCAAAATCTAATAAACCACTATCTAATTTTGTTGTAATGTCATCAGCGTTGCCGCTATATAAATGAAATTTAATGTTAGGGTGATGGGCAACAACTTTTTTTATAGTTTGTGCAATGAACTGCATTGCCTCTGTTTCTCCAGCTCCAATATGAATTTCTCCACTAATAATTTCAGATTTTTGGTTAAAATTAGCTTCTGTTTTTTCTACTAAATCCACAATTTCTATTGCTCGATCTAATAAAAACATACCTTCGTCTGTTAAAGTGATTTTTCGATTTCCTCGCACAAATAAAGTAGTTCCAAGCTCTTCTTCCAGGTTGTTTAACTGTCTTGATAATGTAGGTTGAGATAAATGCAATGCATTTGCAGCAGCAGATATATTCTCTTGCGTTGCTACCGCAATGAAGTAGCGTAATACACGTATGTCCAAAAAACTCTTCTCCTTCGTATGCCTATTTGTTATAGGAATGTATTCAATATAGGTATTTGTTATCTCAATAATACCATTTTATAATCACATTACCAAAAGCATTGATAAGAAGTGAAAGAGGAGTTGAAATGTTTTTTATGAAGAATTCAAAAAGTGTATTAATTTTTATATTAGCAGTAGGGGTTTTCGGTATTCTTAATACTGAAATGGGATATATTGGCTTGCTTCCGGCATTATCAGATCATTTTGATGTAAGTGTTTCGAAGGTAAGTTTAATGGTTAGTTTGTTCGCGCTCGCCATTGCCATTGCGGCTCCAACGCTTCCTTTAGTTTTTTCGGGTGTAAATCGAAAAACGGTTATGTTGTTCGTACTAGCAATCTTTATTATCGGCAACGTTATTTCAATTTTTACAACGAATTTTACAGTTGCTTTAGTTGCACGAGTAATTCCGGCTTTCTTTCATCCAGTGTACGTATCGATGGCTTTATCAGTAGCAGCAACTTCAGTTAGTGCAAAAGAAGCTCCAAAAGCAGTTGCTAAAGTGTTTATTGGGGTTTCAGCTGGTATGGTTTTAGGTGTACCGATTGTCAACTTTTTAGCAAATGTATTTACACTTGAAATATCATTAACATTTTTTGCACTTGTTAATATTTTTGCGTTTATTATGACAATCGTATTTATTCCCTCTATGCCTGTTCAGGAAAAGCTTTCTTATGGTTCGCAGCTTAAGATTTTAACGAAAGGTATCACATGGCTATCCATACTTGCTGTAACTTTTTTAAATGGAGCGGTATTTGGAATTTATAGTTATCTAACCGAATATTTAGATGTAGTTACGAAAATGTCGCCGTATATGATAAGTATCATGCTATTTGTTTATGGGTTAGCAAATATTATCGGGAATATTCTTGCAGGGAGATTACTGACAATAGCTCCTGTCCGTACGGTAATCATTTATCCCATTGCTCTAATGATATTATATTTTTCCTTTTTCTTTGTATCAGATCTTGCGATACCAACTGCAATTTTTATTGTAATTTGGGGTGTTTTTGGCGGGATTGGTGGTAATGTCAATCAATATTGGATGATGTCTTCAGCACCTAATTCACCAGATTTCGCTAATGGATTATTTTTAACTTCTTGTAATTTAGGGACTACAATTGGTACTGGGATCGCAGGGATAATTATTGCACAAATTGGAACGAAATATATTTTATTTGTAGGCATGTTTGCATTAGTATTAGGGTTTATTTGTATTCTGCTTCGAAATATGTTGTATAAATCTACAAATGCCTAAGTGCTATTTTGCGTTACATTACTAAGGAAAAGCGCATTTAATATAAAAGGGACTCTTAATTTTATAAGAGTTCTTTTTTGCAATCCCAATAAATTCTTCTCAATAATTGAAAATAAAATCAATCCGGATTATTATATTGTTATTGTAAATTTATTTTATTGAAGGAGGATACATAGATGAAAAGCTCAAAAGGCTCTATTGAATCAGAGATAAGCAAAGCAATTACTCACTGGGAAAAGGACTACCTAGGACGCGGGTCTATATCCGTTAAGACAGATATATTACGGGATATGATTATCGTAAATTTACAAGGTGTTTTAACGCCGGCTGAATATAGTGTTTGCGAAACAAAAGACGGTATGCTAACGATAAAGAAGAATCGTTCGGAGCTAGTTGAATCTGGAATTGATGATCTGAAAGAGATTATACTAGAATTAACTGGAGAGAAAGTGAAAAGCTTTCATACGGATATAAGCTCCCGTACAGGCGAACGAGTGATGATTTTTAAATTGCTTCATAATCTTGAGGAGAAATTTTAAAAATACCTTAAGGTTAGTGGAAGGATTAAGAAACCTACAAGTTTTGCACTTTATTAACAGGCTAATAATTAAAAACTTGAAGTTATTTAGGTATAATAAATCGTAATTCAAATAACTCTTAAAAAACGGATAAAGAAATTGACAAACTGCTTAATATGGTTTATCTTATAATTGTTTTAAAAAATTGATAGACGCTCATTTTAACAGCTTGCTATAATTAAGGCTTTAGCATTTTTTTAATATGTAATATTGACTAAATGAAAAAGTTTCTTAATTAAAAGATAGCGTATAACATAAATTGATATATTGATTGCATAATCTAGGAGATCAGAAATATACATTTCTTTTTAACAGGAGTAATACATACATTATTATTCTCTATAAAATGGGAGCTCTTCAAAAAACTTTATTGAAGTTAGTTGAAGGGAAACCGACAATCTCCATAATTCAATGATGATATAAAATCATTGAATTATGGAAGTTGTCGGTTTTTTTTATGGGAAAAAACGATGCACTAAAAAGAGTGAATGAAAATTGAAATTTAAAAAAACATCTTAATTAAAAGGAATTTTATAGGTTATTTTCGCTTAGAAGGGAGTATTTAACATGTTAATTTCGCTGAGTTCATCAACACTGTTAACATTATTTTTTATGGCGCTTAGTGCTTCTTGGCTAAGTGGATTATTGTTTTTAAATGCAAGGATGCCTTTACGTTTTGTTCATATCCATATTGGTATCGCTGCTTTGCCTTCATTGATTTCTTTACTCGCACTTGTTAATAACAATGGAGATAGAGTTGTGGGGCCTTGGCATCTAGATACTTTAGCTTGGTTAATGGCTTTCTTTGTTCTTACAATTGGTTTAATCATTCAGCGTTTTTCTGTACGTTACTTAATGGGAGACCGCTCATATCGAAAATATTTTTTACTTTTTACATTTACTACAGGTGTATCTTCGGTTGCATGGTTAAGTGATGATCTTCGTTTCATGATCATTTGTTGGGGAGCAACGCTTATAGGATTGGTTCTACTCATAGGGCTAAATAAAGGGTGGAAAGTAGTTAGTGAAGCAACTAAAATCTCTGGCTATTTATTTACAATAAGTTGGATTGCGTTGCTATCAGCTATCATTTGGCTTTTTCAAGTAACTGGACAGTGGCAATTAACATCAGTTTTAACGAATGAAAATGTAGCGCTACATGGAACATTGGAGAGAACAGGAATTAACTTATTAATTATATTAGCGGTGATGATTCCAGCAGCACAATGGCCTTTTCAAAGATGGTTAATTGAGTCTGCCGTTGCTCCAACTCCTGTTTCAGCTATTATGCATGCGGGTTTAGTAAATGCTGGCGGTATCATGTTAACTAGATTTTCACCTCTTTTTCATGATGATATTGCACAAATCATTTTACTTATTTTCTCTAGTATCTCTGTCTTAATCGGAACAGGAATTAGTTTAGTCCAAGTTGATTATAAACGTCAGCTAGTAGGTTCAACTATTGCACAAATGGGATTTATGCTTATTCAATGTGCATTAGGCGCCTATTTAGCGGCTGTTATTCATTTAATTTTACATGGTTTGTTTAAAGCTACACTGTTTTTACAAGCTGGTTCTTCAGTGCAACGTTGTGGGGTAGTGAATCAGTCTAATGAAAAGATGTCCAATTTATGGATTATAGTCGGGCGTGTTTTAGGAGTATTTATAGCAATTACTTTCTGGTTTATGACTTCTGGAGAGGGGTATCAGCTAGTTAGTGCGTTAATCTTAGGGTGGTCATTATATTTTTCATGGAAACAGCTTGTTGTTTTTGGAGAGGGAAGAATGGGACGAATTGCTGGCGTAATTGTTTTGATTGGATGTTCTCTCATTTACTCTACTGTTCATAATTCTCTTTATAAATGGTTGCATACTGACATTTATCAAAGTGTTCAACCTTCAGCTCCAGCCGTTATCTTTGTTATATGTATTTTACTATTTAGTAGTGCTATTAGTACTTTCGTTACTCGTAATCAATCTTCTACTTTATTCGCTGTACTTTATCTTTGGTTAGTTCGAGTAGGTGAGGCGAGAAGAAAATCAGTAGAAAGTCACCCAAGCTATCTGAAACATTATGTATCAAAGGGAGGTAATTCGTGATGAGCATATCGTCAATATTAAAGAAAGATACAAACATTGATATACAAAAAAATAATATAAATGATTTAGTTGCATCTGCTAGCAGAGTTATTGCACCACTTTGGCCTATCTCTACGTTTGCAGCTCACCATCCTTGGATGGGACTTGAAAAGCAATCATTTGATCAAGTTGCAAATTGGTTAAAAGAAATTCGTAATGTGGATATGTATCCTAGTGCCTCCATGATTCATTCGGCAAAAGCGAAAGGTGAGATTGAGGAATCATTTTTACAAAGTAGTTTGTCTCGTTGGCTTGATTCACAATCTTTTCATATTCCGCGAGAGAAAGCAGAGCGATTTTGTCAAACAGCTTTAAAATTAGAAAGAGTACCTTCTAGTCTATTATCATCGCCAGAATTAAATAAACTGGCAGACGAAATGAGTTATATAAATACAGGGAGTATGAAAGCCTCTGTTATGCAACCAATAAGTTCGCTTATAGAGAATCAAAATGGTGAAAACCTATCTGATATTCTTAATTATCATATCATTAAATGGTGTAAATTATATCTTGATGACTCCCAGTCAAGTTGGACGATGCCAAATCGAGAGAAAGGTTTTTATCGTGCATGGCAACACCTTATTAAATTTGATCCAGCGCTCAGCAAAAATGAGCGTAAAGTTTTAAAAGATTGGCCACAAGATGCCCGATTAGCTTTAACGAGAGCATTATCTGAACTAGGAATTTCTAAATCTAACATCCAAGCTTATCTTGAAGGGCACTTACTTTCTTTGCCTGGGTGGGCAGGAATGATACGATGGCGCTCAAAACAATCAATTCAGGAACAGGAACTCTTAATTGAATATTTAGCAGTTCGAATTTCTATGGAGTTGGCTATTGTAAAACCTTATTTATCTGTAGTAAATCAAAAGGTTGAGAAAAAAGTTTTGATTGCTCCACTTATAGCTTCTTGGATCTATTGGGGAGATATTTCAACACGGGAATGGTTACGAATGCCTGCAGCTGAACAAAGCGAATTGTTAGCATTTGCATATCGTTTTGATGAAAATATTCGCAGGAAACTTTGGCTGGAAGCTTGGGAACAAACGCATGCAGAGCAATTAAGGGAGAAGATTGCTTCTAAACAGCGTGTAACTAATGATAAAAAGCATGTATTAGCTCAATTAGCATTTTGTATTGATGTACGTTCAGAACCGTTTCGTCGCCACTTAGAAAAACTAGGTCCGTTTGAAACGTTTGGAATAGCTGGTTTCTTTGGGTTACCAATTGCGACTAGTGAACTAGGGAGTAATGACAGCCATCCATCTTTACCAGTTATATTAAAACCGAAACATCAAATAAAAGAGCTCACGGATGAAAATGAATATAAATCTTATCAGCAACGTAAGAAGATAGACAGCTCAGTAAGTTATACGTTTAAGACGATGAAACAAAATGTACTGACAAGTATGTTACTACCTGAGGTAAGTGGCCCTTTACTTGGTCTACAGATGGTGACAAGGAGTTTTGTGCCAAGAGGAGTTGGTGGTTTCATTCGTAAACTTCGTAAAACTATGTTACAAAAACCTGATACAACATTCTCGCTTAATCATGTTCATGACACAAAAGGTGAGATACCTATCGGTTTTACGAAAGAAGAAAAAGTGAACTATGTGCGTCAAGCTTTAAAAATGGTGGGACTGACAGAAAAATTTGCTCCTTTAGTTGTAATGTGTGGACATAGTAGTCAAAGTACGAACAATCCTTATGCGGCAGCACTTGAGTGTGGTGCTTGTGGAGGCGCAGCAGGGGGATTCAATGCAAGAGTTTTCGCTACTTTATGTAATCTTCCAGAAGTAAGAGAGGCGTTGTCTGCTGAAGGCATTAACATTCCTGAGGATACCATTTTTGCAGCAGCTGAACATAAAACAACAGTGGACGAATTGGAATGGATTTACGTCCCAGAACTTTCGAAAACTGCGCAAGAAGCGTTTGATTGTATCGAGACGATTATGCCAAATGTGAGCCAACATGCAAATAGAGAACGTTTAACGCAATTACCTAATTTCAAAACGAAAATAAAAAATCCGAGTAAAGAGGCGCATCGATTTGCAGAAGATTGGAGTGAAATACGTCCAGAATGGGGATTAGCGCGTAATGCATCTTTTATTATCGGAAAGCGTGAATTAACTCAAGATTGTGATTTAGAAGGTAGGGCTTTCCTTCATAATTATGATTGGAAACAGGATGAAAGTGGCGATATATTAGCTAACATTATTGCAGGACCAGGAACAGTTGCACAGTGGATAAATCTACAATATTACGCATCAACTGTAGCTCCTCATTATTATGGTAGTGGAAATAAAACAACCCAAACCGTAACGGCGGGTCTCGGTGTTATGCAAGGGAATGCTAGTGACCTGTTGCCAGGCTTACCTTGGCAATCGGTTATGCAGTCAGATAGTGAGACGTATCATTCACCACTTCGTTTACTAATTGTCATTCAAGCACCTATTGAATATATAGAACGTTTGTTAAATAATGATTTCACATTTCGAGAAAAAGTCCAAAATGAATGGGTTAGACTTGCAAGTGTTGATCCAGAGGGACGCTGGAAAAACTGGTAACAATTATTATTGTTACTAGCTTAAAAGTTTCATAAATACAATAATGAAGAAGGAGTGCTCCATATGAATTCAAAGAATAAAAAAGTTTTATTATTAACAGACATTGAACACGGAATAGAGCCTAGTATCCAACAAGTAACTAACATTCAACAAGAAAACATGTTGACTATACACAGCTATGATTCTGTAATTGTACATCCTTATGGAGATATAATGAGATCTATTATTATTGCTATTTATCAAGAAAATGTTAAAGAAATTTTTGTTGTCGGAATAGAGGATAAAGAAACTTCTTCAGTTAATCTACAAACTCAACGTGATTTCATAAAAGATAATATAGAATTAGACTATCTCTTTAAAAATTGCATGCCTGAATTTTCAAGTGGTAGCCTTAATCAATGGCTGAGTGGACAAAAAAATGTTAGTGAAAATATTGAAAAGAGTATAGATATGATCCGTCATCATCCATTAGTACCTTCTGATATTGAAGTTCATGGTTTCAGGATTGATAGAACAGGTGAAAAAGAAATGGTTGTTAAAGTTTTTGCTAATAAAGTACTGAAACAAATGCATTCTTATGTGTAAGTTATCGATAGATAAGCAACTTTTATTTGGACTTATATCTTTTACAAAGAGCAAAAGAAATCTTCTATAAATGGGGATCTTTTGCTCTTTTTGTTTGAATTTTTCATGTGTTTTATAGGAGATATCTAATATGTACATAATAAAAATATATAACCTTTTGTATGAGATTTTAAGGACGGATTAGCAAGCGGAAAATAAAAAATTATGTTGTGATTTATTTCAAGATTATTATTAAAAAGAATGGAGATTCTTTAATTATGAGAATAAAAAAGTTAAAACCTAAAGTGATATGGAAAAAAAGAATGTTGCTAACTCTTTTTATTGTTTTCGGATTGATTATTGCGGGGGTTGTTTTTTGGAATGTTTCACCTATTCCGAAAGCGTTTCTCATAAAAAAAGCATTTGAAGGTGGAATGTTTGTTCAATCTAATAATTATAAAAACGCTCTAAAAGAGACACGAATTGTTAAAGATATCAATTATAATTCTAAATTTCCTGGTGGTACATTAGACATTATTTATCCCAAAAATTTTATAGGGAAAACACCTGTTATTTTTTGGGTGCACGGGGGTGGATTTGTAGGTGGAGATAAATCAGACATTACTGGTTATGCAGTAGAATTAGCTGCTCGTGGTTATACAGTGATAAATATAAATTATGCTCTTGCTCCTAAAAGAAAGTATCCTACACCAGTACTACAACTTGGTGAGGCTTATGAATATATAAAAGCAAATGCAAAGAAATATAATGTAAAACTAGATGACCTATATTTTGCAGGAGATTCTGCGGGAGCGCAAATATCTGGACAATTTGTTACTATTCAAACATCTCCAGATTATGCGAAATTAACCGGGATTGACGCTGTTGTTGCTCCTTCTACAATTAAAGGTATATTGCTATTTTGCGGCCCGTATAATATGCCTGCATTAGCTAAAATGGAAACATCCAAAGAAGTGCAAGACTTTATGCGTACTACTGGCTGGGCTTACTTTGGGAAAAAGAAATTTGAAACATTACCTGAAATGGAAATCGCCTCTATTTATAAACACGTTACAAAAGATTACCCACCAACGTTCATCACAGATGGAAATACTGCATCATTTGAAGAGCAAGGTAAAGCATTAGCTTCTACTTTACAAAATAAAGGAGTACCTGTAGATACACTTTTCTTTGATAAAAATATCTCTGGCGAGTTAGCACATGAATTTCAATTTAAAATGAACACTCCAGCAGGTGAAGAAGCTTTTAACCAAGTTCTTAAATTTCTAAATGAAAATAAATAATATATATACTATTAACTTTTTATAAGCCTAGTTTAATACCATATATGGGTGAACAAAATATTGCATTAATAATCTAATGGTAGCAAAAATAAATTTGATAAGAAGTATATAGTAAGAATGATTTGGAGATACAGATGGGGATATAACTATTTTATTTAGGACGGTGCACTTTAAATGGATTTACAGAAAGGGAAATTATATTGGAACACAACTTTTTCTAATACATCTTCTTATCCTCGCTTGGAAGAAGATATAAAATGTGACGTACTAATAATAGGAGCAGGAAGTTCAGGTGCTCAATCAGCATACTATTTGAGTGAATCCGATTTAAATATTGTTGTCGTTGATAAAAGAAAGGTAGGACACGGAAGTAACCTTACAAATACAGCACTGATTCAATATTTAGGTGACAAGATGTTTTTTGAACTTGTAAATACATTTGGAGAAGAGTATGCAGTTAAGCATATGAAATTATGTGAACAAGCTATTAATGATATTGAATATGCTGATCAAAACTTGCCTTATTGCTCTGACTTTAAACGACGTGACAGTTTATATTATGCAAGTTATGAAGAGGATATAAAGAAATTAGAAAAAGAACTGTATTATTTACATAAGCATGATTTTAAAGCGACTTGGCTATCAGAGGAACAAATTGGACAGAGATATCCATTTAAAAAACGTGCAGCTATTTATACGTATAATGATGGTGAAATAAATCCTTATAAATTTACACATAGTTTATTAGAACAAGCTGCTAATAAAGGAGTTCAAATTTATGAAGATACAGAGATTGTTGGCAAAAAGTTAGAGAAAGAATGTGCTATCTTTTATACAAAGGGGGGCAATTCTATTACTGCCAATAAAGTAATTGTGGCTGCAGGATATGAAGGGTTGGAATTTAAAAAGGAAAAGAACGCTACACTGATTAGCTCATATGCAGTTGTTACTAATCCTGTAGAAGATTTATCTTCTTGGTATAAACGTACTCTCATTTGGGAAACTGCGAGACCATATATTTATATGAGAACTACTGCAGATAACAGGATTATTATAGGTGGGTTAGATGAAGATACAAACATTGCTCAAGAAAGAGATTCAAAATTAATCCATAAAAAAGAGAAATTAGTAAATGAATTTAATAAGCTCTTTCCCAATATAACAGTTGAACCTGAATTTTATTTAAGTGCTTTTTATGGTGGTACTCATGATGGTTTACCTATAATTGGAATGTATGAAGAGTTTCCAAATTGTCACTTTATCTATGCGTATGGAGATAATGGATTAGTATATAGTATGGTGCTTTCTAAAATTGTTCGAGATATAATTATTAGCGGTTCAAGTCCGGATTTGAATTTATATTTACAAACTAGACCAAAACTAAATGAGTAAGCTACATGTATGCAAAATCAAGGTAGTATAAAAAAGTAATAGTTTTTACGGTTTTAATTACTTTATATAGGAAGCAATTCTACAATTATAATCTCTCCAATATATTTGGGGGGATTTATTTTTTTCTTATGATTTATTGAAAAATAGTCTAATTAGACTATAATGAGTATATAGTTTAATTAGACTATATATTTTATTGAGTGTGAAAAAAGGAGGAAAGAGGTATGGTTGCAAAAGAGAGCAACTTACGCTTAGTGATAGCTGGGTTAATGCTAGGCATTTTAATGGCTGCAATGGATAATACAATTGTTGCCACTTCAATTGGTACAATTGTCTCAGATTTGGGTGGATTGGATAAATTCATCTGGGTTACTTCTGCTTATATGGTTGCAGTTATGGCGGGTATGCCTATTTTCGGGAAATTATCTGATATGTATGGTAGAAAGAGGTTTTATATTTTTGGTTTATTAATCTTCTTAATTGGTTCTGCATTATGTGGTACTGCGCAAAGTATTGTTCAGCTAAGTATTTATCGTGCAATTCAAGGTATAGGTGGGGGGGCACTGATGCCAATCGCCTTTACCATTGTATTTGATATTTTTCCTATTGAAAAAAGAGGGAAAATGACTGGATTATTAGGGGCCGTATTTGGTTCTTCAAGTGTATTAGGACCTTTATTAGGTGCGTATATAACAGAAAATATAAGTTGGCATTGGATTTTTTACGTCAATATTCCAATTGGTCTAATGTCATTAATTTTTATTTTAAAAGCTTATAAAGAAAATAATCCACCTACTAAGCAAAATATTGATTGGTGGGGGGCGATAACACTCGTCATAGCAGTAATTAGCTTAATGTTCGCTTTAGAGTTGGGAGGAAAGGAATTTAAGTGGGATTCGATACAAATTATTGGGTTATTTGCATCGTTTATTGTATTTTTCGTTGGCTTCCTATTGGTAGAAAGAAAAGTGAAAGATCCGATAATATCATTTTGGATGTTTAAGCGTAAGGAGTTTGCAATATCACAAATTATTACGTTTTTCTATGGAGCAACATTTGTTATTTTAACAGTATTTATTCCTATTTTTGTTCAGGCTGTATATGGTGGAACAGCAACTAATGCTGGATTAATTTTAACCCCAATGATGTTAGGTTCTGTAGTAGGTAGTGCAATTGGTGGAATATTTCAAACGAAAATTAGTTACCGCAACTTGATGTTATTATCTATAATATCCTTTGGGATAGGTATGTATTTGTTAGGAACGATGGATCCACAAACAAGCCGTGTACTTTTAACGATATACATGATTATAACGGGGTTTGGAGTTGGATTTTCGTTCTCTTTGCTTCCCACAGTTTCTATTCATAATATGGAACCGAGATTCCGTGGTTCAGCTACTTCAACAAATTCATTCTTTCGTTCACTAGGTATGACAATTGGAGTAACGATTTTTGGCTCCATTCAAAATAGTACCTTTACAGCTAACTTAAAGGATGCTTTTAAGGGAATAGAACATGGTTCCAGCATGTTAAATAATCTAGGTGATCCGAGTGCAATATTTCGCTCAGATGTAAGGTCCAGTATACCTACTTTTATTCTTGAAAAGGTTATAGCTGCTATGTCATCTTCCATTACTACTGTTTTTCTATTAGCTTTAATTCCAATTATCGTTTCGTTTATGGCAATATTATTTATGGGGAATGTCAAAGCTGGTACAAAGGATAATAAAGTGAATTTGAAGTTATAAATTTTATAAAACAAAAAGATTCTTTACTTATTTTTAGCTTATACTATTGGTATAGGTTATTAAGGAGTGGAGAGTTATGAATACAAAGCTTTTTATGCTGGGTCTTCTTATGGAGAAAAATAGGCATCCGTATGAAGTCCAGCAACTTTTAAAAAATAGTGAAATGAAATATTATATAAAAATTACTAAAGGCTCTTTATATTATACATTTGAGCAACTTGAAAAGAAGGGTTTTATAGAGGTTGTTGATATTATTCGTAATGAACAACGTCCTGAACGGACTATTTACGGTATTACTAAAAGTGGTAAACAAGAATTTGAACATTTATTATTAGAGCAAATGATAAAGAAAGAGGATATGCATCGTCCTATATATGAAGCGCTACTTTTTGCACAATATGGGGAAGAAGAATTAATTCTAGAACAGCTAAAAACTAAAATTTCTCAACTGACGATATATCTTACTACCCTTCAAAAAGTATATGAAGAGAAGTGTGGAAAAGAGAGTGTAGCTAAGTTATATATATTATCTAGTGTCATTTTACATTTAAGAACAGAGTTAAAAGTTTTACAGAGTTTATATAACACCATAAAAAATGAAAAGATAGATAATATTGGAAATGATGTACTTAGAGAGATAGAAAATCAATGTTTATAGTGACAGATATTATAAAATAAAGAAAAGTATAATATTTTAATTTATAAATTAAAAACGTTAATTTGGACAGGTCTAATAGTATAGGGAACTGTCCATTTTTAATATGTAAATTCTCCATTCAATGTTAAGAAATCTTAATATTTTTGTAGGGTGAAAATTAAGATTTTTTCAGTAGATTGATTGTATGTTCTAAATTAACATTGGAGAGGAATTTATGAATGTTATTTGTTTTATGTAAGAGTATGTGAAGCGGCCTCGGATCGTAGGGGGCTATTTTACCCAGTTCAAATCAACTTGCAAAACAGATGGTTTCTTCAATATGTTTAAAAAAGCAAAGTGTATTATCACGCATTAACGGGTAGTAAGACCCACATCTCAAAATTAAGTGGAAGCAAAGAAGTTAGGTGGGGGGCGGGATTCCCGTAAAAGACCGATTGGTGAGGGCTGATTAAAGTTTCACTTTATACGTGTAAGGTAAAACTAAATGTATAATACTACAGCATAGAACGAGATGTCAGAGAGGAAGAAAATATGATGCAGAAAGAAAAAATTTTGATTGTAGATGATGATATAGAGATAAGAAAAATCGTATCCATTTATTTAAAAAATGAAGGGTATGAAATTATAGATGCATCGGATGCTATAGAAGCTTTAGAAACTTTAAGAAATACAACAATTGATTTAATCATTTTAGATATTATGTTACCGAAAATGGATGGCATAGAGGCTTGTTTAAAAATAAGAGAACAGTATCAAATGCCTATAATTTTTTTGTCAGCTAAAGATGAGGATATAGATAAGATCCAGGGATTAATGAGTGGGGCAGAAGACTACATTACCAAACCGTTTAATCCACTTGAATTAATGGCAAGAATTAAATCTCAATTACGAAGATATCGTGTTTATCAAACAGAAGAAGTAAAACAATTTATTCATGAAATAGGCCATCTTAAGGTAGACGAGGAGACAAGACAAGTTTTCATTAGAAATGAAGAAGTAAGGTTAACTCCAAAGGAATTTGACATACTTTCTTTATTAGTGAGAAATAAAGGAAAGGTTTTTAGTGTAGAAAAAATATACGAGATGGTCTGGGAAGATTCATTTTATAAATCAGATAATACAGTCATGGTTCATATTACTAAAATACGGGAAAAAATTGAAGAAAACCCTCGTCAGCCTGTTTATTTAAAAACAGTATGGGGAGTTGGCTATAGAGTATGATCGATCGTACGAAATTAAGGGATAATATATTCTTTTCTACACGCTTAAATATAAAGCTTATTTTAATTTTTTTGCTCTGTTTCATCGTTGCGGTTGTTACTTTTTTTCTCATAGCAATGAAAAGTGCAAATCTACTTTCTTATAATCAACAGATTGAAAAAGAAGCCGAAATAAGGGAAGTAGCGATAGGGATAACTAATGATATACAAAAGCGTAATTTGGAATCTGGGCATATAGAACAAGTTATACCGATGATTCAATCTATCCAAAAGAAGAATGAAAATTTAAGGTTTTTAGTATTAGATTATAAAGGCCATATTATCTATCGTTCACATAATTTTCAATTGCAGGATAATCTCCCACAGGAATTATTACAGGAGAAATTAAATGTTACACCAAACGTCAGAAATCCTTTGTTTGAGAAGTTCATATTGTTTGTTTCACCAGTTTCATTTCAAGATGGAATTGGATATGTAATGGTACAATCTCCAAATTCGAATAAAACAATCTCACCAACTCAATATAATCAAAATTTATTACTTGCTTTGGTGAGCAGTATATTAATTTTCATCCTTTTATTTTTGCTGTTTATGATCCCTATTACAAGATACATTAAAGAAATTGAACGAGGTATTCAAAAGATTGTAAAAAAAGATTGGAAACATTCCATACGTGTTAAAGGAAAAGATGAATTATCTTCTTTAGCTTATAATATTAATTGGATGGCTAGTCAATTAAGGGAGCGTTTTGAGAAAGAGAGAGCAATTGAGAAAGGTAAAAGTGAATTTATTACCAATATTTCTCATGATTTGCGTACCCCTTTAACGTCTATTATTGGATATTTAGCATTAGTAAATGAAAAACAATATCGAAATAAAGAAGAATTAGAAATGTATATTCAAAATACGTATAATTTAACATTAAAATTAAAAACTCTCATTAATGAATTGTTTGAATACACAAAATTATCTTTACCTGATGTTAAGTTGAGAAAAGAAAAAGTAGAATTGGGCAATTTGTTAGGTCAGCTAGTAGGAGAGTATATCCCGATTTTTGAAAAACAGCAATTAATTGTTAAACTAAATATCATTAATAAGGATATTTGGGTATGGGCAGATATAGAAAAACTGGTGCGTGTATTTGATAATTTACTATCTAATACTGAAAAATATAGTTTTTCAAATTCAACAGTAATAGTGGAACTAAAAAAAGAAGAAGATAAGGCATTTATTTGGATTACAAATAAAACAGATCATCTTGAAGCACAAGAATTAAGCAAGATGTTTGAGAAGTTTTATCGAGTTGATAAATCACGGTCGAGTCAAATACACGGATCCGGAATTGGTTTAGCAATTGTAAAGCGCACAATTGAATTGCATGAGGGCAAAGTATGGGCTGAAAGTCATGGAAATAGTCTTACGATACATGTAGAATTACAACTTTTAAAAAATGTTTAAAAACTATTTAAGAATTTTCATTATGTAACTAATATAAATGCTTAAATAAAGCATTTATAAACAATAGTAGGCTTCTTTTTGTAACCATTGCATGAATGCCATGCCCAAATGGGGAAATCTATAGTAAAGTCAATACCTTTCTGTTTCATGTGTCTTACAATGTATTTATATGCTGTGCAATCTTCTTTACTAACAAAAATAGGATTGGCTATAAGCTTACCTTCATTCAAAAGTGTATTTATAGCATTTTTGTTTTGAAAAGTCCATAGGATTGTTGAATCAATAAATGTATTTAAGTTTGACTGTTTATCAAATTGTTTTCCTATATTTTTCTCCAGTTTCTTTTTATTTTGCAGAATTAAGAATAAATATGACTAATCGGACAATAAGAAATACCTATGCTAGATACAATTGTAAATGCTTATTTAAAGTAACAGCAAGGAATAACCTTTGTATATAGAGTGTACAATACATGCAAAACAGGATTAAAGAAGATTTTAAATATAATATGAAATAGTACAAAATAAGAATTTGATATATCTTTTATATATAAACTATTAATTGAAGTTTGTAATTACACATTATAGTTAGTATACTAACTATATAATTAGTGTGCTAACTATATTGGGGGTTATATGAATAATTTAGGCTATTTATTACACAAGGTAAGTATAATGACGAAAACAGAATTATCAAATCAATTAAAAGAATATAAAATAACAGCTCAACAATGGTCTGTGTTAAAGGATATATCTCTTTATCCAAATGGAACCACCCCAGCTATGATTGCTGAAAGGCTCTTAGCAGACCGTCCAACAGTAACCGGGATTATACAAAGATTATTGCAAAAAGAATGGATTCTTATAAAACATAATCCTAAAGATAAACGGTCACATTTAATATTTTTAACAGATGAAACTAAGACATTAATACAGGAGATAGAAAATGTAAGCGATGAAGTTATAAAAAATGCTACAGCTAGTATTCCTAAAGAGGAAGTAGAAAATACAGTTCGAGTTTTGCAAAGTATGATTCAAAATTTACAAAAAAATAAAGGGTGATTAAAATGATTTTAGTAACAGGTGCTACAGGGAATGTAGGAAAAGAGGTTGTAAAATGCCTAATAAAAAGAAATGCTACTTTCAAAGTCACAACGCGCAGTAGAGAAACTGAAGGAGTGTATTTTGATTTTGAAAATCCTTCATCTGTAAAGGCGGCTTTAACAGGTGTTACTAAAATCTTTCTAATAAGACCACCACATCTAGCTGATGCAAAAAAGTATTTCCAGCCTGTTGTAGATGCCGCAAAAGAAATAGGTATAAAACACATTGTATTTTTATCTTTATTAGGTGTAGAAAAAAATCCGATAGTACCTCATGCTAAAATTGAAGCTATGATAAAGGCTTCTGGGATCCCTTACACATTCCTAAGACCGAGTTTTTTTATGCAAAATTTATTATCACAACATGGTGATGAATTAAGAAATGAAAAAATAATTGAAGTACCTGCTGGTAAAGGGGAAACAAGTTTTATAGATGTACGGGATATTGGAGAAGTTGCAGCTAAAATATTAACCGAAGAGGGACATGAATTTAAAGCTTATTCTTTAACGGGAAATGAGGCATTAACATATTATGAAGTTGCTGCTATTATTTCAAAAATAATAAATAAAGATATTACTTATACAAATCCAAGTATATTTAAATTTAGAAAAAGAATGATTCAAAAGGGACTTAACAGTGACTTTATTTGGGTTATGATTGGAATATATACAACTGCAAAATTAGGGTTAGCTAAAAAAGTCACATCAGATTTATCGAATTTACTAGATAGAAGTCCAATAACTATGGAAACGTTTGTTTACGATTACAAAGAATTATTAATATAATAATGCAAAAGTAAAAAAGAGGATTATTCACATAAAGAATCTATTATGTTTTAAGAGTAAGAGGGGATAGCCATGCAAAACAAAATTATCGTTATGTTTCAAAAAGATTTTCGTTTATATGATAACCCAGCTCTATTTGAGGCTGTTCAGTCCGGGGAGGTTCTTCCGGTATATGTACAAGATGAAACTTTTTCAATAGGAAGTGCGGCAAAGTGGTGGTTACACCATGCTATAATAGATGTCCAAAAGCAACTTAAGGCATTGGGCTCTACTTTAATAATCCGCAAAGGAAATATACAGGAAGAAATACTTTCTCTCATAAAACAATTAGATATAACGGCTGTATATTGGAATAGTTGTTATGATCCAGACAGGTTAAAATCTAATCAAAAAATGAAAATGATATTAGAAGATAAAGGTATTATTTGTAAGGAATTTAATTCGCATTTATTATTAGAACCGTGGATTATAAAAAAGAAGGATAACACTGAATATAAGGTGTTTACGCCTTTTTACAATGCATTTCAAAAGCAGGTAATACCTAAACCTATTAGCAGAGTACAGAGTATAAAGTGGGGAAGCTCTTTACCAGCAAGCTTATCTGTCTCAGAATTACACTTGTTGCCGACTATACCGTGGACATCTCATATGGAAGCAATATGGGAGCCTACAGAGGAAGGGGCATACAAAACATTTAAGAAATTTTTCTCTAGTAAATTAGCCTCTTATAGTGAAGGAAGAGATTTTCCAAATCAAAATGCTCATTCAATGTTGGCGCCATATCTTTCATTTGGCCAAATATCAGTGAAGTTAATGTATCACTACTTAATAAATAAAAGTACCGAAAGACAATGTAGTTTTTTTGAAAAACAAGTGATTAGTTTTATACGCCAATTAATTTGGAGAGAGTTTTCTTATTATTTGCTATATCACTATCCGTTTACAGCATATAAACCTCTTAATAAAAACTTTGAACATTTTCCGTGGAATAAGGAAGAGGAGTTATTAAGAGTATGGCAGAAGGGTGAAACTGGTTATCCGTTTATTGATGCGGGAATGCGAGAACTATGGCAAACCGGTTTTATGCATAATCGGGCAAGAATGGCTGTAGCCTCTTTTCTTGTAAAGCATTTGTTAATTCCGTGGCAAGAAGGTGCAAAATGGTTTATGGATACACTACTAGATGCTGATATTGCAAATAATACAATGGGATGGCAATGGGTTGCTGGAAGTGGAGCAGATGCATCACCGTACTTTCGTATTTTTAATCCTATCACACAAGGAGAAAAGTTTGATAAAAATGGAGAGTATATAAGAAGATGGGTACCAGAATTAAGAGATATCCCAAACAAATATATACATAAACCTTGGGAAGCACCTGAGCATATTTTACAAAAATCCAATATAAAACTTGGGAATACATATCCTTATCCGATTGTTGATCATAAGGCAGCACGAGAGAGAGCCCTTTGTGCATATAAAAATATGAAAGAATTTGTATGAAATAGGTTAAACTATATGTATTTAGAATTTTATCCATTATAAGGACATACTAATCATATAAAGTTTCTATAATCTTCTAGTAAAAAGGAGAATGTTTATGAAAAAATCTAGTATTATAGTATTTTTACTAACATATGGTTTGTTTTATGTTTCTAGTGTTTTATTCCCTATTGATCGTACTTGGTATGATGCGTTAGAAAAGCCGTCTTGGACACCTCCTGGTATGACAATCGGAATGATATGGGCTGTATTATTTGGACTTATTGCATTATCAGTTGCAATTATTTACAACAACTATGGATTCAAGCCAAAAACATTTTGGTTTTTATTCCTTTTAAATTATATATTCAATCAAGCGTTCAGCTATTTTCAATTTAGCCAAAAGAATTTGTTTTTAGCAACAGTAGATTGTTTACTTGTCGCTATTACTACGTTACTTCTCATAGTGGTTTCTTCCAAATTATCTAAGGTATCGACATGGTTGCTAATTCCGTATTTTTTATGGTCTGCATTTGCTACATATTTATCTTGGACAATTTATAGTATAAATTAAAGACGGAACTAAAAACTTGAGCATAATAAAAATGCTCGAGTTTTTATGTGTGTTAATGATAATCCGAAATATGGAATATATACATCTTAGGGAGGTCATCTTTGTGAAGAAATGGATAAAAATTATGCTGTACTCTTTACTAGCTATTTTAATTATAGGAAGTATTACTTTTTTGACTTGGTCTCAGTTTACTTATAAACCGACGAAAGAGGCTTTGTCGTTAGTAGATGATAAAAAAGATGAAGATAATATCGTTTTTGGAGCGAAAGATGCGAAAGTAGGGGTTATTTTTTATCAAGGAGCTAAAGTAGAAGCTGAGGCTTATAGTTACTTAGGAGAAGCTCTTGCAAAAGATGGGCACTTTGTAGTAATGCCTAAGTTACCATTAAACTTAGCGATATTTGGAATAAATGAGGTAGATAGTGTAATTGAAAAGTATCCTGAAGTTCAAAAATGGTATGTTGCGGGGCATTCAATGGGCGGAGCTATGATTTCTAAGTATGCCTCTCAGCATGAAGACAAGGTACACGGAATCATTTTCTTAGGTTCGTATCCTGCAGATGACTTTTCTACAAAATCGATTCCGATGTTATCAATTTATGGAGAAGTAGATGCTTTAGCAACTCTAGAAAAAATAGAGAACAATAAAAAGTTAATGTCGAAAAATACAACTATGCACATGATAAAAGGGGGAAACCATGCTCATTTTGGCATGTATGGTGAGCAAAAAGGTGATAATGCGAGTTTAATTACGGCAAAAGCACAACGAGATGAAACAGTAAAAGTAATTGAACAATGGTTATTGGAACAATGATAACGAATTTAATAAATCTACCGAAAGAATTATCCAAACGGTAGATGGGAGAGAGAATAAAGAGCCAAATCGTATGAATTGGCTCTTTTATTTATTTGCTATCTCCAATTGTCCCCTTATTTTCTCAGGAATATCCTTTTTAGAAATAATATCGTAAGAATACACATATTTTCCTTTCACATGAATTTTTAAGTAAGTTTTTCTTATAAAATCATTAGGCGTGTTCGTTCCAACTGTATATTCTTTTTCATTACTTAATTCGTCAACAGCTTTTAGTGAGTACATAGCTTTTCCTTTATGATGATAATCTGGAACACCATATCCTTTCGCAACGGCATATACATTTTTTTCTTCAGCAATCGGATTAAATCTGTCTAAATCTCCGCGTAATATGAAAGGTAGTAAGTATATAGGGAGGCCTATTCCTAGTATGCAAATTACAAATTTCTTCATGATCGTTTCTCCTTTTGTCTATTTACATTTTTGAGTATAGAAAAAAGTTCTTATGAATATAGAGGGAAATTCTTTAAGTTTTTCTTAATAAAGTTTAACTTTGTGAAAAAAACTAATTTGAGCATTAAGTTTACGAAATGAATAGCCAAATAACCTATTTTCTTTATTTTTTGATGGTAGGTTATTAGGTTTTATATTGGTATGAGTGAATTAAGAAATAAGTGAGGTTTAGGAAATAGAATGAATTTATCTTATAGTAATAAGAGAATTACCTGAATAAATGATAGTGAGAACAATTAAAGAAAGCATCTAGTGGGGTGCTTTTTTCTTTTGAAACAGAGAATCTCATGGGTCGGTTACATGTAATTTCGTGCTGTGCTTCTAGGTCATTGGAAAATCCAACAATAAAAAAAGAGGGGGAAGGCGTTTTTTATTGAAGTTTGTTAATGATAGATTTTTAACTTGAGAGGGGGATCGTAAAATAGATTATTAATCTCTTTGGTAATTTTTATTTTCCTTATAGTTGGCATATTGTATTAGAAATTTTAAATTTTGAAGGGAGAATCAATAAGTATGGGTAAGAAAAGAAGAATAAGTAATAAGTTATTACTTATCAGTGCAATTTTTACAATAGCAATTCCCTCAGTCTCATATGCGGAGGAAGTAATTTCACCTGAAAATTTTAAGAGTTCTTCAAATTTGTATAAGGCACGGAATACGGAAATTTTGAAAACAAATTTATATCCTAATACATATAATAATCCATTTAACCACCAATTTATTTCAAAATTAAAGGAAGTAAACACAAATATAAAAAAAATAGACAATAGTGATGATGAAAATCCTGTTATATCTACTACTCTTTCATTTATTCGCCATATGAATAGTGAAGATTATAAATCTGCATTTGATTTAACCTCAAGGTCATTACAGAAAATAATATCCGAAGAATGGTTGAAGAGCTATTGGGAGGGACTGCCAGTTCAATTACAAGCAGGTTCTTTTATAGAAATTGGAGAGGTTACACAAAAAGAGACAAATCCTGTTCATACAAATGTGGAGATTCAATTAGTTTTTGAAAAAATGACTGTACCTTTACTAATTAAACTAGATCCATCTGGAAAAATAGACGATTTTCAACTAAGCATGTCGTTTAGTCCTGTTGCTGAGCGTCCATCATATAGTAAGCCTGAATCATTTGTTGATAAAGAAGTAGTAGTTGGAAGTGGTGCATTTCCATTACCAGGAACATTGTCGGTTCCAAAAGGAAATGGTCCTTTTCCAGCGGTTATTCTTGTTCAAGGATCAGGAGCAACTGATCAGGATGAAACAGCGTTTGCTTTAAAACCATTTCGCGATTTAGCTGAAGGTCTTGCATCGAAGGGAATTGCTGTCCTTCGCTATAATAAACGAACGTATGAACATGGGCTGAAAACACAATTCAGTCCCTTCTATACAGTTGATAAAGAGACAACAGATGATGCTCTTCTTGTAACTCAATTTCTTAAAAATGAGCCTCTAATAAATAAGAGTCAAATATATATTCTTGGTCATAGTCAAGGTGGAATGATGCTTCCGAAAATGATTGAAAAAGACCAAAATCAAAATATTGCTGGGGCAATTGTAATGGGTGGACCAGCTCGTACGATTCAAGACGTTGTTTTAGATCAATTTGAGTATCTTTTTTCTATTGGAGCAATGAACCAGGAGCAATATAAATTTTACAAATCGCAATTTGAATTATTAAATGATCCAAATTTCTCTGGTCAGAATCCTCCAAAAGATTTTTACTTAGGATCAGCAGTATTTTGGGATTCTATTCGGAAAATTAAAGCAGCAGAAATATCAAAAGAACAAAAGACACCACTTCTTATTATTCAAGGAGAAAGAGACTATCAAGTTCAATCAAAAATCGAAATTCCTCTTTGGAAAGAACAATTAAAAGAACGAAATAACGTTGATTATCAGCTATATCCAAAGTTAAATCATTTCTTTACAGAGGGCGATGGGGAAATAAGTAAACCGGATGAATATTATAGTCCTGCTAATATTCCTGAGTATGTTATAAATGATATTGCTGCTTGGGTGCAAGGCAGATCGCAATTAAATTAGCAACCATATGTTTTAATAAAGACTTTCTTTCTGTAATCAAAATAGAAATATTTTTATTAGGTTATATGTTTTTTTTAGCACTCTTTGAAAAGGAGTGCTTTTTTATTTTTCTATGATTTCTATAAAATAATGGACTTGTCTTCCAAATAAAGCGTTATTTGTAACGCTGTTATCAAAGCAAAGTGCTCGTGACATTTCCTTGATATTCAAAAACATTAATAACCTATTATGTGAAGTTTTTTGAAAATTTAGGTTTAACATCTTTAAAATAGGTGTATTACATATTACATAACAACTAAATAAGAAAATAAAAAATCTAAGGGAGGAAAAATACGATGCATAAGAATGAAAGAAAACCGGTGGTTTATGAATATCAAAATGAACAGGAAGTAGTTATGAAAGTAAAAGAGCTAGAATTGAAAGGGATTCACCAAGATGACATTTACGTCTTAACACATGAAAAACATATAACAAAAAAGATTGCGGATGATACAAACACAAATACGATTGGAGTAAAAGAACAAGGGTTGGGCACAAGTATTATCAACTTTTTCTCCAAAAAAGGGGACGAGCTCCGAAATCAAATGGAGGAAATGGGGTTGTCGAAGGAGGAAGCTAACTTATATGAAGAAAAACTAGATCAAGGGAGAATTTTACTTCTAGTAACAGATGAAACACTAACGGCGAGTGATAGGCAGCCGCAAAACTATCATTCTCTCTAATAGATTGCAATATCTGATAAATAGATAAGTTAATTATTTTAGGTTGTAGCATGGAAGAAAATAAAAGTAGAGAAGGGTGAGAAAAATGAAACATACAATATTTAAATATGCTGTGATTGGGATTACGACCGGAGTCATAGTATCTCTGTTAAAAAAAGAAAATCGGAAAGCTATACAAACAAAAGGAAAAAGCGTAAAAGACAAACTACAAGAAGGAAACATAAAGGAAACATTAGAGAAGGTAACCGAGACAAGTAAACAATTCTCTGTAACTGCAGCTGATGTTGCAAAACAAACATTACCACAACTGCTTACAGCCACACCGGTTGTCATTTCTACTATTAAAGATTTAACAGAAAACGAAAATAACAAAAAGAAAAAAGATGAAAAGGATAATGAAATAAAACAAAATAGTAAGAACCTAGACGGAGAAAAAACGGAAAATGAAAAGAAATATGTGAAAGAAGGGAAAGAAGAGAGTGCTTAGATTTAATTCTAAAAAGAGAAAGTGAGGAAAAAAGTATGAAATCTCTGTATGCAATTGATGTAGGAATTGGTTTTACTAAGCGGGCATATCGACAGGATGTAGATTCTAAGGTGACGATTAAGAGTGAAGCTGCCACACTAGCTCCTGTACCTAATCATGCTGAAAGTGAAGATTTAACAAAGGTAAGTTTTATAGACTTAGACTTTGCATACTACATGGGAAATGAAGCACATCAATCTGACGCTTCATTTCTTCCTCCATTTGACGAAGAAATAGAAAATTATTATGAAAGCGAAGAGTTTAAACAACAAATATTTGGTTGCATTGCAAAGGATTATAAAGAAAATGTCGTGTTACCTTTAGTTGTTACCGGGCTTCCAGTCACTTGTTTTGGTAGTCAGCATGAGCAATTACAACGTGCACTAAAAAAAGAAACTTCCGTACAAATTGATGGGAAATTTATTAATATTACGGTTGAAAATGCTTTGATTCTTCAGCAACCGATTGCTTTACATGCCTATTTCTTAAAAGAGGGAATCATTCAGGAACAAGATCGCATCTTAATTATTGATGGTGGATTTCGTACATTAGAAATGACAGATATGAAACAGAATGTCATTTTAAATCATTATGAGACGGAACTAGGATGTAGCAAGCCTTTGAAAAATATTAAGAATATCCTGCAGAATCATGCGGGTGAAAGTAATCAATTGCATATTAATGACATGCCAAAAATATTAGAAAAAGGATATGGAGATAAAGAAGAAAATTATGAGACAAGTCAGGTGGATATTTTAATTCAAAAAGAGTTGGATACACATTTCCAAGACATCATGCGTGTATTACAAGAACAATTTAAGTTAGACCAGTATGATACTATTATTTGGACAGGAGGAATAGTAGATCTCCACAAAAAACAAATTGAAAAAATGCAAGGTGAAATTGTTTCTTTCCGTATGGTAGACGCTTCAAAAGAGGCCGCGCTTCATGGATACTATATTATTGGAAGTCAAGTATTTGAGGACATCACCAATCAATCTGCATATAAATCCAAATTATAATGACGACCGAAATGGAGTTCGTTGAATAGACGTGCCAAATTGTGTGGCTTCTTTTCCAAATATAAATAAGAAAAGATAAAAAGTGCTTGTATAGAGGAAATGTTTAAAATTGAGAATAAAAATAACTAATATATAGGGGGTCTTCCTTTTTAAAGAATAAGACCTCCTATGCATTTATTTTGTAATTTAGATGATTTAAAAACTTTTCCTCCAAGATATGGATACCTACATACAAATTTCATATTACGGATATGATTCGATCAAACATAAAACTATTTAGAAAGGAAGAATAATATGGAATGCATAAAAATGACGAAATGGAGTTGGTATCATGTGAAAACTAGTGAGTTTGAAGAAATTTCTTCTATAATCCCCCGTGATGTAACATCTTATTTCTCTCAATTTGTAAAGAAAATAAGTTCTCCTTGTGAAAATGGATTATATGTTTATACGTTATCACCAAGTCAAACTTGTGTATATGGTTCGTTTTTATATGATCAAGATAAAAAGGACGCCAAAATTCAAAAATTTCTTCATTATTTCGTAGCTCATGGGATACTGATAACGGTCCAAGAAAAAGAGGAAGAAGATTTTCAAGAATTAATACATAATTTCCCTATAGGTATAAAAAATTGTAATAGTTCCGCTGAAGGACTATGTGCCATCTTATCGATATTTATATCTCACTATTTACGAAAGGTTGACTATTTTGAAAACAATTTCAGAAATGTGTTATGGGATTTTTATCATCATAATAACATAGCAGTTTTAGAAAGGATTTATCATATTCGTCATGAATTATTTATGAACACACATGTGTTTCGCTTAATACAAGAAGTGTTACAAGGCTTGGAGGAAGCTTGGTTAGAAAAACTAACAAACACCCTTTGTTATAAACAAACACACGTAAAATTAGAGCGTGGATTACAACTTGTTAAAGAGTACCAAGAAGAATTAGACACGATGATTCATTTGCAAGAAGTTGTTTCTTCTCATCGTGGGAATGAAATTATGAAAGCTCTTACTGTATTAACTGCTGTGAGTACGCCTTTGACAGCCTTAGGAGCATTATGGGGTATGAATTTTAAATACATGCCTGAACTAGAATGGAAATATAGCTATTTAATCGCTCTCTTATTTATTATTTTCACAACAGCGGGTATGTATATGTATATGCGATTCAAAGGGTGGACAGGTGATTTATTACGAGTAAAGAAAAAGAAGTCTTTTTTTAAATCTAATTGATCCTGTTTATAAAAAATATGATAGACATATAGTTAATAATATTTATTAATTGGGGTAGTGCCATATCCCTATCAAGTTAAAGTTTTGATGTCCCCGCAATGATAAAAATAAACTTGGTTTCCATAAAAAACATAATATTTTCATTTAAAGGCTATGAAGTGAAATGTCATCATCTTCATCACGTTTGACCTTCAAGAAATAAAAAGTTAAACTATTCTTGTACTCGAAGTACTATTATAGTACTGGAGAGATAATAACTTTACTATTTTGGTATGAGGTGAATAAATGATGAAAGATCGGATTGCCAAAACTGCTATTGCGCTTTTTCATGTAAGGGGAATAAAATTCACAATGAGTGATTTAGCTCGTGATCTAGGTGTAAGCAAAAGTACGCTTTACGAGCATTTTCCATCTAAGGACGAGCTTATTGGTTATGTAGTTGAGCAAATAAATGAAGAAGCCCAAATACGTTTTCGGGAAATTATCGATAATTCGAATTTGACCATACCGGAAAAATTAAAAGGGATTCTTTTAATTGTGCCTAAGGATTTTCAGCACAGCTTCGTACGTTTACTGATTGAACTGCGACGTTACCATCCAGAGCAGTGGGCAAAAATAGAACAAGGCATAAATGAAGAATGGGAGGTAATTACTGGGCTAGTTGAAGAGGGCATCAATGGCGGTGTTTTACGTTCAATGGACATTCCAGTGCTAATCCAAACACTCAAAACGTTAATGAAATCAATTTTTGAACAGGGGAGTATAGCCTCTAACCAAATTACTCTACAAGAGTCACTTGCAATGATGGCCGATATCATATTGCATGGAATCACAAGTAAGGATTAAATAGTACTTCTACATAAAAAAATGAGCAGGGTCACAATAACCATACAGGTTAACGTAGCCCCGCTCATTTTTTATTTTTATCCCGCTTTAATGGGCAGTAAGACTCTCACCTCAAAATTCAGTGAAAGCAAAGAATTTAGGTGGGAGATCAACTGCCCATTAAAGTCCGATTGGTGAGGGCTGATTAAAGTTTCACTTTATGTCGATTTTACTTAAGGGTAATTATACTTTACAGTCTGGAAGATTTCGGTATAATATAAAATGAGTACCGAAAATAATTTTTGGGTACTGAAGGTACGAATTAAGATAATCAGAGATGGAAACGAAAAGTTTGTAATTTTAAATTGTTTTTTCAATTTGGCTGGGATGTCCTTGAAGATAAAATACGGGTATAGGAGGAATGTAAATGGATTTTTTTGAGACTGTTATAATTATTGTGAATTTTAGTATTCTAGGCTGTATATTGTTTTTTAGTGAGAAAATAAAACAATGGTCTGTCTTCATTCTAACAGTTGCCTTTTGTGTGGTTGTTGTGCAGCTTATCGTAGAAGGGTATCGCTGGCAGATGATTCCTGCTTATTTGTCCCCATTTATTTTAACAAGCTGCTATCTATTTGCTGAATCAAAAAAGAACGTTAAAAGTTGTGGGGCATTCACAGTCAAGACAGCGCTACTGGTCATTTATTTGACTATTGCGGTCATGCTTCCTTCCCTCATGCCGGTAGTTTTATTTGAAAAAACGAGCGGTCCCTTCAAGGTTGGTACTACACTTTATCATTGGATTGATTATAATCGAGAAGAACCTTATATGAAAGATTTGAACGGCCGGCGCGAGCTGATGGTTCAGGTTTGGTATCCTGCAAAAGAAAAAGGAGAGATGAATCGCGCACCTTATATCCATAACTCGGATGAGATTGCCAAGGGGTTGGAAAAATCATTGTCTATTCCAGCATTCGCGTTTCATCATCTAGGCTTGATGAAGTCGAATGCATTCATGGAAGCTCAATTGTCAGATTCAGAGGAACGTTATCCGGTCCTACTCTTTTCCCATGGTTTAAGCGGTTTTCGCAATCAAAACACGTTTGAGGTGGAGGAGTTGGCCAGCCAAGGTTACATCGTCGTAGGAATTGATCATACCTATGATGCTGCAGCTACCGTCTTTCCAGATGGCAGAACCGCTTTTGTACAGTCGATCAATTTAACTGATTTTGCCGAACGAGATCGCCATATCAAATTATGGAAGGAAGATGTTGTTTTTGTACTTAATCAAATAGAGAAGCTTAACCAAAGCGATAAAGATAATCGCTTTACAGGAAGAATGGATACATCCCGAATTGGAATGTTTGGACATTCTTATGGTGGAGCTACAGCTGCGCAAGTGTTAGTGGAAGACTCCCGTGTCAAAGCAGCCATCAATATGGATGGTACATTATATGGGGAAAATGTTCCGAAATCTAGAGTTGGAAAACCGTTTTTGATTATGAATGCAGAGACTAGTGATGATTCCACGGAAGATTTTTTAGAGGGAAAAGTTCGTAGTGACCATGCACTTGCAGGTGGTGGCATGTCAATGGTTATTCCCCATACCAATCATACGAGTTTCACTGATTTTCATTTGTTCTCTCCTTTGTTACGAAGCTTAGATGAAGATCCAAGATACGTTCACCGTATTATAAACGAATTCAGTCTCGCTTTTTTTGATCGATATGTGAAACAGGTAGACGATAGCTCTGCGCTTGAAAAATTGGACTCCAAATACCCAGAAGTGAAATTTAAAGTGAATTAATGACAATGTCTTTTAATATATTTGCTAACAGTTGGGTATATATTTTAATCATCAAGAAAGATTGCCCTCTGTAGCATACAGAGGGCAATCTTTTTTAAATTAATATAAAGGAGTTTTTTTATGTTTAATAGATTGAAGTATTTTCTTTTATCCGAGAAAGAAATAGTTGAAACTGTGAAGAATTACAAGGAGGAAAAAATACATGTTTTCATAATAAAAGATTTTTTAGGGGAGTTAATCTTAATAAGAACTCTTATATTTTTAATGTTTGTTCCAATATCAACTTTTATTTTTTCAGTTGTAATTTTTGGAGCTGTTTTCTTTTTATCCGGTATTAAGATTACCATTTGGGGCATTGCTATAATGTTATTGGTTCCAATAACATTACTTTTCTATATGAATATAACTAATACATCAATTATTATTACTGATTTAGTGAAGAAATTTTTATTAACCATAAAATATCTAAATCCATTTCACTCAATATTAAATAAACCTTGGTTATTTATTTTTGAATTATTATTTGGTTTTTTATATGTCTTCGTGCTATCTTTGTTTTCTATTTGGATAGTATTACATTCATTAGAAATAGGTTTCTCTGAATTTAGTTCAGAGGACAATCGAAGTTTCCAATTTTCAATTATTATTTTGCATACAGCAATTTATTTGTTTATAAGAGTTCATGGCCAGCCTTGTAAGACAACTAAGCAAAAAATTAAAAAACTGAAAATGAAATTTTATTTATGGTTTTGTTCTATGATTGCAAGTATTGTATATATATTTGAATCACTCTTTAATTATATGAATGGAATTCAAGCAATTTATTTTATATTTGTTTTAATGATTGCTTTAGAAAGAACAGTGACACATTATAAGAAATTTATAGATTTTTTAGAATCTGAAAATTTGTATGAAAAATAATTTTAGAGAGAAAAGTCATTTGAAATATAAAAAGTTATACCTACTAAGTACTGAACGAGTAAAAAAACGCTATTCTTTCTCTAGAATCATAGGAAAGGATAGCGTTTTTTATGTCTATTTTTGTATCTGATGAACTACAACTATTTGCTCAAGAAATTCAATGTTATTTATCCCCGAACATCTTAAGAAATCTTGCCAGAGAGTCTGGTTTCGTGCAACGAACCTGTAAATTCCAAACAAAAAGTTTACTCAATTTATGAGTATGTATGGAAAAAGAAAGAGATTCAACAATGCTTTGTTTAATATTAATTTATACAGAAATTCATATTAAACAATATGTAATAATACATTTTATGATAATTTATTAAAATAAAATGTTATATTTTTGGGTGGAATATATAAATGGAGGAAATGTTATGAACAAGAATTTAAAATTTACTCAAATGATGATCGGTATTAGTACGATGGCATTATCATTTGGAAGTATTCAAACACAGGTATCCGCAGAAGAAAAAGCACCCTATAATACGTTACAGATGAAACCGATTGGGACAGAAACTTCAAAAGATGAAATGGCTCATGCTACAAAAGCGGACGAAACATTGAATTTTGAAGAGCGTTTAAAAGTAGGCGATTTTTCACAACGACCTACTTCGGTGATGAAACATGATGAAAGGCAATTAAAGCAAAGCTATACTCTGGCAGAATTGAATAAAATGTCTGATAGTGAATTCATTGATACGCTATCAAGAGTTTCATGGAATCAAATTACAGACTTATTTCAATTCAATCAAGATACGAAAGCTTTTTATCAAAATAAAGAACGTATGAACGTTATCATTGATGAATTAGGACAAAGAGGGACATCTTTTACGAAAGAGGATTCAAAGGGAATTGAAACTTTTGTTGAAGTATTACGTTCTGCTTTTTATGTGGGATATTTTAATAATGAAGTAGGTTACTTAAATGAGAGAAGCTTCCATGACAAATGTTTACCAGCATTAAAAGCTATTGCAAAAAATCCAAACTTTACATTAGGTACAGCTGAGCAAGATAGAGTAGTAGTTGCGTATGGGAAATTAATTAGTAATGCTTCTAGTGATGCTGAAACAGTACAGTATGCGGCAAATATTTTAAAACAGTTTAATGATAACCTTTCTATGTATGCTAATGATTATATGAAAGAACAAGCTGTATATGAAATCGTAAAAGGTATTGATTATGATATACAATCTTATTTGCAGGAAACGAATAAAAAGCCTAATGCAACAATGTGGTATGGAAAGATAGATAACTTTATAAATGAGGTTAGTAGAATTGCTCTCATACGGAATTTAACAACTGAGAATAGTTGGCTAATTAATAATGGGATTTATTATGCAGGACGTTTAGGGAAATTTCATAGCAATCCAAACAAAGGATTGGAAGTTATTACACAAGCGATGAATATGTATCCTCGCCTAAGTGGACCTTATTTTATAGCGGTAGAGCAAATCAAAACAAACTACGGTGGAAAAGATTATGATGGAAATACAGTAGATTTACAGAAAATACGTGAAGAAGGGAAGTTACAATACTTACCTAAAACATATACATTTGATGATGGATCTATTGTTTTTAAGACAGGCGATAAAGTAACAGAAGAGAAAATTAAAAGGTTATATTGGGCAGCCAAAGAAGTAAAGGCACAATATCACCGTGTAATTGGAAATGATAAAGCACTAGAACCAGGTAACGCAGATGATGTGCTGACAATTGTAATTTATAATAATCCAGATGATTATCAATTAAATAGACAATTATATGGATATGAAACGAACAACGGCGGTATTTATATTGAAGAGAAGGGTACTTTCTTTACATATGAGCGTACACCAAAACAGAGTATTTATAGTCTAGAAGAGTTATTCCGTCACGAATTCACTCATTATTTACAAGGAAGATACGAGGTTCCTGGTTTATTTGGGAGTGGAGAACTATATCAAAATGAACGCTTAACTTGGTTCCAAGAAGGGAATGCAGAATTCTTTGCAGGATCTACACGTACAAATAATGTTGTTCCACGTAAAAGTATTATAAGTGGCTTATCATCTGATCCGGCAAGCCGTTATACTGCAAAGCAAACTTTGTTCGCAAAATATGGATCATGGGATTTTTATAATTATTCCTTTGCACTACAGTCTTATCTATATAATCACCACTTTGAAACCTTTGATAAGATTCAGGATTTAATCCGTGCAAACGATGTGAAAAATTATGACGCGTATCGTGAAGCATTAAGTAAAGATGCACAGCTGAATACAGAATATCAAACGTATATGCAGCAGTTGATTGATAATCAAGATAAATACAATGTACCACAAGTAACAAATGATTACTTAATACAACATGCACCTAAGCCGTTAGCTGAAGTGAAGAAAGAAATTGTCGATGTAACTAATATAAAAGATGCAAAAATCACAAAACATGAGTCTCAATTTTTTAACACATTTACTGTAGAAGGCAAGTACATAGGTAGTACATCAAAAGGTGAGTCTGAAGACTGGAAAACAATGAGTAAACAAGTCAATCAAACCTTGGAGCAGTTGTCTCAAACAGGATGGAGCGGCTATAAAACAGTTACAGCCTATTTTGTTAACTATCGCGTGAATGCAGCCAATCAATTTGAATATGATATTGTTTTCCATGGTGTTGCAACAGAGGAAAAAGAAAAAACAATGACTATAGTAAATATGAATGGACCATATAGCGGGATAGTAAATGAAGGAATTCAATTCCATAGTGATGGTACAGAAAGTGAAAATGGAAAAATTATTTCTTATCTATGGAACTTTGGAGATGGTACAACAAGTACAGAAGTCAGCCCTACCCATGTATATGGAGAAAAAGGAGCATATACTGTGGAACTAACAGTGAAAGATAGTAGAGGAAAAGAAAGTAAAGAACAAACAAAAGTTACTGTAAAACAAGATCCGCAAACAGGTGGATCCCTTGAAGAGGAAAAGGTACTCCCGTTTAATAAGCTTGTAAAAGGAAATCTGATTGCTCCTGATCAAACAGATGTTTATACGTTTGATGTTACAGTTCCAAAAGAAGTAGATATTTCTGTGGTAAATGAACAAAACATTGGGATGACATGGGTACTTTATCATGAATCAGACATGCAAAATTACGTAGCTTGTGGTGAAGATGAAGGAAATGCTATAAAGGGAAAATTCGTAGCGAAACCAGGGAAATATTATTTGAATGTGTATAAATTTGATGATAACACTGGTGAATATTCATTATTAATAAAATAAATTTATTTTCAATATGTATATAACGGTTGTTTTTTAGGAGGAGTCTGTCACGATAGGCTTCTCCTATTTTTTACTCTAAAATAAGTTAATAAATTAGGTAATTATCTTTAAAAATAAATCATTATAAACCTAAAATATTCAATTAAAAAATAGAAGAGAGGGAGCTTGCGTCTTAATAAGACTAATATTAGGAGTTATGTCACATTTCGATTAAATAAAATATCGTAAAATCCTCAGAATAAATTTTTTTGCATGTTCATTCATTTAGGGTAATTCTCAACTCTTAAGCTGATGTATGTGGGGGACCGACTCATATACATCAGCTTAAATAATTAGATATTTTATTTATTAAGTTAAGCGAAATTTTATTCGTATAGGAGGAAGGCGCATTTAATTCTTTTTTCGAATGTTATTCATGTTTATCGTATTCCATCGAATGCGCTTGTTACCAAGTGATGTACATAGGAATCATCCAACTTATCACCGGTTACTAGCAACCGATAAAAAATTGGTCCGTAAATGAGATCGATGGATAATTCAATATCAAGGTTTTCTTTCAATTCTCCTCTTTGAATTCCCTTCTCTAGAAGTTGCTTTGCTTGCAGTCGACGGGGCTGGAAACATCGAGTGCGATATTCCTCTTCCAGTTTTAAGTCAACGTTTGATTTTCTCTTTGCAACCAGAAGTTCGTAGTCGCTTAAATGGATTATTCATGTCTATTTTCTTTTTGGGTGTTGCTGTTGGATTCTTTTTCGGAGGATGGAGTGTAGCATTGTGGATCGGAATCGCTTTTCCGACCATAGCGCTGCTTTATTTTGCCACAGAGAAATAGTTCAATAATCAAATTTAAACAGACCGGATTCGCTTGAATGCATATTCATTAATATGTCTGATTTTTATAGATTATTTGCGGTTATTTTGAAGTTTTTACATCACAACCAGATTTTTTGTCTCTATCGCTAAAAGAGGGCAAAACTCACCATATAAAATGTGTCCGAATTCCATTTAGACTATGAAAAAAGAGAGCTTGCGCTAGACAACAAGCCCTCTAAAAAATAACGTAATTGAGATATCTATATATTAACAGTTATTTTCTAACGATTCTATATGTCTTATGTTGAGAAATAAATTATAAGTGGCTTGATAACGCTAAAATGAATTATTGACATAATATTTCGACGATAATATAATAAATCTCGAATTCAAGATAACTTGTAAAGGATTGGTAATTATGAGAGCTTATCTTTAAAGTTATTTGTTATATTATCAAGGGAATTACAGCCAATCACTAAACGTATGAAAAGGATCTAAAAATTTATGGACTTAATGCAACTGAATTTGCAGTGCTTGAGCTACTATACAGTAAAGCTGATCGGCCTATAAAAAAATTGAGGACAAAATATTACTTGTAAGTTTTTGTATCACGTATGCATCAATTATTTCAGAAGGTATTGAATTGGTGACACTAATTTTTCCACAGCATAGAGAGGGGATTCGGCAAATATTTGGTAGTTTGGACTATATTGAGAAAAAATGATAAGTAAACAGTTGAAAAAGTTAGGATATTACGCACAGAAAGTGTAAGTTTTTAGATGTTATTTCTGTTTAGTAATATCCTAATTAAATATAAATTAAATAAATAGGAGGGAAAATTAATAAATAGTAGTAAATGTATTGTAGTACAAAATAAAGAAATTATGTAATTGCAATTAATATAGTAGGAAATAAAGTTGTTATGTTCACGTATACATATCGTCCTTTTCATTATAAATCTTTCATAAAGCGGAGAGTGGGTATCAAGAATGGAGTTACGTCATTTAGAGTATTTTATTCAAGTTTGTAATAATAATAGTTTTACTAAAGCTGCGGAAGTTCTAGGTATTTCACAGCCGACTTTAAGTCAACAAATACGTGTGTTAGAAGGTGAACTTGATACACCTTTGTTTCATCGAGTTGGAAGAGGTATCAAAATGACAGAAGCGGGTAAGCTGCTATTTGATAAAGGAAAATTTATCATGCAACAATTTGATGACGTTTATAATGAAATTTTTGAATTAAAGGGTGTAAAAAGAGGTGTGATTACTATAGGAGGTCTATTAGAGGACCTTACTTATTTAACACCTTATATTATGAAGTTTCAACAACATTATCCCAACATCGTAGTGAAAATTGTAGAATCCGAAGTTGCCGTAAATCAAATCGTTGACAAAAATATTGATTTTGGGATTACACGTAGTGCTCAAATTCCAGACACATTAACAAACACCCTTTTGTATAGTGAAGAGCTCGTCCTTGTCATTCCAAAAAATCATCCTTTGAATGAAAAATCATTTGTTTCTTTTCGAGAATTAGTAGGGCTGAGTAGAATAATGGTTTCATGTAGTTGTCGTGAATCTATTAAAATATATTGTGAGAGTTTAGGGTTATCTTTATCTGAAGCAAATATAGAAACAAAATCTTCTATTTCTCTATTGAGCCTTGTATACAATGGACATGGGGTTGCCATAATACCTTGTTCACTGGTTAACTTTGTTAATAATGATACTTTGAGCATAGTTCGTATTACTGATCCAACACCAAGTCAAGATATTAATCTTATTCACTTTGATGATAAATTTTTAAGTTTTGCTGCACGCATCTTTATGCAGAAGTTAAATGATTCGCAAAAAGTATCAGTGTAATAGAAATAATAATGATTCTAGTGTGAAATTTGAAAAAATCTATAAGTCTTAAGATAAAGCAAATATTAAAGTCAAAGGGCAGTGGCTTTATATGTGTGGTGTGATCGATTTTTGACTTTTACTTAAGGGAAAGGGGTAGGCTTTGCAAGGAGAGAAGGATGTAAAAAACAAATCAAGTTTAAGCTATCAACTCTTTTGTCCTATTAAATAGTAATAGATTCCAATAGAGATATACAATGCTATTTCGAATCTACATATCCTTATTGCAGAAAGAAAACCACCGGCATTATACCGGTGGTTTTGATTTAGAAAGCAAAGCAAGTACAACCAATACCCCATTTAGTTCCATCTTTTCCTATTACGGTATGAGTGTGTTGATGGAGAGGGTTACTGCAACCATGTAACTTGTTATCATGGGCATCGTGAGAAAGTATAGTGTTCGCTAGGTTAGCACCGCCATAACCATAAACGCCCGTCGGTGACCAGTCAGGTGATGCTGGCGGCAATTCAGGTGATAAATTTTTAAATTCATCATTTCCATACACAACCTGTCCGCCCATAATTGTGAGTAATGATTCAAGGTTTTTGATTTCTTCTTCTGGCACAGTAAAGTAGTCAGCAGACAATACAGCAAGATCAGCAAACTGACCTACTGCAAGGGTTCCTTTTTTACCTTCATCACCAGAGAACCACGCACTTCCTTTTGAATATAATTCCAGGGCTACTTTTCTATCCAGTTTATTTTTTTCATCGTATATCGAAAGTCCACCAATGGTTTTTCCGGCAACCATCCAATAAAGAGCGACCCAAGGGTTATAGCTGGAAACTCTAGTTGCATCACTACCGGCGCCAACAGGTATACCAAGGTCTAACATACGATAAATCGGAGGAGTACGCTTTGCAGCTTCCTTTCCGTATAAATCAACAAAGTATTCACCTTGAAAAGCCATGCGGTCTTGGATGGCAATACCGCCATTTAAAGCCTTAACACGTTCCATGCTACGATCTGAGATTGTTTCTGCATGATCAAACCACCATCGTAGACCATTAAAAGGAATTTCACTGTTAACTTCCTCGAATACATTTAAGAAACGTGTGATTGACTCATCATAAGTTGCATGTAAACGGAAGGGCCAACGGTTTTCCACCAATAGAGAAATTACTTTCTTTAAGTCAGCTTCCATCATCGTAGCTAGTTCAGGCCGTGGCATTTGAAATTTTTCAAAATCGGCTGCTGAGAATACTAACATCTCTCCGGCACCATTCATTTTATACTTATCAGTTCCTTGACCTGGAGAAACAATTTTTGCCCATGAAGCAAAGTCTTCATATTCATGATTTGGATTCTGCGTAAATAGATTATAAGCAATACGCAAAGTTAATTGTTCCTTCTCGGCTAAATGTTCAACAACTTTGTAATCATCAGGATAATTTTGGAATCCACCACCTGCGTCAATAGCACTTGTAATACCTAATCTATTTAATTCGCGCATAAAATGGCGAGTTGAATTAATCTGGTCGTCAAAATTAAGTGCTGGTGCTTTACCCAAACTTGAATAAAGAATAGAAGCGTTAGGATTCGCAATTAAAAGGCCCGTTGGATTACCTCGTTTATCCCGCTCAATTAAGCAGCCTGGAGGGTCTGGTGTATCTTTTGTATATCCCAGTGCATGCAGCCCAGCACGATTTACAAGTGCTCTATCGTAAAGATGTAGCACAAATACAGGAGTGTCTTCAGAAACGGCATTAATTTCTTCCAAAGTTGGCAACCGTCTCTCTTTAAATTGAAATTCAGACCAACCTCCAACTACCCTTACCCACTGAGGAGCAGGTGTACGCCTTGCCTGTTCTTTGAGCATTTCTAGAGCAATAAAAAGTGATGGCACGCCTTCCCAACGTAATTCCATATTATAATGCAGACCACCACGAATAACGTGTATATGAGAGTCATTCAGGCCTGGAATAGCTCTCTTTCTTTTAAGGTCTATTTTCTTTGTTTTTTCCGTGGCACTATTAAGAAGCTCATCTCCACCTACTGCAGTGACTAAACCATCAGTTATGGCGATAGCAGATACCTCAGGCTGAGAAGGGTCAAGGGTAGTAATTTTTCCGTTATATAAGATCATATCCGGTAAATTCATGTTCACACCTCGTCTACTTTCTATTATTTTGTAACCATGGATGAAATAATTTACCGAAAATCGGCATGACTACCCATGATAGCAAGGACACTATACATACTGAAACAAAAAAGGCCGACATAATAGGATTCATATGTTTTATAATAGGTCCTATCACTTTAGGAACTAACATGCTAAGAGGCCATACACCCAAAAGGGTAACGATAGACATTTTCCATTTTGGCGGTGGAACTGGCGTTTTCGGAGTAACAAACCAATAAGCCAAACTACTTTCAGTTTTGTAACTCGGATTAGTAACTTGAAATTGTTCTGCCGTTTTTAACAAATCCCGGCGAATGTCTGATTCTTGCCAAGCACGTAGATGCTCATACGTATCAAAGCGAAAAATAACAGTATACTCTCTCGATTCGTTATTTGGGACTATTAGATTTACACCTAAATGCCCTGGGAATTTAGTAGCGGCAGCTTCGATTTCATGTCTCCATGTTTCAAACTGTTTTTCTTTACCTTGTTGAATTTCCCATGTAACAATCGTTGTTACTGGATCAGCAGCATCCATCGTGTTCCCTGTATAAGTCTCTTCGACAGCTACTCCTTCTTGTTTCATATTTTCCTGCTTGGAAGCGCGCCGTGCACCATAGTATATGCGTATTCTACTCCTTGACCATAAGCACCAGTGTGTTCCTTTACAATCTCCATTACAGCATCATAAGTGTCTTTGTGTGCCCAGTCACGTTGGTATTCAAGTAAAACTTGAATTGCTGTCACTGGAATTGCACCAGCTTGTTCTACACGACGCATAGCAGCGTTATGTGCTGTCAGACTAGTACCACCTGAAGCATCATCAACTGCATACACTTCATAGCCAGCTTTCATTGCTTCAAGCACAGGGAATGCAAGGCAAACTTCAGTCCAAAGTGCTGCAAATATTAATTTCTTTCTACCTGTTGCTTTAACTGCTTCAACAAATTTTGGATCTTCCCAAGAGTTCATTGAACTGCGTTCTATAATTTCATGGTTTGGGAATATATCAAGAATTTGTGGCCAAAAATAACCAGAAAAGCTGCGTGTCTCAACTGTAGTAAGAATAGTAGGTACGTTAAAAGTTTTTGCTGATTTAGCAAGTAGCATAACGTTATTAATCAATGTTTGTCTATCAATACTTGCAACTCCAAAAGTCATTTGAGGTTGAAAATCAATCAAAATTAATGCGCTGTTCTCCGGATTTAACAATTCTAAATTACTCATAATAAAACGCTCCTTTTTTAATTGTTTATTGAAAGTGATGTATATTCTGTCAATTGGAGATCTGCTATACTTTTTAATTTAAATTTAGTGCTGATTTAATCAGCACTAAATTCATACTATCTACTTTAAAAAAGGTGATTTAAAGCTATTTCCTTGAGATACATTTATCCCGCATTAACGGGCAGTAAGACCCCCACCTCAAAATTCAGCGGAAGCAAAGAAGTTAGGTGGGGGATCAACTGCCTGTAAAAGCCCGATTGGTTCAACTAATAATCAGTGGGGGATGAACAAAACCCCCACTGATTAAAGTTTCACTTTATGCATTTTGTTTACTAAGATCTCGCTGAGCTCCCCTATAGCTTCCAATTATATTTTGATAGCCTGGAAGATTGCTAGCAAGCAAATTGCCAAAACCTTCGACATCGTTGCGCCAATCGCGTTGTAATTCGCAAGCTACGCTAAACCAGTTCATAAGTTGCACACCACTATGTGCCATACGAGTATTGGCAGCATCTGCAACTTGTTTACTGAAAGTTCCTGAAGCATCCGTAACAGCAAATACTTCATATCCAGCTTTTATAGCGGAAAGTGCCGGGAAAGCAACACAAACGTCCGTAACTACGCCTGCGATGATAAGTTGTTTTTTTCCAGTTTCTTCGATTGCTTTTACAAAATCATCATTATCCCATGCGTTAATTTGTCCAGGTCGAGCTATTTTTGGTGCATGAGGAAAGAGATCAACCAATTCTTGCATTAAAGGTCCATTAGGCCCGTTTTCGAAACTTGTTGTTAAAATAACTGGTAAATCAAAAAACTTAGCAGTATGAGCAAGAGCTAAAACATTGTTCTTGAATTCATCAACACCATAGTCACGTACTAGTCCGGACATAAGACCAGTTTGATGATCTACTAAAAGCACAACAGCATCATCTTTGTTAATACGAGAATAGAGATCAGTCATTATGTATTCCTCCTAAAAATTAAGTAATCGAAGAAATTTTAAACAGTGGAATATTATCCTGAATTTCTTCGTTTGTTACGATTAGTTTGTAACTAAACTGACAGTTACTATGAGTTATAGCAGCATTCACGGAACATGAAGCGCTATACAAATTTATAGTATTTGAAAACTGATTCGTTAATCAATTCTAAATTATCTATAGTTTGTATAGGTGGTAACTATAGTTATTTTCACTATAAAATGAATTGGTTTTACCTATACATTCTATAGATAGAACGATATTGATAGTCACCTACTTTTGTTATTACAATTGAATAGGAGAAATGTTCAGCAAATACTTCGTGATGAAAAAAGTATGAGATGGGGAAGCGTTCCATAAACAGAAAATGAATTCATCGGAACAATAGAGTTTCATACTTAGCGTTCACAATATAAATGTGCATAAATAGGTTATGAGATTCATCCGGATTATTGAAGAAAAGGATATATATTAAAGGAGGTAGGAAAATGGCAAAAATTACTGTAGGAACCGAAAATCAAGCACCAATTGAGATATATTATGAGGATCATGGCATAGGAAAACCAGTTGTACTCATTCATGGTTGGCCGTTAAGTGGTCAATCTTGGGAATATCAAGTTCCCGCTCTTGTTGAGGCTGGATACAGAGTTATAACATATGATCGTCGAGGTTTTGGAAAATCATCTCAGCCGTGGGAAGGGTATGAATATGATACCTTTACTTCTGATTTACATCAATTATTAGAACATTTAGAGCTTCAAAATGTCACACTTGTTGGTTTTTCTATGGGTGGAGGCGAAGTAGCCCGGTATATTAGTACGTATGGAACAGATCGTATTGAAAAGGCTGTTTTTGCTGGAGCAGTTCCTCCATATTTATACAAATCAGAGGATCATCCTGAAGGGGCATTAGATGATACAACAATTGAAGCGTTCAAAAGTGGTGTGATTAATGACCGCCTTGCATTTCTTGATGAATTTACTAAGGGATTTTTCGCAGCTGGTAATCGAACAGATTTAGTTAGTGAGCCATTCCGTTTATATAATTGGGATATTGCAGCCAGTGCATCACCTAAAGGAACACTTGATTGTATTACCGCCTTTAGTAAGACAGATTTTAGAAAAGACTTGGAGAAGTTTAATATACCTACTCTTATTATTCACGGTGATTCTGATGCAACTGTACCATTTGAATATAGTGGGAAATTAACACATGAAGCAATTCCTAATTCTAAAGTAACGTTAATAAAGGGTGGTCCACATGGGCTAAATGCAACGCATGCCAAAGAATTTAATGAAGCACTCCTATTATTTTTAAATGACTGATTACAACTATATAATTGTTAATTGATAAATTATAAACAAGTAAAAAATAAAGCTTTATAAAAGATGCTCTTGGATAAATCCAGGAGCATCTTTTTAAATGGTGATATTGAGATGTTAGGTTGATAAATCTCCATTAATTTTGGATTGAATACTCTTCTTAACAGCTAAAATATATTGATTAGAGTTTTTTAGATTTCTTAGAAGTATTGTTATATTACTATCAAGATAATATTTTGAATAATTCTCAAAACAAAGAAATATACATTTTTTGAGGAAGAAATATCTTGTCAGAAAACAATGAAATCTTATTAATTTTTATAATTGATAGAATTTTTGTGGAAATAATTCTCTTAATATATTAAAATAACATCGTATTATGTCAGATTTTAATTAGGGGAGAGAAATTTTATGTTGAAAAAAATCATTCCAGTTGCTTTAGCATTAAGTACAGTTACTTTTACTAGTGTATTTGCTATGCCTTCAGCCCAAGCAAGTACAGAATCAAACCGCTACATAGATGTACAAATGCTCGGTATTAACGATTTTCATGGGCAACTAGACACTGTAAAAAAAATTAACAATAAAGATGCAGGGGGAATTGAGTACTTAGGGGCTTATTTACGTGATCGTGAAAAACAAAATCCGAATACATTAAAGGTACATGCTGGAGATGTTGTTGGAGCAAGTACTCCTGTTTCAGCATTATTACAAGACGAACCTACGATTGAATTTCTAAATGATTTGAAATTCGATGTTGGAACGATAGGGAATCATGAATTTGATGAAGGTGTTGAAGAAATGAACCGCCTTATTTATGGTGGATACCATGAGAAAACAGGGAATTTTAAAGGAGCAAAATTCCCATATGTTGCTGCAAATTTCTATAATAAATCCACCGGTCGTTTATTTTTACCACCATTCACTATAAAAAAGGTACAAGGAGTTCCTGTTGGATTTATCGGAGTCGTAACAACGGATGTTCCTAACCTTGTTATGCCTACTATGCTAAAGAATGTAGAAATTACAGATGAAGTTGAAGCTATTAACAAATCCGTAAAGCAATTAAAAAAACTAGGCGTTAAATCTATCGTTGTTCTTGCACATAACGGAGGTATAACAGATGGGAACGGCGTAACAAATGGTGATATCGTCCGATTAGCAAATGAGACTGATCCAGAAGTCGATGTTATTTTTGGTGGCCATAGCCACACTTATGTAAATGGAACTGTTAATAATAAACTTGTCGTACAAGCAAATTCATATGGTATGGCTTTTGCTGATGTTGATGTAAAGATTGATCGTAAAACACAAGATATTGTTGAGAAAAAAGCAGAAATTGTTACAACTTATCATGAAGGCATAGAGCCTGATAAAAAAATAAAGAAGAAGATGGAGAAATATCAAGCAAAAATCGCACCTCTTGTTAATGAAGTTGTAGGTAAGTCTATTGCGCCACTAGATCGCAAACTCAATACGGCTGGTGAATCTACTCTTGGAAATTTAGTTGCTGATGCCCAGCGTACAACAATGCAATCCCAAATTGCACTTATGAATCCTGGTGGTATTCGTAATGACTTAGATGCTGGTGATATTACATGGGGAGAGATATATGGTATTCAACCATTCGGAAATCAATTAATAAAAGTAAATTTAACAGGTCAAGACATTCGTGATATTTTAAATCAACAATGGCAAAAAGACATAACAAGAATGCTTCAAATTTCAGGGATCCAATACACTTGGGATGCGAACAAGCCCAATGGAGAAAAAGTAACAAGTATTCGCTTAACAAATGGAGAAGAAATCATTCCTTCTAAAACTTACAGCGTCGTTGCTAACGCATTTCTAGCTTCAGGGGGAGATGGATTTGTATCCTTTAAAAACGGTAAAGATGCTGAAACAGGACCAACTGATTTTGAAGCATTAGTAGATTATATAAAAAAATCAAAAGAACCAATTCAGTCTGTTATTGATGGAAGAATTCAAAAAACAAATTAGGTTTTTGTTAATCTTAAAAACAAATAGATTACCTGTGCACTATACTTTTTCGTGTGCAGGTAATCTATTTTTTTGCGTTTTCGGGCACAGATGCTACTTCAACCCTAGTGTACAAGTAATTTTGAATGTAAGGAATTTGTAAGGGATAGGTAAGGAAAAAGAGATTTTCATTGTGTAGGGTAAAAATATAAGGAGGCGTGAAGGGGGGATAAGTATGGCATATATATAACAATTAGTAACAAGAGTGTTTTGTGAAAATAATGAGTACAATGATTGCAAATGTATTGTTGCCTTTTCATCATTGGGAGAATGGATAGCTGTGTGGCTCGTATATGACACTGCTATCAACTATCTATACAATTTAAATAGAAGAGAGGAATTCTTTATGAAAACACGCAGTAAAATTACATGTGCAAGTCTAGCACTTTTAATAGGTGGAAGTTCCCTGTTATACATAACACCAACATCAGTTGTAAAAGCAGAATCTACGCAAAATGTATCTAGTTCGTTACAAACAAGTACGCAAAGCGATCGTACTTCCGTTAAGAAAGCAATGCGAGATGAACTGCAACTTGGATACCCAGGAATACTCGCTAAAATTTCTAAGGGGGATAAAACTTGGAGTTATAGTGCTGGGGTAGCGGATCTGAAAACTAAGAAACCAATGCAAGCAGATTTTCGCTTTCGCATTGGCAGTGTGACGAAAACGTTCATTGCAACAGTTCTACTTCAATTATCTGGAGAGAACCGTTTGAATCTAGACGACTCCATTGAAAAATGGTTACCTGGTGTTATTCAAGGAAACGGATATGATGGTAACCAGATTACGATCCGGCAAATATTGAATCATACAAGTGGTATTGCTGACTATATAAATTCAAAAGACTTTGATATTACGGATATAAAAAAATCGTATACGGCTGAAGAATTTGTAAAGATGGGGATTTCACTTCCCCCAGACTTTGCCCCAGGAAAGGGTTGGTCTTATTCAAATACAGGATATGTAATACTAGGAATCCTTATTGAAAAAGTAACAGGAAACAGCTATGCGGAAGAGGTTGAAAATCGGATTATTGAACCGCTTGATTTGTCAAATACATTTCTACCTGGTAATTCAAGCGTGATTCCAGGCACCAAGCATGCCCGTGGCTATTTGCAACTAGACGGAGCGAGTGAGCTAAAAGATGTTACTTATATTAACCCAGGTAGCTCGGATGGAGATATGATTTCTACTGCTGACGACTTAAACAAATTCTTCTCTTGCTTACTAGGTGGCAAATTACTGAAGGAACAGCAGTTAAAACAAATGCTTACTACAGTTCCTACAAATAGAGAGGGAACCGGATATGGTCTTGGAATACTTGAAATTAAGCTTCCGAACGGTGTCTCGGTATGGGGACACAGGGGGGCCGTTCCAGGGTTTTCCACTTTTGCTGGTGGAACGCTTGGAGGTAAACATACACTCGCTATCAATTCGAACAGTTTAAACCTTAATAATCCAGAAGTTTTTAAAAACATTTTACTTGCTGAATTTAGCAAGTAGGAAAAACGGATAAATTTTGTCATTTGTAATTTCCATCGGAATGGATTACCGCTTGAAAGAGTATAGAGGGATTAAGTATCTATAATTGTGTAGGAGCAGTATTTGCAAAATTAGAAATTGAACTAAATTTAACCATCAAAGATAATATTAGCGGGAAAAATTTGAGGGACATTAAGGATTTTGTGAAGAGGACTTCAAAAATGAAATAACATTGTAATAACTTTCTATTATTAATTGAAAGTTATTACCCTATAAATTCAGTCATCTATTATATAACTGAGTGCATAAAAAATGAACCGAATTCTAATAAATAACGTAAAAGCTAAAAGAGTTTCGCTTTGGGAACATCTCAAAATAGTGAACATACCTATATTAAAACCCAAATTTCTCAATTTAATGCTGAGAAATTTGGGTTTTTCTAAAGGAATCAATTTTTTAAAAAATTTTTAGAAATTTAAAGATAAAGTATTGTATACATGTAAGTATGATTAAAAATGCAAAGTTGTAAATGCTAAATTTAATTAAATACGCCTTACTCTCTTTAACATTGGCCTGAATGAATAGTTTATAGGAGATTACACTGGCTAAAGATGCGATAATTGTTCCAAGCCCTCCAATATTTACTCCTAGTAATAAAGCTTTCCAATCAGAAGTAAAGTTTGATAGAAGAATTGAAGTAGGAAAATTGCTAATCAATTGACTCAAAAATATGGAACTAAAGAAGACTGAAGTATCTCCTCTTAAATTAGCGCGAGCAAATGTCCCCAGTGCATCGGAATGGGAAATGTTTCCGATAAAAATAAAAAAACAGACAAAGGTTATTAGAAGAAAGTAATCGATCTTAAATAGTAAGTTTCTATCTAACGTAAATGCTGCTATCAGTGTGACTATTAGCGCAATGTAATAATTAATAACACCAAAAATAGATGCAATGATAGTAATAAGTATCAAAATCCAGACGGTAGCTTTTTTTTGATTTTTCACGGTAATAACAGGTAGTTCTATTTTCAAATCTGTTTTTTGAAGTTTTTGAGTAAATATAAATAACAAACTAATTCCAAGTACAGCTAAAAGCAGGATTGAACCTAAAAATGGGATGAGCTTAATTCCATAGTAAGAATATAGGTATAAATTTTGTGGGTTTCCCATAGGCATCAAGCTACTACCGATGTTTGCCGCAATTGTCTGCAGGATGATTGTATCCATCATGTTCATTTGTGTTTTTTTACTAATGACAAGTGTTATTGGTACAAAAGTGAGGAGAGCGACATCATTTGTTACAAACATGGAGCAAATAAAGCATAACAAAATTAGAATAATAGATATTGACCTGCTGTTATTGCATTTATTTAAAATCGCAACGGCAAGTTTGTCTAATATCTTTAGCTGTTCCAAGGCCTTAATGGCTACCATCAGATTAAATAAGCTAATTAACACTTCAAAGTTAATATATTCGATCTTTGGCGAATGTATTAAGCAGCTGACAATTGCTAGTATCAGTGAAATGGTAAGTACTAAATCCTTTTTTAAAAATTCGAATTTCATAAGGAGTCTTTTTTTATTTTGAACAAATACTATTTCTTTCACAATACACCACCTGTAAGTTATGTTAGTAAATATACGTTTTTTGGGATAACTCGATATTGCTAGAAAAGAGGATGACATAAGGTCCTAAATAAGAGTTTTGTAATGTTTCATCCCTTCAACAAAATCCTTTTTTTCTTAGTGTCTTTCATGTTGTAAATATGTGCAATATAGACGAATCCAGCTAGGGGGATTAATTGAGAAAACAAATGTTTTTTGTATGATACCATAAATAAATTAAATGTTTTATTTTTTTAATATTCCTATAATATTCCGTCGATTCTTGATTTCAAATAATTTATATGAACTTCTAAAAGAGAAAAAGTATGCATGTTTATATGAAGAAAATAGAGACTTGTCAAAGGATAGATAGAACAAAATCTGCGACGTTTGGATACTGTATAAAATTCACAAAATCTCACTGTTTTTTTAGATGAAAAATCTTAAAAAATTTTTTGTTTTTATAAAAATCTGTACTTTTTCGTAACATTCTGTACTTTTAATTATAAATTAAAGACAAACTTCTCTTAGTTAAAGATTGAAAGCGCTTTATAGATTTTTCGTGAAATTTTTACCTAGCCTATTTTTGAGATTAGTAGTAAGAAAGGAGATATTTCCATGTTCTTAAGAAAATTAACAAAAAACCAGTTAATCACTATTGATTATTATGATTAAAATGTAAATCACCGGTAAACGAAACAAACATAATAGTACAACAACATTAGTGGATAAGAATATTAGTTTTGCAGAAGGGGATAGAGCATCGTGTGTATAAATGGTAAGTTTTTAGAAAATTCAGTTTCGCAGTTGCGTGTTGCGATGTTTGTTTAAACAGGCCAATTCTATTAATATAGAAAATTTTTATCCTTGTTGTATTTGAATATGAATGAGGTATTTATGCCAAGGAATATAGGTGATTTTATATAGATTATGATAGATAAATTTTTGGTATGGAGTGATAATATGGAAAGATTTTTTGTAGAGTTAGTCGGATCAACAAATGATTTTTTATGGTCTAAATTGTTAATTATTATGCTTGTTATTTGCGGAATTTATTTTACATTTAAATTGAATTTTGTACAGTTTCGAATGTTAAAAGAGATGGTCCGTGTATTAATGGAGGGGAAAAGTGGTTCTAAAGATCAAATCTCTCCTTTTCAAGCGTTTTGTATTGGTATGGCAGCCCGCGTTGGAACAGGGAATATCACAGGAATTGCGATTGCAATTGCATTAGGTGGTCCTGGAGCTGTATTTTGGATGTGGATTATTTCTATTATTAGCTCGGCCTCCAGTTTTGTCGAAAGCACATTAGCACAGATATATAAAGTAAAAGATAAAACTGGTTTCCGCGGTGGTCCATCCTATTATATGGAAAAAGGGTTGAATAAACGTTGGATGGGAGTATTATTCTCTATTTTAATCACAATTACTTTTGGTCTTGTATTCAATTCAGTACAATCAAATACAGTTACAATTGCTTTTCAAAACTCATTTGGTACAGATCGTCTAACAGTTGGGATAATCATGGCCATTGCTTTCGCTGCGATTATTTTTGGTGGTGTACAACGTATTGCAAAAATGGCTGAATACAAGGTGGTATTTTTAGCAGTATTATACATTGGAGTTGCATTATTTGTTGTAGTTACCAACATATCAAAAATGCCGGAAGTTCTTTCTCTTATTGTTCAAAACGCATTTGGTTTTAAACAAATAGCAGGCGGTTCAATTGGTGCAGCACTTATGAATGGAGTTAAACGCGGTTTATTCTCAAATGAAGCTGGTATGGGAAGTGCACCAAACGTTGCCGCAACAGCAACAACAAGTCATCCGGTGAAACAAGGACTGATTCAAGCATTTGGTGTATTAACGGATACACTGATCATTTGTACTAGCACTGCCTTTATTATTTTGCTGTCTGATGCATATAAACAACCGGGGTTAAATGGTATTGCACTTACACAAGCAGCATTAAGTGAACACATAGGTCCTTGGGCATCGGGTTGTCTTGCTATCTTTGTTTTTTTATTTGGATTTGGTGCGTTAATTGGCAACTATTATTATGGCGAAACAAATATTCGCTTCTTACATACAAGTAAAGTGTGGTTAATGATATACAGAATAAGTGTGTTGGCTATGATTGTATTTGGTTCTGTTGCAAAGATTCAAATTGTATGGGATTTAGCGGACTTATTTATGGGCTTTATGGTTATTATTAATTTAATTGCTATTACCTTACTTTCAAAAGTAGCATTTGCGGCGTTACAAGATTATATAAACCAGAAAAAAGTTGGTAAAGATCCTGTTTTTTATAAAGAAAACATTAAAGGACTTGAAAATATTGAATGTTGGGATAGTTATGAGAAAACTTCAAAAAAGAAAAGTGTGTAATAAGAAGGATATTCAGACTGCAATATGTCTGAATATTTTTCTTGGTTCTAGTGCAAATATTATTGATTATAGTAAAGAAAAAATCATTCTATATAAAGTTAATAGTACGGGGGAATATGATTAAATGATAAAGGATTCTAGCGTTCAAGTTGAGGGTCAAGAAAAAGTTTGCTTAGATCAATGGGTAGCTCATTATCGAGCGTATGCAGCTAAGGGACGAAGCGCCAGTTATATTCCCGCTCTGGGGGAAATAAATGTATCGCAGTTAGGTATTTGTATAGTAAAGCCAGATGGAACAATGATAAAATCAGGAGATTGGGAGATACCTTTCACATTACAAAGTATATCAAAAGTAATCGGTTTTATAGCCGCTTGTTTAAGTCGCGGTATTTCTTATGTATTAGAACGAGTTGACGTAGAGCCAACTGGAGATGCCTTTAATTCAATTATTCGTTTAGAGATACATAAACCAGGAAAACCTTTTAATCCTATGATCAATGCTGGAGCGATTACGATAGCTTCACTTTTGCCAGGGACATCGGTGCAAGAAAAATTAGAATCTCTATACGTATTAATTGAAAAAATGATAGAGAAGCGTCCCGCTATTAATGAAATAGTATTTCAATCAGAATGGGAAACGGCTCATCGTAATAGAGCATTAGCATACTATTTAAAGGAGAATGGTTTTCTAGAATCAGATGTGGAGGAGACACTAGAGGTTTACTTAAAACAATGTTCGATTGAAATAAATACAGAAGATATTGCCTTAATAGGGCTTATACTAGCACATGATGGATATCATCCTATTCGCAAAGAACAAGTGCTCCCTAAAGAAGTAGCTAGGTTAACAAAAGCTTTAATGCTAACTTGTGGAATGTACAATGCTTCTGGAAAATTTGCTGCTTTCATTGGATTACCAGCTAAGAGTGGGGTATCCGGCGGAATTATGACACTTGTTCCCTCAAAATCTAGGAAGGATTTATCGTTCCTAGATGGATGTGGTATTGGTATTTACGGACCAGCCATTGATGAATATGGGAATAGTTTACCAGGAATTATGTTGTTAGAACATATTGCAAAAGAATGGGATTTAAGTATATTTTAAAAAGGAGCACAGATATTTTGGTGTTAGAGCGAGTCCAAAAGTGTTCAGACCTTATATTGTGTCTGAATATTTTTGAGTTATAAAGTATCTTTCTAAAGTAGAAGGGTGTAATGAATACTCACAATCTATAATGCTTTCGTTTATATCTTATTTATCAGTTTTTGAAAAAAATAGAGTAAGTATTGTATTAATGCAAATAGGTTTGTATACTGACTGTTAGGCGAAAGTGAGAAGTGATTATTTTGAATCTTAGTAATTTAGTAAAAAAAGACATCTATATTCTCGTTTTAATGATACTTACAGTACCCTTAGTAGGTGAAATAAAGTCATTTCCTTTAAATGAAACATTTAGAATGAGCTTTGGCGCACCAACATTTTTCTTTTTTTTGTTATTGTTTCGACGAATTCCAGCATTTTTACCGGGTTTTTTAACAGCGATAGTCGTTGTAGTATTTCGTATCTCAATGGATGTCATTATAAAGGGAAATATGGATTGGCTAGCCGCTTTTCATACTCACTATCCTAGTTTTTTCTTTTATTTTACTTATTCGTATCTCTTTCATTTAGCAAAAATCAAACGTTTTTATCATCAACCACTAATGATTGGTTTTATTGGTTGCATGATTGAAATACTGTCAGACTGTGTGGAATTAATGATTCAATATTTCGTATTAAAAACATCGATCACATCCGAGGCAATAAATGAGATTATTGTTATCGCATGTTCCCATAGTTTTATAGTTCTAAGCTTTTTCAATATGATGAAATTGTATGAAGCGCAATCAAGGGAGAGACATATAAAGAAGCAAAATGAACACATGCTCATGCTTATCTCTAATTTATATGAAGATGCTGTTCATTTAAAGAAAACATTACAAGATGCTGAGAATATAACAAAAAAATCCTATGATTTATATAAAACCTTAGACTCTTTTGAGCACAAACAGATGGATTTTCAGTTTGGGGATTTAAGGCAACAGGCACTACAAATTGCTGGTGAGGTCCATGACGTTAAAAAGGATAACCAACGTATTTTTGCGGGACTTTCAAAACTAATTTCTGATGAAAGTTTTACAGATTATATGTCTGTACATGAACTAGTAAATATCATTATACGGGCAAATACGAAATATGCACGGTTGCTAGAGAAAGACATCCAATTTGTGTATAAAATTGATGGTGTGCATTCTCATTATCATATTTACACAATCTTATCTATTATAAATAATATCGTTACAAACGCTGTAGAAGCTATCCAAGGTATGGGAACCATCACAATTCACATTAATAAAGACCACCATTTTGTTGAATTTCAAATAGGCGATAATGGTCCTGGTATTTCTTCAAAATATAAAGATTCAATTTTTGAGCCTGGGTTTACTTCTAAATATGATGATTTAGGCAACCCATCGACAGGTATCGGATTATCGTATGTTAAAGAAATGGTCGAACAACTTGAAGGTGATGTTACGCTTGAGGACAGAACCGAAGGAAAAGGATCAATTTTTATAATTAGATTAGGGATTGATCATATAATTTCGAAAGGGTGATTCTATGTATTTTTATATAGTAGATGATGAAAAAGCGGTTCGCTCAATGTTGGCTCAAATTATCGAGGATGAAGATCTTGGGGAGGTTATAGGAGAAGCTGAGGATGGTTTATCTTTAGAGCAACAAATGCTAATCCTTAAAAATATAGACATTTTATTTATCGATTTGTTAATGCCGATTCAAGATGGAATAAAAACAATCCGTCAAATAAAACCTTCGTTTAAAGGGAAAATCATCATGGTCTCTCAAGTAGAATCAAAAGAATTAATTGCTGAAGCTTATTCGCTTGGTGTTGAATACTATATTATTAAGCCAATTAACCGGATTGAAGTATTAACAGTTGTTCGGAAAGTCATTGAACGAATTCGTTTGGAAAAATCGATAAAAAACATTCAAGAATCGCTTAATATGGTACTAAAATTGGATAGTAATTCAAGTGCGCAAGAAAAATACCGTAATGAAAAACATTTAAATACTTTTAATCATTTTCAAAATTCCATTCATTTTCTTTTGTCTGAATTAGGAATAGCCAGTGAAAGTGGAAGTAAAGATTTAATGGATATGCTAGATTATTTATATAAATATGAACAAAATAACACGTTGGACCAAGGCTTTCCCTCACTAAAAGAGATTTTTATGAATTTGGCTCAAAAAAAACTTGGGGATTCAGCTGAAGATGCCGAATTAAAAAGGTTCATAGAAGCTTCCAAACAACGGATTCGGAGAGCAATTTATCAATCATTAAACCATTTAGCATCCCTTGGACTTACTGATTTTTTAAACCCGAAGTTCGAAAATTATGCTTCTAGATTTTTTGATTTTACTACCGTAAGGAGAAAGATGACAGAATTGAATAATGAACCAACATTACCTGCTCGTATTGATACGAAAAAATTTATTCAAGTTCTTTATTTTGAAGCAAAACGAATACACTTGGAGTTAAGATGATAAACTCTTGCTCATTATCATTTTCAATTAATAGATTGATAGTTGTTTTAAAGTTATTTGTTTTATATAGTCTTTCTAAGAGAGTATTCTCCTTTATTTCATATTAGTTTTAAAATCAGAAAATTCCGTATCGATTTGGTAGAAGTGCGTGAACTTAGAACAAAAGAATATGTATTTTTTATTTTTTTAAACATTAATATTCATTAAAAAAACGAGTATTTCCAAAATAAAATATAACTACATAGTAAGTTGAATTTAAAAAAGATGCTATCTTCTAGCATCTTTTTTTCTTTAAGAGGAAATATCATTGATCCTTATATTATTTGGAATTCAAATGCGGGCATATAAATAAGGGAAAAGGAGATAATATTTAACAAATTATAATTGGAAATGGTATTTTAGGTCAGAAATGTTTTTATACTAATTAGGTTATTTGTACTAAATAAGCATAATGTTTCGCTTTTCTGCTCTTTAATCTTATCGTTATTTTTTATTAAGTACATATCGTTTTTTAGAAATCTCAATCCTAGCAGAGTATATAAATTGGGTGATAAAAATGTGGAACATAATTACTTCTTATCTTCCAGATTGGAAAGTCTTTGTACAAGCTTTTATCTTGTTTTTAATTCCGTATACTATCTCAAGATTTTTTCATTGGGTTCGTATGTCAGAGAAAGAGTGGGAAGAATGAGTTGGTGGAAGTCAAGAGACAAACAAGTGAAAAAAAATAATATTCAAAGTAAAACGAAACAAGAGCATAAACCATCTCAAAATGCAAACGTTCATTTCACAAATGATTTTGCCTCTAACTTAGAACTTATAAAGCAACAAATCGGACATAATTCTGATGTTCGCTTTCGGAAGTTTAATATTGGACGCACAGATATTCAAGCTGGGATCGTTTTTATTGATGGTCTATCAGATAAAGAGATAATTGACAAACATATTATGAAATTACTAATGGATGATTTTTCTGATGAATATAAAAATGAATCTTCTTATGTGGAGGGGACTGTTTCAAAAGAATATATTAAAAATAAAGTTCTTACAATTAGTGAAGTAGCAGAAGTCCATTACATAAAAGATTTAATACCCAAAGTATTGATAGGTTCAACAGCTCTTTTAATTGATGGTTTAGCAGATGTGTTTATTCTTGGTACAACAAAAGCAAATAAACGAAATATTGAAGAACCAGTATCGGAGGCATTAGTCAGAGGGCCACGGGTCGGTTTTACTGAAGTATTGAGTGATAATACCTCACTTTTGCGACGACACTGTGCGGATGAGAACTTATCATTAGTAAAGCTACCAGTAGGAGAACGTGCAAAGAAAGAGTTAGTTGTCGCATTTATTAAAGATCTTGCTAGTACAGAATTGGTGGATGAAATAAAAAACAGAATTCAGAAAATTGACATAGACAGTGTACTCGAATCTGGTTATATAGAGCAACTTATTGAAGATAATTATCTCAGTCCTTTTCCGCAGATTCAAAATACAGAACGACCTGATCGTGTTATTAGTGCTTTAATGGAAGGTCGAGTAGCTATTTTGTTAGATGGAACACCATTTGTTTTAATTGCTCCAGTTACATTTAGTATGCTGCTGCAATCACCAGAAGATTATTATGAAAGGTGGCTTCCTGGTACGCTTCTCCGCTTATTACGCTTCATGACAGCTTTTGTTTCATTATTTGCCCCAGCACTATATATTTCTTTTATTTCATTTCATCCAGGATTAATTCCCACTAAGCTCGCTATTTCTATTATCGGATCGCGAGAAGGAGTTCCTTTTCCCGCTTTAATAGAAGCGTTAATTATGGAAGTAGCTATCGAAGTTTTGCGAGAAGCAGGTTTACGTCTGCCTAAACCGATTGGGCCTGCAATGGGAATTGTGGGTGGTTTAATAATTGGTCAGGCTGCCGTAGAAGCAGGAATTGTTAGTCCAATAATGGTTATCGTTGTTGCGGTAACAGCTATTTCTTCTTTTACTATTCCGCAATATAGTGTAGGAATTACGTTACGCATTCTTCGTTTTATAGCTATGTTTTGTGCTGCGATATTTGGCTTGTATGGAGTTATTCTCTTCTTTCTTTTACTTTGCAGTCATTTAGTGAAACTGAAAAGTTTTGGCGTTCCTTATACCAGTCCTGCTGTTCCATATCGATTTAGTGACTGGAAAGATTTTATGGTTCGCATGCCATTAAAAATAATGAGACGTCGACCAAAAATAATGCATACTAAAAAAAATATCCGCAAAAGGTAGCTGATGACGAAAGGAAGTGGCCTTCAGTGATTACTAAACTTAAAGACCGAATAACAACTTCGCAAGCAGTTGTTATTATTGTAAATTACATACTTGGGACAGGAATCCTCACTTTGCCCAGAGCATCTGTGGAAAAAGTGAAAACACCAGATGTATGGCTAAGTGTGATATTAGGTGGAATACTGGCAATGGTTTCAGGAGTAATTATGGTCAAATTAAGTCAGCAGTTTCCAGAAAAAACATTTTACCAATACAGTCAAGATATTGTAGGGAAATGGATAGGCAGGTTGCTTAGTTTTCTTATTATAGGGTATTTTCTTACAACTTCAGCATTTCAAATTCGTTCAATGGCAGAAGTAATAAGCTTTTTTTTGCTCGAAGGAACCCCCACATGGGCTATTGTTATGCCTTTTATGTGGATAGGTCTCTATTTGATTATGAGTGGTATTAATTCAATTGCACGGATGTTTGAAATAATATTTCCTATTACTGTTTTTATTTTTTTAATCATTTCCTTTATGAGCATCGGAATATTCGAGATAGATAATCTCCGTCCCGTATTGGGTTTGGGGATTAAACCAGTGTTAGATGGGATAAAAACAACGTCTCTCGCATATACAGGTCCTGAAATTATGTTAATTCTTTTGGTATTTATGGAACAACGAAATAAAGCAGTAAAAGCTATTTTAGTTGGAATTTCTATTCCGTTAATCTTTTATGTAATAACTGTTGTAATGGTCATTGGTGCATTATCAATTGATGGGGTTGTAACAAGAACATGGCCGACAATTGATCTTATGCGCAGTTTTGAAATTTCTGGATTGATATTTGAACGTTTTGAATCTTTATTGCTTGTAATATGGATTATGCAAATATTTGCTACCTATACGATTAGTTATTATGCAGCTGCATTAGGATTAGCACAACTCTTTAAAAAGGGAATTCATCCGTTTATTTTTGCTTTGATTCCAATCATTTACATCATTGCTATGACTTCGAAAAATATAAATGACTTGCTTAAATTGGGGGATATGCTCGGTAATGCTGCTTTATTTTTATTTGGTTTACTGCCACTGCTTCTTCTTATTATTACGCGATTAAAAGGAGAAGTAGTGTGAAAAATAAATTTAATTATATGCGGTTCTATTTGGCTTTGTTATGGACGCTTTTGCTTCTATTTTTAACAGGATGTTGGAGCAGTAAAGAAGTAGAAGAGTTGAGTTTAACTGCAGGTATAGCACTAGATAAAGGGAAGGATTCAACAATTGAGAAAGAGGATGAGGAAGGAGGTTATCCTAAAAGAAATCTTATAACAGCTACTTATCAAATTGTTAGTTCGCAAGCACAAAGTAAAGGAAATGGACAACAAAAACGTTATATAAATGTTTCTGAGACCGGTGATTCCATTCATCAAATTGTTCGTGAGTTTTCATTGAAAAGAGAGAGCACAATGTTCAGCCCACATTTAAAAAACATTGTTATTAGTGATAGTCTTGTACGTACATTCAGTTTAGAACAATTACTTGAACAGTATCTCCGTGACAATGAAGTTCGGCTTAGCTGTATGCTCTTAATTAGCAAGGGTCTAGCGAAGGAGGTACTGGAATCAAACAAAAAAGGAGAAATCCCAGCATTTCGTTTGTCTGGAATTGCAGATAATAGAAATAGAACAACAAGGATTTTACCTCCTGTATCGCTCGCTAAATTGGAAGGAAAGATGCGGTCAGGGTCCAGTTTTCTTTTGCAAAATGTAATCTCGATAAAAGGGGAAACAAAATTTGCAGGAGCTGCTGTAATTAAAGGGAAGACAAAAAAGTTGATGGGCTTTTTAAATGAACAGGAATTGGAAGGAGTAGTATGGATAAATGGAAAAAGGAATGGTGGTGTGGTAAAAACTTTTGATAAAGAATCAAAGAAACTCATTATATACGAAATAAAGTCAATAAAAAGCAAAATCATACCACATGTTAACGGAAATAATATTTCCTTTGATGTAAACATTGAATCAGAAGGGCGTTTGTCTGAAAATTGGATGCAATCAGGAAAAGATTTTGAAAATGAATTTTTAAAAAGGGAAGAAAAAGCTATTGAAAAAGAAGTAAAGCACTTAGTACATCATGTTACAAAAAAAATACAAAAAGAATACCAAGTCGATATTGCGGGTTTTGGCAACCAATTAAGAATTAAACACCCGAGAACATGGGAGAAAGTCAAAAAAGATTGGGATCAAACATTTAGTAAAGTACCGATTAAATATCATATAAATGTAACTATACAAGATTATGGAGCGTCAAGTTTAAAACGGTGAGATACATTAATTGAAATTATATTTACATCAAAACAAAAAGTTATAAAAGTTTTAATTTGAAAATTTTTGTAACTTTTTGTTTTTTTATGTCCTTCTTATTATAGATTAAAGAAATGATTTTATCCCGCTATTTGCCGGGCAGTAAGACCCACACCTCAAAATTCAGCGAAAGCAAAGAAGTTATTAGAGGTATATGTAAGCTCTATATAGGAAGGAGAATTTTGAAATTCTATTGATAAACCAAGTAATTGTAATAGCCCTTATTTAGAATAATAATTTCAAAATCAATAAAATTTAGAGTAGAAGGAGCAAGAGCAAATTATTATGAATAAACAAATAGGATTCATCGGATGTGGAAACATGGGTATTGCTATGATAGGTGGGATGATTAAAAAAAATATAGTTTCTCCAGATCAAATAATTTGTTCAGATTTAAATGTTATTAATTTAAAAAATGCTAGTAATGAATATGGCATAACTATAACTACTAACAACAATGAAGTCGCTAACAGCGCTGACATTTTAATTTTATCAATCAAACCAGATTTATACTCATCGGTAATTAACCAAATAAAAGATCAAATAAAAAATGATGTAATCGTTGTAACTATTGCTGCAGGAAAAAGTATTAAGAGCACTGAGAATGAATTTGGTAGAAAGTTAAAAGTTGTTAGAGTAATGCCTAATACACCGGCACTTGTTGGAGAAGGAATGTCTGCGTTATGTTTTAATGAAATGGTTACAGAAAAAGATATAAAAGAGGTACTGAACATATTTAATATTTTCGGCCAGACGGAGGTTATAAATGAAAAACTAATGGATGTTGTTACATCTATTAGTGGTTCTTCTCCAGCATATGTGTATATGTTTATAGAAGCCATGGCAGATGCTGCTGTACTTGGCGGTATGTCGAGAAAACAAGCTTATAAATTTGCTGCTCAGGCTGTATTAGGTTCTGCAAAAATGGTATTGGAAACAGGAATACATCCAGGTGAATTGAAGGATATGGTTTGTTCTCCAGGTGGAACGACGATAGAGGCTGTAGTAACGCTAGAAGAAAAAGGTTTAAGAACAGCTATCATTTCAGCTATGAAACGTTGTACGCAAAAATCTATGGAAATGTCTAGTTTAACTAGTAAGTGAGAAGCGAATTTATATAATATTTTAAATCTATTTAATGTAAAAGAAATATTATGAGGCTAGTTAATAACTAAGTAAATTTATATACAACACTAACGAGAAGAATAAACCTTATTTTAAAGGGGATACAGAAAATATGAGTAATTTACTAAAAAAGAAATCCGTTACACAATTGTTAGAGCATAATCAAAGCAAGACTTTAACGAAAACATTAGGAGCATTTGATTTAATTATGTTAGGGGTAGGCTCGATAGTTGGAACGGGCGTTCTTGTGTTAACTGGATTAGTAGCAGCAAGAAATGCTGGCCCAGCAGTTGTTTTTTCATTTATACTTGCAGCAATTATATGTGGATTTATAGCATTATGTTACGCGGAAATTGCTTCTACACTCCCGGCGTCTGGTAGTGTATATACATACTCATATGCAACAATTGGTGAGTTTGTTGCTCATCTAGTAGGTTGGTCATTGCTATTAATATATATCGTGGCAACAGCGGCTGTCGCTGCTGGATGGACAGGCTATTTCCACAATTTAATAAAGGGATTTGGATTAGAGATACCTAAAGCTCTAGTAACGATTCCTTCGCATGGTGGTATTGTGAATCTACCAGCAGTAATCATTACATTGATATTAGCATGGATGTTATCCCGTGGTACGAGGGAAAGTAAACGAATCAATAATACAATGGTATTGATTAAAATTGGAATGATTTTGTTGTTTATTACGGTTGGTATATTCTATGTAAAACCAATGAACTGGATACCAATTGCACCATACGGTTTAAGTGGAGTTTTTACGGGTGGAGCAGCTATTTTATTCGCTTTTACGGGTTTTGATATATTAGCAAATTCAGCAGAAGAAGTAAAAGATCCGAAACGTAATCTTCCAATCGGTATTATTGCATCATTAATCATATGTACAATTATTTATGTTATGGTATGCCTTGTTATGACAGGAATGGTTTCTTATAAAGAATTAAATGTTCCTGAGGCGATGGCTTATGTAATGGAAGTTGTAGGACAAGGAAAAGTCGCTGGTGCAATTGCTGCAGGTGCTGTAATTGGCCTTATGGCTGTTATTTTTTCCAATATGTATGCGGCAACACGAGTATTCTTTGCAATGAGTCGTGATGGATTGTTACCGAAATCATTTGCGAAAGTTAATAAGAAAACTGGAGCACCCACTTTTATAACTGGATTGGCAGGAATAGGGAGCTCTATAATAGCTGGGTTTATTGATTTGAAAGAATTAGTTAATTTAGTTAATATCGGTAGTTTGGTGACGTTTGCGTTAGTTTGTCTATCAGTTATTATTCTACGTAAATCACACCCAAATTTAAAACGTGGATTTATGGTACCTTTTGTACCTGTATTACCATGCGTTGCAATTGTATGCTGTGTGTTTTTAATGCTAAATTTACCGTTAAGGACATGGGTGTACTTTAGTATTTGGATTACTATTGGGGTAGTAATATATTTCCTTTATTCGATAAAACACAGTAATTTAAATGAGGAAACGATCTCGAAATTACATGATAAAATTGCGAGATAATAACGATAGAAAATTTTATTAATAATCATATTGATAGTTGAGGAACATAGAAACAGTTTTTTGACATTTAGCAAGAGATAAAATTAGAGATGCTAGGGCAGCTAAGTACTTTTTTAGAAACCTTGCTTGTTTTTTACGATTTAAAACTGCTAAGGAGAGAGAAGTATGAGTGAATTGCATTTTATGAGTATAGAAGAATTAGATAATAAATTGAAAAAAACTGACAGTGGTATTTATTTCATTAAAGATTATAATGACAATATTATTTATGTAGGCAAGGCTTTTAGTATAAAAAGTAGAGTATTAGCTCATTTTAATAGTTATTCCAATATTGAGGAATATGTCCATTTATTTAATAAAGTAGCGTATCTCATTGAAGATAGTTTGTTAAAACGCTCATTGTTACAAGTTACTTATATGATTAAATATAAACCAGTATTAAACAAAGAAGTACAAAAAGAATTCCCAGAGTTGTATACTCAATACATTAAGCAGACAAATAAAAAATCTATGTTGTTAGAAATTGATGAAGCTAAAGAAAAAGGGGATGAGTTAAAGAATAAATTAGTAAAATTAGTGGGTGGAAAAACTATGTTTTATGACATAATTTCTCTGTTAAACAATGGATATAACTATCATGTCCTCGCAAAAGTATTGAACATAGAACTTCAAACTTTAATTATAATAAAAGAACACCGAAATAAATTCCCGATACCACATAATTATAAGAGGACAATAAAACATCAAGATATAATGTATGCTTTATCTGGAAAAAAGAATTTAAGTACTTCAAGGTTAAACACTTAACTTTAAAATAGTAAATTCGTTGCTTTTGTAGCTTTTATTGTTATATTGAAATGCAATGTACATTTGTGTTTCAAATTTAATTGGTGGAATAAGGGGAGGGAAAGGGTTCCTATAAAAATACTGGAATAAATTAGGTTACTCATGCGTAAATAGCATAATTAGGTACATGTTATTTATAAATATTCAAAGATGCGAAAGTAATACAAATGAAATTCTTATTTCTGCTACTACAAGTACTATCGAGCAAATGAAGTATGAAATTGCTTTTGAACTAGGAGTCACACTGGGACCTGATACATCACATCATCTGCAAATGGTTCGGATCGGTGGAGAGATTACAAAACGCTTAGTTCGAATGGCTGAAAAACAGTTAACAGGTCAATACAGAGTACACTAAGAAAATAATCCGTATATATGGATTATTTTTCCTTTAATTTACAAAAAAATAAATTTCGAAATTGAAAAAACCTCTCAGATTCCTTTGTAATAAACTTTTTTATTTGTGTTAATGACATAGGTATCAAAAGATAATCAACCTGATACGAATGATGTACGAGCCCTTAAAAGAGTTTTGGTGTTATTTGCAATTTTAATTCCATAATACTTAAGCCGATATAATAAAATGTTCTATGTCTAAATCGATATAAAATAATAATCATTAAGTGATATTTCTTTTTTATAGAATAAGTAAAAACTGATATTGTAGTAATTACTGTTTTGAGGTCAATTTACTGTGCACCTTAATTATTGAAGTTTTTTTGTTGATTAACAACTATTGTATTTGGAAATTAATAATAAGTTTATCCCGCTATTTGCCGGGCAGTAAGACCTCCACCTCAAAATTCAGCCGAAGCCAAAGAAGTTAGGTGGGGGGCGGGCTGCCCGTAAAAGCCCGATTGGTGAGAGCTAATAATCAGTGGGGGATGAACAAAACCCCCACTGATTAAAGTTTCACTTTATGTGATGCGGTAATAAAACTAGCTAGTTTGCTATTCTTAGTATTTGTAAAGTCTATATATTTTTTCCTCTTTTGTGGAAAGTAAAACTATTGTTACGACCAGTAATATAGTGTCATGTTTTTGAATATTCCATTCGTTTTTTATTTTTAGTTGATGAAAAGACCTTTCTCTCAATTAAATATTTAATTGAGTACTTGAGTTTCCTCCACCTTGTACTTTTCAAAGCATAGTGCTTCAAAAATAGCCGTATCGCTTTCATCTGTTTCCAATTTCACAACTTCTTTATTATCTTTTTCTAAAATTTGGAGCAAAATAGTTTTTCAGTTTCACATTTAAATTAGCAGTATTTATTTTTTGAATTCAATTTGTATAAATGATTGAATTGGAACTTTGACTGTTGTTTCTTACGGTGGTACAGTATCTCCTGTTACTTTCGCTTTATTTTAAATCTTTTTCCAGCTTGGTCCTCGCATTGACTACCACTGTATTTTGAAGTACTTCACTGTTTTCTCAAGTTCAATAATTATATTTTGTAGAATTAAGAAAAGAACTTAGTGTATTTCCTTTACTTATCTACTCTGATATTTAGATGCTAACTACAATTAAATAATATATGATTTTTATAAAAAAGATATAGTAATATTTTGTTGTGAATTGTACTAATTTGATATTTTATAGTATTATTTGTCGTGAATTATATATAACAAAATATATTTTATGGATCTATAAAGGAGAATGTAATGAATACTTCTATCGATATACAACACTTGTGTGATCTTGCACATAAAGCATTTAATGCCCCTGTACATATTTTATCTGCAGACAGAAAAATTTTATATCATTCTACATCTGATAATGTTTGTAGTCCTTTTTATTCTTCAAAAGAAGAACATCTTAGTGATATTTATCAAGAAAACGATCCCTGTAACTTGCCACTTTTTCGAAGCAACAACTATCTTGAAAATTTTGTTCTAATTCATATAGAAAATCATGATGATATTAAAGGGACTATTATAATCGGTCCTACTATACATTCAAAAGATTCAGATGATATGATCATAAAATTTCAGAAAGAATTTAAATCAAATGATAACATTCAAGAAAGACTTGCCTATTATCAGTGTTTATCTGAGATTAAAAAAACTACATTAATTGATATGGGAATTTTATTACATTACATGATTTTCAATGAAAGGTTAGATGTAGATATTGTCTTGGAAAAAAATAAAGTACTAGAGGAAACTCCTAATAAAAATGTGAAACCTGATTTATATATTTTAAAACGTCGACAAAACAAACCTAAAACGCACAATATGGCATTAGTAAATGATTTCTTTTCGACTATCAAAGAAGGAAATAAAAAAAAGTTAATACAGTATATGTATGCGGTTTCGCAAGAAGATGTTGAACTTATGCTAGTAGAGGATCCGCTCAGGAATCAAAAAAACCTTGGAATTATTGCGATTACCTTAGCCACTCGATATGCAATAGAAGGAAATCTGCCACCAGATATTGCTTTTGCCCATAGTATTTTATATATACAAACCCTAGAACAATTAGATAATGTAGAATCTGTAAAGCGATTATCAGGGGACGCTTTACGCACCTTTGCAGATCGTGTGAAAGAATACAATGCAAAAAAGTATTCTTACGCGGTTACTACATGTATAAAACATATTAATAAAAATGTTTACGATGGAATATCTTTGAATGAACTTGCTAATCATTTAGAAATTACGCCTACTTATCTGTCTAAACTATTTAAAAAAGAAATGGGAATTACTTTAAGTGAATATATTCAAAGGGAACGAGTGGAAGAAGCAAAGAAATTATTAACCCTCACTACTTATTCGTTATCAGATATCTGTGCTTGGCTTAACTTTAATGACCAAAGTTATTTTATAAGAGTTTTCAAAAAAATCACTAGCATGACTCCTAGGCAGTACCGTGAAAAATATACAATAATATAAGCTTGTTATTTGCTGTCTCCAATGTAAAGACTTAAACATGGGTGTAAGTATCCCAAAAGATGAAAATACTGGACTTATTACTCTAGAAAGAGTTTGTGATTTGTCTAGAAAAAGAACTTGTATTCAAATAGACGTATGAGATTAACCAGATATTATCTTGTTAGCGGAACAGTTTCAATTTTTAGGAGTTAGAAAAATAATGGAGAAACAAAGTATATCTATTTTTTTAATAACAATCATGTGCTGAATTTATCCCGCTATTTGCCGGGCAGTAAGACCTCCATCTAAAAATTCAGCGAAAGCAAAGAAGTTAGGTGGGGGGCGGGCTGCCCGTAAAAGCCCGATTGGTGTGGGCTAATAATCAGTGGGGATGAACAAAACCCCCACTGATTAAAGTTGCACTTTATCGGTATAGTTCTGAATCAGATAAACTAGTCTGATGTCAGCTCAAACAAATAGCTCTTGAAGACTTTATAAACACATATGTGAGTAAAAGCTCAATGGAAATCTTTGTACCATATTGTTAATTTGAAAAAATACACTAACCGTTATTTTGCTAAAGGGAATAAAAATACAGAAGGCTGCGAAGTGTTCCAAGGAAGCTTTGCTGCTTTTTTGTAATTTAAAACCTACGTTTATAACGAAGATAAGTTTATAGACTAATATCTTCATATTAGATATTTATTAATAATGATATTAGGATGTTTTGAAAAAAATCAACAATATAACATATATTACTAAATATATCTACATTTTATGCAATTATACATAACTAAATAAAGGTAAAAAAGTATAAAAAGACCTATTATATTATTCTATAAGTATTTTTTCTAAAATAAAATTTCTTGGCTGAGCTAAAATAGTTATTTTTAACCGTATACACATTAATTTGTAATCATTACAATTACAGAAATGAAATTTACAAATAACTATATTTATATAATTTTTTTCGGTTCATATTTTTATTTAACAGTAAATTATCGAGCTTAATCGACAAAATTTTTCTATTTACGCATTAAAAATTTAATGTTTTAATGAACAACATAACTGGTATGACCAGACAGAAAGGAGAAGGTTACGCTAATAGGAATTATAGTGAAGTTGTAAGTAACATTATGTCTTTGGTAATTTTCTAAATAGTCAATTTATTTACAAGAGGTCAAGAATTAAATTGGTAATAAACGTGTTCTAAGTTTCTGCGTAACAAAAGTGAAGTTATTCCGCAATAAAAGTATAAGCAATGTACAGTATAATTTCATCTTTTGTTGTCTAGTAAGGAGTTTGCTGACAAAACTAAGAGGGATATTATCAAATTGAAATTAAACAATGTTATGACAAGATTAACTGTAAGCATTGGTTTATTGATCCTCACGATTCTGTAAGTTAAACCGCAACTTTAGGAAAGAATTAATAATTTACTACTCATAAGGTGCCTGATTCAAATATAGTTAATAAATTTTTGTTATTTATATTTTAAAAAATAGAGTATCGAAATGAGAGATAAATAAAATCCTTATATCCTATTAGAAGTAAAAAACAACGATATTAACGTATCTGAAAGATTTCTCCTTCTTATCCAGTTTACAAAGAGAGCGGTCGTACAAGTTATATGAATTAAGTTATAAAAACAATGGTAAAGGAGTGTACGGAATGAAAACTAAAATAATGACAGGATTTTTAATAACATCCATTGTAACTGGAGCAACTATTCCTATCAATACTCTCGCAACACCAATCGTTCAAGCAGAAACTCAACAAGAAAACATGGATATTTCTTCATCATTACGAAAATTAGGTGCGCATTCTAAATTAGTCCAAACGTATATTGATCAATCTTTAATGAGTCCTAATGTACAGCTAGAGGAAGTCCCAGCTTTAAATACCAATCAATTCCTAATCAAACAAGATATGAAGGAATGGTCATCGGAACTCTATCCACAGTTAATTCTATTAAATTCAAAAAGTAAAGGATTTGTAACAAAATTTAATAGTTATTACCCGACATTAAAATCGTTTGTAGACAATAAAGAAGATAGAGAAGGGTTTTCGGATAGACTTGAAGTACTTCAAGAAATGGCTATGACGAATCAAGAAAATGCGCAACGACAAATCAATGAATTAACAGATCTTAAATTACAGCTTGATAAAAAATTAAAAGATTTTGATACTAATGTGGCAACTGCGCAAGGCATACTAAGTACAGATGGAACAGGAAAAATAGATCAGTTAAAAAATGAAATATTAAATACCAAAAAAGCAATTCAAAATGATTTACAGCAAATTGCATTAATACCAGGGGCTTTAAATGAACAGGGATTTGCTATATTCAAAGAAGTTTATAGTCTTTCAAAAGAAATTATTGAACCGGCTGCTCAAGCAGGGGTGGCAGCGTATAACAAAGGAAAAGAAATTAACAACTCTATTTTAGAAGCGGAGAAAAAAGCGGCGCAAGAAGCGACAGAACAAGGTAAAACTGCTCTAGAGATTGAAGCAGCAAAAAAAGCAGCTCGTGAAGCAATTGAGAAAAGCAAACAAGGTGAAATAGCAGCCGCAGCCGCAGCAAAAACACAAGAGTATGACTTGATGAAGGTCATTGATACCGAAAAGATTAAGAAAACATTTGGCGTTTTTGCTGAAGTAAATAAATTAACAGCAGAACAGCGAGCATATTTAGATGATTTAGAGAAACAAAATCAAAAAATATATGATTTAACAACGAAATTATCAATAGCTGATTTACAAAAATCAATGCTTCTTCTTACACAAAATGATTTGCATACGTTTGCAAATCAAGTAGATGTAGAACTTGATCTACTAAAGCGCTATAAAGAAGATTTAAATCTAATAAAAAATAGCATTACAAAATTATCTACTAATGTTGATACAACTAACGAGCAGTCTCAAAAAGATACATTAAGACAATTAAAAAATGTAATAAGTTACCTTGAAGAACAAGTATATAAATTTTAATATTGCGTTTTCTGGGAATTCATAAAGATTATAAGCATTTAGCGAAAGAAGGAGAATAGTCATGAAAAAATTTCCATTCAAAGTACTAACTTTAGCTACATTAGCAACTGTTATAACTGCTACTACCGGTAACACTATTCATGCATTTGCACAAGAAACGACCGCTCAAGAACAAAAAGTAGGCAATTATGCATTAGGCCCCGAAGGACTGAAGAAAGCATTGGCTGAAACAGGGTCTCATATTCTAGTAATGGATTTATACGCAAAAACAATGATTAAGCAACCAAATGTAAATTTATCTAATATCGATTTAGGGTCAGAGGGGGGAGAGTTGCTCAAAAATATTCACCTTAATCAAGAGCTGTCACGAATCAATGCGAATTACTGGTTAGATACAGCGAAGCCACAGATTCAAAAAACTGCTCGTAATATTGTAAATTACGATGAACAATTTCAAAATTATTACGACACATTAGTAGAAACTGTACAAAAGAAAGATAAGGCAGGTCTAAAAGAGGGTATAAATGATTTAATTACTACAATCAATACAAATTCAAAAGAAGTTACAGATGTGATTAAGATGCTACAAGACTTCAAAGGGAAACTATATCAAAATTCTACAGATTTTAAAAATAATGTTGGTGGTCCGGATGGGAAAGGTGGATTAACTGCAATATTAGCAGGTCAACAGGCAACGATTCCACAACTTCAAGCTGAAATTGAGCAACTTCGTTCTACTCAGAAAAAACATTTTGATGATGTATTAGCATGGTCAATTGGTGGTGGATTGGGAGCAGCTATTTTAGTTATTGCAGCTATTGGAGGAGCGGTAGTTATTGTTGTAACTGGCGGTACAGCAACACCGGCTGTTGTTGGTGGACTCTCGGCTCTTGGCGCAGCTGGTATCGGTCTAGGAACTGCGGCTGGTGTCACAGCATCTAAGCATATGGATTCCTATAATGAAATTTCTAACAAAATCGGAGAATTAAGTATGAAAGCAGATCGTGCTAATCAAGCAGTTCTTTCGCTTACTAACGCGAAAGAAACATTGGCATATTTATACCAGACTGTAGATCAAGCGATATTGTCTCTAACAAATATTCAAAAGCAATGGAATACAATGGGCGCAAATTATACAGATTTATTGGATAATATCGATTCTATGCAAGACCACAAATTCTCTTTAATACCAGATGATTTAAAAGCCGCTAAAGAAAGTTGGAATGATATTCATAAAGATGCAGAATTCATTTCAAAAGATATTGCTTTTAAACAGGAGTAGAACTGAAATTTAAAACCTAAATTGGAGGAAAATGAAATGATAAAAAAAATCCCTTACAAATTACTCGCTGTATCGACGCTATTAACTATTACAACCGCTAATGTAGTTTCACCAGTAACAACTTTTGCAAGTGAAATTGAACAAACGAATAATGGAGATACGGCTCTTTCTGCAAATGAAGCGAGAATGAAAGAGACCTTGCAAAAGGCTGGATTATTTGCAAAATCTATGAATGCCTATTCTTATATGTTAATTAAGAATCCTGATGTGAATTTTGAGGGAATTACCATTAATGGATATGTAGATTTACCTGGTAGAATCGTACAAGATCAAAAGAATGCAAGGGCACATGCCGTTACTTGGGATACGAAAGTAAAAAAACAGCTTTTAGATACACTGAATGGTATTGTTGAATACGATACAACATTTGATAATTATTATGAAACAATGATAGAGGCGATTAATACAGGGGATGGAGAAACTTTAAAAGAAGGGATTACAGATTTACGAGGTGAAATTCAACAAAATCAAAAGTATGCACAACAACTAATAGAAGAATTAACTAAATTAAGAGACTCTATTGGACACGATGTTAGAGCATTTGGAAGTAATAAAGAGCTCTTGCAGTCAATTTTAAAAAATCAAGGTGCAGATGTTGATGCCGATCAAAAGCGTCTAGAAGAAGTATTAGGATCAGTAAACTATTATAAACAATTAGAATCTGATGGGTTTAATGTAATGAAGGGTGCTATTTTGGGTCTACCAATAATTGGCGGTATCATAGTGGGAGTAGCAAGGGATAATTTAGGTAAGTTAGAGCCTTTATTAGCAGAATTACGTCAGACCGTGGATTATAAAGTAACCTTAAATCGTGTAGTTGGAGTTGCTTACAGTAATATTAATGAAATGCACAAGGCGCTTGATGATGCTATTAACGCTCTTACTTATATGTCCACGCAGTGGCATGATTTAGATTCTCAATATTCGGGCGTTCTAGGGCATATTGAGAATGCAGCTCAAAAAGCCGATCAAAATAAATTTAAATTCTTAAAACCTAATTTAAATGCAGCGAAAGACAGTTGGAAAACATTACGAACAGATGCTGTTACATTAAAAGAAGGAATAAAGGAATTAAAAGTGGAAACTGTTACTCCACAAAAATAGGGAAATATTAATTCTGTTGTAAAGTGAACTAAAACATAGAAAGTCTATGATTACACTGTTAAACAGAAAAGTAATAATTAATAAATCCTTATATAACAGAAAGGCGGAGTCTCATTAAAGACTTCGCCTTTCAATTATATATAAGTATGATTCGAATAAAAAATAACCTTGTAGTTTAATTGCTTTTTTAAAATTTGCAATAGAATCGGTTAATTTGAAGCAGATTATATACATTTTCTTTAATACTTAATGATTTGAAGGCTGCTAAAGAAAGTTCAAACGATACTGATAAAAGATGTAGAACTCATTTTGAAAGACATCGCTTTTTAATAAGATTAGAACTTGAAACCATACCTTATATAGGAGGAATACGAAATGATGAAAAAAATCCCTCATAAACTACTCGCTGTATCAGCGTTTTTAACTATAACAACTACTTATGCAGTCATACCACTAGAAACTTTTGCAATTGAAATTGAACAAACGAACACTGAAAATATGTCTCTTTCAGCAAATGAAGAACAGATGAAAAAAGCTTTGCAAGATGCTGGTTTATTTGCAAAAGCTATGAATGAATATTCTTATTTGCTAATTAATAATCCAGATGTGAGTTTTGAAGGAATAACTATTAATGGAAATGCAGATTTACCTAGTAAAATTGTACAAGATCAAAAGAATGCAAGAGCACATGCTGTTACATGGAATACACAAGTAAAAAAACAGCTTTTTGATACATTGACAGGCATTATAGAATACGATATAAAATTTGAAAATTATTATGAAACATTAGTAGAGGCGATCAATACTGGAAATGGAGATACTTTAAAAAAAGGGATTACAGATTTACAGGGAGGAATTCAACAAAATCAAAAGTCTGCAAAAGCATTAAAAGAAGAATTAATTCAATTAAAAAATGCTATTGGAGAAGATGTTAGAACATTTGGAAGTCATAAAGAGACATTGCAATCGATTTTAAAAAACCAAGGTGCTGATGTGGAGGCTGACCAAAAGCGTCTAGAGGACCTTTTAGGACAAGTAAAATATCAGAAAGACATAGAATCTAAGGGCTTAGACATGGTGAAAATCCCCTTTATTCCAACCTTGATTGCTGGTGGCATAATGATAGGTGATGCAAGAGGTAAGTTAGGTTGGCTAGAACCTGAATTAGAAAAATTGCGTCAGACTGTAGATTATAAAATAACATTGAATCGTGTAGTTGGAGTTGCATTTCATAATATTAGTGATATGCATAGTATGCTTGATAGTGCTATCACTGCTCTTACTTATATGTCTACGCAATGGGAGGATTTAGATTCTCAATATTCGGGTGTACTGGGACATATTGATAAAGCTGATCAAAAAGCTGATCAAAATAAATATAAATTCTTAACCCCTAGCTTGAATGCAGCGAAAAACAGTTGGAAAACATTAAAAACAGATGTTGTCACTTTGCAAGAAGGGATAAAAATTGCAGAGAAAAAAGAACAGGATTTTTTGAATCAGCTTCGTCCATCAAACGTTTTCTACTTTTATAAAAAAATTCATAACGCATACACTTTTGAAATAAAGACTGGAACAAATGCGCCAAATGCGTCTTATAAAGTTATGAATTTAACTAAAAACACTGTTCATAATATGTGGAGTGGAGGGGCTAATACTAACATGTGGGCTGATTGGCTTTCATTCAATCCAAATGATGAATTTGCGGTAGTAGCAGTAGTGGATGGTAAAGAATATGTTGTGTATAAAGACAAAGTACAAAATATAATGAACTGAATCTGAAAGTAACGAAGTAATTGGAGCTGGACAATAAACTAGACAACAAGTTAATTGAAAAATCTCCTTATATCCTAGAATATTTTGCTCAAGAAAAAGAATTTGTTCAGCGAAAAAGTAAATATTGAACAAAGGAGTTAGTTGTCTTATGTGTATGGTTTTACCGAAAGGTTTCAAGTACATTACTCATACAATTATGTAGTTATCCTGAAGCATCTACAGGTGTTCTTATCGACCTTGAAGAACTACTTAGCTTCCTAAGTTGAGTGATTTTATGCAAAATTAAGTAAACGTTTTTGTACATAGATTAGTTGACATTTATATAGTTTTTTTCCATTTTTAAAGATAGTTTTGTTTTTTATGTTATTTTTCAAAAATTACTGCTGAAATTTCTATATTCATCACTCAGCATATAATCATTGTTTGATGAAATGACATACCACGTCCCTTAGAGTTTCAGACATATTACGATAAATTAAAGAAAAAAGATAATAGTAGTCAACGGTTACTATTATCTTTTTTGAACTATTTTTCATTAAAATATCTCATCTGCTGTGCCCCTTATTTACTTTTCTAGATTTTATCCTAGTTTAAAATTTATGCATTTGAACTGTTTATACAATTTGTAGGATTTTTAGCTTTTTTGTCGAATACACTTAATGCAAGGAGGGACATTACATGATTATTAAAGATTATTTCATCAACCTTTCTATTTTTTCTTTATTAGTTAGCGCAGCAATATTTATTCAAGTGTTTACAATTAATTCTAGTCGATATTTTGAAAAGCTCTATGGAGGGATTATTGCAGTTACGTTAATGTTCTTTTCTTTTCCATACATGGGATTTTCCTACGATCTTCGAGTTGTTCCTCTTATTCTATCTTTTATTTACTTTGGTCGTATTGCTGGTTGGATTACGTTAATTAGCATAATTGTAATGCGTATCTTTTACACAGGAGGGTACTGGGAACCTCCTGTGATTGCTTATTTAGGTATGGGGATTCTATTTTCTACCTTTAAAACTTATTTTAAAAAACTACATCCTTTTAAAAGTGCATCGTTATATTTTTCTGTTTTTATTGGAATAAAGTGGTTAGTTGGCGTATTATTTAATACTACATTACTTTACACAGGAGGCTTATTATATATAGCGTTAGGACTTTTAATTGGGCTATTTCTTATGGAAGCCTACCAGAGATTGTATTATTTAACACAGGACTTATCTAAAATGAATCGAGAATTAAAAAAATCGAAGCAAGAACTTGCAGATACCGTACATGAGCTTCAAGGAGGAATTTTTAAATTTAAAAAAGTGGGTAAGCACTTTATACACACTTTATGTGATGGACAGTTTTATTATCAAAACGGATTTTTTTCTGAACAGGTGGTAGGAAAAAGCTTACGTACTATTGATGCTTCTATTGTTCCTCCACATTTAGTTCCACAATTGATGAAGTACTATCTTCAGGCATGGGAAGGAAAAGAAATTATATTTGAATTACCTTGGCCAAATGATAAAACTATTATTCTTATTGCGCTTAGGCCGATTAAACGAAATGGACAAGTTATTGAAGTTGTTGGTTCTACAGTTGATATAACCGAAAGGAAAAAGGTAGAATCAGAATTAAGCGCTACCAAAGAATTATTGGAATCATTTATAAAGCACAATCTAGATGCTATTACCATTTCTGATCGAGAAGGGCATATTTTACAAGCGAATAAAGCTTATGAAAAGATATTTGGGTGGTCATCACAAGAAATCATAGGTAAGAGATTACCTTGTGTACCAGATTTTTTAATGGAAGAATCGCTTAAAAATATTCAGAAAATTCTAACAGGTGAATCTGTGGTTACTAGATTAGAAACTGTTAGACAAAGGAGCGATGGGAGTCTTCTTGATGTCAGTCTGACAGTTTCTCCTATACTAGATGTAAGAGGAAATGTGATAGCTTTATCAGCAATATGTAGAGACATCTCTGAAAGAAAACAAGCAGAAAGAGAACGACATCGATTACACCAGCAATTAAGAGATAGTGAAATGAAGTACCGTGCACTAATTGAACAAGCAACTGATGCGGTATATGTAGTAGAGCTGAATGAAGATAATGCTCCAAGTCGATTTATTGAGGTAAACCCTGTTGGGTGTAGAAGATTTGGATATAGTAGAGAAGAGTTGCTCTCATTATCATTTTCAAATATAGTACCACAAGATTCTCAAATAATCGTAAGGTTATTAGAAAAAATTAAAAAGGGACAAACTTCCTTCACTTTGCAAGATGAATATGTTTTTCCAACAGGAAAAGTAATAACAACTGAGTTTAGTGTTCGTGTTTTTAACTTAAATGGTAAAAAAGTTTTCCTAAGTATTTCTCGTGATATCACTGAACGGCTAAAAACAGAAGAATTATTACGAAAATCTGAAAAACTTGCTGTTGTAGGACAATTAGCGACTGTAATGGCTCATGAGATTAATAATCCATTAACTGCAATGAAAGGGTTCATGCAATTACTAAAATCAACGGAAAATGAAAATAATCAAGGTTATATAAATATAGTATCATCAGAGATTGAGCGTATAGAGAGTATTACAACTGAATTTATGGCGGTAGCCAAACCACAGGTGGTAAAAATAAAACCTAATGATATTAGTGTGCTAATGGATCAAGTTTTAATGCTACTACAACCTCAAGCAATGATGAATAATATAAAAATTAGAATCGATCTTAACCCTGGTATTCCATTGATTTCATGTGAAGGAAATCAATTAAAGCAAGTATTTGTTAATATATTAAAAAATGCAATTGAATCTATGCCGATGGGAGGAGAAATTCTCATTCAATTAAATATACTTGATAATAATCAATTAAGTATTCGTTTTATCGATCAAGGGTGTGGCATTCCAAAAGAACGTATACCATACCTCGGAGAACCTTTTTATAGTATTAAAGAAGAGGGGATTGGCTTAGGGTTAATGATCTGTTATAAAATCATTGAAACACATCAGGGAAATGTATTTATTGAGAGTGAAGTGAATAAGGGAACTACAGTTGAAGTCACTCTCCCTATTTGTACACTTCAAAATTAATATGTTCTTTTACTGAAATTTTTTAAGAAACCATACAAAATGTAATGCTAATGTTACTTAATGAAATAATAAAGAGAAGAACACTGGTAAATGTACCCTATAGAATAGACACTTGAAAAAGCCTGTTATAAAAACATCCTTTCTTTAGAACCAAAAGAAAGGATGTTTTTAATATTGTAATTTTTCTTGGGAATATTTCAAATTTTTACTTGTAATACATTTTTTAACTAATTTTGGTTAAGTTAGTTAAAAGGCATTATTTTTAATGAGCATATTGACATATAAATATCCCTCATTTTTAAAATAGAAATTTCTAAAAACTATATATAGGTTCTTTTTGAAAGGAAGGGTATTATCAATTGAAACCACATGAAAAAGTACCTGTTCACGCTATAAAATCTTTGCAGGAATTAATGCAATTACTAAAAAAATCTAAAGATTTTATAACGTTGGAGATCGCTTCAAACAAATCCTCTATAGTCATTTCATATTTTAGAACCTTAATCGATGTAAATATATTTCATGAAGAGGTTTTAACTTATATAAAAGAGAAGAGCTACGATTCATTACAAGATATTCGGTCTGTCTTACCCTTTGAAAATTCAAAAATAACAAATCAAATTGAAGATATTCAGGATAGTATTTTAAATGGCTATATACTTATTCAGTTCGATACAGATAAACTAAATTGTTTGTTAGTAAATGTGTCAAAGAAAGAAAAAAGGGATATTACAAAAGCTGAAATTGAATACAATATTGTGGGTCCGCAAATCGCATTTGTCGAAGATTTAGATGTAAATTTAAATTTAGTACGTAGAAAGCTCCCAACACCTTATTTACAAATGAAGGAATTGAAAGTAGGCTCTCTCTCTAACACAACTGTTGCGATTGTATTTATAGAGGGAATTGTAAATGATCAAAATCTACAAGAAATTATAAAAAGGGTAAGTCAAATAAAAACAGACCATGTTTTGGATAGTACTTATTTGATGCAGTTAATTGCAGACAACCCAAATTCTATATTCCCTCAATTTTTGAATACAGAACGTCCGGACCGTGTGGCAGCTGTATTAGCAGAAGGGAAAATTGCACTTTTTGTAGATGGCTCGCCTTATGCCATCACTCTTCCAACAACATTAATTGATTTTTTTTCTACGACAGAAGATTACACCATGCCTTGGATTATAGCCTCTTTTTTTCGTCTATTAAGGCTTTTTGCTTTTATATTTTCTGTCTTAACGACGCCATTATATGTCTCGATCTTAACATATCATTACGAGCTTATCCCAAAAGAACTTCTTGAAACGTTAATCATATCGAGAAGTAAAGTACCTTTTCCTCCATTAATTGAAGCACTTTTTTTAGAAATAACGATTGAATTACTGAGAGAAGCAGGGGCACGTTTACCAACTAAAGTGGGTTTAACTGTCGGTATCGTAGGTGGTATTGTAATTGGACAAGCATCGGTAGAAGCAAGTCTTACAAGTAACGTACTTATTATCATTGTTGCACTTTCAGCTCTTAGTTCATTTACAGCACCAATATATCGAATTGGTAATACAATTCGAGTAATTCGTTTTCCTTTTATAATATCTGCACACCTATTGGGCTTATTAGGAATTGTTTTAACAAGTTCTTTCCTTTTAGTACGCTTATTACGTACAGAATCATTAAGACGTCCTTATTTGTTCCCTTTTTATCCTACACGTCCTACAGATTGGAAAGACAGCATTATACGTATGCCAATCTCAGCGATGTTTCGACGTCCTATTTTTTCAAGGTCTAAACAGCGTTTTCGCTTTAATCCAGAAGAGGTAGAGAAAAATAAAATCATATCACGAAATGATTTTGATGATTGAATTTAACAGGGAGGAGCATTATGAAACAGATCCCAATTGAGTATCAAGTCTCGCCATATATGGTATTTTTTTTAATTATTACTATACAGTTGGGAGTTGGTATGCTTGGTTTTGAAAGGATTAGTGCAAAATTAGTTGGAAATGATGCGTGGATTAGCACGCTACTTTTTGGAATATCTGTTAATGTTATGATTTGGATCATATATCAGATTTTAAATCAGGGTAATGGAGACATCATTGCAATCAATCAAAACGTACTTGGAAAATGGATTGGTGGATTGCTCAACTTCATTTTTTTATCCTATATTGTATTGTTAGGTGCAACAACACTACATACTTATATCGAAGTAGTACATGTTTGGATGTTTCCTTCAATTTCATCTTGGGTTATAGCAGGGGCTTTTTTGGGTCTATGTTATTACATTGTTACTGGAGGATTTCGTGTAGTTGCCGGAATCGGCTTCTTTGGAATCGTTATCCCAAGCATTCTAATCTTCACATTTTTTTATCCTTTGCAGTATGCAGATTTCCAGAATTTATTTCCAATTGCACAGCATTCATTCCTAGAAATTATGAAAGGAATGAAAGGAAATATGTTTAGTTTTTTTGGATTTGAAATGTTATTGCTGTACTACCCATTTATTAAAAAGGCAAAAACGTCTCAAAAATATGCGCACTATGCAAATTTAGTAACGACTATTGTCTACACATACCTTATGATTTTAACTCTTGCATTTTTTAGTGAAAAACAACTAGCGAGTGCGATATGGGCATATTTAAGCATGATTAAAATTATACAATTTCCCTTTATAGAGCGGTTTGAATACATTATTGTTTCTGTTTGGGCTTTTTTTATATTACCCAATGTTTCCTTTACATTATGGGGAGTAAGTCGTGGTATAAAAGAGGCACTGGGAATAAAGCAAAAATATGTTTTGCCAGTTATCATCCTATTCATCTTTGTTTTATCATTTTTCTTGAATAATCGTAATAAAATTAACTTATTAAATACTTGGACAGGTCAAATGGGCTTTGTATATATATATGTATACCTACCTGTACTATGGCTAATTCAAACGGCCAAAATAAAGTTAAGGAGATAAACATGAAGCGATGGATACTTTTCCTTATATTAAGTGTCTTCTTAATAGGTTGTGCTAAAACGAAAATTGTGGATGACATTGACTTAGTTCAAGTTGCGGCATATGATACCGAAGCAGAAGGTAAGCTAAAAGGAACCTTTGCGATTTCAGCTTATAAAGGAGGCGGGGAAGGTGAAACAAAAATCTATTCAGCATCAGGCCAGACTGGTAGAGAAGTTCTTGCAAGAGCATCCGAAAAATCTTCTGGACCTCTAGAGTTGGGGCAATTGCGTGTTATTATATTTAATGAAAAAATAATTGAAAAGGGAATGCAGGAAATTTTAGAGACTTTGAACCGAAATCCTAGTGTAGGAAATGCAATTTATTTAGCAATTACAAATGTAAAAGGGGAATCACTATTAAAGGGGAACTATTCTAAAGAAAAAGAAATTGCTTCCTATCTATCCTCTTTACTGGAGCAAAATATGGACAATGGAACGCAGCCCAAAACAAATTTTTTTATGTTTTTAAACCAACTTAATGATGATGCGAGAGATTCCTATTTACCGATAATATCTAAAAAAGGTAACGTGCTGGAGTTAGATGGAATAGCACTTTTTAAAAGATGTAAAATGGTTGATAAAGTGAACCCTAAAGATTTATTTGTATTTAAATTGTTGACAGATAATTTTAAACAAGGTACATACCAATTCAAACTACCTGGTTCTTCAAATACTTACGCTACGATAGAGAATATAAAAGCTAGAACAAAATATAAGATGGAGGGGAATAGTAAGCATCCATTCGTAAATGCTCATATTCAAGTTAAAGCTGAAATTCAAGAATTTACAAAAACAAAAAATCTAGATAATCCTAAAGAAATAAAAAAATTAGAAAAAATTATGGAAAAAGAAATAGAAAAAAAAGCAACTACATTGATAAAGAGATTTATTAAAAAAGACACAGATCCTATAGGACTTAGAAAGCTTGGTAGAACTCACGTAAGAAAATGGAACAGTCAAGAATGGGAAGAATCCTATAAAGATTTACGTTTTCGTGTAACAGCTGATGTAAAAGTAACCCAATCTGGTGTCACAGAATAAATCAAATAAGATATGGGAAATTTTAATAAAAAATATAGTCTCGCAGGAGATTAGGGAGAAGAGAAACGATTAACAAAGAATTTCATAAACATTAAGATGCTTTGTTAATCGTTTTTATACCTGTAACTTTATCACTTATAGTAATCATAATTATAATAAAAGAACAACGAAACAAATTCCCGATACCACATAATTATAAGAGGACAATAAAGTATCAAGATATAATGTATGCTTTGTCTGGAAAAAAGAATTAAATACTTCAAGGTTAAACACTTAACTTTAAAATAGTAAATTCGTTGCTTGTAGCACTTCAACTAGACTGTGTCCCCGAAAGTTAGAAAGGTCGGTTTGTTAAGTAGCCTCTAGGGAATGAGCCTAGTACAATACCGGATTCATTCCCTTTTATTTTTCCTTGATTCTTTCATGATTATAGTACTTTATATACTTTGCTAATTCTTGTTTGAATTCTGTTATACTTTCAAATTCTCTCGATACAGAAATAGACATACAAAAACGCCATTCTTTCTTATAAATCTACAGAAAGAATGGCGTATTCTTCAAAAGTGAGTTCCTTTATTGAAAAGCTTTAGTTCTATATGACAGATAAAAGGGCAAGCAACGCTAAAATAGCGAGAAGTCCTTGTTTCATGATAATTGATTTATTGGATGTGAGACCTCCGAAAATAGCTGCTACCCCACACAAATGATGAAAAATAATTGAATCATATAACCAATGGGATTGTTTCCAAGTATAAGTCCCCAAATGAGGCCAGCTGCTAAGAATCTATTATATAAACCGTTTACAAATTAATTGTCTAAGTATTTCTAAGTTTAAAGAGTGCAGTGTCTTCGTTTTTTATTGAATTAACTTTTACATGTTGGTTCAATATTTTCTATTCTCTTGGAACTTAGTTCTCGTTTACTTCTCACAAAAGCAATAAAATCTATTATCTCTTCTGTTGACAGTGCTTCTCCATCTACTAAAAGTGTTGCATCTGGATCGTTTAGGAGTCTTGTAATATCAATTACATCTTTGTTTTGATGTGAATGTTCAATTCGACCTAATATATAATCTACAGATGTATCAAATAAATCGGCTATTTTAGATAAAGATTGTAATGAAGGTAATCTATAACCATTTTCATAACCAGCATAGGTGCTTTTCGCAATCCCAAGTCGATCTGCTGTCTCTTGTAAGGACCATTTTTGATTTTTTCTTAATTTAGATAAACGTTCCAGCATTCGTCTCATACCCCATCTAATTTTATTAAATTAATTATAGCATAGAAAAAGAATCAAGAATAGAAAAAAGTACGCGTATTGAATACAAAATCTTGATTAATTCAAATTAAGTTCTATAATGATAAATATAAATACGCATTACGCGAACGATATATCGTTGTTTATTTTATGGAGGGGTTGTGTATGAAGAAAATTTTATTACTTGCAACTGGTGGGACAATTGCATCTGTGGAGGGGAATGAGGGGCTTGTTCCAGGATTGTCTGCTGAGGAATTATTGAATTATTTTTCGAAGTCTTCTCGAAACTTAGAAATAGATTGCAAAATCTTAATGAATATTGATAGTACCAATATGCAACCTGAGCACTGGAAAGAAATAGCTAATGCTGTTTTTAATCACTATGATGACTATGACGGGTTTGTGATTACACATGGAACGGATACGTTAGCTTATACATCTTCCGCGTTATCTTATATGCTGCAAGGTTTAAGAAAACCAGTTGTTTTAACAGGCTCACAAGTACCTATTAGTTTTAAAAAGACAGATGCAAAGAAAAATGTAGCTGATGCTCTTAGATTTGCCTGTGAGGATGTTGGCGGTGTGTTTATTGTTTTTGATAGTAGGGTGATTATTGGGACGAGAGCAGTTAAAATGCGAACAAAAAGTTATGATGCATTTGAAAGTGTGAATTATCCATATGTTGCTGAGGTAAATGAAGATGAAGTGAAATATCATTGGAAGCCAACGTCCCCCCATAATGAACTTTCAATAAATACTAATTTATGTACGGATGTTTTTCTTATGAAATTGTATCCAGGTACAAAACCAGAGATATTTGATTGTTTAAAAGATTTGTATAAAGGAATTATTATTGAAAGTTTTGGAAACGGTGGATTACCTTTTGAAGGAAGGAACTTGCTTTCGAAAATTCAAGAGTTGACTGAAATGGGGATTGCTGTAGTGATTACTACTCAATGCCTGGAAGAAGGAGAAGACATACTTCTCTATGAAGTAGGACGGAAAGTGGCACAACATCAAGTAATATTGTCTGGAGATATGAATACGGAAGCCATCATAGCAAAATTGATGTGGGCGCTTGGGAAAACTAATAAATTAGAAGAGATTAAAAAAATTATTGAAGAGCCTTTAGTCTACGATTTAACAATAAAATCTGATAAGGATTGGTAATGACTTCATATGATTTATTTAGGTTTTACATTTAATATGGGGGAGAAATTAAAATGGCAATGACAAACAAGAATATGCGAGTAGAGAATGATTTTTTGGGAGGAAAGGAATTACCTATTGAGGCATATTACGGAATTCAGACTTTACGCGCTGTTGAAAATTTCCCGATTACAGGGTATAAAATTCATGAAAGTTTAATTAGAGCGTTCGCAATTGTAAAAAAAGCAGCAGCGCTTGCGAATACAGATGTAGGAAGATTGGAATTGAACAAGGGTGGCGCGATCGCAGAAGCTGCTCAAGAAATTTTTGATGGAAAATGGCACGATCATTTCATCGTCGATCCAATCCAAGGCGGAGCAGGTACTTCAATGAACATGAATGCAAATGAAGTCATTGCCAATCGTGCTCTTGAATTATTAGGAATGGAAAAGGGAGACTATCATTATATTAGTCCAAATAGCCATGTAAATATGGCCCAATCAACAAATGATGCATTCCCAACGGCGATTCATATCGCGACGTTAAATGCATTAGAAGGCTTATTACAAACGATGGGTTATATGCATGATGTATTTGAATTAAAAGCCGAACAGTTTGACCATGTTATTAAAATGGGTCGTACACATTTACAAGATGCGGTGCCAATTCGCCTTGGACAAGAGTTTAAAGCGTACTCTCGTGTACTTGAACGTGATATGAAACGAATTCAACAATCGCGTCAACATTTATATGAAGTAAATATGGGGGCAACTGCAGTTGGTACAGGCTTAAATGCAAATCCAGAATATATTGAAGCAGTTGTAAAACATTTAGCTGCAATTAGTGAACTACCGCTTGTTGGTGCAGAAGATTTAGTAGATGCGACGCAAAATACGGATGCTTATACTGAAGTATCTGCAGCACTTAAAGTATGTATGATGAATATGTCTAAAATCGCGAATGACCTTCGCTTAATGGCATCAGGTCCACGTGTTGGCTTAGCGGAAATTATGTTACCAGCTCGTCAACCAGGTTCATCTATTATGCCAGGGAAAGTAAACCCTGTTATGCCAGAAGTTATTAATCAAATTGCGTTCCAAGTAATAGGTAATGATCATACAATTTGCCTTGCTTCAGAAGCAGGACAATTAGAATTAAACGTGATGGAACCAGTACTTGTTTTCAACTTACTGCAATCGATTAGCATTATGAATAACGGTTTCCGTGCCTTTACAGATAATTGCTTAAAAGGAATTGAAGCGAATGAAGAGCGCTTAAAAGAGTATGTTGAGAAAAGTGTAGGAATTATTACAGCTGTGAACCCTCATATTGGTTATGAAGCAGCAGCTCGCGTTGCGAAAGAAGCAATCGCGACAGGGCAATCCGTTCGAGAACTTTGTGTGAAAAATGGTGTATTGTCACAAGAGGACTTAGAATTAATTCTAGATCCATTCGAAATGACACACCCAGGGATTGCAGGAGCAATTCTTTTAAAGAAAAATTAAAAGAAGAGGGGGGACAAGTCCCTCCTCTTTGTTTACAATATAGGGATGTTATACGTGAATAGAGGTAGGGAGATTATAAGTAAGTATACAGTGGCGTTTAATGGTTCATAGAAACAACATTAAGAGGAGCAGAAATATGATCAACACCACTTTTAAATAAAGAGGATTTATTAAAATATCCTATCATGTTAACAACAAGTTTACATGAATCTTTATAAATAACTATGACCAACCATGAATCAATAGTTGGCCATAATGATCTTAAAGACCCATATCTTTTAATCCAGGACTATGCTCATTTGGTATCTCAGGAAGTTCTGGTACAGGAAAACCTTTTGGCGGGTCAGTTACTGCTAATGTTCCTTTGTTTCTACTTGGTGATTCACCTTGGAATATTTCTCCCATTCTTGTTGGATCTAAACTAAAATTAAATTGTGCGTTATGGAATCCCATGTCTACATACTTTCTGCACTCTGGGTATTTATTAATATCATAGTTGGGCACAGGGAAGAGTTTCCCCCATTCAACACCCAATGTCTCTAAAGCTTTTGCGAAAGCATTTTGATGTGCATTATCACGTACAATTAAAAATGCAAGTGTTTCTCTAAAAGTTTGATTGGAACTCATTTCATAAATTCTAGTTTTTTAAAGTACACCTCTTTTAAGTTAGTTAACATTGTTATCGTGTCCGCTGTTTGGTTACTTAATACTTTAATTCATGTTTTTACCAATTAATTATTATCTCAAAATGCAAAATTTTTGAAAATAACTATTTTAGATGTGAGATGAAAATAGGGGATAGATACTTAGCATTTAATAAAAAAAGATAAGATTACGAAATGTAATCTTATCTTTTCATTAAGAATAATGAATTGTAGCTTCAAGGCTTCAGAATGACTTTTATACAATCATCTTCACGATTATTAAAAATTTGATAACCGTAGCTCGCTTCTTCAAGGGGGATTTTGTGTGTAATAATCTCTTTTGGATCAAATTCTTTATTTGTTATTTTTTTAAATAGTTCTGGCATAAAATGAATGACAGGTGCTTGTCCCATTTTAAGATTAATATTTCTAACCCAAAATGCTCCGAGTGGAAATGCATTATAATTGCCACCATAAACGCCAGTCATTTGAACCGTTCCATATTTTCTTACGGCTTTCGTAGCTATTTGAATAGGGCCGAGAGTTCCGCCTTGTAATTTCAATTTTTGTTCCAGAAATTCTAGTGGCGATTTTTTTCCATCCATCCCCACACAATCAATAACTACATCGGCACCACCATGTGTAATTTCCTTTAAATGTTCTCCCATATCGGGGAATTTTGTAAACTCAAATACCTCAACATTGTTAATCTTTTTTGCATAATTCATCCGATAATCTAAGTAATCCACTGCAATTACACGTTTAGCACCTTGCATCCAAGCAAATTTTTGTGTCATTAATCCAACAGGTCCACAACCAAGGACGATAACAGTATCACCTGGCTTAACGCCTGCGTTTATTACACTCCAATAGGCTGTAGGTAAAACATCTGATAAAAATAGTAGGGATTCATCTTCAAGCTCGCATGATTCCGGTATAACAAATGGAGTAAAATTGCCAAATGGAACTTTTAAATATTCTGCTTGTCCGCCTGGATGATTACCAAATTTCTCCGTATAACCAAAGTATCCACCAGAATCGTAATGAGGATTTGAGTTATCACATTGACTTTCCATTTCATGTTGGCAATAGAAACAATGTCCACAAGAAACGTTGAAGGGGATGACAACACGATCGCCTTTTTTCACTTTAGTGACATCTGGCCCGACTTCTTCAACGATTCCCATTGGTTCATGGCCGATAATGTATCCTTGAGGTAAGGGCATGTTACCTTGATATAAATGTAAATCAGAACCGCAAATAGCGGTTGAAGTAATTCTTACAATAATATCATCTTTTTTCTCTAACTTTGCATCATCAACTTGTTTAACTTGTACTTGATTTGGTCCTTGATAGGTTACAGCTTTCATCTCATATCTCCTTTTGGATTATGTCTCAAAACATAATTTTATTTAATCTCTTGGTGAAATAGAAATCTTTCTTTTATTTACTGAAGGGAATTAGGAAGTATACATAGTGTTGTTATGAAAGTATGTTATATCAGTTATTCTTTCTTATATGTTTTGCCCTACTTTAAGAAAAAAATCAATTTTTATTCATAATCTAATTTCCATAAAAAGGATAATTATTATTTCATAATTTGTAGCATATTAAAAACATCGGAGGTGAAATAAGATGGCAAACAATAATAGTGGAAGTCGTAATGAATTGTTAGTTCGAGGTGCTGAACAAGCTCTTGATCAAATGAAATATGAAATTGCACAAGAGTTTGGTGTACAACTTGGTGCAGATACAACAGCTCGTGCAAACGGATCTGTTGGTGGCGAAATTACAAAACGTTTAGTAGCAATGGCAGAACAACAACTTGGTGGTAGAGCTAACCGCTAAGTAAATTGGCTTAAAATATAGCAAATATGTAAATCAATTTCTTTTGTGTATTCATAAAAATAAAAAAACTTATATTAAACAGATACTCACTCAAAGATTATTGATAATCTTCTTTCATAATCTTTGAGTATTTAATTTGTAAACTACTTTCCTAAACAATAAACACGCGGTGTTGGAAAGGTGTTTTCCATGCATAGTAGAAAATCTTTTGCAGGAAAAAGCATACTTAAAAATTTGATTTCAATATTGAAATCAATATTTAGTATGATATTTTCGAAAGGTAGGAATTTAAAAATGGGTATATTAAGTGGAAATCCTCAAAATGAACCGTTACATTACGGTGAAGTATTTGACATTTGGAGCTATCTTCTTGCTGCACAGGGTGCGATTGCAAGCCATCAAGTATTTATGAATCATACAGGTGATGAAGACTTGAAGAAGTTTTTAGAAGGCTTAATTGAAAATGATATGAATTCGGAAATAGAAGAATTAAAAGCTCTTTTAAAGATTAATGGGGTCGCTTTACCGCCTGCTCCTCCAGAACGACCAGTTGCATCTATCGAAGACATTCCTCCGGGAGCACGTATTAATGATGTTGAAATTGCTGCTGCTGTTTCTGCAGGATTAGCAGCTGGACTTGTGACATGTAGTCAAGTGATGGGAAAATGTCTTCGAGAAGATGTAGGGATGCTATTTGGCCAATTTCATATGAAAAAAGCGCAGGCCGGTGTAACTCTGCTACGTTTAAGTAAGAAAAAAGGGTGGGTAGTTCCACCTCCGTTACATGTAAGAAATTCTGATCAAGCTTAATAAACAAAAATAAAAAAGTGGCATTGGCCACTTTTTTATTTTTTAGATGTATCCTCAAGCTTGGATTTATTTATTGTGGAAGAATCTATATATTCATCTGATATTTCCATAGCATATTTATCATGATGAATATGATTGCGATTTTTTAATTCATCGTCGTTACGTAGCACTAGCCTCTTCATATAAATATGGAAGAAAACTTCTGTTCCACCAATAATTAAAGCGGCTATAAATGAAGAAAGTCCAATGTTACGAGTAGCATCTAAATTAGTAAACAAGGATGTTAGTAACCAAGTTCCGAAAAAGCTTAAGCCGAAATCTGCCATTGTAGCAATCATATTTCCGTATTTAGGTAAAATGAAGAGGTCTCCGATTAAATAGGCAGCTCCCGTAAGAAAAAGAGAAATTAGTAATACTCTAGGAATTGAAATGCCTTGAAAGATACTGAGCATGATTAGCAATACTGCAGTTATCGCTGTGTATTTAATTAATAAGGCAACAATATGTTTCATCATTTTCCTCCATTGTTTAAACGTATATGGAATACAATATTTCATTAAAAACGGATTATGCTTTTATATAGCGTAACCGTTTTAATCACCCCTTAATGGTAAGAAGTACAACCTGGGTAAGAAGCAGGCTTATACTATGGATAGTATTTGCGGAATATTGAGCTTTATTCATAAAGGGTAGTTCCATTCTTATAATAGAGATGTTGCCTAAGTACAGTGTTTTTTCATATTAAACTTAATATTTGTTGGTGTTTTGATTCATTAATATAAAAATAAACAAAATATTTCCGCATTTAATGCATCTTTTTATTTATATATTTTCCGTAATCAGGTACAGCAATTTTATCAAATTCTTGAACGAGTGTTTTGAGGCTTGTTGATAGCAATTCACCTGACATTGGTATCCCATGTCCAGTAATAGCGACTAGAGGCTTTAATTCTTCTAATTTAATGACTGATTCTTTAGCTGCTTTCCAGTCTGTTGTTAAATAACGAGGGGGTCCGCTTATTTCCTGTTCTTGAGTTATTACTTTATACAGATACTCCTGTTTCACTGTAACAAAAGCGTCCCCAGCAATTAAAGTTCGGTCTTTCTCTCTGAATAATGAAATATGCCCAGGAGTATGCCCTGATGTATGAATCCATCTAAACTCTGGCATATGGGGAACAGTTCCATCGGTAGGTAGTGCTTTTACGCTATTTCCTAAATCAATCGGTTCATTAGGGAACAGGGGAGACATTTTCGCTACCATACCACCTTCAACTGTAGGGTCTGGTTCTGGATAGCTTTGTTGTCCAGTCAAAAACGGTATCTCCATTTGATGGGCATAGACTGGAACATCCCAATATTTAATGAGTTCAATTATTCCTCCAACATGATCAAAATGCCCATGAGTTAAAATAATTGCTTTTGGACGGCTATTTGTACCAAATCGCTCCTCAGTAACAGAGATAATTTCATTTGCACATTTAGGCATTCCAGCATCAACTAAAACAAAATCATTGGTCTTAGGATTTCCAACAAAGCATATATTGACGATTTGAATCGTGTAACAAAATAAATCAGGTAATACTTCGAGGCCATGACCACTTTCAATTGAAGTTGCTGGAATAAACTTGTAATCACTTCCATAATTCATTTCCTTGTTCACCTTTTGTCCCCCTTAATATGTTTTAATACGACATTATAGTTCCCTAATTTCTCAAATCCATTTTGGGGGATTTGAGAAAAGAATTAGTGGGGATTACAAAAAACAAAAATTAAGGTGGAGACATATCGATTTATATAAAGTGCAAACAGAAAATATTGATTTCACAAGTGTAGTTTTTACTATTTTTTGAGGAGGGGTTATGAGTTAATAAAAGGTTCATCTGAATATTTTAATGTAGGTTTATAAAGAATACAGAACAGTAGCTAATAGAAATCCATTAAATGAGGCGATTACTTGTACCGATGCTTTTCATAATCAAAGGATATTTAAGTTTTGTGATGTAATTGAGATTGATTAAATTATGCTTTTCTATGCAGCAGACTTATTTTTTCGAGCCAGCTGTATAGGAAGGTCCGTAGGGATTTTTCAAGGTCTATTAACAGACCTTGAAAAATCCCTCTTACCGCCTATTCCTCATACATCATTTTCCTCGTCATTCCACCGTCTACGACAAGGTTTATACCTGTAACAAAATCATTTTCGTTGGCTGTTAAATACAGACAGGCTCGTGCAATATCATCTGGTGTTCCTACACGCTTTGATAGGTGCTGTTCATGATCAATTTTACTTAATTTTGAATAATCTCCTGTTTCAATCCAACCTGGGGAAATAGCATTCACGGTAATCCTATCTTCGCTAAATGAGGCTGCGAGCGCATGTGTAATAGCAACGATCCCACCTTTTGTGGCAGCATAAGATTCTGAATTTGGCTCAGACATAATCGCCCTTGTAGAGGCAATATTCACGATAGATCCACCTTCTTTGTTATGACGCATATACTTTGCTGCTTCACGTGAACCCAAGAAAACGCTTCTTAGGTTTGTGCTTATTACATCGTCCCATTCTTCTAGCGAAATATCGTAAGGAGACTTGAATAACTCTTTTCCTGCATTATTAATTAAAATATCTATCTGACCGTATGTTTGATTAGCTACTTCCATTAATCGAATAATATCTGTTTCCAGCCTTACATCTGTTTGTATGAAAAGTGCTTCTTTACCCTGTTCTTTCATCTTAGTAACTGTTTTTGCACCTGCTTTTTCGTCTATATCTGCTAAAATAACATTGGCCCCTTTTTCTGCATAATGTAAAGCAATTCCTCTCCCGATTCCATTTCCAGCCCCTGTTATGATCACTGATTTATTAGAAAAATCCATTGTAATTACACTCCTTTTAAAAAAATATAACGTCTTTATTTTTTAATATAACATACAAAAATTATCCTTCTGCATAAGCAATAGTTAATTGATTATGCCAGTATTTTTATTCTTCACTAATAAAAGGAGTAATTATCTTTTTTTCATAAGAAGATAACACAATATTCGTTGATGGCGTACCATATTGCATTGAATCATCAATAAATTGTTCTAAACTTTCTACAGAATGTGTTGCTATTTTGACAATATAGCTAATTTCTCCTGCTACTCTGTAACACTCAAGTACATCTGGATGATTGTAGCAAAAGTTAGATAATGATTTACAATTTGTTGATTTAAACAGTATAAGTGCAGAAATTGGACGATTTATTTTTTTTAGAGAAACATGTGCATGGTAACCTTCAATAATTTGTTGTTCCTCTAACTTTCGTACTCGCTCAGTTACTGACGGGGAAGATAAGTGAACCGCTTCCGCTAAATCCTTCATTGAAATTTTTGCATTTGACTGTAATAGTCCCACGATTTTTTTATCAATTTGATCCATAAATTATCCAACCTTTTTTTATAAAATAGAATAACCTAAATTCTTTATAAAATAAAGAAAAACAATCAAATATCCTTATTGAACTTATTTATCAGCCTTCTATACTTCTATAAAATAAGGGTAGAAGGAGGCGGTTTACGATATGAAAAAGATTTTATTATTATTAGCTGACGGGTTTGAAGCAGTAGAAGCTAGTGTATTTACAGATGTACTAGGCTGGAATAAATGGGAGGGAGATGGATCAACCGAGGTCGTAACAGTTGGTCTTCGGAATAAATTAACTTGTACTTGGAATTTTACTGTCATACCGGAAAAAACGGTTGATGATATTCAATTAGATGAATTTGATGCACTAGCTATTCCAGGAGGATTTGAAGAGGCTGGTTTTTATCGGGATGCATACAGTAGAGAATTCTTACATGTTATTCAACATTTTTATGCCAAGCAGAAGCCTATTGCCAGTATTTGTGTTGCATCATTAACGCTTGGAAAAAGTGGAATTCTTGTAGGTAAAAAAGCTACCACATACAGTCATCCAACGAGTAAACGAAAAGAGCAGTTAAAGAATTTCGGTGCAATCGTACAAAATGATTTAATAGTACAAGATGGAAATATTATTACATCATCAAATCCAGGCACAGCTTTTGATGTTGCGTTTTTATTACTTGAAAAATTAACATCTAAAAAGAATGCTGAACATGTAAAGGATCTTATGGGATTTTAGGCATTTATCTTCTTATGAGTTTTTGATGCTTGCTAGAAGTAATGTGAAAAGTCGCCGTGCTCTAGTTCTATTTGCTGAACCCGAGGAAAAAGAAAAAGGGTTTGATTATTACAATACTTATAATAGGAGAATTTTTATGATTATAACACTTTTCACATATATTTTGTTAGGTTTATCTTTAGCAATACCCGCAGGTGCTATGACAGTCCAAATGACTAAACAAGGAATGAGAAATGGTTTCGTACATGGTTGGTTTGTAGGTATAGGAGGAATGACTGTAGATTTATCTTTAATAGTCCTGATTTATCTAGGGTTCTCTAGTGTATTAACCAATCCATGGGTAGAAACAGTTATGTGGCTCCTAGGTTTTATATTTTTAATGTTTATTGGAATAGAAAGCATTAAAGAAGCAAAGTCGGAAGTTAACATAGATGGAGAAGATCCTAATAAATCTTTATTATCAGCTTATTTATCTGGTTTTATGATTGCTATATCACCGGCTAATATTGTATTTTGGATAGGGGTCTTTGGCCCGGTTCTCGTTTCTTCATTAGGTAATGCAAGTACATCTACATTTATATTAATAGCTGTAGGTATTTTATTAGGTATCTTTATGCATGATATGATCTTATTAAGCTTTGTTCATTTTACTAGACGTTTTCTAAATCCAACCTTTATTAAAAGAGTATCTATATTTGCCGCAATAGTCCTATTCGGATTTAGTGGTTATTTTGGTTATGAGTTTATAAAACAAGTAATGACTTTTATCTCAAAAGCATAGTTCTTATAAACTTAAATAGGGTGGTTATAAGGTAAATGAAAAAGATACGTATTTTAAACGTAACATAATTGTAAATATGTTATATCACGTAGGCAACCCCTCAGGAATTCATTAATCCCTGAGGGGTCTTTAAATTCTTTACACGTAGCCTCTACTATAATTGATGGTGTATGAGCTTAGCTCAATAGCGATGGGGTACTACCCGCATTTTAACGAAAATATACGCTAAGCAAATTTCGATATAAAAGAAGCCGAATTTTCTACTTTAAGAAACTTTCGGTTTCAATTCGTTATGACATTGCTCTATGTTGTTATAGATATATAATTTAATTAAAGTTTCAATTAGTTTAGATCATCAAAAATAATGTCTTTTTTATCTAAATTTCTTAGAACTTATATATGAGATGAATATTAATTTATAAGCATTAAATATTTGTGAAGATTTAATTGACGAACATATTTTTTGACTTTTATTGAAAGTGGATTACACTATAAAAATTTTAGAGAATGGCTATCTATATAAAAATTACATAACAGTAGCTAATATAAATCCATTAAATAAGACGATTACTTGTACGGATGCTTTTCATAATCAAAGAATGTTTAAGTTTGGAGATGTAATTGAAGTGGATTAGAGGGGGAGAAATAAAAATAGTTATCTCTTCCTAACTTAATTATATCATGTAAATCAAGTTCGAAATAGACTGTTTCTTCGTATTTACTCCTGCTACAATCAAGAACACATGCATAGTAAGGAGAGATGTTACATGAGTTCTTTCGTTCTCGATTTTCAAGAAATAGAAAAAACGCAGCTTTCACTCGTTGGTGGAAAAGGTTTGAATTTAGGGGAGTTATCAAGCGTTCAAGGTATACAAGTACCCGAAGGATTTTGTGTTACAACGGTAGGATATGAAAAGGCTATCGAGCAAAATGAGGATCTTCAAACTTTGTTGCAGCAGCTAACAAAGTTGAAAATGGAAGAGCGAGCTCAAATTGGTGAAATAAGTAAGAAGATTAGAGAAGTTATTATGGCAGTAGAAATCCCTTCTGATGTAGTGGAAGCGGTAACTCATTATCTCTCACGTTTTGGAAATGAACATGCGTATGCCGTGCGCTCTAGTGCTACGGCTGAAGATTTACCGTATGCTTCATTTGCAGGTCAACAAGATACGTATTTAAATATTATCGGAGAAGAAGCGATTTTACAGCATGTAAGAAAGTGCTGGGCGTCTTTATTTACAGAGCGAGCAGTTACGTACCGCATGCAAAATGGTTTTGAACATAATCAAGTTTCTATATGTGTTGTCATTCAAAAAATGGTTTTCCCTGAGGCTTCAGGGATTTTATTTACTGCGGATCCGATTACTTCGAATAGGAAGGTGTTGTCAATCGATGCCAGCTTTGGACTTGGCGAGGCGCTAGTATCTGGATTGGTTTCTGCCGATAATTATAAGGTAAAAGAAGATGAAATCGTCGAAAAGGTCATCGCAACGAAAAAATTAGCCATCTATGGACGAAAAGAAGGCGGAACAGAGAGAAAGAAAATTGCTCCTAATAAGCAAAAAGTTCAAACACTTACTGAACAACAGATTTTACAACTAGCACGCATCGGAAGACAAATCGAAGCTTATTTTGGTTGTCCGCAAGATATTGAATGGTGCTTAGTTGATGATACAATTTATATAGTCCAAAGCAGACCGATTACGACTTTATATCCAATTCCAGAAGTAAATGATGGGGAAAATCACGTGTATATATCAGTTGGTCACCAACAAATGATGACCGATGCGATGAAACCATTAGGTTTATCTTTTTTCCTGTTAACGACAAGTGCCCCAATGCGTAAAGCGGGCGGAAGGCTGTTTGTGGATGCTACACAAAGATTAGCATCACCTGCTAGCAGAGATTACCTAATAAATACGTTAGGAAAATCAGATCCGCTCATAAGAGATGCATTAACGACTGTAGTCGAGCGAGATAATTTTATTACATTGTTACCGGATGATGAAAAAGAAAAGAGTGTTGGTAAAGGTGTGCCACCTGCAAGCACGCAACCAGAAATCGAAAATGATCCAGCAATCGTTACGGAATTAATAAAGAATAGTGAAGCATCACTTGAAGAGTTAAAACAAAATATGCAACTGAAATCAGGAGTGGACGTACTTGATTTTATTTTGGAAGATATTCAGCAATTAAAGAAAGTATTGTTTAACCCGCAAAGTATCGCTGTCATTATGGCTGGTATGAATGCTTCAACATGGATAAATGAAAAGATGGAGCAATGGTTAGGTGAAAAAAATGCAGCAGACACGCTTTCTCAATCCGTACAAAATAATATTACATCTGAAATGGGTTTAGCATTAATGGATGTCGCTGATGTGATTCGGCCGTACGAAGAAGTTATTGCGTATTTACAACATGTAGAAAATGAAAGCTTTTTAGATGAATTAGTTCAGTTTAAAGGCGGGGAAAAAGCTCGAGAGGCAATCGATGCTTTTCTAAATAAATACGGAATGAGATGTAGTGGCGAAATAGATATTACGAAAACGCGCTGGAGTGAAAAGCCAACTACAATTATCCCGATGATTTTAAATAATATAAGAGATTTTGAATATGGTGCGAGTAAGCGGAAATTTGAAGAAGGACTGCAAGAAGCTTTGAAAAAAGAAGAAGAGTTAGTAGATCGATTACAGCACTTATCGGGTGGAAAACAAAAAGTAGAAGAAACGAAGCGAATGATTCGTAATATCCGTAATTTTATCGGCTATCGTGAATATCCAAAATACGGTATGATTAATCGTTATTTCATATATAAGCAAGCGTTACTGAAAGAAGCTGAGCAACTTGTGCAGAGCGGTGTCATTCATGAAGTTGATGATATATACTATCTAACTTTTGAAGAGTTTCACGAAGTTATTCGCACGAATAAACTAAATTATGAGCTTATTCATAAACAAAAAAATGATTATAAATTATACGAAAAACTAACGCCTCCTCGTATAATGACGTCTGATGGAGAAATCATTACAGGTAAATATAAACGAGAAAACCTCCCAGCTGACGCCATTGCAGGTCTGCCTGTTTCGTCTGGAGTAGTTGAGGGGAGAGCTCGCGTTATTTTAAACATGGAAGATGCGAATTTAGAAGAGGGAGATATATTAGTTACGGCTTTTACTGACCCTGGCTGGACACCATTGTTTGTGTCTATAAAAGGGTTAGTCACTGAAGTTGGCGGACTTATGACGCACGGAGCAGTTATCGCACGTGAATATGGATTACCAGCAGTCGTTGGAGTAGAGAATGCTACGAAATTAATAAAAGACGGACAACGAATTCGGGTACATGGAACAGAAGGGTATATTGAAGTGTTGTAATGAAATAAAAGAACATCCGCTATTATAGTGGATGTTCTTTTATTATATAGCTGACTTATTTCTTTAAGCCAGCCGCATAAAAAGGTCCATGAACTGCGATTGTTGATAAAAAGCGAGCAATCTCCTCAGGTGTTTCTTTTTGTCCATTATTTAACCATTGTTGGATGACACCTATATGCGCAGATGCCATATAAGAAGTTAAGTATTCGCTTGGAACAAGTAAATTCTCCTTATTAATGAGAGGACCATTCGTATCTTCAAATAATGTTTTCCACATAAAGTCTTTCAGTTTTGTTTGGAAAGATAAATCTCCTTTCGGACTTAGTACAGCTCTCATAAAATCACTATTTTCATTTAGAAATGCAAGAATAGAAGTGATAAGTATAAATGGCATTGTTGGAGAAGGATTTGATCCAAGGTCAGCAATAACTTCTGGGAATTTCTGTTTAGCAATGTTAGAAAACTCGTACATAATGTCTTCTTGGCATTTTGTCATTAAATCAAATTTATCTTGATAGTGCGCATAGAAAGTACCGCGATTAATGTTTGCTTTCGTTGTAATATCTTTCACTGTAATGGCGTCAAAACCTTTTTCTTCAATTAGCTCCACCAATGCATTTCGTATGGCAGCTTTTGTACGAACAACACGCAAATCTAAATTATTATCGCGCAAAGCATATCCCTCCTTAATTTTACTCAACACATTTAGAAAATGTGTCTTATAACCAACACATTCACGATTTTTGATTATTGTATAAGGTTCAACTCGAACATATAATTCAAAATATAAATAAACAACACGTTGTTGGTTATTATAGATCGAATTAAGGGAGGAGAAAAGAAAATGTTTAAAAATAAACTTTTATTGTTATCACCAGTTATTGCACTACTTGTTGTTTTTATTTTTTCATTAACGTTATTTCCAACTGTTCAACCAAAGCCGAAAAACTTGCCAATTGCAATTGTAAATGAGGATCAAGGTGTAGAAATTCCAAATCAACCGAAAATGAATATGGGGCAAACGATCGTTGATAACATGAAAAAAACAGCGAAATCAGAGGAAGAACCCGCAGTGAAGTGGGTAGAAGTAAAAAATAAAGAAGCCGTTCAAAAGGGATTAAACAATAAAGAGTATTACGCGGCATTAGTCATCCCGAAAGAATTTAGCGCAAAACAAGCGTCGTTACGAACACCACAGCCATCTTCACCTGAGATAGAAATATATATTAATCAAGGAATGAATACGGCTGCATCAACTATGGCAGGACAAATATTACAGGCGATTGTTGATAATATGAACAATACTGTTCGTACACAACTATTAGAAGGATTGAAAGCAAAAGGAGATACTGTAACAACAGATCAAGCTGCGAAATTAGTAACACCTATTGTAAAGAACGTGAAAAATATGAATGAGGTCGGCAAAAATAGTGCGAACGGTAACTCACCAATATCATTGTTCCAGCCGTTATGGATTGCAAGTTTAGCTAGTGCAGCGATTATTTTTATTGCGATTAGTAAAATGCCAGTAAGCTCAAGAAAAGAAAACTTTCTGTTAAAAGTAAACCAAATCGTAACAGGAGCTATTGCGACACTTGTAATTGGATTTGGTCTTACATGGATTGCGGATGGGATGGTAGGGTTAAATATTTCGAACTTCACGGATACAGCTCTATTCTTATCCATTACTTCTTTTAGTTTCTTCTTAATGATATCTGCGGTACTTTCATTGGTTGGGCTAAAAGGAATCGGTTTATTTGCTTTATTACTATTCTTCGGGGCGCCGTTACTATCATTAGCACCTGAGATGTTGTCTCCGTTTTATCAAGACTGGGTTTACTCATGGTTACCAATGAAATTTATGATTGAAGGCCTAAGAGAAATCTTCTTCTTCGGAAAAGGGTTAAGTTGGAATACTCCTGTTACTGTACTCGTTTGGATTGGTATAGTAAGTATGGTTACTATATTAGCAACTGCATTCAAACGTAGTGTAGTAAAAGGGCATAAAACAGAATTGAACGCTTAAAAACAAGCCGTTTCACTAATTAGTGAAACGGCTTGTTTTTGATTTTTTCTCAATGTAAATGCCTGATTGTTGAAAAGTGTAGTGTTTAAAATTAAGTCGGAATCTCTAAAGATCGCGTACGTTCCAGACAATCTCACCACGTTCGTCATCCCACGTACTGTGATGACGCTTAAATCCTATCTTTTCTAGTACCCGGAGGGAAGCGATATTCCAAGCACCTACAGTCGACCAAAGTCTTTGGCGCCCAGTAGCAATCGCCGCGTCCAGTACAACAGATGCCGCCTCAGTCGCATAACCTTTACCATGAGCGCTGCGGAACAACTCGTATGCAATCTCCGGCTCTTCAAGTGTGGAACGACCGATAATCAAGCCGCAGTATCCGATGAAATCGCCTTCGTCTCTTCTTCGAATAGTGAGAAGGGAAATGCCATTTTCATCTGCCTTCTTACGCATCTCAATAAGCCGGTTACGAACGGAGTCGAGGGTCGGCATGTCCACACCACGTTCGCCAATTAATTTCCTCATCCAAACTGAATCGGATTCCTCCCACATACTCAGGTCAAGTCGTTCGGTTTTTAGCTGGAACTCCATAGTTTTAAATAAAGATGGCATAGTGGAACCTCCTAATTATGTCACTTAACTCATAATAGCTTCGCACCGCATCATGTTGAACCAATCGTTGATTCGCGAATTTATTTTCCTAACTCCCGCGAGAGTTTATAGCAACAGTATACAATAGTATTATTTTATGCATAAGCAATTCCTTTGCAAAATAGATCCTTTTCTCAAACTTTTCTTTCATTCTAAAGCCGTCCCGTTAAATACACAGGCTCCTACTATTTCTAAATGCATAAAATGTTAAGCGAAAGTATGGGGGGATACGATGTATAATTCAAATTATTATGATTGGTATAGGCAAAATGATAAGTTGATAAGTGATATTGAAAAAGCTATAAATGGAGAGTATAGCGCCATAAGCTGCTATGCAAAATTAGCGAATATGGCTCCAAATCAAGTAGAACAAAAACAAATTCTTGAAATTCGTAATGATGAAATAAAGCATTTCCACAACTTTGTACAAATTTATACGAACTTAACTGGTAGGCAGCCGAAACCACAAATTACTGAAGACTGCCCAAATACGTATTTACAAGGATTAGAGTTCGCTATACAAGATGAACAAAAAACAGTAGATTTTTATTTGGAAATTTCAGATGAGACATCAGATGCACATTTGAAAGAGTTGTTACGGAGAATAGCTGCAGATGAACAAAACCATGCGGTATGGTTTTTATATTACTTCGTGAAGTCGAAGTGAGCATTAAGAATGAACGAATGATGTGGTGCATATATTAAAAATTATTTTAAAACGCAGTGCAACAATTGAATGAAATATTTAAATGTAAGCAAAAGGAAACCGTTTCGCTAGTAGTGGAGCGGTTTTTTATGATGTACATATGTATCGACAAAATATAGTAATTACATTTCATATATAATGTATGAAAATGAATAAGTTAGGAGCAAGCATATGAAAAGAGGGATTACAGTAGATATTCTAGATGGATATGATAATTTACTTTGGAAAGTATTAAAGTCAATTGATATTACTGTATTTGATTGGCAAGTCATGGGAAGGGAGGAAGCTTATATAATAATAGGGAATGAATTAGGTCCAGAATTATTTTCAGAAGATAACGAGATCATGGAAGGATCAGAATTAAAAAAGCTAATAAAAGATAACATATATTATCTTTTATTTTTAGATCTAAAAGCATGTCTAAAAGGAGAGGTACTAGGAGAAATTGCAACATTTGAAGAATTTAAGGAGAGTAAGTGTGAAGTAGTCGTATTAGTAGCGGATGGTGAGTATATGCAAATTTATGCGAAAAACCAAGAAGAGATTGAAATGATGTATGAAAACGCAGTGAATCAAGGATTTTATGTAGAATATATTACAGATGAAAATGATGGAAGGACTCGTTTGTCAGTATGGTAGCAATTTGAAAGGGGAAAGGCAATATGGAGAGCAATATACGTAAAGAATATGCAATTCGAATTGCTACTGAAAATGAAAGTGATAGTATTATCCTTTTATTAAAAGAGGTAGCACAATGGCTACAATATAAAGAAGTGGATCAGTGGCAGTATCTTTTAGGAGAGGAAGCTACGGCTGAAATACTAGAATGTATAAGAGAGAAATATACATATGTTGTTCTGAAAGAAGATGAAATAGTTGGTACGGTTACAGTTTCTCCTAAACAAAATGAATGGGATGAACATATTTTTGGTAAAGAGGAAGTTTCTAATTCATTATATATTCATAGATTTGCGGTGAAACGGAGGTATAAGGGGAACGGAATTGGAGAATGGATTTTACAGTGGATAGAAGAGAATGTGCAACATGACAAAGAGTATTTGAAGTTAGATTGCGTGGGGCATAATCGTACGTTAAATGATTTTTATAAGAAAGATGGTTTTGAATATGTTGGAAGTACGGATGGGCTTAGTAAGTTTCAAAAGAAAAGGAGAATGTGAATGCATCCAATTAACGTAAGTTTAGTTGAAAAGTTAATACAGGAACAGTTTCCCGAATGGGCCCATTTAGAAGTGAAACCTGTAAAGTTTAGTGGGCATGATAATAGGACGTTTCACTTAGGGTATGAGATGAGTGTAAGATTGCCAAGTGATGCGGCATATGCACCGCAAGTAGAGAAAGAAAATAGTTGGCTTCCTATATTAAGTAAGGGGCTTTCTTTACCGATTTCTACCCCACTTGCGAAAGGAAATCCGTCTGAAGCGTATCCATTGCCTTGGTCTATTAATAAGTGGATAGAGGGAGAAACAGTTACGAAACAAAACGTTCGGGATTTAAATGAATTTGCGGCGGACTTAGGATCTTTTTTAGTAGAATTGCAATCTATCAATGCGAGTAACGGACCTTTAGCTGGAACACATAATTTTTACCGAGGCGGACTTATATCTGTATATGATGAAGAGGCGAGAGTTGCTATTGAAAATAATAAGGATGTTTTTGACGAGGCATTATTAAAGCACCTTTGGAATGTAGCACTTAGTTCAACATGGGACCGTAAGCCAGTTTGGATTCATGGAGATGTAGCACCGGGGAATTTACTCGTTAAAGAGGGAAAGCTTTGTGCCGTAATTGATTTTGGTATTTTAGGAGTAGGGGATCCGGCTTGTGATGCAGCGATGGCATGGACTTTTTTTGATAAGAATAGCAGAAACGTATTTAAAGAAGTATTGCGCATAGATGAAGAAACGTGGAATAGAGCGAGAGGATGGGCACTTTGGAAGGCGTTAATTACATATGATGCGAATAAGACTAGTAATAACATAGTGGCAGAAGAATCGCATCGTGTGATTCAAGTAATTGTGGATGATTATGAGAGGTAGTAGAAAAAGCCTATTTTAAAATAGGCTTTTTTTTATATGATGAAATATTAGAAATGGAAAGAAGGAATCTAACATTATTATACAGAATATTTAGATAATAGGAGGTGTCGAATTTTGAGTGAAATTGAATTAAAGAGTAATGTAATTAAGACAGGGCGAGAGAAGGGGATTATTCTTCGGTTTATACTTGCTAGTCTCGTTGGAGTGTTTATGTTTTTCGTTCCTGTTACGATAAACGGTGCATCGTCTATTATGATTGATCATATCGTATCGTGGATTAGGGCTTCGGTTCCAGGCGTAGTACCTTATTATGCATTGTTCGTTATGGCGATTGGTGCGATTTATCCATTTTATACGAAGAAATGGAATGCATCTATCGTAGACATTTGTTTTTCTATTTTAAAAGTAGTTGGCGTTGTATTTGGCATATTATATTGTTTAAAAGTAGGACCAGCTTGGTTCTTTGTGCCAGATGTTGGACCGTTTTTGTATGAGAAGCTAGTCATATCAGTAAGTTTGCTCGTTCCAATTGGCTCGGCGTTTTTAGCGTTATTAGTCGGATATGGATTGCTTGAATTTATCGGTACATTTTGTCGGCCGATTATGAGGCCATTATGGAATACGCCAGGGAGATCGGCAATCGACGCAGTTGCGTCCTTCGTTGGAAGTTATTCGCTTGCTCTCCTTATTACGAATCGCGTGTATAAAGAAGGAAAGTATACGACAAAAGAAGCGGCGATTATCGCTACAGGATTTTCTACAGTATCCGCTACATTTATGATCATCATCGCAAAAACATTAGATATTATGCATTTATGGAATGTTTATTTTTGGACTACACTTGTTGTAACATTCATCGTGACTGCTATCACCGTAAGAATCCCGCCCCTCAGTAGAAAACCAGATACATATGTAACAGAAGAAGGGTTCCCAGAGCCTGTTTATAAAGAGAAAATGTTAGGACGTGCTTGGGAAGATGCGTTAGAAGTATCAAAGTCTGCACCGAGCATTATGAAAAATATTGCATTAAATTTAAAAGACGGATTTATTATGACGATGGGAATTTTACCATCCATTATGTCAGTAGGATTAATTGGTATCGTCTTAGCGAAGTTTACGCCAATATTTAATTGGATCAGTTATATTTTCTATCCATTTACATGGCTATTACAATTACCAGAAGCAGACTTAGCTGCTAAAGCCGCATCAGTTGGCATTGCAGAAATGTTTTTACCGTCATTATTAGTAGTAAGTGCACCACTTGTGACAAAGTTTGTTATTGCAGTTGTTTCCGTATCATCTATTTTGTTTTTCTCCGCTTCCATTCCTTGTATATTATCAACAGATATTCCATTAAAAGTATCTGAACTTATTATTTTATATGTGCAGAGAACGATTTTAACGTTACTTATTATTACGCCGATTGCTTATTTATTGCTTTGAAGTTTTAATAAGATAAAGTTAAACAAAAGAAGCCGTCTGTAAAAAGAGGGCTTTTTTTGTTTAAAAGCGGGATATTCTTATTTATTTTTCGTATACGACGTAACGCTTCTTAAGAAGATTCCTAGTCCCGCAAAAAAGAACCCTAAGCATAATAAGCTGCCTGGCGTTCCCCAAGTAATTTGATCTAGCATTTTTATCCCCTCCCGTTTATCATTATATAGAATTTATTGGAAATTATCAAAAAATTATTTTTTTAAGGGTTACTGATGGGTCTTCCTACCTTATACGAGAAGAATATATTTGAAAAGAATTCTTTTCGTTATATTTTTTTATTCTTATAATACGTTTTTGATTCTTATGATATAGTAACAGCAAAGGGGGCTTAAAAATGGAAATTATTCACGAAAGAGCAAAGTTGCGGTTAATGGATAATACTGATGTCGAAACTTTGTTTTCGATTGTAGAAGGAAATCGGGATATTTGGGCGTATTTAATCTCTAAAATGGATAGTGTGCAAGATATGCAACAATACGTTCAAAAAGCGATAAAGGGCTACGGAAGAGGTAATCAAATACCTTTCGTAACCGTAGATCAACAGTCGAATAAGATTGTAGGAAGTACACGTTTATATAATATTTCAGTAGAAGATAAGACAGTTGAGTTAGGGCAAACGTGGTATCATCCGAGTGTACAACGTACGAGTATAAATACAGAGTGTAAGTATATGCTTCTCCAGTATGCTTTTGAAAAACTGCATATGCTGAGAGTGCAAATTAAGACGGATGCAAGAAATGAAAAAGCACAACGAGCAATTGAAAGATTAGGCGCAGTAAAAGAAGGTGTGCTTAGAAATGAAAGAAAATTACCGAATGGTTATGTGAGAGATGCGGTGGTGTACAGTATTATCTCGAGTGAATGGCCAGGCGTAAAAGAACAATTGTTAGAAAAATTAGAGTTATATAAAGAAAAGTTATAATTCGTGTTTTGAAAGGTATATTGTTCGTGAGACATGAAAAATATACCTTTTTTCTTACAAAATGCTACTTTATTTTAATTCCTTTTGTTTCATCGTTCCCTTCTGAGAAAAAATTCGTTACAATGTAGTTGTATGGTAATAAACTTATGAATTTAAAAAATGTAATGAAAACCGCAAATGAAAATGAATTGATAATCCTCAATTTTAAATGAAAACCCTTTTATACATAAATAACAAGTAAAGTTCCTTCTTTTAAATAAACTCAAACAAAACGATTTGATATAAATGTTTTTTATAGAAGTATGGATGATGTACGGAGGCAATTACAAATGAAAGAAAATAAGAAGAGTAAGAAAAGACGAATCTTTCAAGTATTTTTACTAATGATTTGTTCTGCTATTTTATATGTAAGTTATGCAGCTTACGATATTTGGAGTTATCGTTTTAAAGCAAATGATGACGTGAAAACGGATGCTGGTATCGTACTAGGAGCAGCTTCGTGGAACGGAAAACCATCTCCTGTATTTAAAGAAAGAATTAATCATGCGATTTCTTTATATAAGAACGGAAATATTAAAAAGATTATTTTTACAGGTGGTACAAAGTTCGAGGCAGAACTTGAGGAAGCACGTACTGCAAGAGTATATGCAATGAAACAAGGTGTAAAAGAGGAAGATATTTTAATTGAAACTAAATCCCTTTTCACTGAAGAAAATTTAAAAAATGCGAAGCAAGTTGGAATAGAGAACGGAATACGCACATACACGATTGTAAGTGATCCACTTCATATGAAACGCGCAATGAGAATTGCAAAACATATTAATATTGAAGCGTATGCTTCACCAACGCCGACATCAGCATATAAAACGTTAGACACAGAAATTCCATTCTTCTTTAAAGAATTATTCTCGTATATTGGATATGTAACCTCTTTGCCATTAAAGGCATTGAAGGGAGATTAACATAAGAAAAGAACCTATTCTTAAATAGGAACTTTTCTTATTAGTCAAAAACATTGTATTTTTATCGGAATAGTGAAACAATAGAGAGGTAGCTTCATATAATCATAATGAAAAAGTGAGCGGTTGATGAATCGAACATAAAGGAGATTATAGTATGGCACTCTCATTTGTTGAAACAGAAGAACAATCTTTCATTATTGCACAAATAAATAAATTGATTCCGAAGTTCATGGAAAGGGAGCATCAGCTAAGTGAATTAGGATCATTTCCGTATGAAAATATAAATGATTTGAAAGATATCGGATATACGAAATTAACGTTACCGAAGGAATTTGGTGGTAGTGCGATTTCTTTATATGACTTTGTTTTATTTCAAGAGAAAATCGCGGAAGGCTGCGGAGCTACTGCATTATCGATTGGCTGGCATCTTGGCATTGTGAAAGAGCTAGCGGAAAATCGCTCTTGGAATGATGAGATGTTCAAATGGTTTTGCGAAGAAGTACGTAATGGTGCGCTCTTTAACAGGGCAGCAACAGAACCGAAAACAGGGAGTCCGACGCGTGGTGGCAAACCAGAAACAATAGCGGTTCAACAAGGCGAGAAGTGGGTTATAAATGGAAGAAAAACTTTTACAACGATGGCACCAGTACTTGATTATTTTATTATTTCAGCAAGTATGGAAGGCCAAGAAGAAGTTGGTGAGTTTGTTATTCCAAGAAATACACTCGGTGTATCTATTGAAGAAACGTGGGATAGCGTTGCAATGCGAGGGACTGCTAGCCACGACCTTGTCTTACAAAATGTAGAGATAGAAAGTCGCTTTTTTACAGATATAAAAGGCGGGAAAGTAAAACAAAAGGGTGTTGGCTGGTTGCTACATATACCAGCATGTTATTTAGGAATTGCACAATCAGCAAGAAATTATGCAGTTCAATTTGCGGAATCATACAAGCCAAACAGTTTAAACCATTCTATTAGTTTATTGCCGAATGTTAGAAGATTAGTTGGAGAATTAGAACTCGAGCTTATGCAAGCTCGCGTCTTTTTATATCAAATTGCGAAAAAGTACGATGAGGCAGAAGATAAACTATCACTGCAAGTAGAATTAGCAGCCGTGAAATATGCTGTAACAAATGCGGCGATATCTATAGTGGATAAATCGATGCGCATCGTAGGAGCAAAAAGTTTATCAGAAAAAAATCCGCTCCATCGTTACTATTTAAACGTCAGAGCAGGACTGCATAATCCACCGATGGATGATGCAACATTGTCTATGCTGGCGGATGCGGCGTTTCGGTCGTAGTTTTTAAAGCTTACATTTTATTGTTTATGGATATTATAGTTGTTTTGAAAGCACGGGTTTGATTAGTAATCAAACCCGTGCTTTTTATGTGTATGAAGTACTTAGTTGAGATGTAGGTTTTTAATATAAATGATTATCATGGTTTTGTGATTGTTTCTTGTTGAAAAATTCTTATTGTAATGCCAGTTTGGAGGCTGTATAAACATTTTTCGTATTTAATCCCAAATTAATGGTCTTTCTAAGTTTACCGTTCGTAAATATTGTAAAAATTGACCTGCATGGACCGCATCATGATAGGCAATTCGTAATAGCATATCGCCTAAATATCGTTGATAGCCAACATCGCTTCTATCAATAAGTCTTGAATCTAGCTCGGCTATGCTTATCGATTGAACATATTCTATGAAGTCAGTAAAGTATGATTGTGCCAATTCAATTTCTTTTTTTACACAAGTAATCGGCTCGTCATCATACGGGATACGTATGTCGTTTATTGAACCGTTGTTTTTTATAATCATATGGTAGTAAAAAGTTGAACTCCATACATGACGAATCATCTCACCAAAAGACATAGCCTCAGGATCAGGCTTCCAATTAAGAAAATTATTAGGAAGAGAATTCCATAATTTTTCTGAGCGCCTTCTCGTTTCTTTCAAATTTAATATACTAAGATCAATTGCATTCATAATACATTCTCCTTTACTATTAAACTTAAAATAATTGTATCAATTTAATAGTTAGGGTATCATCGAAATATGAATGTATATCCGAATATCTCATATATAGCTAAACTAATTGCTGAACCTACAAGAGCAATCATATTAGATTGTCTAATGAATAATCAGGCACTACCTGCTAGTGAATTGGCTTATATGGCAAAAGTGTCACATCCAACAATTAGTTCGCATCTTTCTAAATTAGTAGAAGGGAATTTACTTACAGTTGAACAACATGGTAGACATCGTTACTATCGACTTGCTAATCAAGAAGTTGCAGAAGTGCTTGAAAAGTTAGGGACAATTGCACCAACAGTTCAAGTTCGCTCTTTAAAACAATCAAGCCAACTAAAACAAATTCGTTATGCTCGAACTTGTTATGATCATCTTGCAGGCAAACTCGGTGTAGAGATAACTGAAAAATTACTAGATAGGCAATTTATAATTTTAGAGGATGGAGAATACATTGTAACGGAACAAGGTAAGCAATGGTTTCTGAATTTTGGAATAAATGTTGATGAGGCAGATACAAAAAGGAGGGTATTTGCAAAACCTTGCCTTGATTGGAGTGAACGACGCTACCATATTGCCGGTTGGTTAGGATCTGCAATAGCAAAACTATTTTTTGAACAGGAATGGATTACAAAAACGAATAAGAATCGGGCTGTCCATCTTACAAAGAAAGGTGTAAAGTTATTGGAAGATCAATTAGGCATTGATATGAAAACTGAGGAAAGAAAAGCTTGAAATTAGAAAAGTCCGTCAAAATGACGGGTTTTTTCATTATGGTAGGAGTGTACATGAATAATAGGATGTTACCAATAATTGTTGCCAATAAAAAAATCTTTCTTTTCATTCTTCTTTTTTAAGTTTTAAAGGAGAAAGCTAGGCTTCTTATTTTTACTAATGTTATAATAAGAAAAAAGCACGAAAAGAGGTCATCTCATGCTAGAGGTTATTGCAACATGTTTAGAAGATGTAAAACGAATTGAAAGCGCTGGCGGGAAGCGGATTGAATTAATTTCATCTTATACAGAAGGTGGTTTAACACCGAGTTATGCTTTTATAAAAAAAGCGGTAGAAGCGGTAAGTATACCAATTCATGTTATGATTCGTCCGCATGCGAAGTCTTTTACATATACGGAAGAAGAAATTGAAATGATGAAAGAAGATATTATAGTTGCACAGAAGTTAGGAGCAGCTGGTGTAGTATTAGGCGTATTAAATGAACGAAATGAAGTGGATGAAGAGAAATTAGCGGACTTACTATCTGTTGTAGGTGGAATAAATGTAACGTACCACCGTGCGATAGATGATATAGAAAATCCAGTAGAAGCGATGAGAACTTTAAAGAAGTTTCATAAAGTGACTCACGTTTTAACTTCAGGTGGACAAGGAAATATAGTAGAGAATATTCCGGTGCTTACAGAAATGCAAAAGGTAAGCGATGGTCAAATTCAGCTTGTAGCTGGAGCTGGCGTGACGAAAGAAAATATAAAGCGATTGCTAGATGAAACTGGGATTTCGCAAGCTCACGTCGGTACAGCGGTAAGAGAAGGAAAATCATGTTTTTCTGAAATAGATCCTAATTTAGTACAAGAATTAGTTGAAATAATAAAATAAGTGCTTAAGAAAGAGGAGAAACGATGAAGGAAAATACGAAGAAAGAATTATTCTCATGGGCTAAAACGATAGGGTTTACCCTTGTATTAATTGCTATTATTCGCGGTGTTTTATTTACACCTTCTTTAGTGCAAGGTGAATCGATGATGCCCACTTTAGAAAATAACGAACGAGTTCTCGTGAATAAGATTGGTTATAGTATAAGTGGATTAGATCGCTTTGATATTATCGTCTTCCACGGAAAAGAAGGTTACGATTTAGTAAAACGAGTAATTGGTTTGCCAGGCGATACAGTTGAGTATAAAAATGATGTTTTATATGTAAACGGAAAAGCGATGGAAGAACCATATTTAAAACAGTTTAAAGAAAAAGCAGTAGGCCGTGTATTAACTCCAGACTTTACGTTAGAACAAATCACAGGGAAAACGAAAGTGCCAGAAGGCCAAGTATTTGTTTTAGGGGATAATCGTGAAGTTTCTAAGGATGGTCGCATGTTTGGCTTTATTTCAGAAGATGAAATTGTTGGAAAAGGACAAGCTGTTTTCTGGCCGTTGAAACAAGTAAGAGCGTTATAAAGTGTAGTGAAGTATGGGAGAGATATTCTTCCATGCTTTTTTATTTGCTTAAAATCTATTGATTGAATTGAAAGAATATTTTATAATTTTAAATTATATATTTGTTTCGAAAAATGGAATTTAAGTTCCGTAATTTGGAACGAAAGGGAGATAGAATGAGTATAAATAAAACGGCAGTTAAGACAATGGATATTTTAGAGTTGTTTTATGAGCATGAAGAGCTAAGTTTAACTGAGATGGTTCGGCTTACAAATATGCCGAAAACATCTGTTTATCGTTTAATTGGCTCGTTAGAAGAGATGGCGTTTTTACAAAAAAACGAAAAGGGGAAATATCGTTTAGGGGTCGTATTTTTACGGTTCGGTCAACTTGTTTCACAACGATTATCAGTAAGAAATATAGCAATTCCTTATATGAAAGAACTTAGAGATAGTTTAGGACAGGCAGTTAATTTAATAATTCAAGATGATAATGACGCAATTTACGTTGAAAAGATGGAGGGTGTTCAGCCGGTACGCGTGTATACGGCGGTTGGAAGAAGAGCACCGCTTTATGCTGGTGCATGTCCAAGAATTTTACTATCGTATTTCTCTGAGGAAGAGAAACGGAGATACATAGAGGAAGTGGATTTAAAACAGTTTGCAGATGGAACAATCGTGGATAAGGAACAATTGTTAGAAGTGTTGCAAATGGCAAAAAAGGAAGGCTACACAATTAGTTATTCTGAGTTAGAAAATCATACAGCCGCGATAGCAGCACCCATTTTCGCGAGCGATGGAACGGTTGTAGCAGGCATTAGTATTTCAGGATTAGCAATTGAGTACAGCGAAAGTAACATTTCATATTTTATTGCGAAGGTGAAAGAAACAGCGCATCGCATTTCGAAAGAACTCGGCTTTTTGGCATAGAAAGAGGGAGTAGGATGAAATTTTCTGCGTTAGGGGATCAAGCAATTATTGTTACATTTGGTGAAGAAATTAAGATGGGTATATATGAGAAAGTACAGCGGTTATTTAAAGCACTGCAGCAACATCCGTTTGCAGGAATGATTGAGTGTGTTCCGTCGTTTACTTCATTAGCTGTTTACTACAATGTATACGAAGTATGGAAGAGAAATGAGAGAAGTGAAAGGTCATATGATTACGTTCGCCAGTATATAAAGGAGCTGTGTGATTCTTATAAAGAAGAAGTAAAACAGGATGTGAAACATATTTCTATACCAGTGTGCTACGGGGGAGAATATGGACCTGATTTAGAAGAGGTCGCGCATTATCACGGTTTACAAGTAGAAGATGTGATTCGAATACATAGTGAAACTACATATTTTGTATATATGCTTGGTTTTACACCAGGGTTCCCGTATTTAGGAGGACTATCAAAAGAATTAGAAACACCTAGAAAAGAAACACCACGATTACAAATCTCTCCTGGTTCAGTAGGTATTGGGGGAAATCAAACAGGTATTTATCCGCTTGAAACACCAGGTGGATGGAATATTATCGGCCGAACACCTATTACTCTATTTAATCCGAAAGAAGAAATACCAACATATATTCAAAGTGGTATGTATTTACGATTTATCCCGATAACGAAGGAAGAGTACGTATCGCTTGAGGGGGCTAAAGAATGGATGTAGAAGTTTTGCATGCAGGAATGTTTACAACAGTCCAAGATTTAGGGCGATCTTATTATCAACAGTTTGGTGTACCTGTTGGGGGTGCTATGGATAAAAATGCGCTTAGGCTCATCAATATGTTAGTCGGTAATGAAGAGAATGAAGCAGGATTAGAAATGACGATTTTAGGTCCTAAATTGTTAATAAAGAAAACGACTTTACTCGCAATTGGTGGGGTTGATATGGAACCGTTGTTAAATGGAGAACGTATCCCATTATGGCGTCCCATTTTAGCGGAAGAAGGTAGTATGCTTTGTTTTGGAAAAGTGAAAAATGGTTGTAGAGCGTATGTGACTTTTGCGGGTGGTATACATATTGAGGGTACAATGGGAAGCAAAAGTACGTACATACGTGCTGCGATTGGTGGTATAGAAGGAAGAATGCTGAAAAAAGGAGATTGTTTTCAAATTGGTACGTACTCAGAAATGGCGAATCGTTTCATTCAAGACTTACAAAAAGATGAGCGAATAAAAACGAAATGGGTAATTAGCAACAGCGTACTACCAAAGTATAAGAAACATCCTAAGCTTCGTGTCATAGCTGACTTTGAATACGATCAATTTACAGAAGAAAGTAGAAAGGCATTTTTTACGAAAGAGTATAAGGTATCTAATTATGCTGACCGTATGGGCTATAGGGTTGAGGGAGAAGTTTTAAATAGGATTGAAGAAAAAGAGATTTTATCGAGTCCTGTTACATTTGGAACCATTCAAGTTCCTAATGGCGGACAGCCGATTATATTAATGGCAGATAGGCAAACGACAGGTGGCTATCCGAGAATGGGAAATATCATTTCAGTAGATTTACCTCTTCTTGCCCAGCTAAAGCCGGGGGACTATGTTTCTTTTGAGAAAATTACGCTTGAAGAAGCGGAACAATTGTACATAGAACAGGAAGTAAATATGAATCTGTTAAAGAAATTCATCGCTTTACGAAGCTGGAATTAGGAGGAATACATTGTGACTACAATCGATTTAAACTGTGATTTAGGAGAAAGTTTTGGAGCTTATAAAATGGGGAATGATGATGAAATTCTTCCGTTCGTTTCCTCTATAAACGTTGCTTGCGGTTTTCATGCGGGTGATCCGTCTATTATGCGTCAAACTGTTGAAAAAGCTTTGGAGCATAACGTAGCAATAGGGGCGCATCCTGGATTTCCTGATTTAATTGGATTTGGTAGAAGAAACATGAATGTTTCAGCAAGTGAAGTATACGATTATGTTTTATATCAAATCGGCGCATTAGACGGGTTTGTAAAAGTGGCTGGCGGGAAGATGCATCATGTAAAGCCGCACGGTGCCTTATATAATATGGCGGCGTCTAATCCGGAAATTGCAGATGCAATCGCAAAGGCAATTTATCATATAAATCCAAGTCTATTACTTTACGGATTAGCAAATAGCGAGGCGTTTATACAGGCTGCAGAAAAATACAATGTAACTCTCGTACAAGAGGCTTTTGCGGATCGTACGTATAAGCAAGATGGTACATTAACGAGCCGTACAGAAGAAAATGCGCTTATAAAAGATGAAGACGAAGCGATAAAGCAAGTACTTCAAATGGTGAAAGAAGGCCATGTAAATTCGATCAATGGAGAGAAAGTAGCAGTTCAGGCGCAAACGATTTGTTTACACGGTGATGGGGAAAAAGCAGTGCAATTTGCAGAAAGAATATACAGAACATTCGGGCATAATGGTATTTCTATATGTGCACCGAAATAAAAAATGAGGGGAAGTGTTGGAATTGGTGAAATTAATCGGGATATTATTAGTGGCAGTGGGCTTTTTATTTAGATTAAATACACTTTTAGTAGTTATGGTTGCAGGTATTGTTACTGGTATGGTTTCAGGATTAAGTTTTTATGATGTGATCAGCATGTTCGGTAAATTTTTCATAGAAAATAGATATATGTCTATGCCAATTATATTAACTTTACCGGTAATCGGAATTTTAGAACGTTACGGTTTAAAAGAAAGAGCCGAAGCACTTATAACGAAATCAAAAGGAGCAACAACTGGAAGAGTATTAATGTCATATTTTACGATAAGAGAATCATCAGCAGCACTAGGGCTTAATATTGGTGGGCATGCGCAAACAGTAAGGCCGCTCGTTGCACCGATGGCAGAAGGGGCTGCGCAAGGTAAATACGGTAAACTTCCTGAAAAATTAAGAGAAAAGATTAAAGCAAACGCAGCTGCTGCGGAAAATACAGCTTGGTTTTTCGGAGAAGATATTTTCATCGCAACTGGTGCTATTTTATTAATGAAAGGATTCTTCGATTCAGTAGGTATGCATGTCGGTGTATGGGATATGGCACTTTGGGGCATTCCGACAGCAATATCTGCACTTATTGTAAGCTGGATTAGATTTAGAAGGTTTGATAAATATATAGAGAAAACAATGAAGGCAGAAGGAAAAGAAGAGAAGGAGGCAATCTAATATGAACATCATCACAATGGATACAATCTATTATGTATTAGGGATAATTGTTGCTTTTATCGCTGTTCGTATCGCATTCGATCGTGAACATCCAAACAGATTCGGTTCTAGTTTATTTTGGGCATTGTTTGCAGTTACATTTTTATTTGGAAATGTAATTCCTTCGTTTTACGTTGGCTGTATCGTGCTCGCTATGGTCGTTTTAGCCTCGCTAAATAAAGTGACAAAATCAGAGGAAAAAGAAGTTCCAGTACAAGAACGTGTAAAACATGCTGAGAAATTAAAAAATAAAATTTTTATGCCTGCACTATTAATTCCTATTTTTACAATTATCGGTACGTTGACGTTAGGGAAAATTAAATGGGGAAATGTCTCTCTTGTTGATCCAGATAAAGTAACATTAGTTGCATTAGCGCTTGGTGCATTACTCGCATTCGTCGCGGCGATGCGTATTACAAAATCAAAAATAACAACGCCTGTTCAAGAAGGAAGCAGACTATTACAAGCTGTCGGCTGGGCTGTCATTTTACCACAAATGTTAGCAGCACTTGGCGGTATTTTCGCGAAATCTGGCGTTGGACAAGTCGTTTCTGATTTAGTCGGTCAAGTATTACCGACAGAGTATCCGTTCGTTGCTGTTATGGCGTACTGTTTAGGCATGATGCTATTTACAGTCGTAATGGGAAATGCATTCGCAGCGTTTGCTGTTATTACTGGCGGAATTGGCTTACCTTTAATAGTTCAAATGCACGGCGGAAACCCAGCAATTATGGCAGCACTCGGTATGTTTGCTGGATATTGCGGAACACTGCTTACGCCAATGGCAGCAAACTTTAATATCGTACCTGCGATGCTTTTAGAGCTAAAGGATAAAAATGCGGTTATTAAAGCGCAAGTACCAATTGCTCTTTCAATTTTTATCATAAATATGTTTATTATGTACGGCCTTGTATATCGTTTTTAATTAGGAGGATAAAACTATGAAAACAGTATTATTAACAGGGTTTGATCCGTTTGGCGGAGAAAATATCAATCCAGCTTGGGAAGTAGCAAAAGGTTTGCATGAAAAAACAATTGGGGAATACAAGATAATAAGCAAACAAATACCAACTGTATTTCATAAATCAATAAGCGTATTAAAAGAGTATATAGAAGAACTAGCGCCGGAAATTACTATATGTATCGGACAAGCTGGGGGCAGACCAGATATTACGATAGAACGTGTCGCAATTAATATTGATGATGCAAGAATTGCTGACAATGAAGGTAATCAGCCAGTAGATGTACCGGTTGTAGAAGAAGGAGCGATTGCGTATTGGTCTACACTTCCGATGAAAGCAATCGTAAAAAAACTTCGCGAAGAGGGCATACCGTCATCTGTTTCACAGACGGCAGGCACATTCGTTTGTAATCACTTATTCTATGGACTTATGCATGAACTAGAGAAACATGATAAGAAAATAAAAGGCGGATTCATTCATATTCCGTTTTTACCAGAACAAGCGAGTAACTATCCAGGGCAACCGAGTATGTCACTTTCTACTATTAGTAAGGGAATAGAATTGGCAATTGAAGTAACGATGACAGTTGAAGTAGATATTGTAGAGATTGGGGGCGCAACGCATTAAGTAAAATGAATTGTACAACACCTCCTGTAAACAACTGGTATAATAAGAATAGGAAAATACATAGAGGTGATTTTTGTGCAACAATTTGAAGAAGTACGTTTAATTTTAGAAAAAGCGAAGAAAATTACAGTATTAACAGGCGCTGGTGCAAGTACGGAAAGTGGTATCCCAGATTTCCGTTCAGCAAATGGATTGTATGCTGATGCGAATGTGGAGATGTATTTATCAAGAGGGTACTATAACCGAAGTCCGAAAGAATTTTGGAAGCATTATAAAGAAATCTTTCAAATTAATACGTTCCATCAATATAAACCAAATCGTGGACATCGTTTTTTAGCTGAGCTAGAAGAACAAGGGAAAGATATTACGATTTTAACGCAAAATATTGACGGTTTACATCAATTAGGTGGCAGTAAACATGTCATTGATTTACATGGAACACTTCAAACAGCACATTGTCCGAAGTGTAAAGCGGGATATGATTTACAGTATATGATTGATCATGAAGTGCCGCGCTGTGAGAAGTGTAATTTCATTTTAAATCCAGACGTTGTTTTATACGGAGATACACTGCCTCAATATCAAAATGCGATGAAACGTTTATATGAAACAGATGTACTTCTCGTTATGGGAACGTCATTAAAAGTACAACCTGTCGCTTCATTCCCGGAAATCGCAAAGAGAGAAGTAGGGGCAACAACTATTTTAGTAAATGAAGAGTTAACAGGACAAGAATATAACTTTGACTTTGTTTTTCAAAATAAGATTGGTGAGTTTGTTGAAGGGTTATCTTCAATGAAATAAGTTAACGAAAAAACTGAGGTATCTACCTCAGTTTTTTATTTGGGTAATCGCTGTATTAAGCAACATGAAAACAGGTCGATAATGTAGTAACCACATCTCTATAATTTATAAAAAAGGTTTTAGTCGGCAAAATAGCAGAATAGGAAGAAATGTTTTCTTTAACCAATAAACAATCGTCATAAAGTAAGCTAATATGTAGCTGTTGTAAAGGTTCTATTTCGTTTTGCTTTAAGTATAAAACTAAATCGTTAAAAAGTTGTTGCCCATATTCATCTACAGAACGTTCTAATGAAAGTTGACCTACTATGCTAGTCCACCATACTTGAAAACTACATACTAATTCTTTAAAAGAGTCTTCATTACATAATTGGGTGTTAAAAAGCTTCTCATAGAAGATATGGTTTTCTTCATGAAAAATTTGTAAATCATATCGGTTGTTAGCAATTTGTTTGCGAAGTGAATGCCATAATTCTTTGAAATTTGTTTCAAAGTCACTTGAGAAATGTAATGTTTTTGCTATGTAAGGAAAACGTAAATTTCCTTTTTTCTCTTTTTGGTTGAGATACATATTTTGAATGTAAATCATAAAGTTTAAACAATGGGACGCATTAGTATGTATTGTAAATGAATCTGTCATTTTCGTTCGCTCCTTAAGTAATGTCTTTTATGAATATATTTCTTTAGTATACAAAGAAATGTAAACTAATGGTATAAAAATCAATTTGCCCCATTTTTCTTTTAGAATAATATTCATGTTATTTTGCATTCAGGGAATGGTAATAAATAGGATATAAAAATAGAAAACTGAAAATTAAATCTTTTATTTCTTTTATAATTAATATAAAATTCTATATATATCATATAAATAAATTTGATACATAATGACTTTGCGTAGAAATGTTAATAGAATGAAGCGAGGGAGCGAAATGAGACAGAAAAAGGAACAGAAAAAACTATCGAAAAAGAAAAAGACTCATATTCCATTTCGGTTAAATGTACTATTTTTTATTGTCTTTCTTTTATTTTCAGCTATTATAATTCAATTAGGTAAAGTACAAATCATTGATGGAGAAACGTATAGAAATGAAGTAAATAAAAAGGAAGATGTAACGGTAAGCACTCCCGTTCCTAGAGGGAAAATGTTTGATCGGCAAGGTCACGTTATTGTAAATAATAAACCATTGCGAACCGTTACATATACGAAAATGAGAGGAGTAGACTCGAAAGAAGTTTTACAAGTAGCAAGAGATTTAGCCAAACTAATTGAAATGTCGCAAGAGGACATAGACAAGTTAACAGAAACAGATAAAAAGGATTTTTGGATGCAGTTAAATGAAAAGCGGGCAGCGGCGAAAGTAACGAAAGAAGATGAGAGTAAATTTAGAAAGCAAGAAATAGAAGGAAAAGAGTTAGATAAAAAAGTAGAAGAACTGCGCCGGGAAAGAATTACACAAGAAGAATTAAGTGAACTTTCAAAAGAAGACCTAGAAGTACTAGCCATTAAAAGCAAAATGAATGCGGGATATAAAATGACGCCGCAAATCGTTAAAAAAGATGTAAGTAAAAATGAATATGCTGTCGTTAGTGAAAGGTTGGCAAGTTTACCGGGGGTAGATACGACAGTAGATTGGGAACGTGAATACCCAAATGATAAAATACTGCGCTCTATACTAGGTAGCGTTTCTAATGAAAATGAAGGGTTGCCAAGAGAACAATTAGATTATTATTTAGTTCGTGATTATAATCGAAACGACCGTATTGGTAAAAGTTACATTGAAAAACAATACGAAGATGCACTACATGGAACGAAAGAACAGTCTAAAAATATTATGGATAAAGCAGGGAAGATTGTTCGAACAGAAAAAGTGACTGAAGGAAAAAGTGGAAATAACTTGATGTTAACAGTCGATATGGATTTACAGAAAAGAGTAGAGGGAAGCCTTGAAAAGAATTTACGAGCCTTTCATGCTGCAGAGCCGATGATGGATCGTGCGTTCGTAGTAATGATGAATCCGAAAAACGGTCAAATTTTATCAATGGCAGGAAAGAAAATTGTAAATAAAGATGGCGGTATGCAAATAGAAGATTATGCATTAGGAACGATGACAAGTTCTTATGAGTTAGGGTCAACTGTAAAAGGTGCTACTTTATTAACTGGATATCAAACAGAAGCGATTAAGCCGTATACACATTTCTTTGATGCACCAATGTATTTTAAAGGAAGTTCTAAGCCGAAGAAATCGTGGAAAGAATTTGGGGATATTGATGATTTAAGAGCTTTGCAAGTGTCATCGAACGTTTATATGTTTAATACGGCTTTAAAAATGGCAGGTATTAATTATGTCCCAAACAATCCATTAGATATTAAACAAGAAACATTTAATAAAATGCGCTACTATTTTAGACAATTTGGCCTAGGTGTGTCGACTGGTATTGACCTGCCAAATGAATCAATTGGTCAAGTAGGTAGAACTGATAACATACCCGGATTTTTACTTGATTACGCGATTGGACAGTATGATACATATACGCCGCTTCAGCTTGCACAATATATTTCAACCATTGCAAATGGCGGTTACCGAATGAAGCCACAAATTGTACAAGAAGTTAGAGAGCAACCGAATAGACCAGAGGATGTAGGAAAAGTCGTTCGGTCGATTGAACCAGTTGTATTAAATAGAGTGGATATGGACACTTCGTACATTAATCATGTAAAAGAAGGATTTAGAAGAGTTTTTCAAGAAGCTGACGGAACAGGTACCGGAACGTTTAAAGGTCTACCATATAAACCAGCGGGAAAAACAGGAACAGCTGAGACAGTATATGGTGGAGAAAGTGATATTGGAAGAGATGAGAACAACAACCGAAAAAAATGTTATAATTTAACTCTTGTCGGTTATGCACCATATGATGCTGATCCGGAAGTAGCTTTTTCAGTTGTTGTACCATGGGTGAATGATGATAAATCAGGAATTAATTCTGCGATTGGTAAAGAAATTTTGGATGCGTATTTTGAGTTAAAAACAAATAGATCAAATGCAAATTCAATTCCAGTAGAACAACCGAACAAGGCACAGTAAAAATAGTATCACTGCATGGAAATATATTGTGCAGTGATATATTTTTTGAGTTAAAAAGCGCTTTATAAGGTGGGAATGGATATGAAAAAGGAGATTAAGAGAGGCTGGGGAAAGTACATACTATTTATATTGGTGATAGTCATAGGCTACCATTCTTTTACTTTATGTAAGGTGGAAGGGGAATCGATGCAGCCGACTTTATATGAAGAAGACTACGTATTTGTAAATAAAGCAGTAGTACGTCTTTCTAATTTACAACACGGAGAAATTGTCATTATAAAGGAAGCGGATGAATCGAAATATTATGTGAAACGTGTAATAGGGCTTCCTGGTGATGTAATTAACATAACGAACGGAAAGGTATATGTGAACGATAAAAAGCAAGAAGAACCATATACAAACAAAGATTTATTTAACAACACACAAGTGTTTTATAACTTTCAAAAGACAAAAATTCCGCCAAATAAGTTATTTGTAATGGGAGATAACCGCGAAGTAAGTAGAGATAGTCGAAATGGCTTAGGATATATTGAAGAAGATAACATAATTGGCAAGGTGGAATTTGTATATTATCCTTTTTCAAAAATGAAAATGATAGAATAAGTGGGAGAGGAGCAAAACCCCACTTATTAAAGTTTCACTTTATTTTCTTTAAAAAACCTTTTGGATTAAATGATATGAAAAATTTATGTTTAGACTCGTCGATACTTGAAAATAAGCCAAATAACTCATGTGGAAAATGAAAGGAAATGATCGTATGTACAAATACACAATTTGCTTTATTAGAAAAAGCGATAAAATACTGCTATTAAATAGAAATAAAAAGCCGAATATGGGGATGTGGAATGGTGTTGGAGGAAAAATAGAAGATAATGAAACGCCATACGAAGGAATAATTAGAGAAACATTTGAGGAAACGGGCATAGAACTTTCAAGTGTAACGTATAAAGGGACTGTTGGTTTTAAAGGTAAAGATGAGCCCCAGGCTAGTGAAGGAATGTATGTGTTCGTTGCTGATTTGCCAGATGGAATGCAAATGAATACACCATTACGTACGGCTGAAGGTCTATTAGAATGGAAAGAAATTGATTGGATATTAGATGGTGATAATAGAGGAGTAGTTAGCAATTTACCAAAATACTTACCGACAGTATTAACAGAAGAAAATAAGTTAGAACATATGTTTACGTATGATAACCGGAATATTATTCATTACACAACTGCATGTTTGACAGAAGATGATGCGAACAAGCGATATGAAAAACAACTCATTTCTCAATAGAAGAGGAAAGTGAAAAATCACGTTTTTGCTCTCATCATATATGCGAGGTGATTATATGTTTCAGAAATACAATTCATTGGTCATAATTGTAATATGCATGATATAACTTTTCTTATTATGAAAGAGTAGAGAACATATGTAAACGGAGCAAAAAAGAGGTGGCTTTGCCACCTCTTTTTGTTAGCTACAAATCGCCTTAATCATAAAACGATGTTGCTTCACATCAAAATAACCTTTTTGTAAGATGATTTCATGTATACGATATAATTCCTCACAATACCTTTCAACAGTAAAATCAGGAATTTGCCACGGAATCGCTTTTAAATAATAGACGATAGCGCCAATGTCATAAAAGCGTTGGAAAGGGAATTCCTCTTTTGCATCTAAGATAGTAAATCCATTTTGCTTTAACTCACTGCATGCGGTTTCGAGAGACCAACTTGCAAATTCGCTATTTAGTGGTGAGCCAAACTGCTCATTAAGTTCCGCGCAATCAAGACCGCCAACTTGTTGTGTAAGAAAAACGCCACTTGGAGAAAGAATTCTGTTTACCTCAGAAGCAGCATACGATTCATGTTGATTTATAATTAAATTAAATTGACCATCTTGAAATGGCAAAGCGGTATCATCGGTCACTTCTACAACGGTAACCCCTAAAGGCTCTAATTTCTTTCGAGCAATTGGCACATTTGGAGCGTAGCCCTCAGTAGCGAATATAGTTGACGGGAACGGTTGTAACATAGATAAAAACTCTCCGCCGCCAGTACCCATATCGAGCATTGATTCTGCACGTTGCATAAGCTGAAAAGCAGTACTGCCGTATGACCACGATAAAGGCTCGCTCTTCATTCGACCTGTTTCTGAAATGAAAGAAAAATCCCAGCCGCTAAAATGTGTATTTGCACTTTCTAATAAAGTTACAAATAATGGATCACGTTTCATAATTGTATCCTCCTATTTTGTAAGTAAATGATATGGTGAGAAAAGAAAAAAGGAGGACCTCTTATGAAAGGGGAACGGTTTTACGTTTCGTGCTCGAATAGATTCATATAAAGTTACTCCTTGTGAGAATTGTTATTTATATATTCGGGTTAATTGAGTGAAAATCCTTTGAGGGTATAAAAGAAGGCAGTTGTTTAATGAAAAAATAAATTGAGTTATCTACTTTTATAGTGTAATTGTTCATTCATACGCATAAAAAAATTATTCTCTCCATAAAATAGTAAAATTATATTGGAGGTTGAATTATGAAAAAATTTAGTGTATTTTCAATAACCTTGATGACTTTTGGAATGTTATTATTTGGATTAAATAGGATAATAGATAGCTATTCTGAGCCTATTATCCTATTAGGGTATATTTCTTTTTTAATTGGATTGGTTCTGAGTATTATAGCGATTGCTAGACGTGAAGATGGAAGATTAAAATTCATATCACTTATCTCTTTCTTTGTTGTCCTGTTTTTCATTACTTGGTTTGAGTCGTTTCAGGTACTACGAATTATTACTTGGCTAAAAAATATCTATTAAAATTTAAATTGTTGGTAAAAATGGGAAACCTTAAATTTAGGTTTCTTTTTATTATATTCGATTATCAATATTAAAACTTATTAGAGCCATTAATAAAAGAAATAGATATATATACCGAGTGTAAAAATATTTTAATTCTTTGAAAACATTCAGCGATTTAGTATTCTATATATATGGAATATTTTGTTTATGCGAAAAGAGGGCAAGGTGCTATATGAAAAGAATGAAAAATGTAATGTTACTATTGTTATGTTTCTTATGTTTAAGTGGGTGTAATTATAAAGATGACGATCAGGTGAAAAAATATGTGAAAAAAAAGCACGGAATTGATGTGATTGTAACACATTGGGGTGCTATAAACGAAGGGAATATGGGGCATACATATCATACTGTTCAAGCAAAAAATAACAAAAATATTCAATTTAGAGTAGAGGTAGATGGCTTCTTATATTCAAGAATAAAAGGTGATGAATATCAATACGGAAAAAAAACATATGAGGAATATAAGAAATTTAAACCAATGCTAGAAGAAATTAAAAAATTAGGTTACGTGGAACCTGAAAATAAAAATGTTTTTCAATATATAGTGGATGATGATATAGAGGAGAAACCAACGGATAAGTTATTATTAACTTTAAAAACGAGTGACAAGATTGATTACAGTCAATTTGAATCAAAAGAATTAGATCGTTTATATGCTCTAATCCAATTCATTCAGAAGAGTAATAGAAAGATAACAACACTTGAAATTGAGGATTATAATGGTGAATCTATAGGCTTGCCTTTTCAAAATGTGCAAAAAGCTATAACGAAAGAAGAACTGCTTTTAACAATGAAAAACACAGTAAGCGGTTATTGGACATATTTGGTTCAAACTGAAACAAAAGTAGGCGTAAGGTTAAATGAAATTCAAAATGATCGTTTTGAAATTGAGGATATTACTTGTCCACACCCGAAAGACGGCAATTGTCTAGAGTATGAATTGACATTAGTTTTCAATGACAGTGAGATAAAATATAGAAATGATCCATATGTAATAGATGATTTGAGAAAGGTAGTCACTATTCTTAAAGAAGAACTATATAATAAGGAATTTAACATATATTTAAGGAACAAGGATGGAACAAGTTATTCACTCTGGCTATCATCCGAAAAAATTAAGGAAAGTAATAACATAGAAGAGTTAGTAAAATAATGATATAAAGAAGAAATTTAAAGTACTTTTTATGTTTGTTATTTCTATATTCAAAAGGAAAACCGCTTATGCTTCATTTTTGAAGCATAAGCGGTTTTGTTTAAAATACTTAAAAAGAAAAATTTTTTGGTAAAGTACCACTTTTTATTACTGTTCTTAGTCCATGTTTTATAATCCAAGGATTAATAGGATGCTGTTTATCACGTAATTGCTGTAACCACTGAAAAACGAGTTCTTTATCTTCTTTCGTAATATCGTTCATATGATTGGCTACAGATTTTTGAACATATTTAGAAGGGTCATTCATTAAAGGTTCAAGAAGCTGTAAATTGTTCTTAAAGTCACCTTTTAGAGCTCCAATTTTTTTAGCCCAAGGAAGCCTTGGTCTTGTACCTTCAGAAACTAATCTTCTAATGTGGCTGTTTTCGTCATAAATCCACTGTTGCAATATGTCTAGTGTGTCTTCATGGTATGTTTGAAGAAAAGGCCGAATGGCATATTCAGCAGTATTCCTTTTCGTTATTTCATACATGTAAATGTGCCTACTTCTGTTGTATTTTCTGGTCCTAATGTTTTCAGTAATATATGTATGGCTGCATTAAAATCTTTTTGTAAAGCATTGTGTAATTCATCTGCAATTACTTCAATACGATGCTTTAACTCTAAATTTTCAACTTTACATGTTACAGAAGATACAAAGTTTCTTTTAGAGAAAGTAGGATCGTGTTTACAAATAGAATCAGCCATTTTTTCTGCTAATTCTTCGTTAAATAAAAATTTTAACGGAACATATTTACCCATTTTTTCACCTCAGTGGTCAAATGAAAACAATTTTTATTTTTTAATCGACAATCCATAAACTAAAGTCTCACTCGGAGTCGTAATACTAAAACCTGTCGTCTTATAATCAAGTTTCACCGTATCACCAGTGTAGTCTTTCGTGAATGAATCCATTTGTACGATAAGATCTGCATCTTCATATACAACATCATCTGCGTTATATGTATCCCAAATTAAATCGACATCAACGAAAATACTACAAGAGTTTGTCATTGTCCCTCTAATGCGAATGATCTTTTTGTCTTTACGTTCTAATCTATGTATAGCTGCTTTTGCTTCATCAGTAATGCGAATGTTCATTGTATCCCAACCTTTAATTATATTTCTTCTATTATGGCAAAAACAGGAGTAATAGGGAAGCAAAGAGGTTTGCAATAAAAAACGAGCAAACAAATTTGTTTGCTCGTTTCACTTTATTTTAGTTCACATTTATCAAGTGGAATCACTTTTGTTTTTTTCGTAAATTTATATCCTAACCATAGTACTAAGAAGAGTGGTAAACCGATGTAAGAAACGAGTACGCCGTTCCAATCGATTGATTCACCCATAAATGCGCCGTAGTTTTGTCCTAAAATTACGATGATACAAAGTGTAAATGCGAAGATTGGACCGAATGGGAACCATTTTGCTCTATATGGTAAGTCTTTTAAATCTTTGCCTTGTACGGTATATGCTTTACGGAAACGGTAATGACTAATTGCTATTCCAACCCATGCGATAAAGCCAGACATTCCAGATGCGTTTAATAACCAAATGTATACAACACCGTCACCGAATAAAGAAGCAATGAAAGCGATACTACCGACAATCGATGTTACGATTAATGCGTTAACAGGTACCCCGCGGCTATCTAATTTACCAAGAAACTTTGGTGCTTTTCCTTGGCGAGCTAAATCCCAAAGCATACGAGTTGATGCATACATACCAGAGTTACCAGCAGATAGTACAGCAGTTAAAATAACAGCGTTCATAACAGAAGCAGCAAAGGCAACGCCCGCTTTTTCGAAAATAAGTGTAAATGGACTTACTGTTACATCACTTGCAGCAAGGCTTTCAGTCGTATAAGGAATTAATAAACCGATAACGAGAATCGCAAGGATATAGAATAAAAGAATACGCCAAAAGATAGAACGAATTGCTTTCGGAATATTACGCTCTGGATCAGATGTTTCACCAGCAGCAACTCCTAACAATTCAGTACCTTGGAAGGAGAAACCAGCTGCCATAAACACACCGATAATTGCCATGATGCCGCCGTTAAATGGAGCATCTGCAACAGTGAAGTTTTTGAAGCCAACAGTTTCGCCGCCCATAATTCCGAAAATCATCATGAAGCCGACAATTAAAAAGATAATAATAGTAACTACTTTAATAAGTGCGAACCAATATTCAGATTCACCAAACCCTTTAACAGATAAGTAGTTTAAAAGGAAAATAATAGCTAAACATAATCCACTCCAAATAAGAGAAGGGGTATCTGGGAACCAAAATTTCATAATTAATGTTACGGCTGCAAGTTCAGCAGCGATTGTAATGGCCCAGTTATACCAATAGTTCCATCCAAGTGCAAAGCCAAGTGATGGATCAACAAATTTTGTTGCATACGTACTAAAAGATCCAGTAACAGGCATGTAAGCTGCGAGTTCAGCTAAGCTTGTCATTAAGAAGTAAACCATAATTCCAATTGCGGCGTATGCAATTAATGCGCCGCCAGGACCAGCTGAATGGATGACACCACCGCTGGCAAGAAATAGTCCGGTACCAATTGTACCGCCGAGAGAAATCATCGTAAGGTGACGCGATTTTAATCCGCGTTTTAATTCACCTTGTCCTTGTGTAGTTTGCGTTTTAGAGGTAGATTGATTTGTTGCGCTATTCATGTTCAACACTCCTTTTCTTGTAGGTTAGGAAGGAGCGGGGGAGAAAAATACAAAAAACCGCCAAAGGAATTTGGCGGAACGTTTCACAAATAACCACCCCATCATACCCTTCCGTTAAGATAGCACCCCACGTTTACACGGTAATTTTGTAAACGTGACAGTTCTGTTCCTTTCGGAGACAGCCCCAGCTCATATTTCCAGAGAAGAAATATAAACTTCGGCAACTTTTCCTTTCAAACGGAGTCGGTGACATTCTCTGTGTCTCGTCCGTTTTACTATTAAAAGTCGCAACCTCTACCTCATCGGATTGATGAGGATTTATATATTGCTAAGATTTTTAATATATGGCAATTGTAATGACTTTCTGAATATATTGCAAGATATTTTGTTAGGAAAAGTCAAAAAATATCGGTTATTGTATAGGAAACGCTTGCAAAACTCCACCCGAACCTACTATTATGTAGCAATAAGCAAAGAAAAAATTGTTATACAAATGTTTCGCAAAAAATATTGAAAAACCCTCTAAATAAAAAGAAAATTCAGAAAAATATAATTCGACATTCATAATAAAGTCATATTATTTGTTATAATTAGAGTAACGTTTAAGCAAAAAGGGGAAATCAAAATGAAATTAGAAACAAAAAGGCTCTATATAGTGCCGTGTACAGAAGAGAGGATTCAAGTCGCTAACGAGCAAGGATATAATAGCGGTCCGCATATTGTAGGGCATGTAGAGAATGTGAAACAAGATGAGGCTTTATTACCATGGGGGGCGTGGTATGTTTTTCGGAAAGAAGATGATAGCGTTTTAGGTGATATTGGATTTAAAGGGAAACCAAACGAGGATCAAACAGTAGAAATTGGCTATGGATTTATTGAGAAATATTGGAATCAGGGCTATGCAACAGAAGCTGTAAAAGAACTAATCGATTGGGCTTTCAAAACAGGAGAGGTAGAAACAATAATTGCAGAGACACTCCTAGATAACTATAGTTCGATGCGTGTTTTAGAAAAGTTACATATGAAGAGAGTAAATGCTACAGAAACGATGATTAATTGGAAAATAGAAAAATAAAAAATACCGCTCTAAATTGAGCGGTATTTTTTTATAGTTATGGTAGCATTTGCTTCTGATCATTTGGATACTCAGCCGTTGATGCGTTAGGACGATTGGAATGATTTCGAACAGCAATGAAAATAGAAATAATAACGACAAGACCAACTGCAACGTAAGAAAGTGAAATAATAGTTGGATCCACTTTAAATGTAGTAAGCAGTGTACGAATATTTGTGAAGATAATAAGACCACCAACTAATACGCCAAGTAAATGGGGCGGAACGATGCGGACTAACCATGCAGCAATTGGAGCTGCGACAATACCGCCGAGCATTAAGGCAAATACCCAAACCCAGCTTACTTGTTCCCAGCCAAGTGAGATGAAGAAGCCAATTGTTGCAGCGAGTGAAACAGGAAATTCACTCGTATCTACAGATCCAATAACTTTTCTAGCTTCATTTCCTCTTGCTAGAAGAACGGGTGTCGTAATCGGCCCCCAACCACCGCCACCAGTTGAATCAACGAATCCAGCGAATAAACCAAGCGGCACAAGTTGTTTGGCAGACATACGCTTATTTGAAGTGACAATTTGTTTTTGAATGATGAATCGTAATAAAATATAAACCCCTAAAGTAAATAAAAATACGGAAATGTACGGTTTGATTACATCTCCAGGCAAATTACTTAAAAAACATGCCCCAATAAATGCGCCGATTGCCCCAGGTAATGTAAGCCTGGAAACTGTATATTTATCAACGTTTCCAAATTTGATATGAGATGCGCCAGAAGCTGCAGTTGTAACGACTTCAGCTAAATGAACCGATGCGGAAGCTACAGCCGGTGCAATACCAAACATTAATAATAGTGAAGTAGACGTTACCCCATACGCCATTCCGAGTGCTCCATCGATCAATTGAGCGAAAAATCCAATAATAGCAAAGACAATTAATTTCTGCATAAATAATCCCCCTGTAATAATAAATGAAAAAGACACTTTTCCCGTATGAGAAAAGTGCCTTTGGTTTTTCCAATCAGCAATAATTAAATTTGTTTCATTATAATACATATTAATCGTATAAATCAACTAGGTTTTAAAGTTTTTGAATTGAATGAAAGAAAAATAAAATATACAATAAAAGGATGGAGAGAAAGGGGAGAAAGACATGTTACGATTTGATCATCTCGTTCACACAGTTCATGGTACACCGGAGGAAGCGGCAAAACAAATGCAGGAACTTGGATTTCATACTGTATTAGGCGGAGAGCATACGAATTGGGGTACTTGGAATAGTTTAAGTTATTTTGATTTATCATATATAGAATTTTTAGCAGTTCAACATGAAGAAAAAGCGAAAGAAGCAGAAAATCCATTAGTACAAGAAACAGTGGTGAAACTACAAAATGGAGAAGGAATGCTACAAATCGCGATCCGAACAGATGCAATTGAGGAGCTAGCAGTTAACTTTAATAAGTACGGCTTACATACGATAGGGCCATTTGAAGGGAAACGTATGAGAAAAGATGGCCGACTTTTAGAATGGAAAATGTTATTCGTTAAGCAAGAAGAGAACGGACCGAAATTACCTTTCTTTATACAGTGGAATGAAACGGACGAAGAAAGAAGAAACGATTTACGTAACAGTGGGACGATTACTGAACATAAAAACAAAGTGCAACAAATTGAAACGATTCATTACGCAGTAAAAAATGTTCGAGAAACAGTACGGAAATGGAAAGAAGTAATGGAGCTATCTACAAGCTCAGTTGTGAAAAATGAAAAATGGAATGCCGAGTGTCAAAGTGTAGTATTTGGAGATATTCATGTGCAGTTTTGTGAACCGATTGGAGAAGGGCTAGTGTTAGAACATTTGAATAAGAATGGTGAATATCCATTTGCAGTAGAGTTTAAAGGTGGAAATAAACGAGAGCATGAAGTGTTAGGGAGTTTGTACATATATTGATAGAGGTGAACGTTGTGGAAGAAATGCTTAGAGAGATAGAGAGAATACTAGAATGGCCTCGCATGTTAAAAGCGACTGTTATTTCAAAAGGCTTTTCATTCGATGAGAAATATAAAATTGAATTAGAGAGTGGGGCCTCGTATTTTATTAAAGTATGCGATTCATCATATTTTGAACGGAAGCAGGAAGAATATGAATATATGCAGCAGCTAGATTCTTTACATATTCCTATGCCAAAATTAATTCATTTTATTAGTCTTACTAAATTCAATAAATGTGTACAAGTTTTTGAATGGATTGATGGATTAGATGGTGAAGATATATTAAGAACGTTGTCTACAGAAGAGCAGTATAGGGCTGGAAAAAAGGCTGGAGAAGTACTAAAAAAGATTCATTTAGTTGAAAAAGAAGATAAAAGTAATTCATGGGAAATGTCTATATGGAGTAAATATGAGAGATACTTAGAAGCGTTGAAAGAATATGAAGTAGACTTTTTTCATTTAAATACAGTGATAGATTTTGTAGGAAATCATAAAGATTTATTAAAAAATCGTCCCATCGTATTTTTACATGACGATTTTCATCCGGCTAATATAATGATTGACCAAAATGAGTTTCGGGCTGTCATTGATTTTGCTAGATTCGATATTGGTGATCCTATTCATGATTTTCATAAAGTAGCACTATTTACAACGAATATAAGCAAACCATTCGCGATTGGACAAGTTCACGGTTATTGCGGAGGAGAACCTGATCTACATTTTTGGAAACTGTACTCATTATATGCAGCAATGATATTCCCGGCTGATATCGTATGGACAAACCGAAGCACACCATATTTATTAGATGATATGAAGGAAAGATTAAATGGAATTTTAGAAGATCATAATCATTTTTCATCTTATATTCCAAAATGGTATCAATCAAGTGAATTTAATAAATAAAGGAGTAATTTATATGGATAAAATAGCAGTAATTTCAGATATTCACGGTAATATTCAAGCATTAGAATCCGTGTTGAATGATATTAAATTAAGAGGAATCGAGCGCATTATTTGCCTTGGAGATTTAGTAGGAAAAGGACCTCATTCCAGTGAAGCAATTGAAATCATTCGTAAAGAATGTGAAGTAGTCGTAATGGGAAACTGGGATGATTTTATTACAAAGCCGACTGAATTTGAAGCATTGAAATGGCATCAAAAACAATTATCGGAAGAACAAAATGACTATTTAAGAAACTTACCATTTTCAATCGAGTTTTATATGAGTGGGAAATTCATTCGTATGTTTCACGCTTCACCGAGAAGTTTATATGAAAGAATTCAACCACACGCTTCAAGAGAAGAACGTATTAGTATGTTCGAAAATAGTGATCTGACGGAAAATATAGAAGGGGAAAGAAAACCAGATGTCGTTTGTTACGGTGACGTTCACCAAGCGTTCGTTCAAAATTTCAGAGGGAAAACGTTATGTAATGCCGGTAGCGTAGGAAACCCACTTGAAATAACGCAAGCTTCCTATTTAATATTTGAAGGGACTTACAATGAAAAAGAAGCAGCGAGCTTTTCTATTCAACTTGTACGAGTACCGTATGATATTGAATTAGCTATCAGACTAGCAGAAGAACTCGAAATGCCAGAAATTGAAGAATACAAACAAGAATTACGGACTGCTTTATATCGAGGGTTTAAGGCAAAGTAAGCTAATAATATATCAACGATTTTTCAAATATATCTATCATAACTTAAAATATATCAATGATTTTTTCGAGATATCAGCGATTCGAGAAAGGATATCAATTTACTGACAAATAGTGACATGAATTATTATCTATAATTATATTATGTCAACTAATTATAAAGGGAGATATCATGAACCGAAAACAAAGAATCAAAGAAATTGCAGATCATATTGTAAAGCTAAATTTAACCCATCCAATAAGAGTTGGAGTAAGCGGTATTACAGCCTCAGGAAAAACAACATTTGCAAACGAACTAGCGGAAGAAATAAAAAAACGAGGATTACCAGTAACACGCGCCAGCATTGATGATTTTCATAATCCAAGAGTGATTCGCTATGCAAAAGGAAAAGAATCTGCAAGAGGGTATTATGAAGATGCACACGATTATATAGCTTTCAAAGAAAGATTATTAATGCCTTTAGGACCTAACGGAAATTTACAGTATGAAACGATTTCTCATAACTTAATAACGGATATGCCTGTACATAATGAGCCGCTATTGGCCACGCAAAATATGATATTAATAGTAGATGGAACGTTTCTATTGAAAAAAGACGTTGCGCATTTATTTGATTACAAAATCTTTGTAGATACAAATTTTGAGATTGCGAGAAAACGTGGTGCTAAGCGGGAAACTGAAGCTTTTGGCAGTTATGAAGAAGCAGAGAAGATGTTTTTAAACAGGTATCACGCGGCTTGTAAGATGTATATAAATGAGCATAACCCAAAAAGTTATGCGGATGTTGTATTTCGGAATAGTGATTTAGCAAATCCAGAAGTTATATTTCAAGAGCGAAAGTAATACATAATCAAAATTATATGTATAGCCTTTTATTTATAGTTATAATTCTCGTATAATTAAATTAACTTTAGAAAGTAAAAAACGGGGGATAAGGCAATAAAAAAACGTAAAAAGGGGACAGGGAATAGAATGAATGAAGTACTAGAACTAAAAGAAGAACTACTACAAATTAAAAATAATAATTATGCTGTACCAGAAGACGTAGATGCATATCCATATGCGCAGTGGATGCTAGATTATATCGGATCACCTGATGCTGAATTACGTGATGATTTAATTTATAGTACGCTTCACACATGGATTACAAATGATGTATTTAGACAAAAAGAGTTAAGAGGATTAATGTTACAAGCAATTAGTCCTGATTATTTATTTTATAAAATTGGTGAAAAGGGAACAGACTCTGTATTTAAACGTGCATTCTCCGTATTAATTCCACCACTTATTTTATCTGTTCATGAAAGAGAACCGTTGTTATCCGAAGAACAACTGTACAGTGTAGCAGAACAAGTGCTGGAATATGTATATTTAGAAGAAGATGTAAGAGGTTACGTAGAAGGAAAAGGCTGGGCACACTCTACTGCACATGCAGCAGATGCGCTTGATGCGTTAGCACGTACAATACAAAATCGTGAATTTTCGTATGCGATTCTTGCAGCTGTTCGTCAAAAGGTTCGATTAAGTGATTACGTATATGTACACTTTGAAGATGAGAGATTAGTAAAGCCAATTATGTCTTTACGTAACCAAAATCTTTTAACTGAAGAAGAGTGGAGCAACTGGTTACATAGTATAGCAACTGTTGAAGACATCCGACATCCGCAGCATGCTATTTTAGTACAAAATATTAGAACTTTCCTAAGAAGTTTTTATTTCAGAGCTTTAGAGACAGAGGGTAGTACAGCCTTTACAGATGATATATTGGAGACTTTGAAGGGTTTGCGTAGGTATTAAAAATTCGTTTTTCTAACAGAAAAGTACATAAAACCAACACCTCCCAACCATACTAATAAAATGTTTTGGAGGTGAGTTTAATGGACAAAAAAGACTTTGAAAAAGTATATAATGATTATTTACATCAAGGGGAAGAGCAAGCTCAATTTGAAATAGCTCAGGAAGTTACTTCAGGAGCAGAACAAATTGTTGCTGTTCGTAAAAATGATGAAGGTGATTTGATTGCTTTTAAAACAAGTAGCGGGAGAGAGTTAGATTATATGACTGCTCTTAGTGAAGCAAAATCAGGGAAGTTAGCTCATGTGGACGTATTTCATAAGTATGGTAGAGATATTATACGTAGTGAACCTGATGGAATAAAAGAAAATAACTTAGATAATTTACCTTCATTTTAAAGGGTAAACCTCAAGAAGAGAATGTTCATTACGATATTCTCTTCTTTGTTTTGCGAAGTTTTCCTTGCAAATAGACGATTCATTTTTAAAGTGCGATCATACTTTTAAAGAGCTCTCTAAATTTCTCTTTATCTTCTGCTGTAAATGGTTTCGGTCCCTTTGTACGTTTACCACTTTTTCGAACCATTGCACTTAAATATCGTGTTTGTAACAATTGTTCAATGTTATCATTCGTATACTTATAGCCTTTATGGTGTAGAACGATACAGCCTTTTGCTAAAGCGAGCGAAGCAAGACCGTAATCTTGTGTTACGATTAAATCTTCTTTTTTTGCTAACTGCATAATTCGGTAATCTGCAGCATCTGCTCCGGAATCAACATATATTGTTTCCACACCTTTAGGTTGCTGAGCATTAGAATAATGAGAAAAGCTAGTAACGAGGGTTACAGGGATTTCTGCATTCGTAGCCTCAAAAATAATTACATCTTTTACAGGGCAAGCATCTGCATCAACGTAAATTTTCATTTTTATCACTCCTATAACTAGGTTCGTGTTGATGATAATGGTAGATTTAGGTTTTGTCAAACAAGTAATATCTTCCGCAATTTAATACATATGTATTTGTATAAAATGAACGAATATTTCGAACTAAATAACGAATATACTATAGATTTTAATAAGTGGTTATATGTAGTGATTTGAAAATTTCTTAATACGAAAGTATTAGGAAATTTTATTTGAATTTCATTCTGCGGATTGATTTTTAATAGTGTTTATTTGGATAAAATAGCAATAGAATATATATAAATAAAATGTATTTTAAATTAGAGGATCATTTCATGTTACTGCTCTATGCAATGGTTTCAAAAGATAAGTAAGTCTGAAATTAATCAGGAGGGCCGAATGAGGAGTTTCGATTTATTACAAACAACTATTAATATATCAAAAAATGATCTTATTCATAAAACGAATGATGATAAGTATTGGGTGTATGAAGTGATTTTTCAATCGCATGAAGGCATACCACCTCATAGCCATCCATTTGGAGAAGATTGTGCGGTTGTGTTGTCAGGTCATTTGGATTATTATATTTCAAATAAAATAATGATTCGTGCATCAAAAGGAGAGATAGTGTTTGGGTGGAAGAACCATATACATGGCTATAAAAATAATGAAACAGAACCATTGCATCTATTAATTTTTGTTGCGCCGAATAAAATTGGGCTAGAATATTTATCTGATGATGATCCGAAAATTGTGCACGTACCGGAAGAAAAGCGAATAATGAAGCTTTCCGAATATCAAGTAGTACATTCTCCTTTTTCTTCTTTTGAAAGAATAAAAATAGATGGTGAATATTCAGAAGCATATAATGAGAATGGACTTATGGCGTTTATTGATATCGAAAATAAACAAATGTATATATTTGAGGGTGAGAATGTGGAGATAAAAACTTCAAATCCCATAATATTTATTAAGTATACAGCTAGATTGTGAGAATGGAGAGTTGCTTTTCTCTATTTATAATAAATATGTAGTTAAGAATATTAAAGAGGAATATTTTACAGAAAATAGGGGATGAGTTTTGTTATTTAACTTGTAGATAACGAAATAGAAATGACCATTTATTGAGGAGAGCGATATTTATATGCAGTTATATTTTTATAATGAAAACTTCAGAAATATAATAAATCAATATACATTTTCAGAAGAGCAGCTTTGTTATACAGGTTTACCTAAAAAGCTTGTAAAACTATCGAGTGAGGATTCAAATCGGCATTCAATTTTAGCTATGAAAGATAATGAGCTTGTAACGTTTTTTGTTTTACATAAAAATGACGGGGTTAAACCATATACAAATAATGAAAACTCTATTTTAATAAGAGCATTTTCAACAGATTTTCACCATCAAGGGAAAGGATATGCAAAACAAGCTTTAAAGATATTACCTGACTTTGTCCGAAATAACTTCTTAGGTATAAATGAAATTATTTTAGCAGTAAACGTTAAAAATGTAGCTGCACAATCTTTATATAAAAAATGTGGTTTTTGTGATAATGGGGTTAGAAGGATGGGGCGGAAAGGTGAATTAATCATAATGAGTTACAATTTATAAGAATCATTCTTAGAAGTGGGGAAGAAAGATAAAGAAAAATGAAAAATTTCGAAAAGAAAGCCCCTGTATCAATCATCAGGAGCTTTCTTATAATTTAATTTTGGAATTAAGCTTCTTTTCATTATTTTTTGCTTACTTATTATCTGGAGTTAATGAATAAAGAAGTTTTAAATGTATTAAAAAGTTATTTTATTTCCCACAAACCAAAATAGCCTCCCGCAAACGAGAAATACCTTCCTCAATTTGATCAATATCCACTTTTCCATAAGATAAACGAATATAACCATCTTTCGCGCCGAAAATACTACCTGGCATAAAAGCAATTTCTTGTTTTAAGCTTTGCATAATAAGTTGTTTTTCGTTTATCGGTTCTTTTAATTTTCCCCATATGTATATTCCACCGGTCGGATTTGAAAAAGAGATTTTATCATGAAGTTGCTCGTTTAGAGCTCGAACAATAACGTCTCTTTTTTCTGCTAGTTGTTTTCGTAACGGTACGATATGCGACTGAAATGGTACAGTTTCGAAAAACTGCTGCATAAGCCACTGCGGGAAAATACTCATTCCTAATTCCATTTGATGCCTTGCGTCGGATAACCTTTCTACTACAGATTGCGGAGCGACGAGCCAGCCGACTCGTAATCCTGGCGCAATCATTTTTGATAAAGAATGTACATAAATAACTGTTCCATTTTCATCAATCGATTTTAAAGTAGGGCAAGGTTGTTTCTTTTCTAGCGTCAGCAAGCTGGATGGATCATCCTCAACAATTGCAATTCGTAAATCTGCGCAAAGTGATAATAGTTTTTTTCTACGGTTTGGATGAAGCATCGTTCCCGTAGGATTTTGGAAGTTTGGATTTAAAAAGATCATTTTAATACGATGCTTTCTATATAATTCTTGCACATCGTCTGGATTAATACCATGTTCATCAACAGGTAACGGGAAAATACGAATACCTGCTGATTGGAATAGCGGTAAGGAATAACAGTGCGATGGACTTTCGAAAGCGACGGCATCACCTGGATTTAATAAACATTGCACGATAAGGTGAAGTGCTTGCTGGGCGCCGGATGTAATCATAATGGATTGTTCAGTCGCCTCAACTTTTAAATATTCTTTCATATATTTTACGACCGCTTGTCTTAGCGGGAGATAGCCTTGCGGATGATCATAACTTAATGAATGCGTTAACGGTTGTTCTCGTAAAATTGTTTGTAGTTGATCGTGTGGGTAGAGATTACAACCGAGTTCTCCGTTTGCGAAATCAATAATATTTTCATTTTGTTGTACTTCTGCCCGAATATGGCGAAGTAACGGTAAGTTTGGTAAGAACGTACCGCCTTCTACGAAATTTCTCCAGTTAGGCGTTAATGTTGGAGAAACGCCCCACATATGTGTACTTACACGTGTACCTTTACCAGTCGTACTTTCTACAATTCCCATAGCACGTAGTTCGTTATAAGCAGTCGTTACTGTACTTCGGTTTACATTTAACTGTGTAGCTAATTTTCGTTCGGAAGGTAGGAAGCTTCCTGGAGGAAGTTCTCCGTATGTAATACGTTTTTCAATAAAGTCAACAACTTGCTGATAAATAGGGATTTTACTGTCGTTATCTAGCTTCCATTCCATACAAACGCCTCCGCATCTCTTATATACATTCAGTATAACAAATTGGCTGGGTAAAAAAACAGCCAATTGGACGGTGTTATATCCAGCCAATTTTACTATGCTAAATATGGAAGGGGAGATTCGGATGAAACGATGGCAAATGGAATGGCTCCTAGTATCTGTTGCATTAGTATGGGGAGCAAATTATACAATAGGAAAGTATGGCGTGGCATATATGTCATCCATTCAATTTAATAGTTTACGATTTTTAGTAGCATCACCGGTATTATTACTTATTACTTTTATGATGGAACGCTCATTACGTATTGAAAGAAAAGATTGGTTACGATTAGTAGCAGTCGGCATCGTTGGAACGACAATGTATCAAACGATGTTTATGCTATCTGTGAAATATACTTCAGCAACGAACGCTTCATTATTAATTGCAATGTCACCTATTTTTACAGGGATATTAGCAGTATTGCACAAACAAGAACGTTTTTCGATGAAAGTACAAATTGGTTCAATCGTAGCCTTTATTGGTGCAGCATTCGTTTTATTAACAGGACATACAGGAGGAGCTACTTACGAGTATGCGTGGCTCGGAAATATAATTGGATTAGTCGCAGCAATTGCGTGGGGATGGTATCCAATTTTAGCGCAACCACTCATTACAAAATACTCCGCAATGAGAGTTACATCATGGTCTACTTTAATTGGAATTGTACCTCTCGTTATATACTGTTTACTCAATGTAAACACACTAACGTGGCCAGTAGATATGCCAAGCTGGGGATCACTAGCATATTCAATCGTCTTTGCGACCATATTCGGACTTGCAATGTGGTATGTCGGTATTAGTAAAATAGGCTCAACGAAAGTAATGGTTTATATGTATCTTGTGCCATTGTTTGCAGTGATCTTTGCGGCAGTAACAATAGGGGAGCAAATTAATATGATGCAACTAGTTGGCGGGCTTATTATCTTCATCGGTTTATATGTTGTAAAAAAAGGTGGAATCAAAAAGCCAGCTCTCAATTTGAAAAAAGTAAGTTAACAGTAAAAAGGATCTCTTTCATATAGAAGGAGATCCTTTTTGTTTTTGTAATAAAAGCGCTTGTTCAACGGCCCATTTTTGATGATCGTGTATGAGAAGCTCTATAGCATACAATGGAGACATCCACCTTAGAACATGATCCTCCTCACAGTTTTCAGTTTGTTTCTGCACCATATTCGCAATATAAAAAAATCCATCGTTTAAATAATATATATCTTCCTTTTCTGCATAAAAATATCGAGCCGCATTACCGATATACTGATCAATTTTAATTGCCCATCCTAATTCCTCTAGTAGTTCACGGTGCAAACATTCTTCTTTTGTTTCATTACCTTCCATACCGCCACCAGGTAAAAAGTAACGGTCTCCTTTTTGGATAACAGCAATCTTTGAAGAAGATGATTGAAAAATAATCGCATAACAACTAGGCCTTAATGTATAATGAACGTTAATTTTTTTAGAGCCAAATGTGAGTTTTGAAATCATAAAACACGACCTTTCTCTATAAAATACATAAAAGGAATATTAAGGTAAACGTAGAATTGTATAAGTATAATCTTAACAGATTGGAGTGATAACAACATGATAAATCGAAAATGTTCAAGATGTAAAGAAATAACAGGTACGATGCACGGTGGTAAAAAAATTAAGGAAGAATTTCTATGTGAAGACTGTTTGCAAAAAGGAATTGAGAGCGGAGAAATCGAATTATCACAAGTGGAACAAGAAAAAACCTCGTATCTTTCTATAAAGATATTAAAAATAACGAGTGTTATTTATTTAATAGTATCAATTATAACTGCTTTTTCTGCTGGAGCATTTATACAAGATCCAGGGCTTGGTGGAATATCTTTTTCAATAACAGGTACAGTTGGTGTTATGATAATTGGATCCATATTCCAGTCTGTTCTTGTATTTTGCGGGATATGGGTATTCATCCTATTAGTAGAAACAGTCATTAAAATTTATGAAAAAATGAAGTGAGTGAGAGGGAGAAACATATGCGAGTAAGAAATATCCAAGGGGAAGATTATGTAAAGATTCATTCAGTTTTAAATGAATGGTGGGGCGGGAGAGACATGGTTGCCATGTTGCCAAAACTGTTTTTTGTTCACTTTCAAGAAACGAGTTTTATCATTGAAGAAGAGGGCGAAACGTTAGGTTTCTTATGCGGATTTTTTTCACAAACATATAAAGATGAAGCATACGTTCATTTTATCGGTGTAAATCCGAAGTATAGAAGAAGAGGAATCGCATCGACATTGTATTCTTATTTCTTTGATGTCGCTCGTGCAAATAATCGTAAAGTTGTAAAAGCAATTACGTCACCAACTAATAAAAAGTCGATACAGTTTCATCAAGAAATCGGTTTTCGAATTGAGGCTGGGGATGATGAGGTAGAGGGTGTATCGGTACATACAAATTATGATGGGAATGGCGGGAGTAGAGTTTTATTTTTGAAAAATGTGTAGATAAAAGGGGAATGATTGCATGGATATGCAGCAACGGAGAATGTTAGTAGCAGGAATCGTTTTAGCAGTAGTGTTAGGGGTAGGCTATTTTTCGACAAACGTATTACAAACTTTCTCAATCGTATGTTTAGCAGTAGCGATTGTATTTGGGGTTATAGGGAGCATACAAAAGAAACGTCAAAACAAGAATTAAAAATTTGAAAATTTTATGATCCCTTAAAATTTCTCGTTTTAGGGTATTTGTTTTTCTTAGCTTAATGGCGATTGGATTGTATCACAAATTCTATTAAATTAAGTTTATATCAAAACACCATTCTTGCCCTGTTGTTGCAGACATAATGATATCTTTTTTTATTTTGTTAATTTGATAGAAGTGAGTGGGATGTCAAAAGCAATTTCTGTAAAATAATTTCATCAAAAGAAGGGGATTTATATGCATTTTGAAAGAGATAGATATTTTTTGGAGATGGCATTGGAAGAAGCAGAAAAGGCATTAAAAGAAAACACATATCCAGTAGGAGCAGTTATTGTTGATGGAAATAATAATGTCATTGCAAGAGGAAGAAATAGAGTGCATCCACAAAAAGACATAACAGCTCACGCAGAGATAGACGCTATTCGCAATGCAGGGGAAGCAATGTTTGATGCAAAAATAAAAAATGAGAAGTTTACTATTTATAGCACGTTGGAACCGTGTCCAATGTGTACAGGTGGTATTTTATTCGCAAAAATACAGAGAGTAGTCTGGTTACTAAATGATGACTTAGGTTTTGGTGGATATAAAAAGATAAAAAATGCTTTAGTTTTCGAAGGGAAATTTAATAAAATCGACATAGTGGAAGAACCATTTGAAGACTTAAAAACAAGACAAAAAGAACTTATGAGACAATGGGAGCTAAATCCCAATAATATTATTAATTTGCGTAGGGCTATAAAAAAATAGTTGTTTCTTTCAATTAAATCGGGATACTGCCACATTACCATCAATTTAAAAAATATAGTGAAATTATATCGATTTAACAAGAGAATATGGAAGAATCTATTACGAATAGAAAGCCGTCCTAAAAGTATTCTAGGATGGTTCTTTTTGTTGTGAGGAGATAAAGAGTATGGAGAATAAACAGAGTAGAAATGAGTATGTAAGACGCATACATAAGGTTCAAGATTATATAGAATCAAACATAGACAGTTCATTATCCATTGAAGAGCTAGCTGATATAGCAGGATTTTCGAAGTATCATTTTCATCGGATTTTTAAAGGAATAGTTGATGAGCCATTATCGCGGTATGTGAATCGCTTGAAACTAGAAAGGGCAACACATCTACTTACATATCGCGCAGACATGACGATTACAGATATTGCGTATCACTTCGGATTCACAGATTCAGCAGTTTTTTCCCGAACATTTAAAAGTCATTACGGTGTAAGTCCGTCTCAATATCGAAACGATAATAGCAAGAATTGCAAAGACGTAAGGGGAATTCCTCAATACAATGAATGTAAGAAGGTTCGAGGAAATGTTGAAATTGTAACAGCGGACGATATAAACGTCGCATACATAAGACATACAGGTACATATGAAGAGTTAGCTATAGCTTTTCCAGAAATGATAGAAAAATTATTTCGTTACGCGGCGAAGAAAAACGATCATGTATTTGAGGATACGAAAGTATTAACCATTTACCACGATCATCATGAATTTACTGAGGACCATCATTTAAGAACAAGTCTATGTGTAACAATTTCAGATGAATCCACAGTAGAAACGAACGACGTTGGAATAATGGTAATACCTTCTGGAAAATATGCAGTAGGACATTTTGAAATATTCCAAGATGAATATAAAGGAGCATGGGATTTCTTATACGGTGAATGGCTGCCAAATAGCGGATATAAACCGAGAGATTCCTATCCTTTTGAAATGTATAAAAATGACCCAAGGCAGCACCAGGAAAATAAACATATAGTTGATATATATGTACCTATCGAACCTTTTTAATCATAGGTTAAAGGGGAAAGAATAATGAAAACTGCTGAAAAGTTAGATCAGATTATAAAAGAAGAATATGAAAATATGAATGGTATGTTAGTAGTGCGGAAAGGTAATGTTATTTTTGAAAAATATTATAACGATTACGGACAAAATGATACATTTCATGTAGCGTCAGTTACAAAAACGATAATCTCTGCGCTAATTGGAATATGTATAGATAAGGGCTATATAAAAAGTGTTGATCAAAAAGTAATAGAGTTTTTCCCTGAATATAAAGTAAAGTCATCTGAAGTAACAGTGCGACACCTACTTACAATGACAGCTCCATACCCTTTTGTAGACTGGCAGGAACCGTTAGAAGAATTATGTACACAACCAGACTGGGTACAGTATACACTTCATAGAATGGGGAACGGTGGAGAGATTGGATCTTTTAAATATTCATCTGCAGGAGCGCATGTACTATCAGCAATGATTACGAATGCAACAGGGAAAAGTGCACGTGAATTTGCGAATGAGTACTTATTTCAACCACTCGGCATGAGCGAAATTCCAAACTACAATATGAAAGCATTTGGATTCGATGACTTATTCGGAAAAGATGTGAAAGGATGGGTTCACGATCCAAACGGTATTTCGACGGGCGGCTGGGGACTAACGTTAACGGTTAGGGATATAGCTAAGTTTGGACAGCTGTATTTGAATGAAGGTATTCATAATGGAAAACAAATACTATCAAAATCATGGATAAAAGAATCAACAGAAATGAACCAAAATCAATATGGTTACTTATGGTGGTTTCGAGAAGAAGATGGAATCTTTTCATACTGTGCTATGGGTGACGGTGGGAATATGATTTGTTGTATTCCAGAGAAGGATTTGGTTGTAGTAATTGCTTCTGAAGCTATGCCGAATGCACAGGACAGATGGGAATTGATTGTGAAATATATTCTTCCTGGCATACAGTCAAATCAATAATGGTAGTAAAAAGATGGGGTGAATTTTGGTTTTATACCATCTTTTTGTTTTGTGACGTAAAGTTCATGGGAATGTAAGGGTTTTGTTAAAAGTGTAAATATTAGGGTTTTTTAATGTAAAAAGTCTTTCTTTATGTATAATGGGGACAAGGCCTAAAAATACTTAAATATTTAAGTGAATATTTTAAAAAGGGAGATTAAGGATATATGAAAAGCTTACTTCCAAAAACTTTAGCTGTTACAGGATTAACTGCTTCTTTATTAGGTATGGTTTCTTCCGTTTCATTTGCTTCGATTAGTTGGGATAATAATGCAACGTGGACAGGAAGCGGAGCAAAAGCTAAGGCAACTGCCTATACTGCAAAAAAGGACGAACCTCATTTTTACAAGATGACTGTAAGAGCTAGCTTTGATGATGGGACTTCTAAAGAGTTAGCATTGTATGATGCTAAAATTTCAGATCGTATAAACGTTAGCGTTGCATCCAAAGGACCGGTGACCAGAGGTTATTCGGGTCATGAATGGATAATGGTAGGGGATAGTGCGTACACTTCTAAGGAAATGGTAATTAAATAAAAATCAACAAAAACCGTGAAAAAGGATACATACCTTTTTCACGGTTTTTAAAATGAGGAGGATATATGAATCTAGTATTAAAAGAAATAGTGGTGAAAAAAACAATATTCATTATGCTATTTATTGGATTTGTATTGACAATATGGCCAATCCTGATTGCAATGTCGACGCGAGATTATTATGATGAGAAATTTTATGATAGTAAAAATGGTTATTTTAATTATTACTATTCAGTTCAACTTACTAATATGGGGGAAATCAATTTCGAACAATTTCAGACGTTAATAGAATCTGATTTTAAAAACGCTAGTGTTATTACAAATGATATTCGTATTACTATTCCGGATATCGGCCACGTAATAATGAATGGTCTCCTTAATAAAAATTGGTCTCCACCTTTGCTAAAAGGTTCTCAGATGGGACAAGATGAAAAAAATAGTGTAATAGTGGGGAAGAAAATTTATAAGGATATGGCAACAATAAAATTATTTAATAAGGAATATACAGTTAAAGGCGTAGCTGGAGAAAATACTGGATATGAGTATAATATTAAAATTTTCGTCTCTCTAAATGACATGCCAGATGAGGTGAAACAGATGATACAAAAAGATAATACATTCCAAATGATTGTTCGTTCTAATGAAAACCCTATCAAGGAAATAGAAACTTTCATACAGCATATGAAACAGAACAATAAAGATATAAATGCCAAATTGATTAGTGAAAAAGAGAACTATGAAAAGGAAAAAAACTCAAGTGAAGCCGTAGAAGAGTTACTCAGTTTTCCATATAGGCTTTTATGTATAGCTTTCATTACCAATATAATAGTAAGTTATTATTGGATTTATACGAAGAAAAAAAGTTTGTCGTTAAGGAAAGCTTTGGGAGCAAGTAATATAAATCTTTTTATTTTTATATTTAGTCAATTATTTTTATGTGCAATCACTGCATCAGCCTGTGCAATATGCATACAATGGATTTTTAGCATTTTGAGTGAAAATATTATAGAGTTTACAAGTTATAGTATTAGTTTACAGTCTACTCATATTGTAATGTGTGTATTTCTTTCACTTACTATAGCTTTCATCCTCTCTGTAATACCATTTGTATATGTGCTTAAAAGTGAACCTGCTAAAGCATTAAAGGAGTAAAAATGATGAGAATAAAAAGTGCGTTCATAGCATTAAAAAAGAGATTTCTATTTTCCGTACTTCTTCTAATACAGATTACATTTGGATTAGCAACTCTAACGAGTTCAATTAATGTATTTTATAATTTACACCATCTAAACGATAAATCCAGCTCGGTATTAAATGTGGATAAAACATATTTAGTTACTTTTGAAATGACGACAGATAGATTACAAAGCAATCAATTTAATAAAGAGAAAATTCAAGCGGTTTATAATACAATTCATCAAAATAAAGATGTGATTTCGTATGGTACATACGAGGAGCGAGTTATTGAAATAGAGTCAAGTAATAGACCATTTCAAAACAGTATGATTACTGATTTGAAACATAAAACGTTTCACGATGAAAGACCTACTATTAAAACAATTTTTGTAGATGAAAATTACTATAAAATGTTACGTTTACCTTTAAAACCTGAAGAAGGTTTCTCGCATGATGACTTTCAAAAAAATAGTGAAGAAAAAACAAAAGTTTTAATGGGTTCTTACTTTAAGAAATATTTTCAAGTTGGAGATACAATTAATGATCGATATACAATTATAGGGTTTTTGCCAGAAAATAAATTTATCGTAAATAATAATACGACGAACACATATTTGAAGTTGGATTACGCAATGATAATGCCTATGTCATTTGATAGATTTGAAAAATATGAAGCAATGTTTTTAAGACTACATCAAAGTACAGTTTTATATTTACAAAAAGGTGCAGATGTAAAGAAACTAGAAGAATCAATTCAACTTAAAGGAAACGGCGGTACGTTTCATTTAAAAAGTTTAGGTGATGAAATAAATGAAGATGTTACTCTTAACGGCTATTCGGAAATACCTCAACTTATAGTAGGAATCTTATTCGTTGTATTCTCGATCGTCGGAATTGTAGTAACGACCATTGTTTCTATCTTGATGAGAAAGCGGGAATTTGGTATAAAAATAGCTTTTGGCGAAAGTAAATTTGGTATGTTTATTCAAATTGTTTTAGAGAACATTATTGTAGCAATAACTGGCTTAGGAATGTCGATAACTTACTTTTCATGGAGGTATGGGGTTCTATTACAAATGTCGAAGGATTTAAAGGAAGCAACGGTATTAGACTTTAAATTGGATATGCCTATATTGTTTTTAGTATTTCTATTCTTATTATTAATCATCGTTGTCTCGAATGTAATTGTCTTCTTATTTATTAGAAAGCTTGAACCGAAAACATTAATAGGTGGGATGGAATAATGGGGTTAATTGAACTAAAAGATATTAAGAAGGTGTATAGTAATAAGAATCATAATACGTTCGCGTTAAACGGTATAAATTTAACGATAAATAAGGGCGAAATTATAGCGGTAATGGGGCGATCAGGCTCAGGGAAGAGTACATTACTAAATGTTATAGGGTTAATTGATATGCCAAATGAGGGTGAATATATGTTAAATGGAAAATCATTAACTGAAATTAGAGCAAATAAAGTTCATAAAACAAGAAATGAAATGATTGGATTTATATTTCAATATTTTGCATTGTTAAAAGAACATACTGTACTAGATAATGTAGTGCTACCACTCACATATAGAAAGCTAAAGCAACGAGAAAGAGAAAATAAGGCGAAGTTCTATTTAGAAAAAGTAGGTTTAAAAGAACATATGCATAAAACACCGGACGAGCTATCAGGTGGACAACAGCAGCGCGTCGCAATTGCAAGAGCGTTAGTAGGTGAACCAGAATTAATATTGGCTGACGAACCGACAGGGAATTTAGATAGAAAAACAGGAGAAGAAATTATGAGTTTGCTATTACAACTGAATGAAGAAGGGCGAACAATTATTATTGTAACGCATGATATGGAAGTAGCGAATAAGTGTAATAGAATTATTGAGTTAGTTGATGGGAAAATTGTACGGGTTTAGTAATTCAACCAAGGTACATCAAAATAATTGCTTTTTATTTGTAGAATTAAAGTAAAATAACAAATCCCCTGTAACTTTTTATGATAGAAATTCGTTTAACAAAAGAAAAGATTTTTAATGAGGAATGGGGGAGAACAATGAAAATTTTAATACTAGGTGGTACACGATTTTTGGGAAGAGCTGTTGTAGAAGAGGCTTTGAACAGAGGGCATGAAGTTACATTATTTAACCGCGGAACAAACAAAGAAATTTTTCCTGAAGTGGAGCAGCTTATCGGTGACAGAAATGGTGATGTATCAAGTTTAGAAAATCGGAAATGGGATGTTGTCGTGGATACATGTGGGTTTTCTCCGCATCACATTCGGAATATTGGAGATGTCTTAAAAGATAATATAAAACATTATGTATTCATCTCAAGCCTTTCCGTATATAAAGATTGGATTCCGCATGACATAAAAGAAGACTATATATTACAACCTGAACCGACGGAAGAGCAAATAAAGGCTGTAGAGAATGGTGAAATATCTCCTTATGAGCATTATGGTGCGCTGAAAGTATTATGCGAAAAAGAAGCAGAGAAGTATTGGCCGGGGCGTGTTTTACACGTAAGAGCAGGACTTCTTTCAGGAATGTTCGATTATACAGATCGACTTCCATACTGGATTCAGCGTGTAGCAAAAGGAGGTAACGTGTTAGTTCCAGGAAGAAAAAATCGTCCAGTGCAGATAGTTGATATAAAAGATGTCGCGAGATTTGGACTCAACATGGCAGAAAATAATAAAGCAGGTACATTCAATATAACAGGTCCGAATGATGAATTGACGATGGAAGAGCTATTAAATACGTGTAAAAAAGTTACGAATAGCGATGCTGAATTTGTTTGGGTAGACGAATCGTTTATGAGTGAACACAATGTGCAGCCTTGGACAGAAATGCCTTTGTGGATTCCAGAAACTTTCCCATTAGATGGTGGGACGAAGCCGTGGAGAGGCGGGTTTTCTATTTGTATCGAAAGTGCGGTTAATAAAGGGCTTACTTTTAGAAGAATAGACGAGACAGTTACAGATGTGTATGAGTGGATGGAGAGTACGGAAGAATGGGAATTAAAAGCAGGTATTTCAGGCGAGAGGGAGAAGGAATTGTTAGAAAGATGGTATCAATAAATTTAGCGGAGTTCTTTGAATATGCTTGATTGCACATAAGGAGGAAAAGGTGATGTGGAAAGACACCATTCACAGTATCTCATCAAATTTAAGCTTGAAAAACCCAGCTACGAAGGATGAACTTACTGATATACAAAAATGTTTACATGTGGAGTTACCGAATGATTTATATCAATTATTACAGGAAACAAACGGTATAGAAGGTGAATACGGTGACTTTATATGGTCTGATTCAAAAATTAAAACTGAAAATATGAGTATGAGAAATATAGTTGATTTTAAGGATTTATACATGCCTTTTGACTGTTTATTATTTTTTGCTGATGGGGGAAATGGTGATTTGTTTGGCTATTCCATTTTGAATGGAAAAGTACAAAGAGATGATATATATGTATGGAACCATGAGAATGATAGTAGAACGTGGGTTGCTCCTTCTTTAAAGACTTTTATGGAGTGGTGGGAGAGTGGAAAGATGATAATTTAAATATAGTATCAAAAAAAGTGCCTTGTTACTAAAGAAACAAGGCACTTTTTCACGAATAATTAATCTACCACTCAATCGGTTCTTCTCCGTACATCTCCCATAGCTTAGGAAACATCTTTTTTAAACCTTCTTCATCGTCTTCATTCCAGTCAAATTCAAAATCTACATCGTCGAATTCTTCATTAGATAAGACATGGTAAAGTGTAAAGTAAGTATCATCTTCGTCACCAGTTTTTTCTGCATATACAGTGAAACCGAAATATAAAGAAAGTTCTTCTATTTCTGGGACGTCATACTCACTCAAATTTTCTAATACAGGAATTAATCGTTCTGGATCTTCAATACAAGCTTCGTATGTCTCTTTTCCTTGATATAATAACCATCCGCGGAAGTAATCGAAAGTATCATCTGAACAGCCACCCATAATAATATAGGCTGCTGCCCATAAACGGGAGGTATAGGAGTCTTTCAAAAGGCGATGCATATGCGTATCAAAAGCTACAATTTCATGTACTGTACGTTTAGCAAGGTGAGAAGTAAGCCATTCTATTTGTTCTTCTTGGTCCTCACCTTTCGTTTTTGCACGATGAAGTAGCTCCCAAAATTCTTCTTCGGTTATCGTTTTTTCTTTTATGTAATCTTCCCCAGGCAACGGGTCTGTATATCCTTTTTTACGTTTGGAAGCAACTAGTTTATTAGCTTCTTTCATACATTCTTCTTCTGTTTCAAACTCTTTCGCTTTCACACTGCCAGCTGTGCCAATTTTTCCGTAAAACACAACATAGTCTTTTTCTTTCACAACGATTTTCCAAAACTTATTTGATTTCTCAGTTTGCTGGGTTAATAACGTTTCCATCCGTACCCCCATAATGTTTTCTAGTGTGCAATATGATTGTAACATATGTATATGCACTTGTAACGATGAAAAGTAATGGTTCAGAAAATTAGGAAATGATTGAATGAAGTGAATAAATTTAGTAACCTTATTTGTACAGCAATTACATAATTGTTTTGTAATAATTCAATATTTGTATAAGGGGGGCGTTAAGATTGGATCTTACGTTTAAAGTAGAGGAAACATGTTTTAATTACCGCGTCGGAGCAATTTGTAAACTGGATAATAAAATACTTATTCTTCAAAACAAAGGGGAACATTATTGGTATGTACCAGGCGGAAGAGTGAAAATGCTAGAAAATAGTGAGGATGCGTTACAACGAGAACTTGCAGAAGAACTAGGTGTTCCTATTAAAGGGAAGAGATTAATATGGTCAGTAGAAAATTTCTTTACACTTTCTGAGCGAAAGTTTCATGAAATTAGTTTTTATTATGAAGTAGAGCTACATGAGTTACCTGCGAGTGGAGCGGATCAATATATTTTGGAAGAAGAGGGTAGAACGTATTTGTTTAGATGGGTGCCAGTAGAAGAACTGCATACATATAACTTACAGCCTGCATTTATAAAAGAGAAAGTAAAGGATGTATCAGTTCACACAGAACATATCGTATTACAAAAGTAAACGTATTACAAAAGTAAACGTATTCGGAGGAGAAAACGGTGAAGGGGACTAAAAAAGAGGTACATATAAATGACAAAGTAATTCGTTACACACATATCGAAAAAGGTTCTAGTACGGTTTGTTTTATGTTTTCAGGTTCAGGATACAATTATGATAAGCCGTTATTTTATTACGCAACGATGTTAATGCTTGAACATAAAATAGATGTTGTACATATTCATTATTCTTATGATGGACAATTAATGAATAAACCAATGGAAGAAGTAACGAAAGTAATGATGGATGATATTAATCCTGTAATAAATGAAGTATTAAAAGATGAGCAATACAACGAGACTATGTTTTTAGGGAAGTCACTCGGAACAATTCCGATTGCAAATGATTTAATGAAGAGAGAAGAATTCGCGCAGTCAAAAATGATACTACTTACACCTTTACTGACGTTTGATACAATTTTTGATTTTATCTTACATAGTCGACACGAAGGGTTTTTAGTTATTGGGGATAAAGATCACCAATACAATGCAGATCAAATTGATCAGTTATATAAAACGAATTTACAGATTGAAGTTGTCAAAAATGCAAATCATTCTGTAAATGTTGGGGGATATGAAACGGAAAATTCAATTGAGGCTATAGCGAAAATAATAGGAAAACTTAAAGAAGTTGTTAGGACAAACTAACCTATTAATACATGCAAAAGAGGTGCGAATTGCACCTCTTTTACTTTAATAAGCCTTCAAAACATGAAGTAAATAATCCTTACGATTCAGCGGATTATAATCAACACGTTTTCGAGTAGGGAAGGGAGCCATAAGTTTTGTGAAACCAGCTGGCTTCGTTGTAAATATGCCTTCTCCTTCTGTAAATGAATGTAGTATTCGTTTGAAACTCTCTGTTTTCGCAACAGGTAATGATCCTGTTAACTGATAAGAATTGTTATTGAATATAGGCTCTGCAAAAGTTGCTGGAACGGCAGCGAGCTTATACATTGCGGTACTAATTGCTTGCTCCGGTACAGTTAATTCAAACGCATTAACTGGTTCATATACATATGTTGCAGCTTGTTTTAAAGCATCCATTAAAACGAGCGGTGTTAAGTTTCTAAAGTCACTCGCTGTTGTAACAGGACTAGCATAACCAGTATGTGTTAACGTGATGATAATATCTGTAACTTCCCACCCATATAATCCTTGTTTTAACGTTTGAAATACCGTATCTTCAATCGCTTTATGAAATGCTAAAGGTAGTGAGCCGAGCTCAACACCTAATTTATATGTTATACCGCAATTAAGTTCACCACGTTCAACTTTGAATCCGATTGTTGCGTAAAATGGATTCTCTTTTTCACCCATTACTTCAACAGAATTGCCTACGCCAATTGGTTTCTCGATACATACAACTCGCGTATTTGAAAAATTAACCTGCAAATTATATTTCTCATAAAGTGTTGTTTCAATTACTTCTTTTTGTACCTCACCGAAAAGGCGAATATATAGTTCATTATGAACATCGTCTTTCCAAACTTTAATGAGCGGATCTTCTTCACATAGTTCCATAAGAACAGCGTATAAATTATGAATTTGCTCTTTAGGTACCGCATCAATGGCAGCTTCCATTTGTGGTTCGGCAAAGTGAATATCTTTTATATAATCCGTACGTTCACCGATAATATCACCAATTTTAATATCATTCAGCCCCCACACTTTACAAAACTCACCGCTAGGAACGGTAGAAGTTTGAACGGTATCTCCATTATGAAATAGGCACATTTTTTTTATCTTTTCTTTATGGAATAGAGACTTACTGCGCTGTATATTAACATATTTTCTAACATGTAAGCTACCTAAAAAAACTCTTATATAAGCAACCTTTTCTCCAGAAGGTTCACGTTCAATTTTAAAAACAACACCGGATAATGGTTCCTCTTGTGCCGATGTAAGAGCTGGAATGAGAGCCGGAAGTTTTTCAAGAAGTTCTGTTACGCCCATACCAGTCATTGCTGAACCGAAAAAGATTGGATACACATTCGCTTGCTGTATTTGCTGTTCTAGTTTTTCTCTTAATAGTGCGTCCGGTATTATTTCATTATTTACATATGATTCAAGTAACGATTCATTAAATGGTGCTAACAGTTCCATACAATCGTCATATGATTTGTATTCAATGATCCGGGCTTCTTTCGTTCCTTCGTTTAGAACAGAGTAGAAGGGGAATGCTTCATTTGAAAGAACCTCTTTTATTTGTTTCATAACTTTTTCAGTGTTTGCGCCACTACGATCAATTTTATTAACGAATAAAATAGTCGGTATGTTTAGTTTCTGTAATGTTCGCATTAAAATTTTTGTTTGTGCTTGCACACCTTCAACGGCAGAGATAACTAAAATCGCACCGTCTAGAACGCGGAATGATCGCTCCACTTCAGCGATAAAATCAGCGTGTCCAGGTGTATCAATGACATTTACTTTTACAGCATCAATAAAGAAAGAAACGACAGATGCTTTAATCGTAATTCCGCGTTGTCTTTCTAATTCCATTGAGTCAGTTTGTGTATTACCACTATCTACTCGGCCAATTTCTTTAATCACATTCGTTTCATAAAGAATACGCTCAGTCAAACTCGTCTTGCCAGCGTCTACGTGCGCGACAATCCCTATATTTATTGTTGTCATTTGTGAATATCCTCATTTCATTTTCCATTTTCAATTCCTCATTTCTATTTGTATATTGCCGCATTATCAATCACTCTCCAGTTCTTTAAATTAGTATTATTATAGTGCAATTAACATTATTTGTAACGCTACAAAGCGCCTTAATTTGGAAAAAATAAAATGAAAACAAAATGCTTGCATTCTAAATCGATATAGATTATATTAATTGACATATCAACTATTGATGTATCAAACATTTTTATTTTGATTGTAAAGGAGGGTTAATTTGACAAGTTCATGCTCAAAAGAAGCGATTATTTTATATAAATTACACTTTCTAAATAAAGAAGTAAGTTCGAAATTTGAAGGGTGTACGGGTATGAGCCAGTCTCGATTAGAGCTTATACTTCAGTTATATGAAGTAGGTGAAATTAGTCAAAAAGCACTTCAACAAGAAGTGAATATTGATAATGCTGCGATAACAAGGCATTTAAAGCAGCTTGAGGCCAATGAAATGATTGTAAGACGTAAAAATCCAGATGATAACAGAATTACGTTAGTTTCTCTTACTGAAGAGGGACGAAATAAAATTCAAGCGTTTCAAGAGGAAAAAGAACGTTTTGCAGCATCTGCATTTAAAGGATTAAGTGAGGAAGAACGCGATAATCTTTTAAATATGTTAAATCACATTCAAGAAAATATAAAAGAATTATAAAAAAGGGAGAATACAACTATGACTAACTCAGTAAAAACAAATGATTTTAACGAAATTTTAACAGGACGTCGTTCAATTCGTAAGTACGACCCTTCAGTGAAAATTAGCAAAGAAGAAATGACAGAAATTCTTACAGAAGCAACACTTGCACCATCTTCAGTAAACATGCAACCATGGAGATTCGTAGTGATTGAAAGTGACGAAGCGAAAGCAACACTTGCGCCACTTGCGAAATTCAATCAATCTCAAGTAGAAACATCTTCAGCAATGATCGCTTTATTTGGTGACTTAAACAACTTTGATAACGCAGAAGAAATTTATGGTACAGCAGTAGAGCGCGGTTTAATGCCGGCAGAAGTAAAAGAAGATCAAATGAAAAAACTTTCAGCTTACTTCTCTATGGTTACACCAGAAGTAATGAAAGATACAGTATTAATTGACGGTGGTCTTGTAGCGATGCAATTTATGCTAGCAGCTCGTGCGCACGGTTATGACACTTGTCCAATTGGTGGATTTGAAAAAGACCAAATCGCAGAAGCGTTTGGACTAGATAAAGAACGCTACGTACCAGTAATGCTAATTTCAATCGGGAAAGCTGCTGATAGTGGTTACCAATCAGTACGTCTTCCAATTGACAAAGTTGCTGAGTGGAAGTAATCTAATTAGGTCATAGAAATATATGGAATATGAAAGGGGAAACACCATGATTATTATTCACGCAATATTTCAAGTAGACCCAGCAAAACAACAATCATTTTTAGAAGAAATTCAGCCACTCATTCACGGTTCAAGAGAAGAAAGTGGAAATGTATCTTATGATTTATATAAAGATACAGAAAAAGAAAGTGTTTATACGATGGTAGAAGTATGGAAAGATGAAGCAGCAGTTGCGAGCCATAATACGAGTGAACACTTCACATCTTTCGTTAGTAAAGCAGCACAGTATTTAACTGCTCCATTAGATATAAAAGCTTATAATGGAGAGTTAGTGAAATAATAAGGTAGAAAAGATGACTTTAGCGTATAGCTGAGGTCATCTTTTTTTGTATAAGTAGAACCTACTTTCGACACAGTTATGTTGAAAGATAAGTATTGCTTTCATATTCAGTAATAGCAGTGAATTACGTGTTAAATTCGAACATTCGGTTTATTAGAATATTTTTCCATGTTATAATTTTCTTGAAAATATAAGGTAGAGGGGAGTAAGTGATGGGAGAATTTCAAAGTAATTTGCATACGGCAACGCAACTTGCAACGAAAATGAGAAATGCTTCAGATCGAATGCAAAGTGCTACTAGTCGCTCTATAAATAAGGCAACGCGTACGACACTATCTGTGAACTTTAAAGCGCAAGAAGCAAATCAACAAAATTTACAGATCACGACACAATTTTGCGCTGCTTTTCAACAAACGATTGATAATATCCATTCCGTAGCAAATGAATTTGAGAAAATGGATACCGGACTTCAAAAGACTTTTCAATAATGTAAAAACCTACGTAAAGGGGAAAAGGTAGGGAGAAAAGATGAGTCAAGAAATTGAAACGAGAATCAGTCAATGTAATCAAAAATTACGAATTATATTTGAAGAACAAAATGAAAACCGAATCGCGCTGCAAAATCAAGAACGAGCTGAGGCCAGTTTTCATGAATGGAAAAATAGAAATAATCGTTTATTTAACCGAATACTAGAAACTTGGTATGGTGACAAAGAAGCATTTCACCTTTTTACGAATATGCGGCAAGAGATCGGGCAGTACGAAAGAAAACTTACATTCGAATTAGAAAACGAAAAAGAGACGTTGCTTAAAGAAAAACGGCATCTCAGCGAGAAAGAAAATGACCTTTCCTATGAACAGCAGCAACTACAAAGGGAGGCCAATACATGAGTTTAAACATGTATTTGGGAGAAGTACAAAGTCAAACGCAAAGTATGAACGCTATATGTAATGCTACGATTCAAAGTATGGAACAAGCCATTCAATCTATTGATGCCTTTGCGATAGACACAGTATTACAAGGACAAACATACAGTAGTGCAAAAGCCTACCTTGTCCAAACATTTCGGCCATTAGCGCAAGGAATCATATGCTTATGTGAAGAATTAATTCGCCAAAACGAAGCATTTCCAAACGAGTTCCAAGCGAAAGTTGCTTCGACAGATGTGATCGAACAAGAAATAAGAGAACAAATACGGGGAATTAATCAATCGATTACAAGTATAGAAGCAATAGAAGTACTTACACCGATGCCCGGAGTAAGTGCGATTGTAACGGTATTAGGTGCAATGAGAAAAAAACTGGAAGAAAAACTAGAGCGTTTACAAGAATTCGAACATTCATCCAGCAACAACTACAGCACCGCCCTCCAATTAGCGGCTAGCATCACAGCCGGACTCGCTGAAGTGCAAAGCGGGAAAGGATTTAGTCCTGTGAGTGGGACGTTTAGTACACAAGGGTTGAATATGGATTGGGTGAGTTCGATTCAGGGGATTATAGAAGAAACAGCTCGAAAAAACGATCAGTCAATTAAAGATATAGAAACAAATAACATAATTGAGGAGAAATCTCCGGTTAGAAATGCTTGGGACGATGCGGCAGACGGTATAGTTAGCACGTTTGAAACAGCGAAAAAGATGTGGGAAGCTATTCAAAGAGGATCGGGGAAAGCTATTGGTGATGAAATCGAGTCCGCAATAGCTTTAAGTAATATGGACATAGGAACTTTTATTAATGTAACCTATGCACTTTTCCATTTGGATGAAACTGCAAAAAATATGTGGCATGCATTTTCAAATAAAATAAAACGAGATATGATAGAGGGAGATGCAGAGAGTCGTACAGAATTGACTACCTATGGATTAACACAAATAGCTACCACAATATTAGGCGATAGGGCACTAAATAAAGTAGGCCATATCACAAAAGGAGCAAAAGCATCAAGTGGAGTAAGTACATTTGCTAACGCAGTAAAACTAGCAAAAGAATTGCAGCCTACGCTTGAAATGTTACAATCATTTAAGAGAGAGGCTTCCTATGCATTCTCTAGTGTTGGTGGAACTATTGTAACCAAAATACCTCAAGGCGAATTATTAGAAGCTTTTTATAAGTTTGCGAAGTCTAAAGATGGTAGTAAGGGTAAAACTGGTGAAATAGCTAAGGAATCTAGAAAAGTAGCCCAAACATTAGAAGCAGCTAGAGCACAACAACGTACGGTAATAGAATCAGTAGAAAGTGGCGAAGTAGCTTTAAAAACAACGAAGCGTAAAGGAAATTATGGTGAAATGAAGATGGATGACTTTTTTGAAAGTCAAACATATACTAGAATTAGTGATGATCGTGTATTAACATTAGATCAAAAAATTGTTAAGGGAATAGATGGTATATATGAAAATTCATCTCCGCCGCCTAAGTATGTAATAGCGGAGGCTAAGTATAATACTGCGCAACTTTCAAATACAAAAGATGGAAAGCAAATGAGCGAAACATGGATAGATGGTTCTAGACGTTTGGAATCAACTGTTGGAGAAGAAATGGCAGATAAAATTCGAGAAGAAATGCTTTTGAATCCTGAAAATGTACAAAATATACTAATTAATGTTGATAAGGATGGTAATGTGGTTAAAAGCATTTTGGATTCTTCTGGGAAGAAAATAATTGAGTAAGGAGAATGAAATGAGAGATATTTTAAAAAATGAAGATTATTTCGAGGATTATTTAAATAGACAGAATAATAGAATAGAAAAGTATAAAGAATTAGCAATGAAAGTAAAAAATGAAAGACCAAATGATTTAGGTAGTATTAAAAGAGCTTATGGATATATTGAATCAATTTGTATTGATAAATTTAATTGTTTATATTCAATGGGAAGACCTATGGAAGTACTAAGAGATTTTTACCCCGAAATAATTGAGACGATGAAAAAGGGGTGGAGTGGCAAATATAGATATATAGATTTATTGTGGGTTCTTTCTATTGGGATAATGCTAGATGTTTCAAAAGATTATATAATTGAATTAGAAAAGTTGGTAGAAAAAGAGAAATTGAATGATTATTTGATTGATTTTTTATTTAGTTATAAAGATGAAAATTGGGAAGGGAATACCACAGAATTTATCTTTGCAGACCCATATAAATCAATTTATCGTGTGGTCAATGCAAAGAATAAAGAAGAATCAGTAAAGGAATTGAAAGAATATTTAGAGGGAAAATGGTATAAGGGGCATAGTGATACAGGCTGGTATGATTCACATGAAAATAAAAATGATATCTACAATGGTTATTGGAGTTACGAAAGCGGAGCAATCGTAAAGATTTTAAAATTAGATGATTCAAGTTTAAAAAATACTTTATACTACCCTTATGATATGGTGCATTATCAAGGAAAATAAATGTAATAATCCACAGTGTTCAACTTTTTACACTGTGGATTTTTTAGTTTGTGTTAAAGTAGCTATAAGGGTAATGTTGGTAAGGGATCTAGTGAGCTAGAAGTAAGATTGATGCAGAACTAATTAGGAATTATCACTGGATTTTTTTATCTAAATATCCATAATATCTAATTGAATGTTAGTAAATTCATAAACATATTGTTATCACCTTCTATTTATATCTGTATATAGAAATTAATTGAATAGTTTAATTAAATCTTCAATAGGCCATATCACAAAAGGAGCAAAAGCATCAAGTGGAGTAAGTACATTTGCTAATGCAGTAAAACTAGCAAAAGAATTGAAGCCTACGCTTGAAATGTTACAATCATTTAAGAGAGAGGCTTCCTATGCATTCTCTAGTATTGGTGGAACTATCATAACCAAAATACCTCAAGGCGAATTATTAGAAGCTTATTATAAGTTTGCGAAGTCTAAAGATGATGGTAAGGGTAAACCTAGCAGTAACAAAAATACAAATGTAGACAATTTTGATGCAAAAACAGCTACAAATAAGCAAAAAGGGAATTATGGTGAAATAAAATCTAGTGACAATTTATTGAATAATCAAAGTTTAAAAGAAGCTGGATTTGATTTAAAGCCAGTCGGAAAAAGTGCCCCATCAGGCATAAATGATAAAATAGTAAAAGGGATTGATGGATTATACGAAAATGCAAATCCAAATTCAAATATTAAATATGTTATTGATGAAGCAAAGTTTGGTAGTTCACAATTAGGAAAAACTAAAGATGGACCACAAATGTCAGATGGTTGGTTGAACGGTTCTGAAACTGGAAAAAGTAGAATATTGAAAGCTGTTGATGGAGATGAAGTATTAGCTGAACAGATTACGAAAGCCTTGAAAAGAGGTAAAGTTGAAAGAGTATTATCAAAAGTTGATAGTAGTGGAAAGGTTAAAACATTTAAGATAGATGCAAAGGGTAACATCGTTGGAGAATGGCCATAATTTAGAAGCGAGGAGGAATTGAAAAGAATGAGAGATCATTTATGTATAGAAGAAAAATGTAAAAGGGGAATAGAATATCATAAAGAGTTTATCGAAGAAAATAGAGAAGAGATTAAAAGTTTAGAAGAAGATGAAAAAAATGGTATTCAAAGATATCCTAATGATAACAAAAGTATTATATTAGAAAATTATTTGTCGAATTTTATACATGAGATGAACGACATTAGGGCAATGTATTCTTTAGGAGAAGACATTAGTAAAATGGAAGTATATTTTTATAATGCGATAGATGATTTAGAGCATACAGGGACTAGCAAAGTGGGTTATATATATATGCTTTGGATAATTTCTTTAGGAATTTTGTTAGAGACGGATAGAAAGAATATAGAAAGATTAAAAAAGATAGTTGATAAAAAAAATGTGAACGACGCAGTAATTGATTTCCTCTTATGCGCTAGTGATATCGGATACACAAAAGTGACGAATAGATATTATAAAGAAAATCCATATGCAAAAACGAGAGAGATTATAGAACTTGCACAAACAGATAAAAAAGAAGCATCTAAAAGATTACAAACGTACATGGAGAAAGAATGGTTTAAAGGCCATTATGATTATGAATGGAAAAATGCGCATAAAGAACCTGGATATGTAGGGTATTGGAGCTTTGAGACAGCTGCAATAGTAAAGATACTCGAACTTGATGATACAAGTTTAAAAGGTAATAACCATTATCCATATGATTTGGCACATTATAAAAATGAAATGAAATTTAAGCATATAGACCTAAGTGAATATCACTATGA
>NZ_SEIY01000009.1:0-193059 GCF_004634455.1 Bacillus sp. 007/AIA-02/001
TGCTCTGTTTGGTTATGGACAATGATCGCAAACTCATCACCACCTATTCTTGCTAGAGGAATAGTCGGTGACAGACATGTCCTAAAACGTTTGGCAACTTCTTTTAAAACCTTGTCACCAATCGAATGACCCAATGTATCATTAATAGTCTTAAAGCGATTTAAATCAATATACAGGAGCCCAAACTTATCCTGTGTTTTTTGTGCACGCTTAATAGATCTATCTAATTCTTTTTGGAAGAATATACGATTTCCAATCTCCGTCACCGTATCATGGAATGCAAGGTAATTTATCTCTTCCTGTTGTTGTTTCATCCTTGTTATGTCTTTTACCATTACATAGCTCCCAAAGGTTTGTCCTTCTATCATAATAGGAACTATAGTGACATACCAAAAGAGTATATCCTTCTCATTGTTATTTTTCACACGTAACTGTAGTGAAGATGAACTACATCGTTTCCCTTTCTTTATAGCTGCTTCCAATTCAGATTTATCTTCATCTAAAAAAATAGAGAAGCACTCTTTCCCTATTAATGCAGCACTTTCTTTTCCTAATAACATACTTCCAGCCTGGTTTATATTTAATACGATACCGTTTGAATCAATCGTTAAAATAGGATCCGGATGATACTCATATAATGACTTAAATCTCTCTTGATTTTTTACTAAATCATTAGATTTATTTATTAAATCCCTTGTTCTTTGAGATACTGTTTGTTCTAATTGATTATTAAACACTTTTAATGTTTTAGTTAACTCTTTGTTTTGCATTCGTACGATTGTATGACGAATCAGTACAAATACAAAAGCAATACAATTTCCCGTAATTAATGTAGCTGAAGAAGTTTGCTCTTTCAAAGTAAAGCCAATTAAGACTGCAACTGCAAGATAAGGGAATATACCAAGAAGTTTCTCTCCAAATGTCGGATTAATAATAAAATAATTTCTTTTAGAAGAAGTATTCTTTGGGATTGTAGCAGCAATAGCGATAAATAATAGGAAAACTCTATACAAACACCTTAAAAATATAACTGAACGCTCTGATAAATCACCTTGTAAGTAAAAATACAAATAGTCCGTAATAGCCAATCCAGTTAATACTAGGATAAAAATAAACAATTTACTTTTTGCATTGAAAATAGCAGGTCGAAAGATCAGTGTAACTCCAAGTAATAGAAGCAATAAATCTATAATCGGAAAAATAAATGAGAGAAAAACATCTCCAATTGATAAGAATAAAATATTTGCAGATGGTTTATTAAATAGGTACCACTCTAATGTAAAAATAGCAGTAACAACAATGCATAAATCACAAAGTAAATACGCTTTCTCCCATTTGTTACATTCCATCATAATTTTATAAAAGAACGCAAAAAGAAAGAAGAATAAGAAAAACAGTAGAAATACATCAGAAATATTAAAATTTTGTATTGGTAATTCTACATTAAGTACTTGAAAAGCGGATATGAAATTTCCTATCAAAAAACACCCTATTGCAATAGTAATGCAAACCCAGAATACTCCTAACTTAATTTTTTGGGATAATATAGAATACAGTAATGAGATAAATACAGTAGTTTCAACGACTAAAGATGATAGTCGGATATTAAAATCTGATACGAAATAATGATTCGGAAAAACAAATAAAAATATAAAGCAAAAGCTTATATAAGTTATTAAAGCCAATATCAATACATAAAATTGCACATATACATGTTTACGCAATGGATTCACCTTCTTGATTTTTCTATACTTTTATTAAAAAATGGCTTGATGGTGGCACAAGTCCTACTAATTAAAATGTGTGCTACCTATTATCCATATTATGACCTTTTTAAAAGATTTCTTTCTATACACAACAATCTTATTAACTTTTTGTAGATGTTTACAATTATCAATACTGAGGATTCTAAAAAGGATAAGCTGAAAAATGTAATTTTTTAAGTATTTGAGCATCGTAAATTTGGCGGGTACAACTTATCTACTCTTTACATATGAGATAGAATCTACTCCTCTATTGGATTATAGTTGCTATCTGTCACACTTAAAAAGGAATGAAAATATACTATCATTAAAATAGAAATTCAAATTAGTTTACGAAACCAACTGTAACTATTATAGTTACACAAAAAGTTGATGTCAATTTCATATCCTCTCTTTTTAACGGACAAAAGACATGACCTATTGAACAAAAATGTGATGTTTATAAAAAGGGCGGTAAAGTTTTATCTCCTTACTCAAAGAATTATAAATGATTTAGAATTAGATGAAATTGAAGCTAATATTGCATCTCCCTAAAAAGAATGTTACTCTAAAAATAGAATTATGAAAGGAATGATGGATGAATAATGATTAACTAATTTATATTTTAAGTTGAATTTTATAACTTCAAACTACAAAATATAGGGTTAGTCTATCCATTTTTAAAATTCAGTTCATACTTTATTTGTCATGATTCAAATGATTAATAAGTACTTATTAAGTATAGACGAAAGACTAATCCTTCCGATTACAAATTGGGGGATTTTTTTATTCCCGTTTGTCTTAGTTGAAACTTACTAATTGTTAAATGTACTTCACAAATAAAGGAGCGAGAAAAATGAGTACTTCAGATACTATTGTTACACATGTAATGCTCTATATAAGTCGTTAATATCCATCAAACTTATATAGAGGAATTAAAAAATGGATGGATGTTCCGACTTTATATGAAACGTTTCGATATATAAAGGAGGAATTATTATGTCAATGATAAAGGTCCAAGACTTAACTTTTTCATACCCAGGTAGCTTTGATAATATTTTTGAAAGTGTAAACTTCCAAATAGATACGGATTGGAAGCTAGGATTTATTGGTAGAAACGGACGAGGTAAAACGACATTCTTTAATTTATTGTTAGGGAATTATGAGTATAGCGGGAAAATCCTTGCTTCAGTAGAATTCAATTATTTCCCCTACTCTGTTTCAGATAAGAACAAATTCACTCATGAAATCCTTGAAGAAATTTGTCCCCAAGCTGCAGATTGGGAACTTCTACGTGAGATATCCTATTTAAATGTTGATGCTGAGGTCATGTACAGACCATTTAAAACATTATCAAATGGGGAACAAACAAAAGTGTTGCTTGCTGCACTGTTTTTAAATGCGGGTCAATTTCTATTAATTGATGAACCAACAAATCACTTAGATACAGATGCACGAAAGATAGTCTCCAATTATCTAAGGAAGAAAAAAGGATTTATTTTAATTTCACATGACAGAATCTTTTTAGATGGGTGCGTTGACCATATCCTATCTATTAATAGAGCAAATATTGAAGTTCAAAGTGGTAACTATTCTTCTTGGAAGTTAAATTTTGATAGACAGCAAGAACACGAGAAGGCTACAAATGAGCGTCTACAAAAAGACATAGGGCGATTAAAACAGTCTTCCAAACGTTCAGCAAGTTGGTCTCATGACGTGGAAGCTTCAAAAAATGGAACGAGGAATTCAGGCTCTAAGTTGGATAAGGGGTTTGTAGGACATAAAGCAGCCAAGATGATGAAAAGAGCAAAAAACCTTGAATCAAGGCAACAAAAAGCTATTGAGGAAAAATCAAAATTACTAAAAAATGTGGAAAAAACTGAGTCATTAAAATTGGAACAATTGCAATTTAAATCAAATGAATTGGTTACTTTAGTTGACGTGTCCGTTAAGTACAATGATCAAATTGTGAATGAGCCGATTAGCTTCATAGTTGAACAAGGTGACCGAATTGTACTTGATGGAACGAATGGGAGCGGAAAAAGTAGTATCCTAAAACTAATTCTAGGACATCCGATACAGCATACAGGCTTAGTTACTTTAGGTACAGGACTCATCATTTCCTATGTCCAACAAGATACTTCTCATTTGAAGGGATCGCTATCAGGCTTTATTGAAGAGCACAAGATTGATGAAACCTTATTTAAGTCCATCCTAAGTAAGATGGACTTTGACCGAATTCAATTTGAAAAAGATATATCTCATTATTCTGGTGGACAAAAGAAAAAACTGCTTATCGCTAAAAGTTTATGTGAAAAAGCTCATATATATATATGGGACGAACCACTAAATTTTATAGATATCTATTCCCGCATGCAGATTGAAGAACTTATTCAACAATTTAATCCCACAATGGTTATTGTTGAGCATGATAAAATATTTCAACAAACAGTTGCAACGAAAACTATATCTATGTAGCTCAAAACGAATACTTGAAAATATAATCATTAACTTGAGTCTTTGAATTATAAAAACTTTAATGAATTGATAAAAAAAGCCTAATTTCTCTACAATACATTGAGAAATTAGGCTTTAAATAGTAATAATAGAATTCATAAATACTGAATAATTTACACATTAGGTTTATCTGTTAATGTAGTAACAATCCTGTCCACTAAGTTTTCTGGCATCCATTCATGATTTGTATCATTCGTTTCATTTGGTCCTAAAAAATCAATAAACTTTTTAAACTTTGGAAATAAAACAATAGAAGTGATCCAATGTATTGTATGATTTATGGAGAAGAAATGAAAAATTCCTTGCTTTTCACCCTCCTGTAATATTTCTTTTAACTGTTCAAAATTACCTATAAAATATGGTTGCTATTTTAAATGCCATTCACGCTTAAATATAGGAGTCTTCTTGGCTAAAATGATAAAAATAAGCACATCTTGTTATAAAAACAGATGTGCTTATTTTTTAATTTCTATGCATTTTTACGTTTTAAGAAAATCACTCCACCAACAATTAACAGTAATGCTCCTGCAGCCATAGAGATCCAACTTGTAAGATTAGTACCTGTTTGCGGTAACCATCCAATTTTAGATTGAATTTCTTTCTTAAGTTGTGGTTGTTCTTTTACTTGCTCGTTAGGTTGCTCTGGTGTTGGCGTATTTTTACCTGAATTTGGCTGTTCTGGTTTTGGTTGTTCTGATTTTCCCTCTTTAAATTTCACTGTTTGTCCCTTATCTTCAATTTCAGCGTGAATAGCTACTAATATATTATCTTGATACAGTTCTTCAAATACTACTACTTCTTTACCTTGTAATGCAGAAGCATTGAAAGTGAAGTCTAATGTGATAGAACCATTCTTCTCTTTAGCAGTAAACTTAGATTCTACTGTTACTTCTTTACCATCAACTAATAATGGCTTGTTTGTTGCTTTATCCACTAGTTTACCTTTTACTACGTACTCTTTACCCACGATTAAGTCTTTGTATTCCACTTTATCTTGGATTGTTACAGTTTTAGAAGCATCTAACTCTTTAGAACCATCAGCTTTGTTTGTTGCTGTCGTTTTTACTGATGGCTTAACGAATTTAACTGTTTGACCTTTATCATTGATATCAGCATGTGTCGTAACAACTTTTCCGTCTTTCAGTAACTCTTCGAATACTACTACTTCTTTTTCTTCTAAACCAGTTGCATCAAAAGTGAAATCTAGTGTAATAGAAGCATTTGCTTCTTTTGGTGTAAACTTCGTTTCAACAGTTACTTCTTTACCATTTACAACTAATGGTTTATTAGTCTCTTTATTCATTAATTTACCTTTTAAAGTGTACTCTTTACCTACTTGTAGATCTTTGTATTCCACTTTATCTTGGATTGTTACAGACTTAGACGTGTGCATTTCTTTTGTACCATCTATTTTATCAGTAGCTGTTGTTTTTATTGAAGGAATCTTTTCATCTTTGACAATGTGTTTAATGATTTGACCATTCTCTTTAATTTCAAAAGAGAACGTTTCTTCATTTAATACATAACCGTTTGGTGCAACAGTTTCTTTATATGTGTATTTTCCAAATGGTAACTTTTCAAATTTAGCGATTCCTTTATCGTCTGTTTTTCCTTTTACTACTTCTTTTCCTGCTTCGTTATAAATCGTAAATTCTGCATTTGGAAGCTTGTTATTTCCATCAGCTACATCTACCTTTGTAATTTCTAGATCACCTTTGATAAGATGATTAACTGCCAATAACTCAATAACCTTTCCATGTTCCTTTATTTCGAACATAATCTGTTCTTTAACAAGAACGTAACCATTTGGAGAAGCCTTTTCTACAAATGAATATTTACCATACGCTAAATCTTTGACGTTAATCTCACCATTTTTATCTGTCTTATATTCCCCAACTACTTTTCCACTTGCATCTTTTAGCTCGAATGCTGCACCTTCTAATTTTTTACTAATATCTTCATTATCTACTTTTAGTAATTTTACACTACCTTTCACTTCGGTATTTTCCACTGTAAAAGTAAGTGTTTTATTGTGCTCTTTAATTTCAAAAGGATACTTTGTTTTATTTCCAATATATCCATTAGGTGTTTTTGTCTCTAAGAAATAATATTTACCATACGTAAGATCTTCAACGTTTGCAATTCCATTTTCTTTTGTTACTACTTTTTTCACTTCTTTTCCATCTTCAGTGAAGACTGTGAATTCAACATTTGGTAAAATCTTTCCTGAATCACTAAGCTTTTTAATTTCGATGTTACCTTTTACTTTGTTATTTACTATTTGGACAGCTCCTGTTTCCCCTGTCTTAACTTCAATAGTTTGTGGTTTATCATCTGAAACATAGCCTGTTGGTGCTTTAATTTCTTTTAATGTGTAAGTACCAATTGGTAAGTTGTTTAATTCTGCCATACCATCAGCACCAGTCGTGATTTTTCCGACTGATTCATTATTTGCATTAAAGACCTCAAATACTGCACCAGCTAAAACTTCTCCATTTTCTCCAACCTTTTTAATTTTTAAAGAACCAGCTGCTTCCCAATTTACTGCAAGATCACTACTAAGCTTTTCTTCATTTCTCTCTAATAGTACTGTAGCATTCTGAACAGTATCCGTACCACGATAAGCAATTGCTTGAACTTTAGTTAAATTAGCAGCAACACTTAAATTAAATTCACCCGTTTTTGTATTCTTAGGAATTTGGATACGAAATTTTTCTCCAACTGAAAGCTGATCTTTCACTTCTCCATTTTCACTAACAATTCTAACTCCATTAGGTGCATTTTTCGCTACTACTTTATAAGAACCACTCTTAGCATTTGTTTGTACTGTATATAGATTCGTTTCGAAGAATTCACCTTTTAATTCTGCTTTTTGTTTTTCAGCTGGGATAACATTCATATAAATATCTTGCGTATCCCCACTATTATTAGCAGCATTGATAATTGTCTTAGCCGCTTTTTCAACATTTTTATTCGCATGTTTCAGTTCATTTACATCAAGTTGACCTAGTGCATTCCAAACCGCAAGTTGCGTTGCATAATGCGCTTCATTTTTATTAGCTACTCCCAGCTGTTCAGCACTTTTTTGCGGGAAACCATTTAATAAGACTCTATATACTACATTATCTGTTTTCCCCATTTCAGGAAGATCTTCACCATTTGGTGATTTTAATCCAAGGGTTAAGCAATAAGCAATTTGACCACTTGAATTTTTAATCATTTCAGTGCGAATGTACTTACCTAGACTATTACTATAACTCCAGTCCATTGAATATTTCTCATGCGTCATAACCTCTGCACTAGCCCTAGGTAAAAATACATTAAGGAATAATGCCAGTACTGATAATAATGTAAAAACTCTTATAATGACTCTCTTACCCAATTTTGTAACCTCCCTAGAATAAATTAATCCGAGTATATATCGCAATATCTAAAACATTCACGATCGACCCAATTATCATTATAAAACAATAAATTACAAATATTAAATAATTTTAATAAAATAGTCAAAAAATTTACACATTTTATTATTTATCAAGTTTTTTAACGAATTTACTATATACAAATTCTAAAACACGCCTACAATTTAAAAGACAAATATGTATGTTAAATATATAAATAGCAATTCCTTTACTCCAGTTATTAAGCTTTCCCCTATTAAAAATAGCCTTTTCATTTTCTTGTTAACCTGAGTAATTTATACACCTCTTTTAATCTATTACACTCCTCCATTTAAATATAAAGGTGACTTCTCGTTCAAATAATAAAGCGAAACTTTAATCCGCCCGATTCCCACCTAACTTCTTTGCTTTCATTGAATTTTTGGGCGGGAGTCTTACTGCCCAAAAATAACGGGATATATTATGCAATATTGCATTTGATAATCTTTTTCGTTGTAACTATAATGATTACAGGATTACTATTAATCTAATATTCTACATGGAGGTTTTATTATGTTTAAAAAAATTATTGTATCTTCTATGGCGCTTACTATGTTCGGTGGAGCTGCAACTATGCTAGAGGCACCTACTGCTCAAGCAGTTTCTTATAACTCAACGTCATCCTCTTACTTTGATGTCACTCCTGAAGAGGCCGTGGCTTTCTATCAATCTCAAGACTATAAAAAATTAAAAGTATTTTTGGATGACTTTGAAGCTAGAAACCCTTATACTCCAGGTGGAGGCTACGCTCAAGGGAGTGTACGTATGCAAAAATTCAACGATGCTCTTAGAGATGCCAAATTAACAAATGTCTACCAAGAATTTATTAGAATCTCATACTACAATCATTATCCAGAACCAAAATAATAACAACGGATTAAATGTTTATTATTTCTATAACTTAGCCTAATTTTAAATGTATAACCTAAAAATAATTACTAAAAACCACTCATATAAGGGTGGTTTTTCTATTTCCCCATATAATTTAGCGGAATGTTACATCATCTTTATTTTAATATCTTTTATAGTAGACATTCTCTCGTTGACACAATCTAGTAGGTTAGCAATGGGGATATCAAAATATATTTATAATTATTTTCTGTTTAATAGCAAAAAACGAACACCCTCTCACAACTAGATAAGGTGCTCGTTTTCATTTTTATCGGTAATTCTCAATTCATTTTAGCTTCTTTCCAATAAGCAAAGATTAAATTAACTTAAAAACAAAGCGTTTTAAATTTAATTCATAGATCTTACTGAAACTTGGAATTGCCCCTTAGAACCATCATCATTTGAAACGTAAATTTTATATGTTCCATTCGGTAATGGAGATAAAGCATTCCGTACATTTGTAACATTAATTTGTTGTTCTCCAGGTTTTATATAACCACCAACAATTAGCTCTGTATTTGGACCTTTTACACTATATCCCATTGTATTTTGACCATTATTTTTCATAGAGAAGCTTAAGTCAGTACTCCCATCATATACGAAAGAAGTTACAGCCTCGCCACTATAATTCATTGTTTGGGTTAATAATAAGTCTGCAGAAACATGTTCAACTACATGAATTGGATCATTCGTTTTGTGTACTTCTTCAGCATAAGTATTATTCCCTAACACACCAAGTGTTAATGCTGAAACTACTCCACAACTAAGCACTAGTTTATTTAACTTCATTTTAAGTTCCCCCTTGATGTTTGTATTCTATTACCATCATACATCCTTTTTTAAGTGCGTTTTTATGTAATAATTCATATCTATAAACCTATATATTTTAACTTTTCGCCTTAATAGTTATTGAGAAAGCCACATAGATAAAGCTACAATATTACACTTCATAAAAAACATGTAAATTTTAAAGTCTTTTTCTAACAAAGTTTTATACGAGTAAGTACCAAAATACTCAAATAAATAGCATTTCTATTTCAGATAAAATGTACTAATAAAATTTTTCTAAAATTTCACTTTGTAATTTGATATATTCCATGTTAATATAACGAAGGCTACAAAACAGGAGTCACCACGCATATCATTTTCACAGAATATTCATACTTAAAAAGACTTATTTTATCAGTAACTCAATCCAAATTTCACCTATACAAAAGTTAGTTTATGATTTCATATGTACATAAATTTAAATAGATTTTTTATCTATTATTTTTTTCTATTTTCCTTATCAATTTTAATACGAGTAATATAACAGCACTTTTCAAGTACCCTTCCTTTTTTAGATAAAAAGTCTACTAATACTAAACATCTATGTCCAACTCATACATAATTCTACTTACAAACTATCGGAGATGCAAAACTATGGGAATTTCTACTCTTTTATTAAATACCTTTATTATAATAATTTGTATCCTTAGCTATCACGTATTTTGGCTAGAGTTTAAAGAAAAAATAACATGTAATAATATGTTATTTTCTATTCTTTCCTCCATTGCTATTATTTTTTGTATGACTTTTCCTTTTCATTTACATGTGGGATTTATTTATGATTTACGTTTTATTCCTATAATATTAGTTTTTCTATATGGAAATACAAAAAACATTGTTTTTATAGGAATTTTATATCTTTCTTACCGGTTTTACTTAGGCGGAAATGGCGTTCTTCCATCATTTATTATCTTTACTATCATTTCTGTTATAACAATGCTCTTTCGTTACTTATTACCTATGTATTTTAAAGAAAAAAAGATATTATTAAGCTTACTTCTTATTTTAGTATGTACAGCTTCCCTTTCTATTTGCGGTATTGTAACTCAAATAAATACAGGAGGTAAAATAGACTCTACTCTCATAGAATTTTTATTAAATTATATAGTCATTAATATTTTCACAGTATTATTATCAGTTTATTTTATAGAGGAAATGATTGAGAAATATAAAATGAAAGAAAAACTGCAACGGGCTGAAAAATTTTATATAGCTAGCGAACTAGCAGCGTCAATTGCACACGAAATCCACAATCCACTAACCACGGTACATGGATTCACTCAATTATTAAATGAAAAACATGCCTCTAAGCTATCTCAGGATCAATACTTAGAAATCATGTTAATTGAAATGCAGCAAATACAATCTACTATTAATAACTATTTATCTTTAACCAAACCACAGAATACCCTAAAAGAAAAAATAGATATTAATCACATTTTAAATCAGGTGAAAGATACTATTTCACCACTCGCTCTATCATACAAAGTTGAAATCAAACAAAATAGTACAGATTCCTTTTATATAAATGGAGACCCCGAAAAATTCAAACTCTGTCTAAACAACATCATCCAAAACGGAATTGAGGCTATGAAAAATGGTGGATTATTACAAATAAATATACAAAAAGTAAAAGGAAATATCATGATTGATATTATTGATTCAGGAATTGGGATGTCATCTCAACAAATAAAACGAATTGCTTTGCCATTCTATTCAACAACAGAAAAAGGAACTGGGCTTGGTACTATGATTGCTTATAGTATTATTAAAGAATTAAACGGAGATATAGAAATAGAGAGTGAATTAGGTAAAGGGACACGCTTTTCTATTAGTATCCCTTGCTAATGTGATAACAATTTTCTGTTTAGTTAATTACATAAATGAATTTTAAGAATCCCGCTAGCTAGCTTACTTATTAATTATCTTAAATTCATATGCGTTAATTAAATATAATAAGGATCAGAGCCTATCTATTGTTACAGATACACTCTGATCCTTTAGTTTAATTCAATTAAAAACACTTAATATTTATAACTTTTCTTACATCGTGATGAAATACTAGTTCATCGATTTTATCTTATTTACTGATTAGATTGGTTTAATATAAATATAACATCTCGCGACACTTAATTTGTTATTATCATTAGAGACATTGCCTGCAGTTGTTTTTTCATTAAAGTACAGACCTTTTTCCATTCATTGAAAAAGACAACTCCCCTTTTACTACTTCACTTCCACCGTATAATTCCCTGTCCCCCCGCCATACTGATACACATGTAAATAATACTTCCCTGGATACGTATAGTAACTACCTACTAGTTTATTCCCTTGTTGCTGAGCATACGTAACATAATTATTTAAATCTGCTTCAGAATAAAGTACCCAGTTCATTCCAATATTATTTTCATTCGTTACGTTAATTTGAAGGTTTTTAGCAGTCTCCACATTAAATTCAAAGAAATCACTTGTATCGCCATTTCCTAAACTAGCACGTAAAACTTGATTTAACTGCAATTGGTTTGCTGTTTGGAATGAGTTATTCGGTTCTTTTTCTACACTGTTATCTTCTTTCTTTTGAACAGTTACAGTCGCTGTAGCAGTATTAGTTGCTCCTTTATCGTCTGTTACCGTTAATTTCGTCGTATACGTTCCTTCTTTTGTATATACGTGAGTTGGATTTTGCTCATTACTTACTGCTCCATCACCAAACTCCCATTTATACGAAGTAATTTTCCCGTCTTCATCTTTTGATCCGTCGCTTGTAAATAAAATTGCTTCATTTACATTTCCGCTATACGGACCGTTTATAACTGCAACTGGTGCTTTATTCTCTGCACCTTCTTCTGTATTAATACCGTGGAACACAACATCATATTCAAATTGTCCTGATGTATTCACGCGATATTTTACAAAGTATGCTGTTACTGTTTTATAGCCTGTCCATTCCTTTGCACTTAAACGTTTTAACGTATCATTAACGTTTTGTGTAATTGTTTTCCAATCTTCATATTCTCCTTTTGCTGCAGTTCCTGTATATGTTCCTTGTAGTGTGAATGTATTAAAGAACTGTGATTTATTTTTCTTCACTGATACATTTTTCAATTTTGCTTCCGCTGTTATTTCTGCTGCAATATCTGAAACTGGCTTCGATGCATGATTCGCTAAATAATCGTCTGATACTAATGGCACATTATATTTCTCACGATTATCAACTAGCATTTGCATATAGTCCTGATATTCTTTATTTAAATTCGCATCTTTACTTAATGTAGAGCGATATGCATCATATGCTGTTACATCATTTTTCCTAATAAGATCATGTATTTTATCGAACATATCATATCTCTTATTGTACATATACGATTGTAAAGCAAAGGAATAATTATAGAAATCCCACGTTCCATACTTTGCATTTAACGTTCGCTCTGCCGTATAACGCTCTGCTGGATTTGAAGATAATCCTCCTATAATACTCTTTCTCGGTACAACATTATCCGTTCTCGTTGCCCCTGCAAAAAATTCAGCATTTCCTTCTTCAAACCAAGATAATCTTTCATTTTCATATATTTTCCCTTGTCCCCATAACCCTGGTACTTCATATCTACCTTGTAAATAATGCGTGAACTCGTGTCTGAATAATTCTTCTAAACTATAAATACTTTCTTCTGGCGTACGCTCATAAGTAAAGAACGTACCTGTTCCTTCTATATAAAGACCACCGTTATTCGTTTCATAACCGTACAATTGACGATTAAATTGATATTCTGCTGGGCTATTATAAATAACCATCGTTAATACATCATCAGGATTTCCTTTTTCTAAAGGTTGATCACTTTCAACCGTACGATGGAATTGTGCCTTTACTTCTTTTGCCGCCCAATATAAACGTTTTACTTTTTCTTCTGTCACTTTATCTCCAGCTTTTAAAACAATTGCCCCATCATCAAACGTATACGTTTTTGGCAAATATTTTTTCTTTCCATCTTCTCTTATTTGATCTAAATTCACTACTTTACCATTTGCATCTTTTCCGCCATAATTCGTTGCAATTTGCTCAGCAGCTACGAAATATTGCTCCCCTAAATACGGATACATTTTCATCGCATCTGTTACAACTTGTAACCCTTTCGTTCCTGTACTATGGAACATACCGAGTCTACCTGTATAATAAATGCCATTATTAATAAGCCAACCGGTTTTTTCTGTAATCGTTCCCATTAATGCAAAACGACTTAATTCATTAATATAACTATCTATTTTCTGATACCATACTGTATCTTTCGGTGCTTTCCTCGTATCGTACAAATACGATTGAATGTCGTAATCAACACCTTGCATAATATCGTAAATAGCATTTCCAGCTGAAAGATTATCTACTAATGTAGAAAAATTATCATTATATTGTTTAAAAATCTTTGCAGCTGATGTTATCGTTTCCACATCACTTGAAGCGTTTCCTATTAACTTTCCGTATGATGATACCACTCTATTTTGCTCTAATGTACCCAGCTTGAAATTTGAATTGTTAGCCATCGCTTTTAATGCAGGTAAGCATTTATCATGATAACTCCGTTCATTTAATTTACTAAGTTCTGAATTATAAAATCCTAAATAAAATCCTGAACGTAATACCTCTACTAATGTCTCAATCCCTTTTGAATCATCCTTCGTATAGGCTTGTCCTTGCTGCTTCAATTTATCAATAATCGCCTGCATCCTACTATCATTTTGATAGAATGCTAGACTGTCTGTATTAAACTGAAATAGCCCCGTAATTTGCTCCCAATCAATTGTTACAAGTAAATCTACTAACTGCTGATTGCTTAATTGATTTAATTCGGCAATTGTATAAGTTTTCGCTACAGCTAATTGCTTACTTCCTTTTTTCACCTCAGGTGGTCTTTGTGATAAATCGGCAAATTGTAACCTTTTCTCAAAAGACTTGCTTTCGAGCACTTTCGATGAATGAGCTAATTCTTGTACTGGTAGTTGTACACCGACTGGCTCCATTTTGAGCACATTTCGATAAGAAACTTGCTCTCCCTTAGTATCTTCTGCCAAACTTACCCCTTGAAAACTCCCTAACATTAAACTAGCAAAACTTACCCCTACTAACATTTTCTTTGAATAGCCTTTCATGCTCTCCCCTACCTTACATTTTTAGTGTCCCGCTCCATTATTTTACTATTTTTACTTTTTGTCCTGTATTGAGAAAAAATAAGGTAACGTTCACACATGTATCCATTCCATATAAAATTAACGCTTGACTTTCCGTGCATTTTATATCAAAAAAAGATAGATAATAGCAAAATTCCTGCTACATCTATCCTCGTTTTCAACACTATAATTTTAACTTTATAAATGTAACTTCCGGTAATGTTTGCATATGCTGAATAAACTCATTCTTTTCTTCTGACGATATATTTTTCAGTTGCATCCCTACCTTATAAACAGTTTCTGTACCTTGCTGTGAAGCTTCCACCTCATATGAGAGTATTGGGATGCCTTTCACTTGTAGTGTTTCTAATATTTGTTGTACCGCTTCATGTTTATTTACAAACATTTGCACTGTTATATTTTGTGGAAATAAAAATTGTACCTTAAAAATACGACTTACAATTTCTAAACCAATTAAAACGAGAATCGTCGCTCCAATGCCTACTACATACATTCCCGCTCCAATTGCTAATCCTATGCCGGCAGTAGCCCATAAACCAGCCGCAGTCGTTAATCCTTTCACCGCCTGCTTTTGAATAATAATTGTGCCTGCACCTAAAAAACCAACTCCACTAACGACTTGTGCTGCAATACGACTTGGATCTAGAGACATATGCTCTTCAAACACAATATCTGAAAAGGCATATTTCGAAACAACCATTATTAACGCACTTCCTACCGCTACGAGGAAATGAGTCTTTAATCCAGCTTCTTTCGATCGAATTTCTCTTTCAATACCAATCATTGCTCCTAACAAGCCAGCAACACCGATTCGTATAATAAAATCAAAATCTACACTCACGGGCACTTCCCCCTTTCATTCATTATAGATAGATAAAACAAAAATTATCACAAACATCCTTTTATTTACATGTAGGGATACTACTAAAATACCGACCGTTTTATGTTAATATTTTAAATATTAACATAAAATAAATAACTTCTAATTTTAAACCTCCACTAATTTTCTAAAAAAACAAAGATGGATTACATGAAATTAGGTTGAGAAATCATGGAAAACGCTTTCACTTTGTATCGTAATTTTTTATAAAAACTATATAAATAAAGGAGCTTACTAACAATGAACGTCTCATTACTCACACCTACTACTGATTTACAAGAAGAATACTTAGATTTCTATAACGAATGGAAAGATAGCGGTGAAACAATGATCCCGTGGGTTATCTCAAAAAATCCTGCCAACTTCCCAGCTATGGTTCAAGAACTTCTCGATGCGCATAACGGAATAAATATCCCTGAAACTTGGGTACCAGACTCTACATATTGGCTTGTTACAGATGAAAATAAAATTGTGGGAGCTGTTAATATACGTCATAGTTTAACCAAACATTTATTTAACGCTGGCGGTCACATTGGTTATGGCATTCGCCCTTCTGAAAGAAGAAAAGGTTATGCTACGAAGTTACTAGCATTATCATTAGAAAAAACGAAGGAGTTAGACATCACGAAAGTACTTGTCGTTTGCGACGCTGTGAATACCGCTTCTGAAAAAACGATTTTGCATAACGGCGGGATTCGTGATGATGATTTCACTGAGGAAGATGGGAATATAGTAAGAAGATATTGGATTGAGCTATGAATAATCACAAATAAGCGAGAAAGTGATTATACACTTTCTCGCTTATTTTACACTGCTTCTATTTCAAACTGCACTGTAATACCACTTGGATCTACCACCACAAACCCATTTGTAGTTTCATTTATTTCATGTTGTTTTTCTATTAATCTTTCTTTCACTTCGTCTAACGCTTCTTTATGCGGTAGTACAATAGCATATACCTTTAGTCCAGTTGCATATACTGGTGGGTGTGGATTGTTTACTCCGTTCCACGTATTTGCACCAATATGGTGATGATATCCCCCTGCTGAAATAAATAAGCAATCCTCTTCACGCTGTTGTACTTCAAAACCTACTGTTTCCACATAAAATTCATGTGATTTCTCTACATCAGCTATTCGTAAATGTACGTGCCCAACGACAGTATTAGCAGGCAAACCATCAAACTCATAATCAACGAGTGTCGCCAATTCTTTTAAATCAAGTGGTGTACTTCCTCCTGACCCTTCTCCCCATTGATCACGCGGACGGTCTGCATAAATTTCAATACCATTCCCCTCTAAATCTTGCAAATAAAAAGCTTCGCTATATGTATGATCACTTGCACTATTAAACCTTGAAATTGGTAAAATTTCATTTGAATATGTATAACGCCCTTCTTGCTCATCCGGGCTGTCAATTACATTCTTATTACGAAGAACCCCAAATAGCGCAGAAGCAAAAGCTTCACGAGTCGGAACTAAAAAGGCTACATGATATATACCAGTCGTACGCGGTTCTTGCAGTACCCCGTCCTCTAACTTTTCAAGAACAAGTAACGCGTTCTTTCCACCTTTTCCAGATAAATATGCTTTATTCCCCTCTTGCTTAATTACCTCTAATCCTACAACATTCTCATAAAAAGCAATTTGACGCTCTAAGTCTTTCACTTTAAATTCAACATGACCAATACGTGTTTTCGGATGAATTTGTACCATGAATAACTCCATCTCCTTATCCCTATATTTTTCCATTACATATAACCGTTACTATGAAGGATACAACTAAAATCATCCTATGTAAATAAGAAAAGTCAGAATTTATATACATTTTTATTTTCATAATAAAAATGCCACCTTTTCTAAATTTCAGAAAAGGTGGCTTTATAACTCTTATCTCATTTTATGTACTTCAGCAACTAGCTTTCCACCCTGAATGCCCATATAAAGCTTCACAGGTGCATCATTCGTATTTTCAAATACTAAATCTAAATATGGATATGCAATTGTAGCATCTCTTCCTTGTGGAACATAACCTACCGTTTTAGAATGTGTAGTTCTCTCCACCATTTTCAGGCCAGCTTGATCTGCTGCATTGTATAAAGTTGAAGATGTTTGACAAACACCACCGCCATATCCATCTACTAATTTACCATCAACTATTTCTTTCCCTAATTGATATCCTTTATCTGGTGTTGTATCACCGATTAATGAATTAAAAGAGAAACGGTCTCCTTTTGCTAACACAACTCCATTTATGCTCGCTGCTGACAAACGAATATTCTCAATACGGCCACCTGTTGAACCACCTAAGTTCGTTTCATATCTACCAATTACCGCACCATTTCCTTGCGCATCACTTAATGTTGCGACTGGTTTTTTCTCCACGATCGGCAACTGATACGTAGCATCCCACATACCAACATTTAACAATTTATCTACTAATTCTTTTTCCATTAATTCATAAGAAGGTTTTCCTTCTTGCCAACTTCCATCAGGTGCTATACGTGAAGGAACCATTTTTTTGTCTACGCTTTTTCCAATCTCACCAACAACCTTTGTGACAGACTTTTTAAATTTCGCTTCATCTTCAAAATAGCCTAAACTAGATAAATCTAATTTTTTCACTTCAGTACCAGTTCGACCATCAACTAAACTAATAGTATCCTGTACTTCTGCTTTAGCCTCTACAGTGTGCCCACCAATATCACTTACCAATGCAACATCACTTACTTTTGCACCACAGCCACTCATTATAGCTACACATAACACCCCAACTAATATACCCTTTACTTTACGGAACAATATACTCTCTCCCTTTCCCCAACATCACTATTATGTATTTATTTCATTTTTATGTATGTTTTGTTACAATCATTTTACAATATGTTTATAAAATGTTACAAGTTATTTTTCACTCTATATAAATTACTCTTTTCTTTTATAAATGTCTATACATATTTACATAAAAGTTTGAGTTTGATAGAATTGTAACTTTTATGTAAACTCTCCCTTTTATCCAGTATATACCATTACACAAAAGAAATACAAATCAAAAACCCTCAAGCTATTTTTTATAAAGTGAAACTGTAATCAGTGGGGGTCTTATTGCCCAGCAAATAGCGGGATAAAGAGAAATCCCGTCAACATAAATAGGTATTTGCCGTGCCACCGCTCCGCTTTTGCACATACATTATGGTGAATTCAACCTATTTTAAAGAAATGGAGGATGTTATTATGTATCCCTACAATCCATATGATCCATATAATCAATATGCGTACCAACAACCACAGTATGACTTACAAACACAATATCAATCTTATATAGATCAAGCAGAGCATACGAATCCATATGACCAAAATAGACAATTCCAACTTCCAATCTCTTTTCCTGGCACTGGAAATCGTCAATTAGAAAGACGCGTAAATGAGCTTGAACAAAGAGTTCGTCAACTAGAAAATACAGTTGAGCGCCATACACGTAGACTAAACCGCTTAAACCAACGTTTACGCACAGTAGAAAACAGACTAAACATTCCATTCGCAGCATTAGAAGACGGATTTTAATCGAGAAAATAAAGATTATATAAAGGAAGGGGCTTCCCCTTCCTTATATAAATTGACGAAAGTTTTTTCCATCTCTATACTGATAAGAGTTAATGAAATGAAACAAGGTGATAAATATGGATTTTGAAATAAATTATCTTTCCTTTTATGTTGTACAAGTAGAAGGAAAAGGTGAAGCAGTTGATAAACGCTACAAACATTTTCAAACTTTAGACGCTGAAGAATATGAAGATAGTTCCTTAAAAGAATTTTTGAATGGTGAGTTATTAAAAATATCGAAGCGAAAAGTAGAACGTCATGCAAAAACAGAACAAGCCCCAACAAAAATTGGTCGCTTTATTGTAGAAGAAGGGCACGAACTTGATTCAAACCCTCATTACAACCTTTTTAATCGTATTCGCTTTGCAGAAACAAAAGAAAACTTTAAAGATATGAGCGAACCTCTCGTTTATACATATCTTGACACAAGCGCTGTACGTGGTGGTGTATTTTTAATTGCTCAGGCAAAACTACGCAAATACTTTGATGATCCATTCGTATTCGTAATGAAATGCGACTTTGAACCAAAGGTTGCTTCTATTTCTGATGAATCAACACTGATTCGTAACGTTGAAATGGCCATCACAACAAAGAATATGAAATCTATCCAATATCCGTACATGCCTGAAGAAGGAATGGTTGAAGTAGGCGAACTAAAAATACATCAAGCATCACATGCCCGCTACTTTGAAGACTTCTTAAAATTCGTCGAATATGAACGCTCTATGCCTGAAATTATGAAAACACAAGTAATGGACATGGTATACGACCAAATTGAAGATGTATTTGAAGAAGGTACGGAAGAACGCGAACAATTCGACCAAGCGATGGAAGTATGGGCTGCCAGTCCGAAACGCGAAATTATGGAACAATTTTCAACTGAAGAAGTAATGGAAGCAACCGCTCAAATCGTCGAGCATGCTCCTGAAGTGGAATTAAAACTAAAAGCCGATCATATCTCTGTGAAGGCGTTGCTTGCGGATTTTGGGGATCAAATACATATTGCGAAGGTAAATGATCGATATGTACTTATGATTGAAGCAGACACACTTACATTTGAAAAAGGCTTCTCTCCTATTGAGTTTCTGAAGCCAGATGAGCTGCAAGATGTGATTGAGCGGATTGAGAATAAGCAGCAGTATTCGTTTGATCCGAGCGGTATTGAATAAAGTGAAACTTTAATCAGTGGGGTTTTGTTCATCCCCCACTAATTATTAGCCCTCACCAATCGGGCTTTTACGGGATAAATACTTCCATATAACTGTTGTTACTGGGCGCTTTTAATAAGCGCTCTTTTATTTATATTAAAAACCGATTCTACTAAGAATCGATTTTTCTGCTTTATAATAAAACATGTTTATTTTTAAATTTTTTTGATGCAAGATGACATTTGTTGCAGAATCAAATATATCCCTTCCTTGTTATACAGGCTTATTTCCATTAGAAATATCTACTTCAATATTTCTAGTTGACCAAGTCCTTCTATAAGTTGTTAAAATGCAAATTTCACTTTACTACCTCAAATTTATTGTACTCGTAAAAAGATAATTGAAAACGATATTCCGGATGTTCTCTCACCCAATCGTAGGCTTCTTCTAAAATTTCCATTTTGTTTTGCAAGTCATTAAGTTCACTACATTCGTCCCTTTTCTGTTTGCACAGAGGGCAGAATCCATTCACTATTTCCGCACTCGTCGCCCTAATAGTTTTACTTTCTAAATCAACTACTAGACGAAGAATAACAGAATGCTCTTCTTTTGTAGTCACCTTCATTTCAGCAATCCGATCCTCATTCCAAAAGACACCGTTTAATTCCATCTTTACTGTGACATCTTTAATATCCAAGTCTACCACTAGCATACCTCCCTTGTACAAAACTCAATCTTACTCTTCTATTTTAAACTTTAATACACCACAACTTAAAGAGATATTAAGTTTTTTCCAATTCTTCTTTACTATGAAAGAAAGTGTAGTTAATGCTAATTGTGTGGTAAATATTATCCCAAAAACTAAAACAGTTAAAATGTTAAAGATTGTTTCCATTAAACTACACTCTTTTCTTTATATATATTTTTATTTTATTAATACAGTTTAAAACTCTTATTACGTCTTAACACTCCCAAAGCAATTATAATGTACAATCACAACAACAAGTTGATGCCTATTTAATATCAATACGCTGTTATTACATGTATGTAGTTAGAGATGGAGGAGCAATTCATTTAACCTCTGTATTCTCCTCCATCTCAGCCAAATACCTAATCTGTCGTTCCGCTTTTCTCACTGCTGTACGAAAATGTTTTTTCAGGAGTTCTACTGTATTTTCACTTATATAATATCTTTCCGTTATACTTTCCCACGTGTCACCACTTTCAAATGTACTCCATTCAAAAGGGCGTTCTGTATTTTTCTTTAGTTCTTTAAACACCCATTTTCGCATCTTTTTTTTCGCTTTTTCTGTTAGTTTTCCGTTTTTTACAAGTTCAAGTTCACCATGTCTTTTGTATCGCTTATTAATATCTCTCTCGCTATACACTTTAAGAAGTATATTTGCTGTATTTTCAGCATCTGCTAAAGCACGGTGCTGTTTTCCTTCCCACGTTAAAGCGAGCTGTTCTACCGCAAATTGTAAACTTGGCGTATGTTCAAACAATTCCTCATATGCTTGGAAAACAAATTTTTGCAAATCAATTCTATTTTCTTTTTCTATACTTGGGCATTCAACACCATATAATGTACAATCATGAGATAGAAAGCGATAATCTTCTTTTCCCCATGAAACAAATATAGAACCTTCGCCGATGAACTGAATAAATTTCTCTATAATCTGAGGGAATTTTTCTACACCCATTAAATCTTTTTTCGTAATACCGGTTAATTTTGTTGTATGACGAGTTAATCGTGCACTTGGTTTTACTAACTCCGAAAATTCTTCAATTATCTTCATTGTACCTATTTCTATTTTTACAGCTCCGATATCAACTATTTCTGATGGATCTTCTGATTTATACGGTCTGAAATTCCTTTCAATATCAAACACAATGAAATGTGTAGCGTTTTTCAATTTATTTACCTCTTTCTAAATTCCTTTTCACACAAACACTTTATTTTCAGTATTTATTTATTCATGTACTTTATACAAAAATACTCCGAATAAATAAATGAAAATTCAGTCTTGTTATGATATGTAAGTAGGAGGACATCTATAAAAGTGCAAAAAAAAAGAAGGGCGAGCCCTTCTTTTTTCAAAAATTACTTCTTGTTTACGTTAGTAGCTTGAGGTCCACGGTTACCTTGTTCTACTTCGAAAGTAACTTCTTGACCTTCTTCTAAAGTTTTGAAGCCTTCGCCTTGGATAGCTGAGAAATGAACGAATACGTCTTCTCCGCCTTCAACTTCGATGAAACCGAAACCTTTTTCTGAGTTAAACCATTTTACTTTACCGTTTTGCATGAAAAAAATCCTCCTACAATGTACCTATATGTACATATTCATTTTCAACCACCTTACAATAATAAGCCAGATATTAAAAAACTGCAACCCCTGAGGAGATTTAACATTGCTATCCTCCTCGGAAGTTACAGCTCATTTAAATCTCTATATTATTAAAAGTAAAATGGTTTAAACATACTATATCATATCAATATAATAAAAGTAAAGTTTTTTCTTAAATTATTTTTTGTTCCCACTGCATTGCTTTTAATTCACCTGATCCGGCTACTACATAACCCTCTTTTTGATTAACAATGCGCCATCCGTGCCCTTTAACTGAATCACATACTGTAACAATACCTTCTTCAAGAAGCACACGGCACACACTACTAATACCCGCCTTATTTTGCGTTGAAGTTGTATATAAAACATGTTGATCTACACTTAAGTCTAAATAACTACTTGCTTTCTGCTCACTTTGACATGTGTGCCAATATATTTTTTCACTTGCAATACTTTCATCTATTTTACAATAAGAAATATTCCCGCTAACTCCCTTGCACGATCCACTTGCCGCTACTAAATAAGAATTGTGTAAAGTCAACGCGGAGATCATTTGATTCATCGCAATTTTAATCCTCTTTAATTTACGTGTCTTCAAATCAAAGAGCCAAACACCACCATATTTAGCATGTATTTTCGTACCAATAAATAAGTAATGTTTATATAAAAATAACGATCGAATAGACGGTGCCGCACTGCCATACTCAAGAAACGGATGAATAGTTTCCCATGTCGAACCGAAATTATTAGAAAGATACAGCGTTTTTTCTCCATGAGCAACAACATTTCCTTGTACATTGCTACATACATTCCAACTCGTTGCTTTTGTTGGAAAACGCTGAATTGTCCAGTTCTCTCCACCATTCATACTACGAATAAAAATCCCTTCGTCACCTACACCATAAACTACATTATCTTCGCTATGTAAATCCCTAATTCGTTTTTGAAAACCATTTAAAATTCGTTTCCATTCTCCGTCTTGTTCAACAAATAAGCCATTATATGTAGTAGCTAACAACAGTTTTCCATCTCTTAACTTTGTAATAGCAGTTACACTTAACATTGTCTCCACGTTGACACTCCCATTCTTAGAACTTCTCAGCAAATGCAATTGCAAAATTACTGCATTTTTCAACATCCTCTTCATCTTCTGGAGCTAATTCAATTTTTAGCCCTTCTTGTACAAGCTCTGCACCGCGCTCTACAAGACGTTCTTCAAATATCGTTACCGCTTCACAAAACAGTTCATACGCTGTATCACCCGATCCGAACACCGCTACCTTTTTCCCAGCTAAATCTATATTTTCTAAGTCATCATGAAAATCTTCCGCTTCAAATGGTAATTCACCATCGCCCCACGTATAAGATCCTAAAATGATTCCATCATAAGCTAATAATTCTTCAGCATCCATGCCTTCCATTTCTTGCAATACTACTTCATAATCAAAAGCATCTAAACTAACTTTAATTAAATCAGCAATACTCTCTGTATTTCCTGACATACTTGCATAAGCTATTAAAATTTTTGCCACTTTGGCATCCCCCTCTAACAATAAATGATTCTCATTCTCATTATATTAATAATGAGAATCAATTTCAATTGATTTTTTTCTACTTTTATTTACATTTCACATCTGACTATTTATATTTCATTTTAAATATCTACATTCATATTCAACTATTGCCAAATCTATCTTCAAACATTATTGTATTATCATCATTTCACATTACTTATTTCAAATAAAAAATGTTTTTGTATCATGCTCAATCTCTAATCAATTGTTCACTTTACAGAAAGAGGAGTCCTTATGATGAGAAAGTATTTTATTAGATTTTTAAAAGCAACCTCCCTTTTAACAATATTCTTACTAATAGGAGCTGCTATTATTTTATTCGGTACTTCATACGGTCATAATTTACGTGTTATCGCAGCCGAGAGTATTTTAACTTCTCAGCATCCACAATATGCAAAATTCACGTTATTGTCTGATGAAGAATTAAATGATATTTCTCAATCCATCACAAATCCAAAATGGAAAAATAGTGAATTTTTAACTTCTAAACTTTCAAAAAAAGAGTTAGAAAGACGAAAAGATTTACCACTAGATGTTTCTATTGAAACAATAAAGAAAAAATATAATGATCATTTTTTCGAAGGGAAATTAATGACAATTAGTAATCCATTCAACGTAAAACTTGTTACCCAGCAAGGTTCAGAAGGTAAAGACGTCGGAGAAAAAATATACGTAATGGCAAAGCGAAACCATGCAGTTGCCGCTGTCAATGCCAGTGGTTTTTGGGATGAAACCGGGCATGGTGGTGGTAAAACCGGAATCGGTATTGTTATTGAAAACGGTAAAGTTATAAACACGCCGAAAGATATTAATACCCCTACCCTCACTAGTGGTATTACAAAATATGGACAAATGGTTTCTGGAGAGTTTTCTGCTAACCAATTGTTAAATAAAAATGTTGTTTCCGCTGCTGGATTTATGCCTCAGCTAATTGTAAATGGAGAAAAAATGATTACAAATGATGGTGGTTGGGGATATGGCCCTCGAAGCATTATGGCTCAGAAAAAAGATGGATCGATTATGTTTTTCGTCATTGATGGTAGACAACCTCATAGCATTGGTGCTTCCTTGAGAGATTGTCAAGATATTCTTTATGAAAAAGGTGCTGTCAATGCGATGGCAATGGACGGTGGATCATCAGCAACATTATATGCAATGGGAGATATTTTAAATATCCCTTCCACCTTATCTCATAAATCACGCTATTTACCAAACGCATGGGTAGTTACAGCGAACCCTAAGCAACAAGTTCATGTAACAATAGACGGTAATTCTGCGAGCTCTCAAAAAATTTCTGAATTAACAAGGACGACTGCTATAGCTTTCAATAAATAAAAAAGCACAGATGACTATACAATCATCTGTGCTCTTTTATTACTTTTTAAAAATACCAAACGGCTTTCCAACTGGTAAAACAACTTTTCCAAAGTGTGTGTTTAACACTGCTGCTGCTGAACCATAGAAAGATAATAATGAAATAAGAAGTTCAGAATATGCTGCTAAATTATGCATTGCATGCGGCATAACACCTAAAGTACTTAATGAAAGACCGATAAATAAGAAATCAATAAGGACGAAAATCATAAATAATACTTTATGTGTTTCCATTGCACCAATTGTCATAAAGATTGTGAAAATCAAATATCCGATAAAGGCTACACCAAGCTGTTTTGAATCTGCAGCTTGTGCTAATTTTTCGCCAAATACTCCAAGTTGAATTAACCAAGTCATTCCAACACCTAGCCAAAATAGACCGTACGCACCGAATGCTGTTGTACCGAATGTATTATTATGCTTTGCATCATGAATGCAAGCAAAGATTTGTGCAAATCCTCCTAAAAAGATTGCCCACGGTAATACAAGTGAAACGCCATCTGTTAAGCCTAACTTTTGAGATGATGCTACAAGTGTTACCATCGCTAATCCAAATAGACCAATTCCAGATGGATCTGCTGTTGTCATTTTCACATGATGTGTAGTAGTTTGATTGCTCATATAAACCTCCTGATTATAAACATACTCGAATACAATACTTAAATCAGAAGCCTATGTCAATGGTTTTTTTTGTATGTTGTCAGACGTTATATTTTATAATGATTAAATATATTTCCGACCACTTCATAAGGTTTTATATTCACTTTTTCCAACTCATTTATCGGTAGCCATAACGGAATATAACTTCCTCTACCTTCCCACTGAAATTCCTCAGCTGTTCCACTTCCGAACACTCCGCCTGTAATATAGGCAGCATAATAATATTCATTTCCTTTATATTTTACCTTTGCAATAAGGTGCTCCACTTTTATATGTACCCCTAATTCTTCGTATACCTCTCTTTTCGTTGCCTCTTCAGGCGTTTCACCTTCCTCAATCCCTCCGCCAGGAAACACATAATATGTTTCCTCTTCTCGAATACGTTTTATAAGAGCGATTTTTCCTTCCTGTACAATGATAGCCGCTCCGCGATTTCTTATCATTTTATTACCTCAATACGAATCGCAACTGTTCCCCACTCTTTTTCTTGTTCTTTCGTATATATTTTGTATGTACTTTCTAACATTTCCTCTAAACTATCATTTTCACAATCCAATAATTTTTTATCGATTTGTTCATACATGGCTTTAAAGCTCTCGTATCGCTTTATTTCCGTTACTTTTACCGTCATCATTTCTTTTGTCGTAAGATTCGTAAATACGATTTCATCGCCTTTGTTTATTAGTTGACGTTTTTCATCGTATAGGCGTACTTCATATACTTTTTTTCCTGATTGAATTGACTGAAACGGTTTATTATATAGACCCATTTCGTATCGCATACATCCCACTTCCTTTTGTTCATTTCACCTATTAATACAGTTCACATTACTACATCTTGCATATAATATTCCATACGTATCACTTAATTGAGAAAGGAGGCTGAAGAAGCATGTTATATTTAAATCAAAAACCTGAATATAATAAATATGATATTGGTGATTATACTTATAGTAAAGTAGGGCCAACCATTTTTTCTTGGAACGATGAAACAAAATTAAAAATAGGTAAGTTTTGTTCATTAGCAGAAGAAGTCGTTTTCATACTTGGCGGTGAACATCGCGCAGACTGGATAACAACTTATCCATTTAATGCACTTTTTGATGAAGGAGCACATATTACTGGTCACCCTTCTTCAAAAGGTGATATCGTAGTCGGCAATGATGTATGGATTGGTTATCAATCCTGCATTTTATCTGGTGTTACAATTGGTAACGGGGCCATTATCGGCGCCAGGAGCATTGTTACAAAAGATGTACCCCCGTATGCAATTGTAGCTGGTAATCCTGCAAAATTTGTTCGATATCGTTTCCCGCAAGAAACGATTGACAAACTAGAGAATCTCGCATGGTGGGACTGGGACATTTCTGTTATAAAAGGAGCCATTCCATTACTACTCTCCGACAAAATCGACGAATTTTTCACCTCACCCGAAAAAGAATCTACATGATAAATACAGAAAGAGCATCCTTTTTTCCGGATGCTCTTTCTGTATTTATTTTTTATTTATTTGCAAATGATTACACGGAGAACATTGAAAAGGAATTTTCCCTAAGCAATTAAGATTCGTTTCACAAATTTGTTCTATCGTTGGAACAAATGGAATGACAACTATGTTACTTTCTACCATTTGTGTAACAGGTGGCAATACTGTGCCTACTTGATGTTCGAAACGAATACTCGCTTGATTTATATAATTTCCTGAACCATTTGGCGCGCTCTGCACTACTACTTGGAACGAAACTGTCCGTGCTTCACCTGGATTTAAATTTCCTATAATAAAACCTGATACTGGGTTTACATTTGGCACTGGCGTATTATCAATCGTTACAGTTCCAAGGACAAATTGAACACTACTATCTAACATATCTTGAAAACGAATATTTTGTATTGCTGTATCCCCCGTATTTGTAATAACTGTCGTAAACGTAATAACATCGCCAATTGTTGCTGCCTGTAAATTTGCCGTTTTTACGACTGTCGTTGAGACATTTTGAGAAATAAACGGGATAACAACTGTATTGCTATCACCTTCAACTACTACTGGCGGCTCATTCGGATTTACAGTTGCAAGCCCATTTGCTATAGCAGTATTTGTAACTAAATTATTTATTTGTCCTCCTGTTATTACAACTTGGAAATTAATAATTGCTGCGTCATTTGGCTGAAAATCACCTAACGGAATACCGGTATTCGGATTAGCAAATGGAAGAGGTACATCATTTACCGTTACCGTGCCATTTATAAATAAAGTATTCGAATCAATGATATCTGTTAAAACAATATTCGTCACAGGAACTGTACTGTCATTTATAACGGCAATTCCATAAGTGACAACATCTCCTACCATCGCTACTTCAAAGTTTGCTCCTTTTGCAACAAATAAGATTGCAGTATTTACCGTCACTATAACTGTATTGCTCGTATCCATCACTATAACTGGAGGCTCCCCTGGTACTAAAATATATTCTGCTAACGCCCCAGCAACGTTCACTACTGTACCACCATCTGGAAAGCTCGTAATCGTAGCTTCATATGTTACAATCGCCGTCTCACCGACTGGAATGTCTACAATCGTAAATCCAACCTGCGGATTTACTCCCGGACGAGCTACTCCATTTACAGTTACACTATTTGGTACAAAAACAGCTTCCGGAGATAGGACATCGATAAATTGAATATTCATCGCATCAGCAGTACCAGTATTTAATATTCGAACCGTATACTTTACTGTTTCTCCTACTCCAATAATTGAATGATCTACTTCTTTTTGCATATCTAAACTGCCTCTATTTACTGGTGTGACTGTCGTATTACTTGAATTCGTAATTGTAAACGGAGGTTCTCCTGGAATTAATTCAAAATCACCCGTTACTCTTGCTGTATTCATAATGCTACTAGAAGGCGGAACTGCGATTACATTTACTTCAAATGTAATTAATACGCTATCCCCTACTGCAAGATTAGGCAATGCAAAGCCTACAAATGGATCTAAACCTACTTGCGGAATCCCATTTATTTGTACACTTCCAGGAACGAATTCTAAACTAGGTGATGGAATATCGCTAAACTGAACGTTCGTCGCTGTTACCGTTCCCGTATTTGTAACTTGCACACTATACGTTAACGTATCTCCTAATCGTGTCGCTTCTTTATTTACAGCTTTTATAACGCTGAATCGTCCTCTATTCACTCTAGTTATCGTCGTATTACTCGGCTCTGTTACTACAACCGGTGGCTCTCCTGGCACTAAAGTAAAGCTTCCTGTTATATTTGCAACGTTCGTAATTGTTCCTGATGACGGGATGTTTGTAACTGTCGCTTGAAACGTCACTATAACTGTTTCACCAACTGGGATATCTCCAACTCCAAATCCAGGAATCGGATTTAAGTTTGGTTGCGGGGCTCCATTTATCGTTACACTATTTGGTACAAATGACGCACCTGTTGAAATCGTATCAATAAACTGAACATTGTTAGCTGTTACTGTTCCTGTATTCGTTATTTGCACTGTATACGTCAATACATCTCCAACTAGAGTAGCGGCTCTATTTACTTGTTTAATAACATTAAAGCGTCCTCTATTTACAGTTGTGAGTGTTGTATTACTTGGCTGATTTACTATAACTGGTGGTTCTCCTGGTACTAAAATAAAGTTTCCGGTAACATTTGCCGTATTGGCAATTGTTCCGTTTGACGGAACGCTAACAACTGTTACTTGGAATGTGACTTCTACACTTTCACCTGGAGTTATATCCGGAAGTGAGAAGCCAGTGTTAGGATCTAATCCAGGCTGTAACACACCGTTTATCGTTACACTATTCGGTACGAATGTTATAGAGGATGGTAATACATCACTATATTGAACATTCGTCGCTATCACTGTTCCCGTATTTTGAACTACTGTTGTATATGTGATTGTATCGCCTACTGCAACAACCGGCTGACTTACTGATTTTAAAACATTCAAACCAGATTCATTTATTTCTGTTAATGTCGTGTTACTTGTCGTCGTTTCAGTAATAGGCGGCTCTGTTTCACTTACAGCAAACGTAGCCGTAACGTCCACAAAGTTAACAACTGTTCCACCTTGAGGTATGCTCGTTACCATCTCTTGGTATGTGACAAGTACAAAATCACCTACAGGTATATCTGGAACTGCAAAGCCTATGAACGGATCTAATCCTGGTTCTGGCACTCCGTTTATACTCACACTTCCTGGAACAAATGCTACACCACTCGTACTAGAATCAAGAAATTGGACATTCGTTGCCGGTACCGTTCCAAAGTTAAAAATTAGTACATCATAGGTTAATATTTCCCCAACCGTCGCTGCCTCTTTATCTACTATTTTTACTGGAAAAATTGAAGCTATATTAATTGTCGTAACGACTAAATTCGTTAATATCGTTTGCGTAATCGGTGGCTCCTGCGGATTCGGTTGTGAAGTAAATGTAACGTCAGCATCATTTAATATGACTTCATTATCAGGAATTTCCGTAATGGTCACTTGGAACGTTACAGAAATACTCGCACCAGCATTTAATAACGGACTAACTGTAAAGCCTATTTCTGGATTTAATCCAGGTTGCTGTATTCCACCTATCGTTACACTGTTGTCAACAAACGTCGTCCCTTCTGGAATGACATCTTGGAAGAGTACATCTGTAACAGGGATAATTCCTACATTCGTTATTAGCACTGTATACGTTAATACATCCCCAACAGCCCCAGTTGCAATATTTACTGTTTTTATTGCTGTCACTTCACCAGGAGGAGGTAACGGTATTGTAACTACCGTTGTATTACTTGAGTTCGTTGTTGTTACAGGTGGTTGTAAAGGATTCAATAAGAAAGTAGCTGTAGCAGACGCTGTGTTTAGAACTGCCCCAAGCGTTGATGGTGCAACAACTATCACTTGGAATGTTACTGTCAATGATGTGCCAGCTGCAATATTAGGAAGCGGGAAACCAATATTTGGATCAAATCCAGGTTGAGGCGTTCCATTTATCGTTACACTATTTGCTACAAATGTTGTTTCTGGAGCAATCGTGTCAATGAAAGAAATATTTGTAGCTGCAACTGTACCTGTATTTCGTATAACAACAGAATATGTGTAAGTCTCTCCAAGTGCTGCTTGTTGTACAGATGAAGATTTTTGTATAGTTAGTCTCGCTGTATTTACTTGTGTTACTACAAAATTACTATTTGTAGTAGTCGTTATAGGAGGTCCTGCCGGATTTATAAGGAAATTTGCAGTAACATTCGATTGATTTCTTATATTTCCACCACTCGGAACGCTTGTCACTGTCACTTGGAACGTAATTGTAGCAGTTTGCCCAACTGGAATATTTGTAACAGGAAAACCCACTATAGGATTCGCACCTTGCTGAACGACTCCATTAATCGTTACACTATTCGCTACAAATGTAGCTCCAGATGGGATTGGATCTTGAAAAATAATATTCGTTGCGGGGACAGTTCCTGTATTTTGAATAAGAATCGTATACGTTAACGTATCTCCTACACCTGCTTGTGGTGTATTTACACTTTTTATTACATTAATTGATCCTACATTCACTCGCGTCACAACAATATTACTAATCGTTACAATTGTAATTGGTGGCTGGAGAGGACTTACTTGGAAATCAGCAGTTACATTCGCATTATTCGGAAGAACTCTATTTGGTGGTACACTCGTGATTGCCACTTGGAAAGTAACTGTTACTATACCTCCTACTGGAATATTAGCAAGTGGAAATCCAGTTGTCGGGTTTAAACCTGGTTGAGGTGTCCCGTTTATTGTTACACTATTCGCTACAAAAGTGGTTCCAACTGGAATCGGATCAAGGAATGATACATTTGTCGCTACTACCGTTCCACTATTTTGTATAGCAACTGTATATGTTAGTGTATCTCCTACACCTGCTTCAGTAGCGCTTACACTCTTCATTACATTTAGTCCTGAGGAATTAACAACTGTCATAACAGTATTACTTGGAACCGTCACAGTAATTGGTGGCTCTGTTGGATTTACAAGAAAATCTCCAGTTACATTCGCGTTATTTACAACATTATTCCCTGGCGGAATTTCATCAATTAATACTTCAAATGAAATAATTACACTCGCGCCAGTAGGTAAATCATTTAATGGGAATCCTAGTCCTGGATCTGCCCCCTCTTGTAAAACACCATTAACCAATACACTATTTTCAATAAATAATGTCCCTGGCGGAATTGAATCTTGGAAAAATATACTTGTAGCTGGTACACTACCTGCATTTATAACTTCGATTGTATATACTAAAACATCTCCTACCGTTGCCACATTCGTATTCACTGCTTTCACAACTTCAAAGTTCCCTGATTGTACTGTCGTATTCACAACGTTACTCGGTACATTGATTGTTACTGGTGGTTCATTCGGATTCACTTGAAAGCTTGCTGTTACATTTGCTTGATTTAAAATATCTTCATTTTCTGGATTCTGTACAATTACTACGTCAAATGTGACTACAACCGTTTGAGCCGCAGGAATATTCGGAAGAGAGAATCCTGTATTCGGATTTAGTCCACTTTGCTGTACTCCATTAATTGTTACAGAATTTGCAACGAAGGAAACAGCGGAAGAAATAGTGTCTTGAAATAACACATTTGTTAGCGGAACGTTTCCTGTATTTTGAACGGCAATCGTATATGTTAAAGTATCTCCTACTGCTGCTTGTGTTGTATTCACTTCTTTTATTACATTTAAACCGCCTGTATTAACTTGTGTTACAACTGTATTCGTTTGTCTATTAATCGTTATTGGCGGCTGATTCGGAATAACGACGAAATTAGCAGACACATTTCCGCGATTCGGAATCGTACCTCCTGATGGCGTAGAAGTTACTCGTACTTGAAATGTAACTGTCCTAGTCCCACCTGGAGATATGTTAGCAACTGTAAAGCCAGTTGCCGGATTTGCCCCAGGTTGCGAAATTCCATCTACAGTTACACTATTTGTGATAAAAGTCGTTCCAGTTGGGATTGGATCTTGAAAAATAACATTCGTCGCAAGTACATTTCCTGTATTTTGAATTGTTACCGTGTACGTAAGAACGTCGTTAACCGTTGCAAAAGCTTTATCCACTGTTTTTCTCGTTGTTATATCAGCTATATTAATTGTCGTAACTACAGTATTGCTTGTCGCTTGCCCTGAAACTGGTGGTTGACCAGGTACTGGAGTAAAGTTAAATGTTACACTCGCACGGTTTGGAATTGGATTGACAAGAGGGTTTGATGTCACTCGAACTTGAAAGCGCACTACAGTCGTTTGCGATGCATTAATACTTCCAAGATTAATACTACTTGCTGGATTCGCTCCTGGACGTGCTACCCCGTTTACCGTAACGCTATTTGCGACAAATGTTGTTCCAGCAGGGATACTATCAACAAAAATAACATTGTTTGCAGTGATGTTTCCATTATTCGTTACATTAACCGTGTACGTTAATACATCATTAAGTGTTGCCGTCTGTAGATCTACAGACTTTTGCATACTTATAGTTGCTTGATTCACTGTCGTTTGTACTGTATTTGAAGAAGACGTACTTGCAATAGGAAGGCTACCAACGAAAGGACGAAATTGGTAAGACACCATTGCACGATTTGAAATAGGATTTGGATTTGGAAACGATGTAATTCTTACTTGGAATGTAACGATTCTTTGAGCATTATTTGGTATCGTTCCTAAATTAATTCCACTAGCTGGATTCGCACTTGGTTGTGTTACTCCACCAACCGTTACACTACCAGCTATAAATGCTGTGCCGTTCGGAATACTATCTTGTAATATAACGTTGTCCGCACTTCCTGTTCCTGTATTCGGAACTGTAATCGTATAAGTGAGAATATCTCCTATACCTGCAACTGCTTTATCAACAGATTTGACAGGATTTATAATCGGTCCCGTCGCATCAATTTGAACACCAAAACCAGCCGCTGCATAACCATCACCATTTGTAACGAACCGAACGGTTGCTGACGTTTGATTATTTACTAATGATGATGAAGCATCTACGTTTGTAATATCCCATCCTTGTCTTCGAACAGCCAAAGCTATCCCTAATGGCTGATTCAAATCTCCAAACGTTCCGGTTGTATCTAATTCCCCAAAGTCATTACAAATTTGAGATTGAAAGAAATTATTTGCCGGATTTCTCGGTCCGAATAATGCAACTGTAGCATTTGGGTTTGGTCCAAAGCGAAGTTGATCTCCAGAAATGTTGGAATCTCCCTCTTGAACAGTTACGAGTACTCTTCCTGTAACAGCTCCTGTAGCTGGAGTAGCAAATCCTGAAATAGTAGCATCAACAGGCGGGGATGAAGCATCAATAATTTCTTGGCCTGCATAAACTGACAAATTCCGAAGAGGTAAACTTGCATTTTGATATACAACCTCAAGCGTCCAGCCAGCTGAACGACTGATTGTTGGATCAGCTGAAGTTCTTGCAGCGGGCACAGCACCTGTTGTATATGTGCCTGCCCCACCTGCACTAACAAGATTCGTTACATTAGCAGAGCGAGCATAATAAAACTGATTTCCTACTGAACCTTGCTGCGCGGTAGCGGGATCTGGCGTAACAGCAAACGTCCCTGATGGTGTTGTAAATGTAATATCATCATTTAAAAATGGTAAAACATCTTCCGTATCAGTCCGAAAAGTACCAGCCCAAACTAACTCTGCATATAGTACACTACTCCCCGCCGGAAGATTTAAAATTGCACTTGAAGAATTCAATTGCCATTCATCCGTCGTTCCTGCTGGGAACCCTGGTACTTGCAGCGCTGTATTTACCGTAGTAAATACAGCAAGTGTACCAAAAATATTACCTGGCGCAGGTGATGTAGGGCTAAGCCCTAACGTGTTCCCAGTGAACGTGACGGCACCAGGTACTGTTGTTGTAAAACGGTTTATAAAAGGCACACAATCATCTCATTTCATTTATAGTAAAAAGTGCTCTATACTATAAAATGTAGACAAACTATGCAATGTACGTTGTCCAACAAAATTCCGCACATACGAGAGGAGTTTATAAAACTATGCGCTACGTTATCATAACAGGAACTTCACAAGGTTTAGGTGAGGCTATTGCCACTCAGTTGTTAGAAGAAAGTACAACTGTCATCTCTATTTCTAGAAGAGAAAATAAAGAACTTACTAAACTTGCAGAGCAATATAACAGCAATTGCATTTTTCATTCCTTAGATCTTCAAGATGTACATAACTTAGAAACTAACTTTAAAGAAATCATTTCATCCATTAAAGAAGACAATGTATCCTCTATTCATTTAATTAATAATGCAGGTACAGTTGCACCTATGAAGCCGATTGAAAAAGCAGAAAGTGAACAATTCATTACGAACGTTCACATTAATTTACTTGCACCTATGATTCTTACATCTACGTTTATGAAACATACGAAAGAATGGAAAGTAGATAAACGCGTTATAAATATTTCATCTGGTGCAGGAAAAAATCCTTATTTCGGATGGGGCGCTTATTGTACGACGAAAGCTGGTGTAAATATGTTTACACAATGCGTAGCAACTGAAGAATGGGAAAAAGAATATCCAGTAAAAATCGTCGCTTTTGCCCCCGGTGTTGTTGATACAAATATGCAAGCACAAATTCGTGAAACAGCTAAAGAAGACTTCACAAATTTAGACCGCTTCATTGCATTAAAAGAAGAAGGAAAGCTATTATCACCTGAATATGTTGCGAAAGCTATTCGTAACTTACTAGAAACTGAGGAATTCCCTCAAGGCGAGGTTATTAGAATTGATGAATAACAAAAAGGCGTGCTAAAATAGCACGCCTTTTTGTTTTACTTCTCTAAAAATATGAGCACAGATTCCGCAATTTGTTCATAACCAATTTCTTGATAAATTTTATTAGATGTCGGATTCGCTAGATCAGTATATAACGTAGTCGTCTGATAGCCTTCATCTAACATACGTTGACTAAGTGCTGCTACACAATGAGATGCATACCCTTTTTTCCTTGCTTCTTTCGGCGTATATACAAAATTGACTGTTATATTATTTTTAGTTGGTCTCGTTTTTGCAGCTACAGAAACGAGTTTCCCATCTACTTCCAAACCAAACAGTCGATTTGTAATTATTAATGTATACGCAGTTTGTTTTGCTTCTTCTTTCGTAGTAGGAAGCTTTACGTCTTCACAAAATTGATATATCCACTGTTCTATTAATGGTAATTCATCATTATTTACCGCTCGGAAAAGTCCATTCGCATTACACTTCTTCTTTACTCTGTTCAGCTCATACACACCTTGCTCCATTGCAACATTCGTTTTTTTATTTTCTAATACGGCAATCTCTTCCGCTAATTTCTGTACAATTTTCTTATTACCGATCAATCCAGGAATATCCGGATATACTTTCGTTAATTCTTTTGCAAGTTCCTCAATAGTTACTCCCGCAATTTCAGAAGTTGCAACAATGATTTGTTTCTTCTCTTCTGTTTGCAGAAATACAACCGCAATTTCTTCTCCTTGTTTCGCTATCCCCATAAATATCGGTTCTTGGACCATTTGTAATACACCTAATATGAGATTGTTTTCCTGCTCATTCTTTTCTAGAAATGGTGTAACATCTTCTTTAAAATGAAAAATCTCTTCATATACATGTAATTGAATCATCGACAATCTCTTCTCTCTATTCATAGTTTAATTAAGTATTGGCGATTAATTCATCAAATCCCTCTTTTACGATTCAATAATATTCAAAGCTAATGTATTCAAAGCATTTTCAGCTTGTAAAATTCTCTGTTTTTCCTTTTCAAATACATCTTCTTCTTTTTGAAATGACTCTTTTCGATTTTTGATCATGCGCTCCATCTCTTTTTTACTCGGTCCACCGTATACATTTCTTTTTTGAATAAAAGCTTCTGGCGATATAATTTCTTTCCACTCTTTTTCTAATAAATTTATTTTAAAATGTTCTTGCAAGTACATATTTACCTCTTTGAAGTGTAATTCATGTAGTTCTTTTTTCTGCTCCAATGACATATTTGCAATAGCACTTGCTGCATGATGAGCATGCCGAAATGGAATTCCATAGTTTTTTGTTAAAACATCGGCGAAATCCGTTATCGTTATTGCATGTTTATAGGAACGACTTTTTAACGTTTCTTCTTCTACTTTCATCGTTCGGATCACTGCATTCATCATACAAAAAACACGAATTGCCTTTTCAATCCCTTTATATAAATATGGCTGCAAGTCATCTTCCGTATCGACAATATCACCAAATGGTGTATTATGAATCATTTGAAATACTGTAAATGCTTCTCCTAAAGCACTACTCGTAATTGCACGAGCATGTTCAATTGAAACCGGGTTTCGTTTTTGCGGCATAATACTACTGATTTGTACATATGACTTTGCAACAGTAATACCGTCATATTCTTTCGTTGCTAACAACAAAAAGTCATGAATCCATCTACTCGTATTCGTCATCATTACCATAAGTAGCGAGCTAACTTCTAATAAATAATCCGCTCCAGCAACAGCATCATATGAGTTCTCAATTACATTTGTAAATCCAAGTAGATGAGCAACTCGTTCTCGTTTAATCGGGAAACTTGTTGTAGAGAGTGCAGCCGCCCCCATTGGAGACTGATTTAAAAGCTGGTACGTTTTTTTCATTCGTTCTAAATCTCTTTGCATCGTATCATAAATTGCTAACGTATAATGACCAAATGTTGTTGGCTGTGCTGGTTGTGTATGTGTATAAGCTGGCATGATCGTTTCCTTATGATCAGCAGCAAGTTGCAGTACACTTTCTTGCAATAACAAATGATGTTCTATTAATCGTAATACATATCGCCTTAAACTCATGCGATACATCGTTACGCCCATATCATTTCTACTTCTACCAATATGCATATTACTTACAAAATCGCATTTCGCTTCTTGAGAAATTAAATGTTCGACTAAAAAAAAGAGATCTTCATGCTGCTCTGTATAGAGCAATTGCTCTTCTGGAATTCCCTCTACCTTTTTTAATGCGTGTAATATAACTTTAGCTTCTTCCTTTTTCATTAAATTTTCTTCCGTCAGCATCGTAATATGTGCTTTATGCACTTGAAACATATCTTTCAATAAGTAATTTCGTTGAAAATCAAATACATGTTGTAATACACAATCCACATATGTTTTCCCAGGGAAATCAGCGCCTTCACTCTTTATAAACTCTTCTTTACTTTGTTTCATCACCTTTTCCCCTCTCACCTAAGTATTACTACCCATCATACCCAGAGATAGAAAAAAAGTGCTTGTACATAAAAATAAACTCGGTGCTCTCTGCACCGAGTTTATTTAATAAAAGTCGCATCATACTTATCACTTTGCAACACTTGGAAATGCAAGTTTGCTAAATGCTTCCGTATTTCTGCACTATCGTCTTCATTTAAATTATTCGCCAAAAACACAATTTCTGTACAGTTTCCACGTTTATCCATAGCATAAACTGCTTTTGTAACCGTCCATGGTGTGTAACCATTCTTTTGCCCCGCATGTCTGAATGTTTTACGGTATTTCTTGGCACTCATGTCTGTTTCAACGATATTTGCCCACACTTTTTCTTCAGCCTCTGTCAAGCCACCTTTATGGTTTGCCTTTTGAAGTAATACCATATAATCATTTGCAGAAGCTGCTGGTAATCTATCTGACCAAATTTTGTCGTAACGTTCCTCTAAATAAAGCGGAATTTCCTTCTGTAATAATGGTCCCTTCTTCTTTAAGCGTTCATGAATAATCATCGCATATTCACGATATTGCTCTTGAGACATTTCTTTTAACTTTTTCTCTATTTTATATTTTGGAACATGTAATTCTTTATGCAAATATCCCGGGATATACAAAGATGAAACGATTGGAAATAGTGGTTGATGTGCAGGAAGTGATAAACTTTGTAAATTTCGATTGATGTTATCTAATCCTAACAATTCCATTAAGTATTCAGCATTTGCATTCGAACTAAACTTAACCATTCCTTTTGCCACTTCTTCTAAAGAAACCGCTCCTTCAGTTATCTTGCCCGTCTTCTCCAAATACTTTTGCCATCTATCTTGTGCACCACCATCTGTATTCGGCACATAATAACGATTCACATCATTAATCGACACGAAACTAGAAGAATCAATTTTCCCTTCAGTAACTTGTTTCGTATATTCAAGCGCCACAATTAATTTCATCGTACTAGCAACTGGCAATACAACATTTGGGTTTACAGAATAAACAACTTTATCATTTCTCTTTACTAGAAGCGCACTATTTTTTTCATCTTTATGTTCTTCAATAAAAGATGCAATATACTGTGCATCATCATTATTTGAACTCCACACTTTTTTCACTAAAAAGTTACCCGATATTAGCAAAACAAAAATACCCACAATTACTGCGCATACTATAGTTTTTTTCAAGTAAAATTCCTCTCCTATTGTGTAACTCTTCTCTATTTATCATTTAAAAACAAAATAATGGAGATGGTCATTTAAATAACCATCTCCATTATTTTAACTTGTATGCTCCTATTATGTCTACGTCATAAATTTCACAAAATCCTCAAGAAACTTTTTATAATGTAACGACCAACCAATTCGCACCCAATTTTTTAATGCTTTTGCATCAGGTTGAGGCCGAAAATCAGCAATACTCTCTCCTTTTGCAATTCCAACTGTATCTACATCGACACGACGATATACATAATCTAAAAGGGATGGATTTGCCGCAACCATCATTGTAACGACGTCATGTACTGGACTTCCTTTTATTTTCGGATTTAACTTTCTATAAGCTTTATAATAGTACGTAAATATCGGCTCGATTAACTTATTAAAACTCGTTTTAGAGTGTTTCGTAATATATTTTACCATTTCCGGTGTAATAATTGCTTCAGATGTAACGTTAAGTGGCACTAATGTTACATTTTTGGCATTTTGCATAACTAATTGTGACGCAATGGGATCACCATGAAAATTCGCCTCTGCGACTGGTGTTACATTGCCAGGCATTAAGAAAGCACCGCCCATTATATAATATTCTTTCACATACTTCATCATCGGCTTTTCTAAAATAAATGCTGTCGCTAATGTTGTTGATCTACCAGCATCGACTATTATTAATTCTCCTTTATATTTTTCAAGAAGATCAAAAAATGTACAAAAAGGCTTTATATTTGGTGAAAAAGTTTTTGGAGGTTTAATTGGCCCTAAACCGTCTGTCCCATGAATTTCTGGATAATACGTCGTAATATCTCCGGATAAAGGAATTTTCGCACCATTAATAACAGGTATATCTTCCCGTCCTGCCATTTGCAATAAATATGCGGCATTACTTGTCGCCTTTTCTTGTGTTACATTTCCATATCCCGTTACTACACCAACAATATCAATATCAGGATGCAACAATCCATACATAATTGCTAAAGAGTCATCAATGCCTGGGTCTCCTAAAAATAATACTTTTTTCATCGACCTCAACTCCATCCCCTCAGTTGTTATTAATTTATGAATAACCGTGGATATACAGAATAAAAAATGAACAAATTCACACAAAAAAACGCAGTCTTATAAGGACTACGTTTCTTCAGCTAACCTATACTGTTTTTTTTACAGCACTCATACTTCCAATGATGTAAGCGATAAACGCAAAACAAATCGGGAAGACAACTGTATGTATACCGAACGGATTTGGATAGAAAAGATGAATACACATATATGAGCCTACCCCAACTAAAATAGACGCAAGCGCTCCTGTAGCATTTCCTTTCCTCCAATATAACCCTAATACGATTGGCCAAATGAATGCTGCTTCTAATCCACCGAAAGAAAATAAATTTAGCCATATTAAAAAATCTGGTGGTTTAATTGCCGCTGCATAAACGAGTAGTCCTACAATACCCGTAATCCACAAACTTCCTTTTTTTATCGTACTGTCTGCTGCATCTTTATTTATGTAATTTACGTATATATCTTTAATAATTGACGAGCTTACAAGTAATAATAAAGAGTTTACTGTAGACATAATCGCTGCCATCGGTGCAGCTAAGAAAACTCCAGCTAACCAAGGTGGCAACACTTCCATCGCAAGTAGCGGCATTACTTTATCTGGTACCGTTATACCTGGAAGTACTACTCTTGCAAATACACCTGTTAAATGCATACCGATCATAATTGTGCCAACGACAACGGTTCCAATTATTAAAGCTTGGTGCATCGCTTTTGAATTTTTATAAGACATGGCACGCACGCTAATTTGCGGTAAACCGACAACGCCAATTCCAATTAAAATCCAAAATGATGTAACATATGATTTCGTTAAACTGCCATCTGCTCCGAATGGTGTAATTAACTTTGGATTAATTTGAACAAGTTCCTGCATAATCTTTTCAATTCCACCACCAGCAATGACAGTAGCAATTAAAATGATTGTTGTTCCAACTAACATAATGATTCCTAATAATGTATCTGATAGAGCAACTGCACGAAATCCACCAATTAATACGTACACAAGTACAGAAAAAGTAAATAAAAATAGTGCTGTTGTATACGATAGCCCCGTTAGTGACTCAATTAATCGTCCACCACCGACCCACTGGGCTACTGTCGCTGAAAATAAAAAGATAATAATACATAACGCAGAAAGTATAACAACTGCTTTATTATTGTATCTCCCTTTTAAATAATCGATAAGAGTAATTGCTTCCATCTTCCTAGCGATAATTGCAAACTTTTTACCGATAACCGTTAAAACGATATACCCTGTTACAACTTGAATCGCAGATAACAGTACCCATCCAAGACCCATATTGTAAGCAATACCAGGGCCACCAATAAAGCTACTTGCACTACCGTACGTAGCAATCATTGTCATCGCTAATAATAAACCGCCTAGCTCACGCCCACCAAGAAAATATTCTTGCAAAAATTTATTATGAGCAGTTGCTTGCACGCGTCTTGAAGCATATACACCAATTAAAAATACAACGATAAACGAAATTATCATTGGAATGATTACATACCAATTCATCTATTATTCCTCACTTTTTTCTTCCTCATCGAGTGAAATATCTTGAAATACAAAACGAACAACTAAACTAAGTAAAATAACCATAACGATAAATCCAACGATACAGCTATAAAAAAACCATGCGGGAAAACCTAATACATATGTATATTCATTCGGATTTTTACTACCAAGCCCATAAGCAAATCCGTACCAAATTATAAAATTAATAATAGCAAGTCCAAGACCAATTAACGCTTCTCTATGGGCTATTCGAAAGCGTGGATCATCATGATAATCTTTCATTTTTACCCCTCCTCTCACGATGTATTATTGTACCATTGTTCTTCTAGTTTTTCCTACTAGAAAGCAAAAACAAGCAGGATTTTTTTATAATCATATAGAAGATTCTCTTACATTACATATTTTTTACAATTGTAACACAAATGAAATTTGAATTTTCAGTATTTCTTAATTATGATTTTAATTAGAGGCTTTCCATCTAGTTTCCACATCCTTGATTTCGGAATAAGCGCCGTCTCGTACTGCGTTTACATTATATTTTCAAGGGGGTTATACAATGAGTCAACTAGCTGTAAATCTTCATGAAAAGGTAGAGAAGTTTCTTCAAGGTACAAAAAAGTTATATGTGAATGGATCTTTCATTGAAAGCGCTTCCGGCAAAACATTTAAAACACCTAACCCAGCAACTGGTGAAACACTTGCCGTCGTTTCTGAAGCTGGTCGCGAAGATATTCATAAAGCTGTAGTCGCAGCTCGTATGGCTTTTGACGAAGGTCCTTGGTCTCGTATGAGCACTGCTGAGCGAAGCCGTCTCATGTACAAGTTAGCTGATTTAATGGAAGAACATAAAGAAGAGCTCGCACAGCTCGAAACATTAGATAACGGAAAGCCAATCCGTGAAACAATGGCAGCAGACATCCCACTTGCAATTGAGCATATGCGCTATTACGCTGGCTGGGCTACGAAAATCGTTGGTCAAACAATTCCTGTTTCCGGTGATTACTTTAACTATACACGCCATGAAGCTGTTGGTGTCGTTGGTCAAATTATTCCTTGGAACTTCCCGCTTCTTATGGCAATGTGGAAAATGGGAGCAGCGCTTGCTACAGGATGTACAATCGTTTTAAAACCTGCAGAACAAACTCCACTATCTGCTCTATACTTAGCTGAATTAATTGAAGAAGCTGGATTCCCGAAAGGTGTTATTAATATCGTACCTGGATTCGGTGAATCAGCTGGACAAGCTCTCGTTAATCATCCACTCGTTGATAAAATTGCATTTACCGGTTCTACTCCTGTCGGTAAACAAATTATGCGACAAGCATCCGAATCATTAAAACGCGTTACACTTGAGTTAGGCGGTAAATCACCAAATATCATCTTGCCGGATGCTGATTTATCTCGCGCGATTCCTGGTGCACTTTCTGGTGTTATGTTTAACCAAGGACAAGTATGCTCTGCTGGATCACGCTTATTTGTTCCGAAGAAAATGTATGATAATGTCATGGCTGATCTCGTCCTCTATTCTAAAAAACTAAATCAAGGTGTCGGTCTTAACCCTGAAACAACAATTGGTCCTCTCGTTTCTGAAGAACAACAAAAACGTGTAATGGGCTACATTGAAAAAGGGATTGAAGAAGGCGCTGAAGTACTTTGCGGAGGAAGTAATCCATTCGATCAAGGCTACTTCGTTTCTCCTACAGTATTCGCTGACGTAAATGATGAAATGACGATCGCAAAAGAAGAAATTTTCGGTCCAGTTATTTCTGCAATACCATTTAACGATATTGATGAAGTAATTGAACGTGCAAATAAATCACAATTCGGCTTAGCGGCTGGTGTGTGGACAGAAAATGTTAAAACAGCACACTATGTTGCAAGTAAAGTACGTGCAGGTACAGTGTGGGTAAACTGTTATAACGTGTTTGATGCAGCATCTCCATTTGGAGGATTTAAACAATCTGGTCTTGGCCGTGAAATGGGATCTTATGCATTAAATAACTATACAGAAGTAAAGAGCGTTTGGCTTAACTTAAATTAATGAAAAGAACCTGACCTATCCGGTCAGGTTCTTTTCATTATGTATTCCTTTAAACTTGCAGTCCTCCGCTCACATTTAATACTTCACCTGTAATATAAGATGCGTATTCTGATGCTAAAAAGGCTGCTGCGTTCGCAATATCTTCTGGCGTTCCAATTCTACCAACTGGAATAGCGCCAACCATCTTTTCTTTCACTTTATCTGGTATCGTTTTGGTCATATCTGTATCCATAAACCCCGGACAAATCGCATTACAAGTAATACCGAAACTTCCAACTTCTTTCGCTGCTGTTTTCGTTAATCCTACAACTCCAGCTTTCGTTGCAGCATAATTTGCCTGTCCAATATTCCCCTCTCTACTTATAGAAGAAATATTAATAATTCTTCCATATCCTTGTTGTCTCATATAAAGAAGTGCTGGTTGCATACAATAAAAAACACCAGTTAAATTCACTTGTAATACTTGTTCCCAAGCAGATTTCTCCATTTTATGTAACATTGCGTCTCTTGTAATTCCAGCATTATTCACCAAAATATGTAATGTACCAAATTTTTGAACCGCATATTCAATTAACGACTTTGCTTCATTTTGATTACTCACATCACATCGATATGAGCACACTTCATATCCTTCATCTGATAACTCACGTGTCGTTTTTTGTAGCGTCTCTTCATTTACATCGCTAATTAATACTTTCGCCCCTAGCTTTGCATAAACCCTTGCAATCTCTTTTCCAATTCCCTGTGCAGCTCCTGTTACAACAGCTGTTTTCCCATTTAAAAACTCCATTCCTATCCCCCATTTCTATTACTTATACTGTATATTTCGGCTTTTTACTTTCCAACTCCTCTTTGTATAAAAAAGTCTATTTGTGTCAAACTAACTTTGCAACGTCGCATAAAGTGAAACTTTAATCAGTGGGAAGTTTGTTCATCCCCCACTGATTATTAGTTGAACCAATCGGGCATTTAATCTCCCACCTAGCTTCTTTGTTCCATCTGAGTTTTAAGGTGGGAGTTTTACTACCCGTTATGCGGGATAAATTGCAAGGAGATTGTGTCGAATGAATAAAAAAAATTTCAAACAAAGCAAAACAACTGATGGCATTGATGTTGAGTTCTCTCGCGAACTCGCTGACCACAATGACTTAGAAGCAAACGCACGTGCAAATGCCGCTGATGCACGTCAAAAGCGCCAATCAACCGAAAAATAAGGTACATCACAACCTTATTCTTTTCAAAAGGGACCTACTACCCAACAAAATAAACCGAGAGACATCTCTCGGTTTATTTTCTATATTTTTTTGCATAATGAGCCAAAGTAAGCAACGGATATATATGAGCATAACTATGATAACGAATATAAAACCCACCTGGTAAACCTGTTCCAGTAGGATATTTTTCATTTATATAAGGGTTGGAGAGCAAATATGAAATACCTTTTCGAATAACTGGCGTTTCTTTATCATAGTAAGAAATGAGGGCATCTAACGCCCATGCTGTTTGGGATGGTGTACTAAATGGCAAAGTAACAAATCTTTTTTCCACACTACTTTGGCAAGATTCTCCCCAGCCACCATCTTCATGCTGTATATGTTCAAGCCATAAAACGGCTCGTTTCAATGATGAATCGCTAGATGGTATTCCTAGTGACCGTAAACCAGTCAACACTGCCCACGTACCATATATATAACAAATTCCCCATTTCCCATACCACGATCCATTTTCTTCCTGTACATTCATTAACCAATTTATCGCACTTTGTTTTTGTTTCTCGGGCAATTCATTTTGCGTATACGTCCCAAAAAATTCTAGCACTCTTCCTGTAATATCTGGTGTAGAAGGATCTGTAATCATATCACTTGCATTCTCGATTGGTAAATTTGCTAATATACGGCTCGTTACCCCTTTTTCAAAAGCTCCCCAACCACCATCATTATTTTGCAATCCTTTAACCCAATTAACCGCTCGCTTCCAAGCATTATCTACATGTTCGTTCCCTCTACTTCGCGCCAATGCTCTTAACACAGCAGTTGTATCATCAATATCTGGAATCGTCGTATTCACATCCGAAAAGCCCCAACCACCCGGGAAGAGATCCGGTGCATGTACACTCCAATCTACTTTCTTCCTTTGCTGTTTTCTTAGTAAATATGCTGATGCATTTTGAATCACTTTACTTACTTTCGGAACTTGAGCTTCTTGCAAAGCATAACTGAGTAAAGCTGTATCCCATATAGTTGATGGAGAGTTTTGCAAATGGCTCCCTCTCTCCACCTTCCATATATAAGATGTAATTCCCATTATAGCCTTCTCAATAATTGGTGATTGAATAGAATGTCCTAATGCAAGTAAAGCATAAATCATATAAAACGAGGCAGTTGCGTAGCTATATAATGTTCCATTTTCATCAATACGCTCTTTCATAAAACGTTCTACTTCCTCATATCCTTTATGATGCAAAGAAAGTGGATACGTTATAATTTTCTTCACGTCACTTACTAACGTTTGAAAAACTGGAGACCGATCCTCTCGAAACCATTCTCCGCCCCCGCCTGCAATGTGATTTAAATTTGGCAATAACTTTTTCCCTACTCGAAATCTTTTATTTAAACACAACATCATCGGAATTAAATGAATACGTGCTGAGCTACTCAATTCAAATATACTGAGAGGGGAATCATTCTGCAGAAACATAATTGGTGTTGGCAAATGAAAAAGAGAAGGATATTCATATTCTCCATGAATCGCTAATAAAAACTTCGTCATAAAATGAGCACGTGCTACCCCACCGCGCTCATTTATAAACATTTCCGCTCGCTTCATATTCGCATCTTCTTTTGTGTATTTTTCCGATGCAAGTAAGGCGGCATAAGATTGAATGGTAGCTGATAAATTACCTCCCACCTCATCTTCATACAATTTCCATGTTCCTTCATTTGTTTGAAGTGATGCTAATCTTTTCACAAACGGTTCTATCTCTTTATCTCTACCTAATAATTTTAATAAAAAAATCATATGGCAATCTGTTAATGGAGCTCCTTCAAAACAAAACCGCCACGTACCATCTTGCCGTTGCATTGTTTGAAGTGCAGTTGTTCTTCTCGCTATTTCTTCATGCACTTTTTCATATAATAACAAGTTACTCACCCACCCTTTCGAAATCCGTATAACGATATTCAAAAAGGTAGCTGAATATGTATAAAAACAAAGAAAAGCAGAACATATAAAATGTTCTGCTCATAAACAATACCCTACTCCGACAATAATTCCTAATAAAGCACCGACTACTACTTCATACGGTGTATGCCCAACAAGTTCATTTAACTTCTTATATTCTGTTTCTCTACCGTGAAAAAAGTCATTCAATATTTTTGCTTGTTTACTTACTGCAAGCCTTACTCCTGAAGCATCATACATAACAATAATGGCAAAAATAGTAGCAACCGCAAACATCGAGCTTTCCACACCTTCCACTACTCCAACTCCTGTAGCAAGCGCTGTAACTGTTGAAGCATGAGAACTTGGCATCCCACCTGAAGCAAAAAACTTTGCAAAATCAAATTCACCTGTTTTAACTAATTTAAAGACTACTTTCGTTAATTGTGCTAAAAACCATGAAATTACAGCTGCCATAAGCGGATCATTATGTAAAATTGTTTCCATGTTCTCAGCTCCTTACTAGCTATAATGGAAATCCTATATAGTATCAGTATAAAGAAAAATGCGTAGAAAATACTACGCATTATGATACTTTTGCTGATTTATTTTTTATAAATTTCGGTTGTTTCTGCACTAAAAACTTAGTCTTCGCTACCGAGAATACAAATAATGCAACCCATATACAGAAAAATGCAATCATATGAGTAGATGTGAAATGTTCACCAAATACGAATACACCTAAAATTAAGCTAATTGTTGGTGCAATATATTGTAAAAAACCTACCATATAAAGCGGAATAAGTTGGGCTCCTTTTGCAAAATAAAAAAGTGGTAGAGCTGTAACAATACCCGCTCCTATTAATAGTAATGTCGATAACATTGAGATAGAGCCAAATGAGCCGAAACCATGTACTCCTGTCATTACTAGATAAATAATCGCAAACGGCGTTACTAACATCGTTTCCATCGTAAGTCCAATTGTCGCATCATAGTTTAACAATTTTTTCGTTAATCCGTATAATCCAAATGAAAGGGCAAGTGATAAAGAAACCCACGGGATAGCCCCGAAACGTACTGTTAAAATGATAACCCCCACTCCAGCTAAACCAACTGCAACATATTGCCAGAAGTTTAACTTTTCCTTTAAAACGACTGTACCAAGTAAAATACTAATAAGCGGATTAATATAATAGCCAAGACTCGCTTCAATAACATGATTATGATTAACGGCCCATATGTAAACAAACCAGTTTCCACTAATCAAGACTGAAGCTATTGTTAATGACATTAATAATTTAGGTCGTTTAAAAAGATTCACAAATTCCCCAATAAACTGGCGAAACCTCTTCGTAACACCTAATACGAGTAACATAAAAACAAACGCCCAAACGATGCGGTGTGCTAATATTTCATCTGCTGGAACTTCCTCAACCCATTTCCAATAAATCGGTAGGATTCCCCACATCGTGTAAGCACCAGCCGCATATAGTATCCCTTTTTTTTGCTCTGCTGATTGACTCCCCATCTTCCTTTTTCTCCTCTTCTCATTTTTTCTCCATTATACGGTCTCACATGCTCACTTTACCAATAATCAATCTGCATTTCTTTCGACATTTCTCATACAACGAATAATAAACATACCGTTATTACAACAAGTAACGGTATGCCGAAAACAAATTTCTTTTTATGAGTTTTATGATGAAACATATACATGCCAATCCAAGCTCCAACTGCTCCCCCAGCTGCCGCTGATAAAAACAACGTACTTTCTGGCGTTCTCCACTGTTTCTTCTTCGCTTTTCGTTTATCAAGCCCCATAAGGCTAAAAGCTATAATGTTAATAATAAGAAAATAAATCCATTTCATCGCTTTCTCTCCTTATGAAAAATTCGCTTAATGGTAACACGAAAAAACGACGGAAACAACTGAAGAACTCTTTTTATCCAACTAGTTTCATTCCTTTTTCTTAATTAGTTACCTTCATATTTACATAACCAACTAAAATCGCAGTTAAAGCATTTAATATAGAAAAATGTTATGAGCAGAATCCTATATTTCATTACATTCATCCACTACCATATCATCAAAAAAATTGCTCTCAATCACTTTCTCATCAAAACGAAGAACTACAATTAGCCCTACATATAAAGAAACAAAATTTAGAAACCATTCCCCATTCTCATCTTTCTTAGCTAAGCATTTAAATATCTCTTGAAATTGCATACGCTCATCTGTCGCAACAACCGGTCGCACGCCAAAATATTTCAATACAAGATGTAGGTTGAGCTGCACGGATAATGATAAAATATACTTTAATAACTCGGTATAATGAGCAACATTTTTTTGACTATATAACTTCACAAGCTCTTGATGTAAAGTAGAAATTGATAATTCTTCTTTAGTCACTTTTGTTGCTTCTATCATTTCAATCATCTTTTTCATATCCATTCCATTTACCCCTCCTGTTACAAAACAAAAGCCAAAGTATACTTATTTTATAATCAACAATAATTGATTATTTCTCGTCTCTCTTTCTTCTTCACTTACTAAGTCATACTTTTTTAAAAGATGAAATACATCATTTAATATTTCTTGTGAGTGATTACCTTGTAAAAAATTTTTTAACCCTTTAAAAATCCCTTCTGATAAAAAACTCTTTTGACTTTCAAGCTTATTCATCACATCTTCAATAGAATGATCAATGTTACATGCCATACTAAACTTCCCCCTCTATCCTCTATAAATAATATCCTCAGCTAACGATGTAAACACTTCTCCAACAAGAGAATCTTCATCATATACAGATGAACCATTATTTTCTTCACGTTTCGCAAAAGGTATTTGAGCAATTACTTCTGTTTGCAATTGTTCTGCAAGCATTTCGCCGCCGCCTTTTCCGAAGAGATAATTTTTCGATCCATCTTGTTCTTCATAATAAGCCATATTTTCCACAATACCTAAAATCTCATGCTTCGTATGTTTTGCCATTACACCGACTCTTGAAGCAACGAATGAAGCTACATTGTGCGGAGTTGTAACAATTATTTCTTTCGCTTGCGGAATCATCGCTGCAACATCGATCGCAACATCTCCTGTACCTGGTGGTAAATCAAGTAATAAATAATCTAATTCTCCCCAGTGCGTATTCGCAAGAAAATTTTGAATCCATTTATTTAGCATCGGTCCGCGCCACATAACTGGGTTATTTCCTTCTGTAAAAAATCCCATCGACATGATTTTAACACCGTGACTAATGACTGGAATTGCCGTTTGATCAATCATCGTTGGTTTCTTATTCGTTTCCATCATAGCTGGAATACTAAAACCATATATATCTGCATCTAATATCCCCACTTTTTTGCCCATACGCGCTAGTGCAGTTGCAAGATTAATTGTCACCGTTGATTTTCCAACTCCGCCTTTTCCGCTCGTTACAGTAATAAAACGTACTCCTGAATCCGGGCGAAGCATGCTCGGCATACCAGTTTCTGTTCTAGTATTTTTCTTTAATTTCTCTGTTAAAGCTGTACGTTCTTCTTGTGTCATAGAACCAAATGTTACCTCCACTTTAGAGGCACCAATTGCGTGAAGTGATTCTTCAATATCTTGTTGAATTTTTGCTTTTAACGGACAACCTTGGATTGTTAGTACTACTTCAAGTTTAACCTCTGTTCCGTTCATTTGTATATTTCTAACCATATTTAATTCTACAACACTTTTGTGTAACTCTGGATCCTCTACATGTTTTAATGCATTCATTATTTGTTCTTGAGTAAGCATAGAATTCATCCCTTCTCTTATTCTAATTTATATACAACATTTTCTTGGCGCTTCATCTGGTGAAAAAGCTTATCATCCACCGCTAACAGGCGGGATTAATGCGACTATATCTCCAGCTTTTATCATCTCTTCATTCATTACAAACTCTTCGTTAACAGCGACCATCACTTTATCCAACGATTGTAAACAATAGCTGGCTTTGAGCCATTCTTTTAATTGTTGCACTGTCATTTCTTGCTTTTCTGAAATCACTAATCGATCCGATCCAACTTCCTCACGCAAATTTGCAAACAATAAAATTATAATCATTTTCTCATTCTTCCTTCTTTGGTTTTCCTTCTGGATATGGTGTATTTTCAAGTTGATCTCCAATCCACATCGTTCCATCTTCCCAAAATTCTTTTTTCCAAATTGGAACAATTCGTTTTATACGTTCAATCGCGTACTCATTCGCTTCATAAGCTACTTTACGATGCGGTGATGAAACTGCAATGACTACCGCAATATCCATTATTTCTAGCCGCCCTACACGGTGCGTAATTGCTACTTTTGTATCCGGCCATCTTTCACTAATTTCTTCTCCAATTCTCATAAGTTGTTTTACTGCCATCGGTTTATATGCTTCATACTCTAAATGTAGCGTTCGTTTTCCTTTTGTTAATTCTCTCACCGTACCAATAAATGTTGTAATCGCACCTGCTTCTCTTCTTGCGACTTTATTCGTTACTTCTTCAACTAAAATCGGATTATCTACAATCTCAAATAGCACTTGTTCCATTAAAACCACCTCTCACTTTATGAAATGTCCAAGGCCATTCACTACCTTCGTTATCTTCTAATAAAAGAACATCGACAAACATATCTTTTTTATATCCTCTTGTCCCGCCCGGCAATACGATAAACGCGTTGGATTTTGCCAATGAAGAAACTGAGCTAGATTTATCAAACCCTGATGGATAAGCGATTAATTTCCCCTCATCATATTGCAATTTTGCTCGTACAAATCTTGTAAATGGATTCGGTTTTAGAAAATCTTCTCCTAATAACGCTTTTTCTCTTTTTAAATGTACTTTTTCACTAAACATATACGTCCGAATACACGGTCTTACGAATAATTCAAACCCTACGTAACAAGCTGATGGATTTCCTGATAAACCAAATAATAACTTGCCATTTAATTGTGCTACAGTCGTAACACTTCCTGGTCGCATTGCAACTTTATTAAAAAGAACAGATGCACCTAACTTTTCGTAAATAGCTGGTAAATAATCATAATCTCCTACTGATACACCGCCCGTTGTAATTAACATATCTACTTGGCCAAGCGCTTCTTTCACAGCTGTAAAACACGTATTAAAATCATCACTAAACTTCCCAAAATATTTTACTCTTCCGCCCGCTCTTCGAATTTGAGACAATATCATGTACGTATTACTGTTTCGGATTTTCCCTGGCTGTAATGAATCATTGACATCCAGTAATTCACTCCCAGTCGCTAACAGTCCAATTACAGGCTTTCTCGCAACTGGTACTTCACTATAACCGAATGTAGCAAGAAGAGCTGAAATACCTGGATTAATGTACGATCCTTTCTTTGCAAGAACCGTTCCTTTACGAGCATCTTCACCTTGAAAAGAAATATTGTCGCCCTTTTTGAATGATCGCTTCACTTCCATATAATTGTTGCCATTCTTCTCATATTGACAAGTCAGCTCTAACATAACAACCGCATCACACCCATTCGGAATTTGTGCTCCCGTCATAATTCGAACTGCTTGAAACGGAGCTACTTTCTCATGGAATAGCGATCCTGCACCAATTTCACCCACTACTTCAAATACAATTGGCGTTTCATAACTTGCTAAATTAGTATCTTCTGCTCGAATAGCAAATCCGTCATATGGCGAACGATTAAATGACGGTACATCATGGTCAGCTACTAAATCCTCTGCTAATATACGTCCATAAGCTAATTCAATTGGTAATAGCTCCTTTAAGCCTTTATCAGCAAATCCCATCACTTTACGAACAGCTTCTTCAACCGTAATTGGCACTCTTCTTTCCATTATTGACACCCTCTCTATTAACCGAATACGCGATAATATAGTTGTTTCGCTTTCGAAATATCATTTGTACCATGAATAAAAACACGATCATCCTGAAAAACAACGATGCGGTAATCATCGAATCGGCAAGATAGTAAATACGGATTCCGATCTACTTTCCCCAATTTTTTTAATACTTTTTCTATATCATCAAACTTGTATTTCTTATTGTCTACTGTTCTAATTTGAACTGTATTTCTTCCGCATAAAACAGCTGCTTTCGTTTGGTTTTCGTATGATAAATAAGGATAAGTTCGATTTGAACCGCATGAGAGACAAGCGTCTGTTTTTATTTTCCCTAATTTTATAAAATGATTTTGATTACTCCATATATCAAACATGAAAAATGTTTTTCTAATTGCTGAGAAATCTTCCACTAAAATTTTGAGTGCTTCTGCCACTTGATATGCTGCGACGATTTGAACAGTCGGGCTAATAATTCCAGCGGTATCACATGTCACACCTGTAACAGGAATATTTTTCAGCATACAATGTAAACACGGTGTCTCTTGCGGAATAATTGTATAACTCATACCATACGATCCAACGCAAGAACCATATACCCAAGGAATATTATGTTTTTGTGATAAATCATTTATTACAAATCGAATATCAAAATTATCTGCTGCATCAATGATTACATCTACATTTTTTAATAGACCTTCCATATTTTCTGAAGTTGCATCCATTACGAAAGCATGTATTTGTACTTCCGAATTAATTTGTTCTAACCGATTTTTTGCAGCAATTGCTTTCGGCATTTTCTCTCTCGCATTTTGTTCAGAGTACAATTGTTGCCTTTGTAAATTACTCCATTCAACGTAGTCACGATCAATAATCGTCAACTTGCCAACACCTGCACGTACGAAACTTTCGGCACTTGCACTTCCTAATGCGCCTGCCCCTACAATTAACACATGTTTATTTCGAATTTTTTCTTGTCCTTTACTCCCAATTGGTTTGAACAACTGTTGTCGTGAATACCGATCAGCCATTACATACCCTTCCTCTCAAGAACTCTATTTCATATTAGAATGTTGTTTCTGATAACAAGCAAAGTAAGCAAAACCAACAAACCCAGCTCCTCCAATTACATTTCCGATAAAAACAGGAACAAAATTTTTAGCCAAATCCATCCACGTTAGATGACCAGCAAAAATAACAGCGGAAATGACAAACATATTTGCTACTACTTGCTGAAATCCAATCACTACAAATGCCATAATTGGAATCCAAATTCCGATGATTTTTCCAACAAAATCACTCGTCCCGTAAGCGAGCCAAAGAGCAAGACAAACGAGCCAATTACAACCAATTGCTAAAATTAAAGTTCTCCCAAATGATTCATGTAACTTCCCTTCCGCTATCGCTACCGTTTTATTTAAATACTCTCCCTCTGTTAATCCGCCAAGATGCCCAAAGCAATACGCAACGAAAATTGCCCCAATAAAATTCATGACAGTAATCCAAACCCAGTTATTCAGTACGCTTATCAATGTAATTTTCTTTGCATAAAGCGCCATAGACAGTGACATCATATTTCCCGTAATTAATTCTCCTCCTGCTAATACTACGAGCATGAGTCCAACAGGAAATACTGCTCCTCCTAAAACATTCACTAGACTTCCCCAGCGCTCAGGTAAATTCCCTAAAACTCGAATGTTAAGTAAAAAACCTATCGCAATAAACGCTCCTCCTAAAAAACCGAGAATAAGCATCGCTGGCAATGTCTGTCTTACTTTTTGAACACCGGCCTCAATGACAAGCTCAGCAATTTGTTCCGGCTTATGAAATGCCATTACCCATTCCTCCATTTTCTCCAAATAAAAAAGCAGCTTCAAAAAACCTCCTCAAAATAAAGGTTTTTGAATGCTGCTTAATTTCTCTGCACATCTTTTACAGAGATATCAATCATCACTTTTACTATAAAATAGAAAATCCACAACTCTTGTAAATTTTCCATTTTTCACTATGAAGCTAGCTTTATATATTAACCACCGATATGTGACATTTCAATTTTAGGTATTGTTTTCTTATTTGTATGATTTAAGCGTTCATCTGAATAACGATCTTCCCTATTATTCCATATATCGCGTACTACATCTGTAATGTCCTCATCTGTATGTTCAGAACGAAGCAATTCTCTTAAATCATTTCCTTTAGAAGCAAATAAGCAAGTATATAATTTTCCTTCTGCAGAAATACGAGCTCTCGTACATGATGAGCAAAAAGAATCTGTTACTGATGAAATAATACCTATTTCCTCATCGCTTCCTATATAACGATACCTAGTAGCCACTTCACCAGAATAATTTGCTTCTATCCGTTCTAACGGCATAACTTGATGAATCGTATCTACTATTTCTTGTTTAGAGACGACCTCTTTTAAATCCCAACCATTATAATTTCCAACATCCATATACTCAATAAAACGAAGAATATGCTTATTTTCCTTAAAATATTGCGCCATCTGCAAAATGTCCTGTTCGTTTTTTCCCTTTTGAACGACCATGTTTATTTTAATTTTCATTCCAACTTCAGCTGCAGCCTGTATTCCTTCCAGAACCCTTTGCACTTTGCTCCTATTACCATTTAAATAGAAAAACCGCTCTTCTTCTAAGGAATCTAAGCTAACTGTTACACGTGATAGTCCCGCCTTATATAAATCAGGAGCAAACTTTTTAAGTAACGATCCATTGGTTGTTAAACCGATATCTTCTACACCATCAATTTTATTAAGGCGCTCAATAAGCTTTGGAAGCCCTCTTCGAAGTAACGGTTCTCCGCCCGTAATCCGTAATTTTCTCACACCTAAAGAAACGAAAATACGTGTTATCCTTTCAATTTCATCAAAAGATAAAATTTTATCATTAGACAAAAACGAGTAATCAGGACCAAATATTTCTTCTGGCATACAATATCGACAGCGAAAATTACAGCGATCAGTAACTGAAATACGTAAATCCTTTAACGGACGTTGCAACTTGTCTAATGTAACTGATTTCATCTTCATTGCCTCACTTTTATTTTATATTTAAAACACGTTCTGGATGGGTATATACATTTAAGGAGTGATTACGAATAAATCCTATTGTCGTAATACCTAAATCTTCCGCTAGTTGCAAAGCTAACTCAGTTGGAGCTGATTTTGATAGTATAATTTCACAACCGATTTTTGCAACTTTCAATAATATTTCCGAAGAAATACGACCACTAAAAACAATGATTTTATCTTTTATAGAAATATCGTTTCTTAAACAATAACCGTAAATTTTGTCTAATGCATTATGCCTACCAATATCCATTCGACTTAAAATAATACCATTCACATCACATAAAGCTGCATTATGAACCCCACCAGTATGATGAAACGTATCCGCAGATTGCTGCATTTCTTTCATTAACCGAAAACAATCCTCTGCAGCAACCTGTACATGGACACCCTTCATTTTTTTTGCACTTAGTGCATCATTTGCAAAAACAAACCCTTGCCTACTCATACCACAACAAGACGTAATATAGCGTTTATTTTGCATTTGTTCATAATACGGATTTACTTTTGTCGTTGTTACATGCACAAATCCTTCTTTCTCCTGCACCCATACACTATCAATATCTTCATACTTCCGAATGATTCCTTCAGACGCTAAGAAGCCTATTACCATATCTTCTATATATTCTGGAGTACTAACCATTGTAACAAACTCCTGTCCGTTCATTTTAATGGTGACAGGAAACTCTGTTACAATGCTGTCCTCTATATGTTTAAATGCTCCTTGTTCATAACGAAAGATTTCTCTTTCTACCTGTATCGGTTTCACGATCAGTATCCTTCTCTCACGTTATATTTTTATCAAAAACAAATACAGAAACTGCAATATCTTCTTCTACTTTCATATCTGAAAACAAATTCACTAATTTCGCTCCAACAAGTTCCTCCAAATGTTCACGTGAATTCACAGCATACACCTCTTGAATCATTTTCGTTCTAGCCATATGAACCATTTCCGCACCGTCCATCGTACTTGAAATAAATTTTTCAGTAGGTGTTAAGTTTCCATAAAGAGTCGCTATAGCCATATTTTCTGCAAAAACAGTATGAATTCGTTCTGGTCCTTTTCCGAAAAGTTCTTTTCGAAGTTTTCGTATCATATCATTAAATTCATGTACTTTTTTTGACATACAATCATACCTCCCAAAAGCCTCATTTTACTTTATTATATATTTTACCAAAATGAGCCTTCCGCCCAAACTATTTCGTACAAATATTTAGGCGGAAAGGTTCACTTCATGAAGTTTATTCGTCTTTTAACCCTTTCCCCATACCTTTTAAGAAATGAAGCCCAAACCCGATAGCACGGTTAATATCTGGGTCTTTCAATACTTTCATAAGATCGAATACCCCTACTTTTTTATTACTTTCTAGATGTTCATTACCTTCTTCTAGCCCGACTAATAAACTACCTATAAGCTTTTTCGTAAGTTCTGGGTCAAGTTCAGTTAACGCCCCTGCAGCACCCATCATATTATTAATTAAATTTGTAACAGGCTCACGAGTTACTTGACCTAGAACGATCTTTGCAATTGGTTCTTTCGCTTTCAGCATAGAATTTGCAGCTTCTAGCATTCCAATGTCATTTAATTCCCCTACTATATTAAACATCTGATTTAGAGCTTCTTCATTATTAGTTAAAAGCTCCTTTAAATCATCTAATTTTTGCTGTTTTATTTCTTCCTCAGTTAATTCTTGTTTTTGAATCATTTTTATAGGTGCAGCCATAGTTTTCTCCTCCTACTTATCCGTTAAATGCACATACCCTGGACGTGCCCACTTACGATGTACCTCAATTCCAGCTTGAGGGTGACGTTTTTTATTGCGTGGGTTCGCTTTTGGCATCGGATTTTCGCCATCAACTTCTAACACTTCCATACGCACTTTCGTTTGTTTATACGCAGGTGTATTCGTACGTACATCCACAGCAGGACCTGTTAAGAAATTAATTGCCGTTTCGTTATCTGTAGAGTTCATCGGTAAATATAACTCATTCGCTTTTACACGATCTGTAACGAGTGCACGTAATTTTAATGCTCCAAAAGGAGAGACAAGACGAACTAACGAACCTGTTTTTATGCCACGTTCTTTTGCAAGGTCTGGAGAGATTTCAACGAAAACACCAGGTACTTTCGTTTGAATACCTGTTGATTTATTTGTCATATTCCCTTCATGGAAATGCTCAAGCATACGACCGTTGTTAATGTGAAGGTCGAACTCAGCTGGAAATTCAGCTGGACGTACCCAGTCAGCAATCGCAAAACGAGCTTTTTTATCTGGGAAGTTAAATCCATCTTGGAACAGAAGTGGTGTATTTGTTCCATCAAAAGTTCCCCAATGGAAACTGTTCCATCCTTCAAGCACTTCATAGTTCGCTTGCGAGAACAATGGTGATAAACTTGCCATTTCAGCAAAGATTTCACTTGGGTGGCTATAATTCCAGTTTGCACCTAGTTTATTCGCAACTTCCTGGACGATCCACCAGTCTGGTTTCGCGTCTCCTAGCGTAGGAAGCACTTGATATAATCTTTGGACACGGCGCTCTGTATTTGTGAAAGTACCTTCTTTCTCAAGAGATGGCGCTGCTGGTAATACAACATCTGCATATTGAGCAGTTTTAGAAAGGAAAACATCTTGCACAACGAAGAAATCAAGGCTAGATAACACTTCATGTACATGATTTGCATTAGAATCTACAAGAGCCATATCTTCTCCGACAAGATACATTGCTTTCATTTTTCTTTCGTCAATTGCGTGAAGCATTTCAATATTATTAAGACCTGGTTCACTATCAATTTTCACTCCGTAAGCAGTTTCAAATTTCGCACGTTCCATTTCGTTAGTAACGTGCTGATATCCTGGAAGCCATCCTGGTAAAGTACCCATATCACAAGCACCTTGTACGTTATTGTGACCTCGAAGTGGGTATGCACCTGCTCCTGGACGACGATAGTTCCCTGTTGCAAGAAGTAAGTTTGAAATTGCAGCGGAAGTATCAGAACCACCTGTATTTTGCGTTACCCCCATACCCCAAAGGATACATGTACCATCTGCATCACGAATCATTTCAGCCATTTGAATAAGTGTTTCTTTTGAAATACCTGTTACTTCTTCTGCATATTCAAGTGCATATTCTTCTAGGCTCTCTTTGAAATCTTCAAAGAAGTTTACATTCTCATTAATAAATTCCTGATCATGCCAACCTTGATCGATCATATATTTCGTAACAGCCATTAACCATACTTGATCTGTTCCTTGTTTTGGACTAATAAAGACATCTGATCGCTCTGCCATTTCGGTTTTACGAAGATCAGCTACAATTAACTTTTGTCCGTGTAATTTATGTGCACGTTTAATACGTGTAGCTAGAACAGGATGACCTTCTGTCGGATTACATCCCACAATAATAACAAGACCAGATTGCGCAATATCTTTAATCGTTCCGGCATCACCGCCCATACCAATTGTACGGAACAAACCATCCGTTGCTGGTGATTGGCAATAACGTGAGCAGTTATCAATATTATTCGTTCCAAATACTTGTCGAGCTAATTTTTGAATTACATAATTGTCTTCATTTGTAATTTTAGAGGAAGAAATAAATCCAATAGAACCTTTACCGTACTCTTCTTTAATAGCGCCTAATTTATTTGCAACTACATTCAGTGCTTCTTCCCATGTAGATTCAACAAAGGTTCCATTTTTACGAATTAAAGGTTTTGTTATTCGTTCTTTAGAATTTACGAAATCCCAACCAAATTTCCCTTTTACACAAGTGGAAATTGCGTTAACTGGTGCATCTGAAGATGGCTGTACTTTAAGGATTTTACGCCCCTTCGTCCACACTTCAAACGAACAACCTACACCACAAAATGTACATACTGTTTTCGTTTTCTTCGTACGAGTATCACGCATGGCCGCTTCCACTTCTGATACCGCAAAAATACCGCTATAACCAGGCTCAACTTCTTTAATTAAATCTACCATCGGTTCAAGAATATCTGGTTTTAATCCCGTCATAAATCCAGCTTCACCGAGCATCGTTTTCTCCATTAAAGCGTTACAAGGACAAATCGTTACACATTGACCACAGCTAACGCATGAAGAATCATTAATATTTACTCCTTCATCCCAAATAACTCGTGGGCGTTCCGCTTCCCAGTCTATCGATAACGTTTCATTTACTTGTAAGTTTTGACACACCTCAACGCATTGACCGCATGCAATACATTGATTAGGATCATAGCGATAAAACGGATGCGTCATATCAACTTCACTTACATCTACTTTCGGTTCATACGGATATTTTTGATGTTCAATTTCCATTAATTCTGCTGTATTATGGAGTTTACAGTTCCCATTGTTGTTGTCACATACTGTACAGTATAATAAATGATTTTCTAGTAACCGATCCATCGCCTCCGTTTGTGCTTCTTTTGCGCGAACAGAAGCACGTTCAATGTTCATACCTTCCATCACTACTGTCGAACAAGATCGCATTAACTTTCCGTCAACTTCTACAATACAAGTGTCACATGTTTGAATAGGATCTACTTCTGGCACGTAACAAATTTGCGGATGTTCAATCCCGTTCTCATTAATAACACCCAATATCGTTGAACCGGGCTCCGCTGTATACTTTTTTCCGTCAATTGTAATATGAACCATGTTGTTATTCATGGTCTTTCCCCCTTTTTGAGAATAAAAAAACTCCACCACGAAAATATACGCACCACATTTCGGCACGTTATTATCATGGTGGAGTAGTTTATTAGCACATCTTGCTAAAATACCAATCCATTTATTCATAAATAAAACGATAGAGTCATAACAGGTCATATCACGATTCCATCTTTAACACTATAATTATAGCGTTAAAGTTAAAAATATACAATATAAAATTTAAACTACGCATATGTCAGCTTGTAACTATCCATAATAATCCATATAAAACATAACAAGGAGTAAGCGAACAAATGGGGTCTTTTAATAAATGGATTCGTGGTGAAAAATCTTTTTCTACCCAAGAGCAAGCTAATCACACATTAAATAAATCTATCTCTTCTTCCCTTTCCCTTAATTTAAAGCACTTGTCCAAACTGTTTAGCGGTATTCCAGAATTAATAACACGCACTTTTCCATTAAAAAACGGACAGGAAGCTGCACTTATATATATGGAAGGACTTGTAGACAAAACTGTTATTAACGTAAACATTCTTCGTCCTCTCTTATTTAAAGAGTGGAATGAAGACGATTTTTGGGAAGCCTCTGTTTCTATCGGAAATATTAAAAAAATTCAACAGTGGACAGACATTGAACAATCTCTTTTACACGGCAAAAGTATTTTATTTATAAACGGGCAACTATCCGCTTTAGAGCTTGATACGCAAGCGGCACCAAAAAGGAGCATTGAAGAACCTACAACAGAGAGCTCCATAAAAAGCTCACACGAAGGATTTAATGAGGTAGCGAGCGACAGCCTTGCACTTATTCGTCGATATATTCCAAATCGCGAATTGAAAGTGAAGGAATTCACTGTTGGTGAACGAGCTACTTCAAAGGTTTTTTTGCTTTATCTAGCAGATGTTGCGAACGAAAATGTCGTAAAAGAAATGGCATCCCGTATCGAGTCAGTAAAAGTTGATGCGATTCTTACTACTGGTGAATTAGAGGGATTTGTTGAAGATAATTCCTTTACTCTCTTTCCGCAATTATCAATAACTGAACGTCCTGACACAACAGCACATCATATTCTAGATGGGCGAATTGCCGTTATTGTAGATCGCTCACCAGGCGTATTAATAGGACCTATGACCTTTTCATCCTTTTTTCAGACGATAGATGATTACAGCTTCAGACCTATGATTCCATCTTTTATACGACTCCTTCGTTTCACTGGACTATTTATTGCAATATTTGCTCCTGCTCTTTATATTGCTATGATTTCCTTTCATTATGAAGTAATTCCACTTAAATTATTGTTAACAATTGGAGAATCTCGAGCCAAAATTCCTTTTCCGCCTATATTAGAAGCACTTTTGATGGAATTAGTACTTGAAATGCTACGCGAAGCTGCAGTTCGACTTCCCGGTCCCGTCGGACAAACAATTGGCGTCGTAGGAGGGATTGTCATTGGACAAGCTGCAGTTCAAGCAGGAATCGTAAGTAATGTTATGGTTATCGTCGTATCTATTACCGCAGTCGCTTCTTTTATCATTCCCAATCTGGAAATGTCAGCAGGAGTTCGGATTCTTCGCTTTCCAATGATGATAATCGCTTCTTTATTCGGAGTCATTGGAATTATGGTTGGAATGTCAGTTATCATCATCCATATTCTTTCTATGGAATCACTTGGTGTTCCTTACGGTAGTCCTTTTTCTCCATCATTTGCTACGGATTTAAAAGACGTTCTTGTGCGTTTGCCATGGAAACTAATGAAGAAACGACCACTATCCCTTAACTTAAAACAAGAAAATCGACAACCGGATATAGAAGAAAAGGAGGAAGATAAGTGACAAAGCGTGTAAAGAGGGAGATTAGTTTATTTCAATACATTTTAACGATTAGTGGTGTTCAAGTAGGATTCGGTGTACTTACACTGCCACGTGAAGTGGCCCAAGGGGCGAATACAGATGGCTGGATGTCTATTATTATAGGATGCGCTATCACTACTTTAGTCAGTCTATGTATTGTAAAAATCATGGAGAAGCATCCTGGTTACCATTTACTTGATGTGCTAACTCGTTATCTTGGAAAATGGTTAGGAAGAGTAGGAATGATTTTTTGGATTTTATATGCTGTTCTTGCAGCGGTTTCTTTAATTTTTTCCCTCTTATACGTTATTCACATTTGGATTTTGCCTAGATCTCCAATGTTTTTAATCATGATGCTATTATCTATTCCAATGGTAATGCTCGCATGTAAAGGTGTTCTTATTATTAGCCGCTATGCTGTTTTTACTGTCTTATTTACACTCTGGATGCCATTACTATTATTTATCCCACTTAAAGATGGGCATTGGATCTATCTTCTTCCTCTCCTTAAAGAGGGATGGATACCAGTTTTCAACACAGTAAAATCAACTATTATTGCCTTTCTCGGATTTGAGTTTGCATTCGTCCTTTATCCTTACCTCAGTAATAAATCATCTGCAAAAAAAGGGATTGTTATTGCAAATATGATTACTTTATTCGTTTACCTGCAAGTGACGTTCGTTTCTTTCCTTTATTTTAGCCCAGATGGTATAACTAAGTTTTTATGGCCTACCCTTTCTCTCGTTACACCATTTCACTTTTCTTTTCTGGAACGATTTGAAATTATCTTTTTGTCATTTTATCTCTTTATTATTTTTGATTCTTGCATTCCTTATATTTTTACTGCTTCAGATGGAATCAATCAATTACTTAACAAAAAAAGGAGTTCATTACCTATTTATGGTTTATTATTCGGGTGTATCTTCATCTTATTCTTTTATATCCCTTCCTCTTACCAAATAAGTGCGTTGCGAGAATTTTGGGGAACTGCAAGTTATTTTATCGTTTTTCTATTCCCGGTCGTATTTCTCTTATACATGACACTTTATCAGCATTGGAAAAGGAGAAGAGTTTAAATGAGGCGCTTTATTCATTTCACTATACTTTACTTTCTCATAACCTTTTTAACAGGCTGTGGAGATCGACTCGACTTAGAAAAACAATCGATTTCAATAATTTACGGCTTTGATGCAAAAGCAAAAGGAAAATTAATTGTGTACCACGTAAATCCTATTTTTAATGAAGACGTAGAAAAAAAGTACGAAACACATGAAGCGAAAGTACGTACACCTCGAGAAGCAAAAGCAACGTTTAATAGTTCAAGTGGCGGTTTAGTATCTACAGAAAAGTTACAGCTCATTTTATTTAGCACAAATTTTTTAAAACAAGAAGGGGCTATGCCTTACCTTGATGTTTGGTATCGTGATCCTAAAAACACTGGAAACATGCGCATGGTTGCAGTAGACGGTCCAATTTCTTCAGTTATATATAATAACTTTAAAGATAAGCCTGCCCTTCCCGAGTATTTAACAGATTTAATTAATACGAACAAACTGTACAATCGGACCGTTTTTACGACATTCCATGAATTTCACAGGCAAACGTTTAATAAAGGTATAACACCTGCTATTTCAGAAATAAAAAAAGGTAAAAAGGATGTTATCGTTACTGGTTCCGCGCTATTAACTTCTCGCGGAATTTATAAAATGTCATTAAATCGTTATGAAAGCGCCCTTCTTCTTTTGTTACAAAAGAAAGCGAATACACCGGTTTCGCTTACATTGAAAATCCCTTCTACTTCAGTTGAAAGTAATAGTGATTTAAAAGATACCGATGGCGGCGATTTCGTAACAATAAATGTTCTTAGCATGGATCGTGATATCCATACAGATTATAGCGATAACCACTTCAAATTTCATGTTAAAATGGATTTGAAAATTGCTGTCTCTGAACTTACATTCAATATGGATATAGACAAAGATAGAAAGAAATTAACTTCTCTTATTACAAAACAACTAAACAAAGATTTGAACGATTTAATCCACAACATTCAAAAACAGCAACTTGATCCATTCGGATTTGGTGATTATGCGAGAGCGTTTCAATATAAAGAATGGAAACAAGTCGAAGATGATTGGCCGAGTGCCTTTTCAAAAGCTAATGTGAAAGTGGTACCAACTATTAAAATTTTAGAAAATGGGATTATTAAATAGAAAAAACACGCTACTTGTTCTTATATGAATAAGTAGCGTGTTTTCATTTCCATTACAAGTATTATTTCAATGGACTATACTTTATTTCTATTTCTAACATTACTATGTTTTTTAGCATATACAAAATATATGAAAACCCCTATTATAATCCATGCCACAAAACTAATTAAAGTAAGCTTAGAAAGGTTCAATGCCAAATATATACAACTTACTATTGAAACGATAGGTAAAAAAGGTACTAGAGGGGCACGGAATGGCCTCTTCATATTAGGATGTGTCTTTCTTAATACAATGACAGCTATAGATACAAACACAAATGCTGTTATCGTTCCCATATTCACTAAATTAGCTAATAAATTCAAATCCACTAATCCCGCTAATAAAGCTGCTAGTATACCTGTAACCCACGTATTAAAAAATGGAGTTTGTAAACGTTTATGGACACTTGAAAGTCTTTTTGGTAACAGTCCATCTCGACTCATCGAGTAAGATACACGAACAAATGCAAACATAGCTACTAACAGAACTGTTGTTAGCCCTGCTATCGCTCCCACCGATAACAACCCAGCAATTCTATCTTCTCCTACAGTGCGCAACGCATATGCAACCGGATCAGCAACATTTAATTCCGTAAACGGAACCATTCCAGTTAGCACGAATGAAACACCTACATATAGAACGGTACAAATGAACAAGGAAACAAGTAGCCCAATTGGCACGTTACGTTGTGGACGCTTCACTTCCTCTGCGGCTGTTGCAACTGCATCAAATCCTAAAAAAGCAAAAAATACAGTAGCAGCGCCCCCTACCACACCGTGAAAACCAAACGGTAGAAATGGTTGCCAATTCTCTGGTCTTACATATTGTGTCCCTACAACAATAAATCCTACAATAACAGCCAGTTTAATAATAACCATTATATTATTAATTCGTGCACTTTCTTTTGCACCACGGCTTAATAAAAATGTAACAACTAAAATAATAAGAACTGCTGGTAAATCAATGATTCCACCCTTCCCCATTCCTGGTGCCGAAGCAAAAACCGTAGGAATGTGAATATTAAAACCTAGTAGCAATGACTGAAAATATGCTGACCAGCCTGCTGCAACCGCAGAAGTCGCTAATAAATACTCCAGCATAACACACCAGCCAACTATAAATGCAAAAATCTCACCTAGTGTCATATATGTATATGAATATACACTTCCCGAAACTGGAACTGTAGATGCAAATTCAGCATAACAGAAAGCTACACATGCACATATAATTGCCGCTAATACAAAAGATAATACAATCGCCGGACCAGCATGTTTCGCTGCTACAATACCAGTTAATACGAAAATACCTGTACCAATAATTGCTCCAATACCTAAAAGAGTTAAATCAATCGCTCCTAAAGTTTGATTCAATACTTTTTTCTTTTCGTCATCCATTGCTTTCTTTATGAAAAGACTCATTCTTTGAAACCTCTTTTTCAAATTTATCTCTTACTTGTTACATTCTTTATTACTGTTCTATTTTAAAAATAAAAATATACATAGTTCACTTCCCCTATAGACTTAGTAACCCGTCTCAATAAAAACAGAAAAATCAATCTCTTTATACCGTATTGAATTTTCAAAATATTAACCATACCAAAAAACCATTAAGAATGCTGATTGAATTTATCATACAATTAATTATATTGTCAATAATAAATCACTCAAAAATAATCGGCTGATTATGTATCAAATGTTATTTTTATACATAATTATTTTCTCAAAAACATTGTTGTTTTCCACCTTAATATTCATATGCATTTTAGTACATTGATTTTCATACAATTTTCATTACATACAATGCAATAAAAATCATAATAACCTCAAATAAATTATTATTTTTAGATAATAATTCATTTGAGGTTATGTCACCATTTTAATACTAACAAAAAAGTGCAGATTTTCATCTGCACTTTTTTTTATTCTTCCACTTCAGCTTCTGCACTACTATTTTCAAGATGCTCCTTCTGAGCTTCCTCTTGCAACTCTGCTGAAATCATCCCATAATAAAGTTCCGGATATAACCCAAATATTTGATATACACTTCCTAAAAACGGCATCAGAATCCCTCTTTTCTAAAGTTGTATTGCCACTTTTAAGGATTCCCTTTTCATTCATTATACATTCGTTTTTGGCGTTTCTTCTTCATCTTGAACACTTAATAAATTTTGCCATTTTTTATACGGAGCGCTATTTGGATCTACATATCCTTTTGCATGCGAGCGATCCCACAATTGTTTAATAAACATTTCTTTCTCTTTCTTTGCCACCATATCGGCACCTGTACCGTAATAGTTCTGGAAATACAACTCGATTTCATCGAGGAATAGTCTTAATAATTCATCTGATGTTTCTTCTAATGTCGGATCATACTTCGCTTCACGGTCATACATTAAAATCATATCTAAAAGATTGTGGACATGTTCTTTTCTAAGCCATCTTACATCTTGGGCTCCTAATACGAACGGATGTGTATATAAATGTCCACCTTGTATCATCGCCTTTTCTTGCTCTTCTTCAAATCGTGACAAGATGTTTTCATAAATAAACGGATTATGAAGCAATGCTCTGTGTAATTTATAACTTTCGCTTGAAATATTTTTCCCCATCGACTGAATTAAAAAGCTACGTCCTACACCGTTATATTGATACACAAATTGTCCATCAACAGCAACTAAACTAATCCAGCGATACATATATGCGTATAGTAATGCACGATTACATTTATCATAATCTAATTTTGTTTGAGTCGCGTTTAAATCTGGCATAAAGGCTGGTAAGTGCCAATACTTATCTAAATGCGGCGTTAAACTAGATTTTTTACTATTTAATTTATTTACACGGCGATAATACGATTGGAAATAGTCACCTTTATCATTCATAAATCCGTTTGAAATATGTCCTGATGATAATTTAGGAAAATCTTGCAGCGATAAGCCGTAATGCGCTCGATAACAGATTACTTCAAATGGCGAAAAGGCTTCATGTACTGTATCTTTTTCTTTAAACATTTCTTGAATTAATTCCTCTTGCAGCTCTTTCTTTAAAGAAGGATGTATACCCCAATATTGTAATTCCCTATGATGAGCAACTTTCGGAACGAATGGACTCGCTAAATGGAACAGGTCTTCAATTTTTTCACGAACGTATTCATCGCGATCACGTTTCTTATAATCTGCTTCTTTTCGCAACGCTTCAATGATATTCAGTTCTAATTTATCACGATAGCGTACTTGCAGTTCGTCATAACAATAGCTCAGTATATGTTCTCGGTAGAAATCCTCTACCTTTTTCGACTGAATCTCTTCTGTTTTCGCATCACGACAATATTCCCCGTACAAACTCATATAAATTTCCGCTGATATATCTTTCGGTAGTACACCTAAATTTAAATGTTGCTGCATATCTTGCCATATCTTTTCTTGCAGCTGTTCCTCAGCTAATACATATACATTCGTCGGGTTTGTTTTCCCTTCAAATTCCTTACTGCGCTTTTGGATTTCAAACAGTAAATTTTCACGTGTTTCATGTAAATTATCAAAAAATCTTTCCCAATATTGAATCATTTTATTAACTGCTTGATATAGCGATTGATATACAAGTTCTAATAGCATTTCTTTTCGATATTCATTTAATTTGTGTACATATTGCGTTATAATGTCTTCAAATTCTCTTTTGAATAAACGTTGCTGATTATTAATCATTTTTCCAAACCAGCCTTGTTGTTGAGCAATTTCTACTCGGCGTACAGCCGTTACCGTTCCATCGATATTACCCACATTAAATTTTTTATCGTAGTTTTGAATTACATTTCGCTTTTGTTCATTATTTTCATGTAGTCGATTCATTTTTTCCACTAACTGCTTTCGAATTTCATATAACATAAAACGTGCTGCTACTGGGTGAACTGGATCTGTTTTCTTTAAAAACCATGTATTTAATTGATAGGACTGCCCTTCAGAACCACTTGGTGAAAAGCGGTCTGATTCAATCATGTCATATAAAAGTGTCGTTACATGTTCATGTACACGGCTCGGAATCGCATACGCATATAAACGAACCGCATGATCCACTCTTGCCACTTCACCTTTCATTTGTTCCATCATTTTCAGTTTCGCAGCTGAAATTTTACACTCATGTTGCAGACGATTTAATTCCTCATCTTTTTGCACCGTTCGTTGTACATAACTTTCTACAGCTTCTAAAAACAGTTTTGATTTCGCAACTCCGAGCTTACCACCCTCTGCTCCTTCACGTGTTTCATTGTACATTTGTCTATAGAAAATATGAGCTTGCTCTGGACGGGTAGCAAGATGTTCCAAGTCCTCTAAATAACTTTTACCTCTCTCCGGCTTTTCACGCTGCATCCCACGTTTTACATCTTGGTCATATCTTTGCTTCTTCTCTTGAAACAGTTGATCTAAATGAAGCCACGATTCATCTAAACCTTGCACAGCCCATTTTAAAGCACAATATTTTAACACATGCTCATACGGATAAATGAGTTTTGCCGTTCCTGCCCCGCAATATCGTCCTTTTCCGCTTGATTCTGCTAATTGCTGAATTTGATTGTCTTCTTGTGCAAAATGACTTGTGGACATCGGGCTAAATAACTGTAAATAAATTGTATTTGCCATCTGTTCCATATAATCTGATAAATTGTGTAAATGGTGTCCATGTAGGTTTTCATAATCGTATAAGAAACAATAATTGTACGGTAAATGATGTTGTTTAATTGTATGATTCGTTCTTCCGTCTTCATCTACTTGATCAGGGCGATACTCTAATTCAATTGTTACACCGCCGCGTTTTGATAATTCTCCAGTAGAACCGAGCGTAATAGCATGTAATTCTTTTAACGATGCATAGCCATTTGCTTGCACCGTTTCAAATTCTTTCGCGCTAACTGTTCTCGTCTTTACTAAAACATCCGGCATTAAAAACGCACCGCGTATTAAAATGTTATGATGCTGCAATTTCTTCCGAAGCATTTCACGTAAATATAATGCAATTTGCAGAAACATCCCTGAACCTGTTCCGCCTGCTAGTGATGTTACTATAATGACACGCACACCATATTCCGTTTGATCACTTGTAACCGGAAAAATTTTCTCGATTTCTTGCCAAAAAGACGTCAATTTATCTTCTTTCATCGCAGCACGTAACGCTAAACGTGAAATAACGCGTAACTGTCCTGCTCCTTCTGTTAATGGCTTATCAAGTATAGTCGGATCCATCGGAAACCACTCTGGGATCGTTGGATCTCCTGCAATATACTCCCTAGGCGTTTTACTAGAACTTGTTTGTGTCTTAAACTTTCGAATATGATCAAATTTACTTAATGTATTCACATCTGTATCAAATACGTGCATTGCTACCTTTTTTCGGCGCTCTTCAGGCAGTTTTTCATATATTTGATGCGTCACAGTACTACCGATTCCACCTAAACCAATTAATATTGTTGGAACTTGTAATGTCATGTGAACCACCTTCCTATTCTTGCTTGTTTGAAAAAAGGGAAAGAGAATGAATACTCCATCCCCTTCTTATCCCTACCTACTATTCACATTCGTACTTGTAAATCTCCTTACCATATCCTCTATCAATTAGTAAAAGTTCATTTGGATATAGTGTCTTATGTTCCATTCCTACTTCATCCTCTGTTATAAACATTCCATCAATAATCATTCCAACTACTTGTGATTCTTTCGCTACAAAGACAGATTTCGAACCTTTCTTCGCTATAAATGTAACGGATTGCACAGTTTTTCTTTCTGCTCTAAATGGGATCCCAAAATAATGGTTCCACCATTTATTTCGAAGTAATTCTGGTTCAGATTGATATAGCCAATCTTTCGCTACCTCTTGATCCCATTCATAATACAGTAGTGCTTTCCGGTGAAATCTTGGCCGAACAATCCATCCTAAAACAATGATTCCTACTACTAACAGTAATAAAGTGATAGGAATGACAAACTTAAAAATAAGCGCATATTTTTCATAAAACGGAGCATCTTGAATATGGAATGTTATGTTTTTCTTTACTTCTTGTAACTTTGAATCCTGCATTACGATGGTAGCTTCTACGGTGCCGGTATCTGTAAAATTAAATGTGTCGGAGTGATAAGGACGAGGATAAACATAGATTTGATTTCCATGTTGCTTTATTTCATAGTTGATTGATTGTTTAGATGTGACACCAGTAGATTTTAATAGTTTCTTTACAGCCTCTTCTGTCATCGGCTTACCATCTAACTGTGGTTGTATAATAAACGGTTTACTATTCTCTAAATTTGTTACTTTTTCTTCATAATCTTTCGTAATCGTTTGTAGTGATAATTTTGGTTTTTCCGTTACTTCGATTTTAAATTCTTTCGTCTGTCTGTAAAATCCCTTTATGTTCATATGAACTTTCCCACGCACTAGCCCTTTAGCAATCTTCATTTCGTAGTAAAATACATGTTTTTTATCGTCCCACTTCATCGGGTACTGTTTTCCTTCTATTTCTAATTCTGCCTGAAAGTAAGAAGACTGAACTGGCAACTCCGTAGGCTTTGCTTCAATAACAGCTGTCACACCTTCATACATTTCCTCAACATTTTTTCTATCCTTATCCTCTTTATCATAAGTAGAAACAGTATAATTAAGTGCCGGTTCGACTAGTACTTGTAACCCTTCTTTCTCAATATCTCGGTCCACTTCTATCGTATAAGTTCCTGGTTTAATAACTTCCTCATTTTCCGTACTTATATGAACTATATTTCCGAACAACTTTGCTTCTCCTGGTGCATGTATGGAAAAAGAAGATTGTAATTGTAATGGTTTAGAAATTTGTGTGACCTGATAATCGGGCAGAGAAGGCGATTGTCGTACAAGCGTCATACGCTTTAACGGAAACGGTGTTGTAATCTCTACTCTTTTCCCCACTACTTTCGTTTTTACAATCGATTCAACAGAGGAGAATGGATCACGATTTGCAACTAATGCTGCCACTTGATTTACACTTTTTACAATGCCATCTTCTCCGCTTGACGGCATCGTAACACCATTTATCTCTTTCTTCCATATTTCCTTGAACGTATTTAGTTGTTCTTTTTCTTGTTGTCCTAAATCTTCTTCCATCGTAATTAAGACTGGATGTAACGATATCTTTTTTGCATCCATTTCTTTCTTAAACTGGGCTAATTTCTGCAAAATTTGTTCTTTTCCGCCAACCTTATCTTTCTCTAAATCATTAAATGCCCCGTCAGTTAATACAATAAGCCAAAATTCACGTTTTCCATCTATATCTGCTTCCTTTTTTATAGATTGCATCGCCGTTTCTACCGCGCTAAATGGAGTATTTAAATACGTTTTCCATGCTCCAATTCCCTCAATTTCTGTTTGCCTTTTATCCTTCGTTAACGAAATGTTTAATGGCTCATTCGGCTTACTCATTGGAACGTAAGAAAATTTATCTTTTTCATCCAATAGCGCAACTAAACTTTGCAAAGCATAATTGGCATATTTCCAGCGATCGTTATTTCTCATGCTGCCCGAATCGTCATATACAAGTGAAACGACCCTTTCCTTTGCCTCCTCTCCTTTTGCAAAAGCTGATAAAGGTAAACATATAAATAGAAACAACATGAACGTGGCACAAATTCGGATTTTCATGATGAGGCTTCGCCACCTTTGTAGACAAATTCCTATGTTTAAATTTATGAGAGGAAACAAGATATATGACTTGTATTTTAGGACAACGAACCCAGCATAATTTTATTATGTAAACAGTTATAAGAACTGAATATTATTCCTTCTAGCGTTTTCTATCCGATACTATAAGTAAAAAAGCCTGTTTAAGCTCCACACTTAAAACAGACTTTTCCTACTTTTTATTTTAAAAACACATAACAAAAAGTTTGATTTTTGACTTAACACATCACTTCTATTGTAAATCCACCAGGTGCTTCAACGTAAAACGTATACGCATGGACATGCTTAGGAGGCTCGACCAAAAATCCATCTTCCTTCAATCTTTCATTTATCTTATCTACTTGTTCTTCACTTTCTTGTGGAAATCCTACGTGAAATGTTCTTGGATACTGAACTTCTTTTCCTTTCATTAAAGTTAGTATAAATCCATCATTATCACGCATAACTGCAAAGGCATTCCCTCTTGTTCCACTACAAGTTAGACCAAAATACTTCTCTAAAAACTCTCTAGCTGCTGTTACATCTGTAACTGTTAAATTAAGATGTTTAATTCCCAATCCTTCACCTTCTTTCTCAATTTTCTAACATTTTATCATACAAATAAAAAACACGCCTTCCACAGCGTGTTTCATTGCTTTACATACACTTCAACAATCGGATTCTCTTTATTATCCGCATGCAAGCGTATATTCTCTTCACTTGTATTATAAATACTAGCTAATAACATTATCGTTAACACATTAGGTGTCTTCGCATCACTTCCGTATTTTCTCTCAAGCGCTTCCTTATATTCAAAATCTAAATCCCCCTGCACATATGTATACACTTCAAAACCATCTTCTAAATTGCAAACTACTGTATCAATAATATCTGTCCCTACTTGCTTCTTCATTTCCTCTCGTAACGCTTCAATAAAATCTTCCCATGGTACTTCGTATGTCTGAAACTGATCTGTAGATTTCATGCCTTTTCCTCCTTATATATCCTCTTCTTATATTTCCCCTTTCCTATAACAATTATGATAGATAGGGCATTCGTACAAGCCGCACTTGTCCCCCTTACATATCGTATTACTGTAATGCGGAAGGAGGAAAGAATATGCATAGACAAAAATGTTATGATACATGCCAACGTTATTTCGGAAAAGTTGTTCGGATTGAAGACCGTGATGGCCGTATACATTTAGGTAAAATAATCGATGTGACACAAAACTCTGTATGGATCGAACCGGTGCAACAGCGCTCATCTTTTGATTCAGGGTTCGGATACTACGACGCTTATGCAAACGGTGGTTGTGACCTTTGTGGAGGCCTTAGCAGGTGTGATAGTTGTGGATTCGGATGCGGTGGTGGATTCAGCAGCTGCGGATGTGGTGGTCGTGGTTGTAGTAGTTGTGGTTGCGGCGGCTGGGGAGGCGGCGGTTGTGGCTGGGGTGTTGAACTCGGATTTGGTTTCATCTTCGGAATTACATTAGCTGCATTATTTTTCATTTAACATAGTAAAGAGTTGGCTACCTTTAGCCAACTCTTTTTCTTTATTTTTCACATATAAAAATACGATGCCCTAAAATGTGTTGGTACATAAGCCGTACATTTTCATGCTGTGCCCACGCCTCATATAACTCATTCGGAATATGTGAGGATACATTCCATTCTGGCTCTTCTACATAGCCAGAGATTGTTTCTGCAATCGTGCCACCACCCGCAATTGTAATTCTTTTAAAATTTGCTTTCTGAAATAATTGTACCCACTCATTCTCAGTTAACAGTTCTTTCATGCCATATAATTGGGCGATTTTTTCTTCCTCACCCTTATCAATGTGCCTATCAATAATCATTTCAATGACAACAAGCTTACCGTCCTGCTGTAATACACGATAACACTCCGAGATAACCCTTTCTTTGTCTGTAAAAGCGATGATTGATTCTCCAAGTACGAACTCAAATGAGTTATTCAAACACGGTAAATGCTCTACATTTCCTTCAATTAATTGTATATCTAACCCTTCAAACAACCATCTATCTTTTGCCTTTTGAATCATAATTTCATTCTTTTCAACCGTTGTTACTTTATAGCCAAATTCCCTTGTCATATACGCCGCTGTTTTCCCCGTACCACAACCTATCTCAAGGACATTCGCTCCATATTTAAAAGGCAGTTGTGCTAACAATTGTTTTGTTAACGTAAAGCCACCAGGATGAGCACTTCCTATTCCGTAATAAGCTAGGAAATCGATGTATGTGTTTCGTTTCATGGGATTCTCCCTTTTTTATTTTATATATTCGAGCACGGAAGAAAAGTGCATAGAAAAAAGGGCGTATTGTACGCCCCTCATCTTACTTATCCTCTGTAATATATGCCCATTTATAGCTGTAGTCTCCACCAACCGGATGGTGAACAATACCTTTTACTTTCTGTCTTTGAACGATAGCATCACCACGTTGATATAATGGTGCAATTACAGCATCATCAAGTAATATTTTCTCAGCTTTTAGTAAGCTATCCCAACGTTCTTTCGTTTTCGTTAATAGCTCGCCTTTACCTTTTTCTACAATTTCATCATATTTTGGATTTGAATATCCAGTTTGGTTATGAGGACCATTTGTAACGAACATATCAATGAATGTCATTGGATCTAAGTAGTCAGGGCCCCAACCAGCGTAAGATAAATCATAATCTAAATCTGATTCTAATTTTAATTTTTGTTTAAACGGTTGATTTTTCAAGTTCACTGTTAACCCTGGTAAGTTTTTCTCAAGTTCTCCTTTTAAGAATTCTCCTACTTTTTTCGCATTATCGCTATCGTAGTTTAATAGCTCAATCGTTACTTGCTCTTTTCCAAGTTCTTTTTTCGCTTTTTCCCAATGCTCTTTTGCTTTTTTCACATCTGTTTTTAAAATATCTCCGTTATCTTTACGGAAGTCTTTTCCATCTGGACTCTTCGCAAATTCTTTTGGTACTAAGTAATCTGCCGGTGTAGATCCGTCATTTAAAATTACATTCGTTAAACCTTTTTTATCGTACGCTTTTGCAATCGCTAAACGTAGATCTTTGCTCTTTAACACTGTATCTTGCCCACCACGTTTTTGGTTTAAACGTAAGAAGAACGTTGATGGTGTTTTTTGTGTATAGAAGTCTGGATTTGATTTATATTTGTCAACCATTTCAGATGTAAGTCCCGCACGATCGATTTGTCCACTTTCATATAAGTTTACACGTGTACCGCTATCTTTTACTACGTTAAAGTTGATTTCATCTAACTTCACTGTTTTATTATCCCAATATTGTGCATTTTTCTTTAATTTCCATCCTTCTTCATGTTTCCAGTCTGTCAATGTAAACGGTCCGTTGTATAACGTTGTATCTGCTTCTAAACCAAATTTTTCACCTTTTTCTTTTACGAATTTTTCATTTAACGGATAGAATGTTCCGAATGAAGTTAATTCTACAAAGTAAGGAACTGGATTTTCTAATTCTACCTCTAATGTGTAATCATCTACAGCTTTTACACCTAACGTATCAAGTGGTGCTTTCCCATCATTAATTGCTTTTGCGTTCTTTAAATCAAACATAATGTATGCATATTCTGCTGCTGTATTTTTATCTACCGCACGTTTCCAAGCAAACACGAAATCTTTCGCTGTTACAGGCTCTCCATTTGACCATTTTGCATTTTTATTTAATGTAAATGTATACTTTTTACCATCTTCACTCTTTTTATATGATTCAGCAACTCCTGGTGTTGCTTTATTATCTTTATCAAGTCGATATAAACCTTCCATTACGTTGTTTAAAGCTAGAAACGATACTTGGTCTGTCGCTTTAGCAGAGTCCATAGATGGAATCTCTTGAGACTCTGTTAAATTAAGCACTTGCTTCGCCGCTAGCTTTCCGCCTTCTTTTTCACCGCTTTTTGGTGTTGTGCTTGCCTTCTCTTTATCTCCTGATCCAGAGCAAGCTGTTAATGCCATACTCATTACTAAAACTGGTGCTACGACCGCTGTCAATTTTTTCATCTTTTTTCTCTTCATTTTTTTGTACCCTCCCCAATTATATGTACGATATTAACATTTAGAAATTCTCTACTAACTTTCGTTATCAGAAAATTCTTATTAATTAATATTCTACTGTTTTTTTAAATTTTGTAAAGTATTTTTGTAAATTTTCTAAATATTTATTTTTTTATTATAGTAACTTGTTGTTTTAACTACTATATGAATTATCCCCCGTCTACTATATGTAAACATCCCTCCCCTTATTCCACTCTATTACTACGTTCTATATTTTTCTTATTAGCATGAGGTCTCTTACTATCATCTGTCTTACTACTTACTGACCTCTCTAAATCCCTCCGATAGAACCTTCCTAATTACCTACCCGATTCTCAATAGGCTAACGAGATTTATTCCCTTATACATACTAAAAAGCATTTCAAAAGCAGCTCAGCCACTTTTGAAATGCTTTCACTTTATTTTTTTCCGCCATCCTCAGTTACATACGCCCACTTAAAGCTATATTCTGGACTGATGTTATGTTTCACAATTCCTTTTACATTCGGTTTCATTACATACGATCTTCCTGTTTGATATAAAGGAACTAACCCTGCATCTTCTTCAAGGAATAATTTTTCAGCTTTCCCTAACGTTTCCCAGCGTTTTTTCGCATCACTCATTAATTCATTACCTGCTTTTCCTACCATTTCATCGTATTTTGGATTTGAATAACTCATTTGGTTGTACGGGCTCTTCGATTCAAACATATCAATAAATGTCATTGGGTCCGCATAGTCTGGACTCCAACCTGCATAAGAAATTTCATAATCTTGCGCAGTTTCTAATTTTAATTTTTGTTTGAACGGCTGAATTTTCGTATTAATCGTTACACCTTTTAAATTTTTCTCAATTTGATCTTTTACATAGTCAGCAATCTTTTTCGCAGTTCCATCATCATAGCTTAGCAATTCAATTGTAACTTGATCTTTTCCAAGTTCTTTTTTCGCTTCTTCCCACGCTGCTGCTCCTTTTTTCGGATTATATTTCAGACCATTTTTAAATGTATCTTGATAATCTTTACCATCTGGCCCTGTCGCAAGTCCTTTTGGAACCAATTGATCTGTTGCTTTTGAACCATTATTTAAAATTACATTTGCCAATCCTTTTTTATCAACTGATAATGCAATTGCTTCACGAAGTTTTTTGCTCTTTAAAGGCGTATCTTGTCCGTTACGTTTTTGATTTAAACGTAAGAAGAATGTACTTGATTCCGCATACTCACCATATTCTTCTTTGTTCGATTTATATTTATCTACAAACTCTCCTGATAGTAATGTAAAATCAATTGATCCTGTATCATATAAGTTTACTTTCGTTGCAACCTCTTTTACTACACTATAGTTAATTTCTTCTAATTTCACAGTCTTTTTATCCCAGTACTTATCATTTTTCTTCAGCTGCCAACCTTGTTCATGTTTCCATGAAGACATAACGAATGGACCATTATACACAGTTGTATCTGCTTCTAAACCGTACTTATCACCTTTTTCTTTTACGAATTTTTCATTTAATGGATAGTATGATGGGAATGCTAATAAATTTAAGAAATACGGTACCGGTTTTTCTAATTCTACTTCTAGCGTGTAATCATCTACCGCCTTCGCCCCTAATTCAGTTACAGGTTTTTCTCCTTTATTAATTGCTTCTGCATTTTTAATATAGTAAGCAATAAATGCATATTCTGCCGCAGTATTCTTATCAAGTAAGCGCTTCCATGCAAAAACGAAATCTTTCGCTGTTACAGGATCACCATTTGACCATTTTGCATCTTTTCGCAGTTTAAACGTATACTTTTTACCATCTTCACTTTTCGTACTAGACTCTGCCGCAGCAGGAATTGGCTTATTATCTTTATCAAGGCGATATAGGCCTTCCATCGTGTTCCCTAAAATTTGCGAACCTAATGTATCAGTAGATTTAGAAGTATCCATCGTCGGAATTTCTTGGTTTTCCGTACGATTTAATACTTGTTTCGCTGCATATTTAATATCAGATTTTTTTTCTTCCCCACTATTTGATGTAGTAGTCGTTTTCTTTTCCCCACCTGACCCAGAACATGCTGTCAATGCAACACTCATCGCTAAAACTGGTACTACAACTGCCGTTAACTTTTTCAGCTTTTTTCTCTTCATTTTTATACCCTCCCTAATTATATGTACATTACCAATCCTTGAGAGACCCCTTACTAAAGATTCGTTTTTCAGAAAATTACAACTAATGTTATTCTACTCTTTTTTTCGTATTTGTAAATAGTTTAATTTTAAATATTCTGATTTTTTTAATTTAGTATGATTTATCCCCCATCTACTATATGTACATACTATACACCTTATTCTCTTCTATTTAACCACACTAAAAATTAGTATTTTAAGCTCACAAAAAAAGCATTTAAAAGTAGCTAAGCCACTTTTAAATGCTTTTTCAACTCTATTATTTTTCAGTCACATATGCCCACTTAAAGCTAAATTCTGGACTGATATTATGTTTTACTACTCCCTTTACATTTGGTTGTAAAACATAAGAATCTCCTCGTTGATATAAAGGTACAATCGCTACATCTTCTTCAAGTAATGTTTTTTCAGCTTTTCCTAACTCTTCCCAACGTTTTTTCGCATCGCTCATTAATTCCGTTCCAGCTTTTTTCACCATGCCGTCATATTTAGGGTCAGAGAAGCTCATTTGGTTATGAGAATGTCCAGTCTCAAACATATCTAAGAACGTCATTGGATCTGCATAATCCGGATTCCATCCGCCATACGAAATATCATATTGTTGTTCAGTTTCTAATTTTAGTTTTTGCTTAAATGGTTGAAGTTTAATATTAACTGTTACACCTTTTAAGTTTTTCTCAATCTGATCTTTAATATATTCGCCAACTTTTTTCGCATTACCAGTATCGTAGTTTAAGAATTCAATCGTAACTTGGTCTTTTCCAAGTTCTTTTTTCGCTTCTTCCCAAGCTGCAGCCGCTTTTTTAGCATTTGGTTTCAAACCGTTTTTAAACGTCTCTTGGAAATCTTTACCATCCGGTCCGGTTGCTAATCCTTTTGGCACTAAGAAGTCAGCTTCTTTTGATCCATCATTTAAAATTACATTTGCTAAATTCTTTTTATCAATTGATAACGCAATTGCTTCACGTAATTTTTTGCTCTTTAATGGCGTGTCTTGTCCATCACGTTTTTGGTTCATACGAATGAAATACGTACTTACTTGTGAATATGTGCCAAATTCATCTTTCTTGCTTCTATATTTATCAACGAACTCTCCATTTAATAAAGCAAAGTCAACTTGACCGCTATCATATAGATTGACTAAAGTCGCAGCCTCTTTAACAACACTAAAGTTAACTTCTTCCAGTTTCACAGTCTTTTTATCCCAATATTGATCATTTTTCTTTAATTGCCATCCTTGTTCATGCTTCCAATCTTTAAGAACGAACGGTCCGTTATAGACAGTTGTATCAGACTCTAAACCGAACTTCTCGCCCTTTTCTTTAACGAACTTTTCGTTTAATGGATAATATGATGGGAATGCTACTAAGTTTAAGAAGTACGGTACTGCTTGCTCTAACTCAACTTCAAGCGTAAGATCATCTACTGCTTTTACTCCTAATTCAGTTACAGGTTTTTCTCCTTTATTTACTACTTCTGCATTTTTAATCGGGAATGCGATAAATGCATACTCAGCAGCTGTTTTTGGATCTAATAGACGTTGCCAAGCGTATACGAAATCTTTCGCAGTTACTGGATCTCCATTTGACCATTTTGCATCTTTGCGTAGTTTGAACGTATATTTTTTACCATCTTCACTTTTCGTGCTAGATTCTGCTGCTGCTGGAATCGGCTTATTGTCTTTATCAAGACGATATAACCCTTCCATCGTATTACCTAGCATTTGTGAAGATACTGTATCAGTTGATTTTGAAGAGTCCATCGTCGGAATCTCTTGTGTTACTGTTCGATTTAGCACTTGTTTTGCTGCTAATTTTTCCCCTGACTTACTATCTCCACTAGAGCTAGAATTTGTGCTTGTCTTCTTATCTCCACCTGATGTAGAACATGCTGTTAACGCCATGCTCATTGCTAAAACCGGTGCTACAACTGCTGTTAGTTTTTTCATTTGTTTCTTTTTCATTTTGTACCCTCCCTAATTCTTAACGATAGCTACTAAAGAATTTTCTGATAATTCTGTTTTTCTCTATATATTTATCAGACGATTCTTACTAATTCTTATTCTACTAATTTTTTAATTTTTGTAAAGTATTATTATTGAAAATTTTTAAAAAATTATTTTTTTACAGTAATATTCATAAAAATGCCATATGTTGTTCAAACCTTATTTCGCATTCATACACATTTGTTGTTTTAATCACTTTCATCTCATTTACCACTTGAATACTTGTTAATTATTGCTAATAAATAATGCATATATCTAAAAACATCTTTTCTACAAAAATAAAAAAGCAGACATTTCGTCTGCTTTAATTCTCCTCAATTTGCTTTTCACTTAATCCTAGATGTGTTCTAAGAGTATTACTCAAACTCTGTAGATCTTTTTTATTAGGATTATAATAATATACACGTTGCCCGTTTGGGCCATTAGGTAAGTATAAATCATCACCAGCTAATTGTATTTTTTCAACTGAACCGTTTAAACCGTATTTATAAAAAGATAAAATATCATCCATTACTAAATTTGTTTTAAAATCACCATCAACCGCCTCAACTATTTTTTCTAACTTCGTAATCGATCCTACACTTTTTAATTTACTTAAAATCGCTTCAATAACAAGTTGTTGGCGCTGTCCTCTCATTGCATCACTATCAATATGGCGCGTTCTTGCTAGTGCAAGTGCTTCTTCCCCATTTAATTTTTGTAATCCTTTTTTCAAATGAATCGCATCAGGTTCATCTTTACTATTTTGCTCCGTAAATTCAACTGGGACATCCACTTCAATACCATCTAACCCATCAACAATTTTAGTAAAGGAACCAAAATTAAATTTCACAAAATAATCAACAGGCACCTGTAACAATTTTTCTACCGCTTCCACAGAAGCTTGCGGTCCTCCATCTTTACCATTTTTAACGAAACCACTTCCATATGCATGGGTTATTTTATCTTTTTTCTTTTCAACTGGAACATATGTATATGTATCACGCGGTATGCTTGTTAATTTCACTGTTTTATCGTCTTTATTAAAAGTCGCTAACAATAATGCATCTGTATGAAATGCACCATTATATTCCTTTTGTCGTTCTTGATTTTCATCAATTCCCATAATTAAAAGTGAAACATGATTTGCAATTGGCTTTACAGATTTCTCACGTAAATTGGATTTTTCACCTCGTGCTAAATTCAAATTAGATTTTTGTACAAGACTAGAAGTTTTCATATATACATAGGCTCCATAGCCAATTCCACCAAATAGTAATACCGCCAGTAGTAAACTTATTATCTTTTTCTTTTTATATTTTTGCTTATTTTTCTCTTCTCTTAAAGATGAATGATTCCTCATTTACTCTCCTCCTGTTTCTATTGATCCAATATGTTTTTCATTTTTTCATATTTAGCGCTATCCTTTTGAAACATACTTTCTTTCAATCCCTTATCTATTTGTATCCATTCAGTCGTAACTGAATATTGAATCAAGCCTTCTTGAAAACTAAGAAATTTCAACATAATCCCTGTATTTTTCTCCACAACCATTTCGAATTTCCCTCTTAAATCTTCAGAGGTGCTAACAGGCATCTCTATGTTTATAACTCCTTCAATTTTGTAACAATCTAATCCAAGATATTTCGTTTCTTTATAATTCCAATCTTTATATCGAATTAATAAATCTGCGAATTCTGATTGAATACTATATTTAGCTAGCCCTACATATTCATCATCATATCTCTTTTTCTCATCTGATTTTCTCACTAACCTTTCCGTAGGATTTAATTTTAATAGTTCATTGTTTCTTTCTTTCGGGTTCCATTTTGTCTCTTTATAGGTATACTTCTCATCATCAAACTCTTTTTTCTTGCCCTCGTTATATATAATTGTTCGTTTTTTGGCTAGTTTATCTTCTTTCGAAGAGATACCTCTTTGTTTCTCCGTATCAATCGCATACTTATATGTTGTAGCAATTCTTGATGAGCTAGAATATTCCTCAAATTGTCCTGAAATATTTTTAAAATAATCAATAGAATCTAGCATTTTTTGATGAATCTTTTCTTTATCTGGATAATGTACATTCGATTTTATTTCTTCTTCATTTTCATAATCAGAAAACGCTTTTTTCTTTACATATTCAAATACTCCACCATTTTGCGCAAAACTTTGTATAGAAAACTCAGACATAGATACCACTGAAAGTATACAAACCGCTGCACTAATTATCATCATATGAATTTTGTAACTCTTCTTTTTTACCTGAAGATTATGTAGCGTGCCATTAATTTTTTCATTTAACTCTGGAGGTACTATAACATTTTCATCTTTTATTCTCTTTTTTAATTTCTCATCAAATAATTTTTCATTATCCATCCTTTACACCCCCTATTCCATCTTTAATCGTTTTTGTAGTTGTTCCCTCGCGCGTGACAATCTTGATTTCACTGTTCCTTTCGGTATTTCTAACAGCTTTGCTATACTCTCTTGATTCATGTCTTCATAGTAATAAAGCACCGTAACAGCTCTTAATTCTTCATGTAACGATTGAATCGCATTACACAAATCTATATCTTCATACTGATCACACGCACTCATATTGTAATCATTCTCCTCTGTCACAATTACATTTTTATACGCTCTAATAATATTGTTACACTCATTTATTAGTATTCGAATTAACCAAGTTTGAAAAAATTCTTCTTTTTTTAATTTTTTTATATTTTCATAGGCTTTTAAAATTGTTGTCTGTATCGCATCCTCTATATTTGTCTCATCACGTAACATCGCCTTTGCTATTCGATACATCTTCACTTTTTCTGTATGTATAAGCGCTATAAAGGCTTCATGATCACCTTTTTTCGCTAAAGAAACATCCGTTTCTTCTTTTATAATCATTTTATATAAAGGGATTACTTTCACAATCGTTCCTCCTGTTTCATCCTCACTTCATCACTTCCAATTTAACTTTACATATATTAGACGTATGAACCTAGAAAAAGGTTCACTTTTTTGAATATTTTTTTAATTAAAAAGATAAATATCCTTTATAAGGATGCAATAAACATACTAGTTTAAATTTACAAATAAAAAAAGCCCACTTTCTCAGTGGACTTTCTACTCTATAACGGTAAATCCCTCTTCCTAAATACTACAATCGCTACGATAAAAATACAAAGCGCTACAGCAGTTAAACTTATACTTACCGGCCATATATTATATGATCCTTCAGCAATTTCTTTCGGACGAAACAGCGTGAATAATGATAGGTTTTTCATCCATTCTAACTTATCACTTAACTTCCCTACCATATCCAATACGAAAAATAAGATAGTTAAACTCGCTGAATAACTTAGTGCTTTTCTTTCGTCATTACATATACAAGAAAAGAAAAATGAATAGGCACTAACGACTAAAAATATGAGCCCTCCGACTACATTTATCTTCAAAAATAATTCTTTATTTAAGTTATTATCCTCTAAAAACCATTCAGCACCTACTATACCCGCTACATACGTAACCGCTACAATAATCAGTAGTCCTAATATAAGAATAGCCGCTTGCGTAATTGCGATTTGTACTCTAGATACAGGCGTTGCTAGCAAGTATGCCATTGCTCCTTTATCTACATGACGAGCAATTAAATGTGTCGCAACTGTTACGCAAAAAATTGTTAAAATGATAATAAATAATAGACTATAGTATTCGCCCGCTAGAAAATCCATTACGTTTTGAATCGGACTTTCCATACCAACGATTTTTTTCACACTATCAGGCATGGCACCTATTAATTCATTTAGCCCTTTCGCTGATACCATTGACGGGAATATCCAAATTAATAACCACAGATATAAAGCTGCACCAGACGCATAACTCAAAATACTTTTTTGTGTTTCTTTCAAACTAGCTAAAAATAATTGCTTATTCATGCGTTATCCCTTCTTTCTTATCGTAATAATGCATAAATAAATGTTCTAAATCCATCGCTCTCGTTTGAAGTGCCGTTACATTGTAGTTTGAAAGTGTTTGTAAAACAGTTTGATAGTTTCCTTGTACAATGATAGATGCCTCTCTGCCTTTTACCGCTTCAAATTGCAAATTACACTTTGTAAGAGACTCAATCTCTTCTTGTGATGATACTGTTACATCTATCACCTGTCTTCTCATACTTTGTAAATCGTGAATATTTTCAACCGTTACGAGTCGACCATCTTTAATAATAGCTACTCTGTCACAAGTTCTCTCAATTTCAGTGAAAATATGCGAAGACATAAGAATTGTTTTTCCTCTTTGCTTTTCCTCTAATATTAAATCTATAAACACTTGCTGCATAAGTGGATCAAGTCCAGATGTTGGTTCATCTAAAATTAACACCTCTGGATCGTGCATAAATGCAGCGACTATCCCTACTTTTTGCTTCATTCCTTTAGACATTTTGCGAATCGGTGTTTTCACATCAAATTGCAGACGTTCTATCAGTTCATCTCGTCTTTTCGTATCCTTTAATCCACGCATTCCTTGCATTAATTTTAAAAACTCTAATCCGTTCATTCCTTCAATAAAAGAAATTTCACCCGGTAGATAACCAACTTCCCTTTGAATTTTCGCTGCTTCATTCCAACAATTTAATCCAAAAATTGTCGCTTTACCAGCTGTCGGTTTTATAAATCCCATTAAATTACGAATCGTCGTTGATTTTCCGGCACCATTCGGTCCTAAATAACCAAATACTTCTCCCTCTTTTACATCAAATGTAATATGAAACAAACCTTTTCCATTCGAAAACTGTTTTGTGACATCTTGAACTGAAATCATAATTCCACCTCATTTTTTGAAATATTTAATATGTGATATTTCAAAATTATTGTACTCCTCATCTTTCATATTCGCAACAACTTTTTGAAATATTTATCAGTCCATATTTCAAAATTATTGTTTTCCATTATTTTTTCTTGTATATTTTAAGTGAGGTGATTGCATTGAACGGCTTTGAAAGAGTAAAAGAAAAGAAAAAGCGTGCCATTAAAGAAGCAGCATTCTTATTATTTTCAGAACGTGGATTTAATGAAGTGAAAATAGAACATATCGCAAAAGAAGCAAACGTTTCTCAAGTTACAATTTATAATCATTTCGGAAGTAAAGATGCGTTATTTAGGGAGCTTATACAAGAATTTATCATATCTGAATTTCAATATTATAAAGAGCTTGCAGAAGAAAAATTACCTTTTCATGATATGATGCAAAAAATGATTGTAAGAAAAATGAATACTGGCGGATTATTTCAACCTGATATGTTACTACAAATGATGCAAAGGGACGAAGAACTCCGTAAGTTTATTTATAGTTATCAAAATGAAAAAATCCTACCCTGGTATTTAGAAATATTAGAACGAGCTCAGCGCAAAAACGAAATTAATCCACACCTTACTAAAGAAATGATGTTACTTTACATTCAAATGTTTACAAAATTAGGTGATGAATTTGGAGCACAACTTCTTGAAGGAGATCGGGAAAAACATATAAAAGATATCGTTACGATGTTCTTCTATGGTCTTTCTGTTCCACAAAAGTAATTTTTCTAAAGAACAAATAAAATCACCAAAAAGCCCTTTGGATATTTAAATCGCAAGGGCTTTTTCATATCAAAAAATGACTAAAACTAACTTTATCTTAAAGAAGTTAAATGCTGCTTTATAGATAACACCTTATTATAGATTAACTCTTTTAGCATGACAGGCTGAATTGAAATAATCGTTTCACCAAAATTTAGAAAATAACTTGAAATAAACTCAACTTCTTGCTTGTTAAAATAGCCTGTTATACTATAATTTTCATTTTCTTTTTGTATCCTCATGGAAGGATAATTCTCTTTATCAAAAATGTCCTTTCCTTTTTGATTAACAATGACGCTAAAATCAATTGCATCAGGTTTTCTGTGAAAGTTTGTAAGATAACTTAATAGTTCTTCAAGATTTTTTGAATTCGTGTTGCTTGTTTCCTCAATAGAAAGAATTTTATCACATCTAATTATTTGAACACCATTTGTCTCAAAATTAAAGATTTTAGCATACCACTGGCCAAATTTAGATTCGATTCGAATAAATTGGGCGACCAATACTTTCTCCTCATCTTTTTTTAAATATGTTAAATAATAAACTCGCTCAGCAAAAATCCCCTGTAAAATTTCTTTTAAGAACGGACTAAAATTACTATGATTTGTTACTTCAAAGGAAAGCGTTCGTTCCATAATCGAAATATTTTTACTCACATTATCAGGTAGTACATGTTTAAATTTATTTTCAAGCGCAATACTTTCTATATTAAATGGTTTTGTCTTGTATCCATTTAGTGTAAGAATCGAAAAGTATAACGCATACATTTCATCCACACTAAAATAAATTGGCGATAACACACTATTTTCTATAATTTTATAACTTCCATTTCTACCTAGTTCAGAATATATGGGTACACCTATTTCTTCCAATGATTGAATATCTCGTAAAGCTGTACTTTTAGAAATATCATATCTAACCATTAAATCTTTTAAATTAAAATATCTTTTATTATTTAAGAAAATAAGCATGTCATTTATTCGTTCAGTTTTTTTCATATTTCCCTCCCAAAAAGGTATCATGTATTGAAACCTTTTTAGTCTATATTATAATTATTAACTAATAAAGGAGTTGTGAATTTATGACATTAGAAATAGCTATTTTTCTCTCAATGAACGGGCAAGCAAAGGAGGCGATTAACTTTTATACACGTAATTTAGAAGCCAAAAAATTAATGATTGTTACGTATGAAGAACTGGCGAAAAGAGATCGTTCTTTTAAAATTACAAGTGAAAATAAAGATCATATTGCTCACTCTGTTTTACAAATTGGGAATACAAAGCTAATGATAGCAGAAGATACAATGAATACTAATGAACGTTATAACGTTGGAAATAACATGTCACTTTGCATTCAAAGTGCTAATTTAGAAGAAATACAAAGGTTTTATAATAATTTAATTTCCGATAAGCATGTGAAAATAATCTCTCCGCTAGAAAAAAATATATTTAGTGAAGCATATGGTATTATTGAAGATCCTTATGGCATACATATCCAATTAATGTATGATAAACGACTAAACTAAATAATTAATCATATTCACATATTCCTAATAAAAAGACACGAATTTCGTGTCTTTTTATTTTATAGAAATGACTCTACCTTTTTCACTGCTTTCAATCGCTAATTGAATCAGTTTAATAACATCTAAACCTTCTTTTGCTGTTACAGGTAGTTTCTCACCATTTAATATACTATCTCGTACACCTTTATAATAATTGTCATAACAACCGACTTCTGTTGGAATACGCTCTAAGCTTTCTTCTGTTTCTAAAGTAGCAAAATTCTCTTCATCGTCTACTCCATAACCGTTATCACCTGGCTTCATTCCATTTTTTAATTGCTCTTCCTGCGAATCCATACCGTACTTCACGATAGAACCTTTCTCTCCATGCACTATAAAATGCGGTCCAGCTTTTTTCACATAACTGCTACTACGTAAAATGACACGTTTAACTCCGTAATGAAGTACTATGTGGAAATAATCATCCACCTCTGCACCTGGTCTTTGTTTTATTACATCTGCACTTATCGCATCGGGTTTCCCGAATATTGATAACGCTTGGTCAATTAAATGCGATCCTAAATCGTATAATATACCGGAGCCTGGTAGATTTTTTTCTCTCCATCGATCACGTACATGTGGACGGAAACGATCAAAATTCGATTCATATGCGTATACATTCCCTACTCTGTTTTCTCCTAACAATTTCTTAATTGTTAAGAAATCATTATCAAAACGACGATTATGATATACGCTTAACATTATATTATGCTGCTCTGCTAATGAAATAAGCTTTTCCCCTTCTTCAATTGAGACAACAAATGGTTTTTCTACAACAACATGCTTACCGTTTAAAATTGCTTCTTTTACATATGGAAAATGAGTTGTATTAGGTGATGTAATAACAACTAAGTCAACATCAGCTCGCTTCACCAATTCATCAATTGTACTAACAACATTAGCATTTGGTAATGTTTCTTTTACTACCTCTTCTTTTGAGGATAATACAGCACGAATATCATATTCTTCTATCGTTTGTAATAGTGGGATATGAAATGTCGTACTAGAAAAACCAAATCCTACAATCCCTACACCTATTTTTTTCATGTTGCCCCTCCATTTGTCCCGCTTTAACAGGCAGTAAGATTCCTAACCAAAAATTCAGCGAAAGCTAAGGAATTAGGTGAGAAATCAACTGCTTGTTAAAGCCCGATTGGTTCAACTAATAATCAGTGTGGATAAAGAAAATCCCCATTGATTAAAGTTTCACTTTATGAGAACGATTTCATTCAGTTATTATAACAAGATTATTATTATTTACATAATAAATTGCCTAGAAAAAAGCATCTTGCTATTATTCATAGCAAGATGCCCTCTTTATTCTGGTCTTTTCTTCGTCCACGTTTCTACTACTTCACCAGTATCATTAACATCTAGCACTAGGCTACCATTACTATACCGGTCTTTATTTCGATACGCTTTCGGATCAATCTCTTCTACAATGTTTTTCTCTGTCTTCATGTAAACTAATTCATCGTCCCGAACAATTTCAATACCGACAATGCGGTACGGATTACGTTTTAATTCTTTGAAAATAACAAGACCTCGTTTCGCCCTCGTTGATTTTTCAATTTCTGATGCTTTTAGACGTTTTACAGCACCGCGCTGTGTTACGAGAATAAGTTGATCTTTGTCACCATTTAACGGTTTACCAGAAGCGACATAGTCATCTTCTTTTAAATTAATTGCTTTCACGCCAGCAGCTCTTACACCGACTGGACTTACTTCATCTTCATGGAAAATAAGTGCATATGCACCGTGTGTAGCAAGAACGATATCACTCGTTCCATCTGTCGCAAATATATCGACAACTTCATCATCTTTTTTCAAGTTTACAGCAACGAATGCCCTTGAATAACGCTGAACTTTATATTGATTTAATTCTGTTTTCTTTATCATACCATTTCTTGTTACAAATACGATAAATCGTTTTTCTTCCTCAAAGTTCGGTACAACCGTTGCCCAAATGATTGTTTCATCCCGGTCGAGTGAAACGATATTAGCAACGTGCTGACCTAAATCTTTCCAACGAATATCTGGCATTTCGTATACTGGCAGATATATATAGTTGCCTTTATTCGTAAATAAGAGGACTGTCTCTGTCGTATTCGTATCGAATCGTTCAAGTAAGATGTCACCCTCTTTCATACCGAAGTCTTTGCCATTTGAGGCATTATGTGAGCGCCATCCAGTACGTTTCACATATCCTTCTTTCGTTACAGTAACGATGACATCTTCTTGTGGGATCATCACTTCTACATCGATTTTAATTTCCTCGATTTGATCTTCAATAATTGCGCGTCGATCATCACTATATGTTTTCTTAACTCTCTTTAAATCTGTTTTAATTACTTGAAGTAATCTTTTTTCACTTTGTAAAATTGCCTGTAGCTCAATAATTTTCTTATTAAGCTCATCTGCTTCTTCTTGTAACGCCGTAATGTCTGTATTCGTTAAGCGATATAATTGCAAGGAAACAATTGCTTCTGCCTGTGCTTCTGTAAAGCCAAATTTTGCACTTAAATTATCTTTCGCGTTACGTTTATCTTTTGAAGCTCGAATTGTTTCAATTACTTGGTCTAAAATCGATAATGCTTTCTTTAAACCTTCTACAATATGTTGACGATTTTCTGCTTTTCTTAATTCATATTGCGAACGTCTCGTAATAACCTCTTTTTGATGTCCAATATAAGCATCTAAAATTTTCGGTAATGTCATAAGTGTTGGACGACGATTATTGATCGCTACCATATTAAAGTTATATGGAATTTGCAAATCTGTATTTTTATATAAATAATTTAAAATACCTTCGGCGTTTGCTTCTTTCTTTAATTCAACAACAATTCGTAAACCAGTACGATCTGTCTCATCACGCACTTCAGCAATACCATCTAACTTTTTATCTAGACGTAATTCATCCATTTTCTTTACAAGATTTGCCTTATTCACTTCGTAAGGAATTTCAGTGATTACAATTTGTTGTTTCCCACCGCGCACTGTTTCAACTTCTGCTTTTCCGCGAATAATAATTTTACCTTTACCTGTTTCATACGCCTTTTTAATACCATCAATCCCCTGAATAATACCGCCTGTTGGGAAATCTGGTCCTTTCATAACTGTTAATAAATCATCAACAGTACTATTTGGCTTATCAATACGCATCATTGTAGCATCAATAACTTCTCCAAGATGATGCGGAGGAATTTCTGTTGCATAACCAGCGGAAATCCCTGTAGATCCGTTCACTAATAAATTCGGGAACGCTGCTGGTAATACAACCGGTTCTTCACTCGTATCATCAAAGTTTGACACGAATTCAACTGTTTCTTTATCAAGATCACGTAATAATTCAGATGCGATTGGTGATAAACGAGCTTCCGTATAACGCATCGCTGCCGCTGGGTCCCCATCAACACTACCGTTATTACCATGCATTTCAACTAAAACATTACGTACTTTCCAAGTTTGGCTTAAGCGTACCATTGCTTCATATACAGAGGAATCTCCATGTGGATGATAATTACCGATAACATTACCTACTGTTTTAGCTGATTTACGAAACGCTTTATCATGTACATTACCTTCTACATACATAGAATATAAAATACGTCTTTGTACTGGCTTTAAGCCATCACGTGCATCTGGAAGTGCACGATCTTGAATAATATATTTACTATAACGTGCAAAACGATCACCTAACACGTCTTCAAGCGGGAGGTCATGAAACTTCTCTGCTTGCATGTTATTCCACCTCCGTCTCCATAATCATTTCATTTTCTAAAATATTTCCTTCTTCTTGCATACCAAACTGTACATTACGTTCAATCCATTTACGGCGCGGTTCTACTTTATCGCCCATTAATGTTGTAACGCGACGCTCTGCTCTTGCTGCATCATCAATTTTCACGCGAATTAATGTACGCGTTTCAGGATTCATTGTTGTTTCCCATAATTGATCCGCATTCATTTCACCAAGTCCTTTATAACGTTGTAACATATAGCCTTTTCCAACTTTTTTCGTTACACCGTCTAATTCCTCGTCTGACCAAGCGTATTCAATTACCTCACTCTTACCTTTTCCTTTACTTACTTTGTATAAAGGAGGAAGTGCGATAAACACTTTACCAGCTTCGATAAGTGGCTTCATATATCTGTAGAAGAACGTTAATAACAATACTTGAATATGAGCCCCATCCGTATCGGCATCGGTCATAATTACAACTTTATCGTAGTTAATATCTTCAACATCAAATTCATTTCCTACACCGCCGCCAATCGCATAAATGATTGTATTAATCTCTTCATTTTTAAAGATATCAGCAAGCTTTGCTTTTTCTGTATTAATTACTTTACCACGTAACGGTAATACGGCCTGGAAACGTCGGTCTCGTCCTTGTTTCGCAGAACCACCGGCAGAGTCACCCTCTACTAGGTACAGTTCATTTTTTTGCGGGTTACGTGATTGTGCAGGTGTTAATTTCCCGCTTAACGTACCTTCTGATTTTTTCTTTTTCTTACCACTACGCGCTTCTTCTCTTGCTTTACGGGCTGCTTCACGGGCTTGTGCTGCTTTAATTGCTTTTCTCACAAGAAGTGTAGCTACATCAGGATTTTCTTCTAAAAAGTATGCTAAATGCTCAGATACAATGGCATCAATTGAAGAACGCGCTTCACTTGTACCTAGTTTCCCTTTCGTTTGCCCTTCAAACTGAAGCACTTCTTCTGGTACACGTACCGAAACGATAGCCGCTACACCTTCACGAATATCTGTGCCTTCTAAGTTTTTATCTTTTTCTTTTAATAGTGCTACTTTACGAGCATACTCGTTAAACACACGCGTCATCGCTGTTTTAAATCCAGCTTCGTGTGTTCCACCATCTTTTGTACGTACGTTATTTACAAACGATAAAATGTTTTCTGAGTAGCCATCGTTAAATTGAAATGCTAGTTCTGCTTCAATTCCATTTTGTTCACCAGTGAAATATACAACTGGATGAATGGAATCTTTTTCTTCGTTTAAATATGAAACGAAAGCTTCAATTCCCGTTTCATAATGAAATACATCCTCTAAATCATTTCGTTCATCTTTTATTGAGATTTTCATTCCTTTTAATAAGAATGCAGATTCACGTAATCTCTCACATAATGTTTCATAATTATAATTTGTTGTGCTGAAAATCGTTGTATCTGGTTTGAAATGCATCGTAGTACCAGACTCTTTCGTCTTCCCGATTTTCTCAAGCGTCGTTACAGGAACACCGCCATTTTCAAAGCGTTGTTCGTAAATATTTCCGTCACGCTTAATCGTTACGACTAACCATTCTGATAAGGCATTTACAACCGATGCCCCAACACCGTGCAAACCACCACTCGTTTTGTAACCACCTTGACCAAACTTACCACCGGCATGAAGTACAGTTAAAATAACTTCAGGTGTAGGTTTCCCAAGTTTATGCATTCCCGTAGGCATTCCTCGCCCTTTATCTATAACGCTAATACTATTATCTTTATGTATTACGACTGAAATTTCGTCGCCAAATCCCGCTAACGCTTCGTCAACGGAGTTATCTACTATTTCATATACTAAATGATGCAATCCACGGCTGTCCGTGCTCCCGATATACATACCCGGGCGTTTTCGAACGGCTTCAAGTCCTTCTAACACTTGAATCGCATCTTCATTATATTGGAACTGATGCTTCGCCAAACTCCTTGCCCCTTTCCTAATCCAAAATCAGAACATATGTTTCTATTATAGAATAACGCCTCGACTATAGTTTTGGCAAGTTATCTTATCTCTTTTATATACCATTTTCAATAGAAAAATCCTTGTTTTCTCACAAGGATTCCTCTAGGCTACTATTTCAGAAAAATAATCGTTTGTCAACGAGAAATGGATATGTATTCCAAGATTACACATTCCAAACCTTTATTATGATCCAAATGATCAAGATCCAAAATGGGATTACAAATAACAACCCCCAAAAACAGCCTTTAAAAAATCTCATGATGAACACCTCGTTCATCGGCCCTACTTATCTATAATGAGGGCTGAATCAATCTTTCTACCTTTAAATCTATACTATTTTGTCATCGCATGTTCTACTTTAATACAACGATCCATTATTACAGTATAGTCTTTTTCTTTTAAAAATTTGTATGTATCCTCATCTTGTACTCCTAATTGTGCCCAAAAAACATCTGCATCAATCTCTACAAATTCTTTTGCAACATCCATTAAAAACTCTGAGCGACGAAATACATTTACTATGTCAACGTGTTCCTTAATATCCTTTAGTGAAGAAACTGCCTTTTCTCCAAGCACCTCATCTACTGTTGGATTAACTGGAATAATGCGGTATCCAGCATCTTGCATTGCTTTTGAAACCATATACGATGTACGTTCTGGCTTATCTGATAATCCAACAACCGCAATTGTTTTGCTTTTCTTTAACACTTCACCAATTTCCGTACGAGTTGGGTTTTCAATTGTCATAATTAATCCCTCCTATTCCTTTAGTATAGCCGATAAAGAAAGTCTCTTTCAATATGAAAGAGACTTTCTTTTATTTCGATTATTGATTCTTTGTAGCTGAATTATCTGCTAAAGTAGCCGATTTCGTCATTTTTTGACCGTTACGGTAGAATGTAACTTCTACTTTCTCGCCTACTTTTTTCTTTTCATATAAATATTTACGGAATTGAAGCGCATTCTCTACTTTTTGATTATCTAATGCTACTACAATATCATATTGCTCTAAACCAGCTTTTTCAGCCGGTGATATTGGGTAAATTTTACCTAATACAACACCATTCGTTACTTCTTTCGGTACTTTCAATTGATTGACTGCATAAGCTTGCACATCTTCTAATGAAACGACACCTACTCCAAGCGCTGGACGTTTCACTACTCCGTCTTTTTCAAGTGATTCAATAACTGGCTTTGCGATATTAATTGGAATAGCAAATCCAATTCCTTCAACTTCTTGTTGTGCAATTTTACTTGAGTTAATCCCAATTATTTCACCATTTTGGTTAAATAATGCACCACCACTGTTACCAGGGTTAATCGCTGCATCTGTTTGAATAACTTGTGCTTGCCAATCTGGTCGTTTATCGCCATCAATATCAACTGGAATTTCACGTTCTTTACTACTGATTATACCTTCCGTTACACTTCCATCAAAACCTAGTGGGTTACCGATTGCAATTGCTTTTTCACCCGCGCGGATTTTACTTGAGTCACCTAAAGTTGCAACTTTATTCACATTAGCCCCGTCAATTTCAACAACAGCTAAGTCTAACCAAGGATCTTTCCCTACTAACTTTGCATCTACCTTTTTACCATCACTTAGTTTTACAGCAAGTTTATTTGCACCATCTACTACGTGGTTGTTTGTTACGATATATGCTTTATTCCCTGCTTTTTTATAAATAACACCTGATCCTGAACCAGCTTGTTGTTCTTGACCTGTCGGTTGCATTGCAAATGGATCAACACTTTGTTGCATATTAATAACACCTACAACAACATCTTTCGCCCCTTCAATCATACCAGGTAAATCAGTTTCATTTTTCGCTTTATTTACAACAGGAACTACAGTACCTTCTACTTTTGAATCCGAACTAAATGATGATACTGGCGCTCCATTATTTTGAGCCCATGGCATATATGGTGCTGCAAAACTAATCGAAACCGCTCCGACTACAGCCCCCACTAAACCTGTGAAGAAATAGCCTTTTTTACTACCTGATTTTCTCACTTCTCTCGTTTCACTATGCTCTTCATTTAAATTTGGTCCGTCGTAATATCCCATGTTTTATTTCCCCTCTCTGGTAAATTCGTATTTTCAGTATAGTCACGTTTTGTGTCCTTCTTGTGAACTCATCGTGAAATCTAATTAAAAAAATACTCCTATCTAACATTGTAGACAAAAAAAGTATTTTTTGTACATTCTACCTTCAAAAGAGAGTATAAAATCGCCATTTCCCTAGGCTAAATTACACAAATCGTTCTAGATTATTCTTCAAATTTATAACCAACTCGAATAACAGTACCGATATGCTTCGCTTTATCTCCTAGCTTATTTCGAAGTTTTTTAATATGGGTATCAACCGTTCTGTCATCACCGTAATAGTCATATCCCCATAACTGATCTAATAAATGTTGACGTGATAACACGATTCCTTTGTTCTCCATTAAATACACAAGAAGTTCAAATTCTTTATGTGTCAATATAATTTCTTCTCCATCTACTAAAACAGTTCTAGATAGACGATTTACTTCTATTCCAGCTAAAGACATAGCATTTTCTTCCGCTACTCCTACCGCACCATCCGCACGTTTCAATAACGTCTTTGCGCGAGCTACTAATACTTTCGGGCTAAATGGTTTCGTTACATACTCGTCTGCACCTAATTCGAAACCTAGCAATGTATCATCCTCATCCGAACGTGCTGTCAACATAATAATTGGTACTGCTGATTCTTTTCTAATTCTTCTACAAACAGACCATCCATCTATTTCCGGTAACATAATATCTAACATAATTAAATCAATTTCATGCTCTGCAAATAACTCTAACGCTTTTTTTCCATCTTCTGCTTCGATTACTTCAAAGCCTTCATTACGAAAATAATCACTAACAATTTCACGTAATCTTCTTTCATCTTCAACAAGCAATACTGTTTTATTCATATAATCTATCCCGCCTTTTTACTCTTTCAATCGAATAATACGTTGATTGGAGCTTCCGCGAAATGGAAGTGTTAAATCTTTTTTCTCAATTTCAAACCTTCCATCGACTAAAACATCCCCATAATGTAACAACTCTATCATATCATTATTTTGAGAACTCTGTATCTCTTCTAACGTATAACCTGTATACATCCATAGGTTTTTTTTCAAATCTTTCACGATTTTTGCTACCTTTTTCACTTCAGCAGCTTGAAAAAATGGATCTCCACCTGAAAATGTTACATCAGTTAATGGATTACTTGCAATCTCTTTCACAATTTCTTCTACTGTCATTTCCGTTCCATTGCAAATATTCCACGATTTCGGATTATGGCAACCAACGCAACGATGCGGACAGCCCGCAAAAAACACGACTGTCCGCAATCCTTCTCCATCTACTACACTATCATGAATAATATTCATCACTTTCATTTATGTTTCACCCGATCTATCTCTTCACTACGTTTCGCACTATTCCACTTCGACATATCTCCTACAAGATAGCCTGTTATACGGCGAATTCTTTCTATATTAGCCTCATCTTTATTCCCGCAACTTGGACATTCATTCCCAATAACCCCGTGATAACTACAGCACTTACAACGGTCAACAGGATGATTAATTGAACCGTATCCAACGCCATGTTCTGCCATGGCTTGTACAATTTGTTTTAATGCCTTTTTGTTATGCATTGCTGCTCCATCTAGTTCAATATAAGTAATGTGTCCTCCATTACAGAGAGCGTGGAACGGGCCTTCTAAACGGATTTTATTTATCGCTTGAATGTTATAATAAACTGGAATATGGAATGAATTCGTATAGTAATTATGGTTCGTTATACCGTTAATTTCACCAAATTCTTCTCTATCTTTTTTCACAAACTTCCCTGATAATCCTTCTGCTGGAGTTGCAATTACTGAGAAATTCAGTTGATGTTCTTCTGTCGCTTTATCCATTCTATCTCTCATAAAGGAAATAATTTCATACCCAAGTTTCCATGATTTTCCATCTTCTCCATGATGCTTTCCTGTTAAAGCTACTAAACATTCCGCAAGACCGATAAAACCAATACTTAACGTCCCTTGTTTTAAAATCGAGGCTACGGAGTCTTCAGGCTGCAACGTTTCTCCACCACGCCATACACCTTGTGAATATAAAAACTGAAAATCTCTTGCTCGCTTCGTACATTGATACGCATATCTTTCTAATAGCTGCTTAATTCCTAAATCTAAATAATAGTTTAGCGCTTCAAAAAACGCTTCTTTTGAACCACTAATTAACGCTAATTTCACTAAATTAATAGACGTAAATGATAAATTCCCTCTACCAATCGCTGTTTCTTCTCCATGTATATTAGACATAACACGGGTACGACATCCCATGTAACATACTTCACTTTCTGGTCTTCCATCATAATGTACTGCATTAAACGGAGCATCTAAAAATGAAAAGTTAGGGAACAATCGTTCAGCCGTTGTCTCTAATGCTAATTCAAATAAATCGTAGTTCGGATCACTTTCTTCAAAATTCACACCTTTTTTCATCTTGAAAATTTGAATCGGAAAAATCGGTGTCTCTCCTTTACCAAGTCCAGCTTGTGTCGCTTTTAAAAGTTGTTTAATTAACATTCTTCCTTCTTTTGATGTATCTGTTCCGTAATTAATAGAAATAAACGGTACTTGTCCTCCGCCCCTACTATGCATACTATTCGAATTATGAACGAAAGCCTCACACGCTTGATACGTATCATTTTCCGTTTCTTTCCATGCGAATTCTTCTATTTGTTCTTTCGTAAGCGGATATGATTGTAATCGTTTTTTATGTCTCTCAATTGTTTTTCGTACATAAGGTGCTAAATCAATATCAAAGAGTGCAAACGATTGACCACCATGCTGCATATTTTGATTCGCTTGAAAAATAATAGACGAAAGAGCCAATGCACTTTTAATGTCTTGCGGTTGTCTCATATGTCCATGTCCAGTATGAAAACCGTTAGCAAGCATTTGCGCTAACGGAATTTGTGAACAAGTCGTCGTTCCTGTTGCATAAAAATCTAAATCATGTGGATATAATATATTTTCATTTATCGCTTTTTTCACTTGATCTGACAATAAATTCTCAACAGCATAATATTTTGCACTCTCAGATGCGAACGTTCCCATTACGCCCATTGGAGAGCGGCCGTCTACATTTGCATTTTCTTGCATCAAATCTTGTTCATTGCCGTGGACTATTGTCTCAAACACTTTCATTAATTCTTCTTCTCCACGTGTATTATTTTGTAACATTTATAACCCTCCACCAATATGTTGTTATCTTTTGATTAAAATGTTACTACATATAGTCTTACTGTTTCTGTGAGAAATGTAACATTACTGTGAAATTTTTTTCACGAAATAATGAATTTTTCATTTACAAAAAAGAAATGTGCTCTTTACAAATGTATGGTACAATATACGGGAAAAACTCTTTTTACCCTTTATCAACACATTTGAATAAAGGAGACTGAACTTATGGTTACTACATATCTTTTATTTATCGTTGCCTACTTACTTGGCTCGATTCCATTTGCACTAGTTGTTGGAAAAATCGGCTACGGAATCGATATTCGTGAGCACGGGAGCGGTAATCTAGGCGGAACAAACACATTCCGCACATTAGGGAAAAAAGCAGGTTTTACCGTTACAATTGCTGACATTTTAAAAGGGACATTAGCAACAAGTCTACCAATGATTTTCGGATTAGATATTCATCCACTATGGTTCGGGTTAGCGGCTGTTCTTGGACATGTCTATCCAATCTTCGCAAAATTCCGCGGTGGTAAAGCAGTTGCAACTTCTGCTGGGGTGCTATTATGCTATTCACCAGTTGTTTTTGCAATATTGGCTGTTGTATTTTTCACCCTTTTATTTACAACAAGATACGTATCACTTTCTTCTATGGTAACAGCAGTTGTTGCTGTTATTGCATCCATTGTTAGCGGGGATAAAATCTTCATTATTGCGATGTGTTTATTAGCAGGTATGGTTATTTATAAACACCGTGCAAATATCGGACGAATTATAAATAAAACTGAACCAAAAGCAAACTTTTCAAAAAAGCAAAAATAAGATCGTAACCCACATAACGCAAAAAGAAAACGTGAAGCATATTAATAGCGTCTTTTTGCGTTATTTTTTATACTAAAGAAAAAGCAACATAATTTGGAGGAACTATACATGAATCTTTCCGTAACAAAAGAAGCAGCACAATGGTATAAAAATGAATTAAACTTACAATCAAATGAAACACTACGCTTTTTCGTACAATACGGTGGTTGCAGTACTGTGCAAAAAGGACTTTCTTTAGGGATTCGTAAAGATGATCCTGCACATCCTGCTGTTCAAATTCAAGAAGAAGGTATTAACTTCTTTATTGAAGGCGATGATGAATGGTTCTTCGATGGACATAATTTATCTGTTACACTTAACGAAGGTGACGACTTCCCACAATTTAATTATGAAAAATAAAAAAACGTGGCTTCTGCCACGCTTTTTTATTTTTTCTTAATTTCCTCATATTTCGCATACCACTCAGGATATAACTTTTTAAATGATACAGGGCGGAACCCTTCTTTTTTCGCACAAATATTCGTCGTACTTGCAGTAATACAAAGTTCACCATCACCATTATATATTTCATATCCATATACAACGCGAAGTGGGCTCACAGTATCTACCCATGTTTTTACGATTGCTTTTTCTCCGTAACGCATCGCTTTACGGTATGAAATTTGTAAATCTAACACAGGAGAAATAATTCCTTCTTTCTCCATTTCAACATATGAAAAACCTAAATCTTGTATAAGTTTCGTGCGACCTAACTCAAGCCACACTAAGTAGTTTGAATGGTAAACAACACCCATTTGATCTGTTTCCGCATAACGGATTTCAACTTCATGTTCTGCTACAAACATATGTATATTCGCCGTTGCCATAAACTTATAAAAATCTATAATTTTTGTTTATTTCCCTGTTCTACGTGTCCGATTTCACAGAAGCTACTTTCGTTTGATGTAACACTCCGAGGGCGTAAATTCGGATACAACGAATCCTACATATTAGCCGTAACTTTTTTAGATGTTAACTGGCTAATTCATACCGTGACAAATTGATAGCCGCATTTAAATCCCTATCCATTTCGTGACCACAAGTGCATTTGTATACACGGTCAGAAAGTTTTAGTTCTTTGTTAATGCTTCCACAACTGGAACACATTTTTGAAGAAGGATACCATGTATCAGCTTCTACAAATTCAATACCATATTTTTCACACTTGTATTGAATTTGTCTTTTGAACTCATATAAACACTGCTTCGCAATCGCTTTAGCTAGGTATCTATTCTTCATCAGACCTTTCATATGCAACGTCTCCATCACAATGCGAAATGGCTTGGTTTTCACAATTTCGCTCGTGGATTGATGAAGATGATTCTTTCTGATATTTGATAACCTTCTATGTAGTTGTCGTATCTCTTTCTCGATTTTTATAATGTTGCTTGTTTTGACAAAACGGTTTTCCTCCTTATTCATTTCATATTTACGAGAAACTTGACGTTGCAACCTACGAAGGCGTTTCTCTACCTGTCTTACCATTTTTGTTTTGTTGATATTGTTCTTCCTCTGCCCATCAGAACAATATGCTAATTCTTTGATTCCAATATCTATTCCTAACGAAACAGCCGTTAATTTCTCTTTTGTAAACTCCTGTTCAATACCGACAGACAAATACCAATACTTACCGTCAAAGCTAACGCGTGGATTAGAGTACTTAACCCCTACAGGTAACTTTTCGGATGTTTTTACCCAACCAACTTTCTCAATCAAAACTTGTTTTTCTTTTACTTTTAACTTGACATTATCATTGTAAAAAGAGAGTTTTGCTTTCCTTCTGCTTTTGAATCGTGGTTTATCAGCCAGTCCCTTGAAAAATCGCTTATATGCTTCACAAGCATCTTTAATCGCTTGTTTGGCTATATTATTTGAAACATCGTACAACCAAGCATATTCTTCAGACTGCTTTAATACAGTTAATTCTTTCCGTAAAAAAACGTCTGATATGAACTTTCCGCCATTCTTGTAATTCTCTTCTTGCTTCGCCAGTGTCCAATTATAAGCCCATCTTGCCGTACCAACAGATTTCCAAAGTTGCAATTCTTGTTCTTTATTCGGCTTGATTCTCACTTTCTTCGCAAGCATCATTTTCCAGCAACCCCTTAACCATCTTCTTAGCTTATTTTCCCTTGAAGATGGCAACTAGTTTGTTCTATCCTACCTGCCTTTTTTTGCAAAATCACCAATTGAATATACTTTCATATTTTTCATCCCATGAAACTACTTTACTCCGGCGACAATTTTTCATCTACAAATATTTTATCACTAATTATATATTTTTGTAGATATACACTAACTGTTTCTTCCCTTCTTTCACTTCTGCTACCTTGCATACATTTAATCATAATACAGTGACATCAAAAATAAAATAAAAATAGTGAATCTTTTCCCGAAAGGAGCAAGCATATGATTCAAATTGTAACGGTTCGTAGCGGTGATAGCGTATATAGCTTGGCATCAAAATATGGATCAACACCTGACGAAATAGTAAAAGACAATGGACTAAATCCCGCTGAAACGCTCGTTGTTGGTCAGGCACTTATCGTTAATACGAAAGGAAATAATTATTATGTACAGCCTGGTGACAGCCTCTATCGGATTTCTCAAACATATAATGTCCCCCTCGCTAGTTTAGCTAAAGTTAATAATTTATCTTTAAAATCTATTCTCCATGTCGGACAACAATTATATGTACCAAAAGGCACAAAACGAGCTGTAGAATCCATCGCTTATTTACAACCTTCCACTATACCGATTAAAGAGAGTTTAGTTAATGCTACACGTGCCATCAATCCATTTTTAACATATTTAGCTTATTTTAGTTTTGAGGCAAAAAGAGATGGCACATTAAAAGAACCTACTGAAACAGCTAAAATTGCTAATATTGCAACGCAAGGGCAAACAATCCCTATGCTCGTTATTACAAATATTGAAAATGGTAATTTCAGTGCAGATCTAACATCGGTTATTTTACGCGACGCAACGATTCAAAACAAATTTATTACTAACATTTTGCAAACAGCTGAAAAATATGGCATGCGAGACATTCATTTCGATTTCGAGAGTGTAGCACCCGAAGACCGCGAGGCCTATAATCGCTTTTTACGAAATGTAAAAACACGCTTACCTAGCGGGTACACATTAAGCACAACTCTCGTACCGAAAACAAGTTCAAATCAAAAGGGAAAATTTTTCGAAGCCCATGATTATAAAGCGCAAGGGCAAATTGTTGATTTCGTCGTCATTATGACATATGACTGGGGTTGGCAGGGCGGGCCACCAATGGCAATCTCTCCTATTGGTCCTGTAAAAGAAGTACTTCAATACGCAAAATCTCAAATGCCTCCCCAAAAAATTATGATGGGGCAAAACTTATACGGATTCGATTGGAAACTTCCGTTCAAACAAGGGAATCCACCAGCAAAAGCAGTTAGCTCTGTCGCAGCTGTTGCACTTGCTCGTAAATATAATGTTCCTATCCGCTATGATTTCACAGCTCAAGCTCCACATTTTAATTACTTTGACGAAAATGGCGTACAACATGAAGTTTGGTTTGAAGATGCGAGGTCTATTCAAAGTAAATTCAATTTAATGAAAGAGCAGGGCATTGGCGGTATTAGTTATTGGAAGATTGGCTTGCCATTTCCACAAAATTGGCGTTTACTTGTTGAAAACTTTACGATTACGAAAAAGGGCTGACAAAAGTCAGCCCTTTTTGTACATTTTGTTAAGATTCATCTTTGATTTCACTTTTTAATGAGTCAATACTTTCTAAACGTCTTTGATTTTTTGCTTCAATAGCAGCACGATCTTTTTCATTAGAAAGTTCCGCTGTTTCTTTTGCTTCATTAAAGTTATCAACTGTATTTTGCACCATTTCTTGTAACTTTTCAGCGTTGTCACTTCGATTATCTGGATTTGGCATGTACTTCCCTCCTAATATTGTATATACACACCATCTTAAATTACCTATCTTTCCGCAAATTTATACATAAAAAAGGAGAATGTAATATTCTCCTTTTCTTTAACCATTATCAACAATCGGTTGTTTACCTGTTTGATCTTGCATTTGCTTTCCTTTATTTCCACCAGCTTTTTTTGATTGTGTTCCAATATGATTCGGTGCAAAGTCTTTTGAATTTTTTTTCGGATTACCCATTACTATCGCCTCCTTAACACTAGTATCGTACTAGTGTTAAGAATTATTCAGCTTGCTTAAAAAGTTTCATTTCATAACGTTTTTCAATGCGCTCTTCAATGCGATCAATTGCCTCACGATCGCTTAATAATTGTTGTTTATTTTCATTTACAAGTTCTTCAAACGATTTACGGCGACTTCTTCTCATGTTGTTCACCCTCTCTCCTTCGCTTTCTTATTACATAGTATGAGCAAACAAAAAACTCTTTAATCAGATTTGCAAGAAAATTTTATGTTTTAGTACTCCTAAAAAAACTCCGTGTACAATATATTGCACACGGAGTTTTTTATACCATAATATTTAAATACTCTTTCAACTTTTCATCTGCATTCATTTCATTTTCTTTATAATCATGAAGCGCCTGTAATACAAAATCATACTGCTCTAAAATATAACTTTCTAATTTCATAACATCCTCTAAGCTATTAAGCATAATTCTCGTATTACCAACTTCACTTTTTAACGCCGGTTCACATTTTAAACTTGTACATATTTCTTTCACATCTTCTTCTAATATCTCTGTTAATACATATTTCTTTCGCCCTTTTACCTTTAATCTCATAACTGGATAAAAAGCTTTTATATCTAAATAACTTCCTACGTTCATACAACGTAGCCATTCTACATTACGTTTATTACATGCAAGTATTTCTTTCACCGCTTCATATACCGCAGTTTCATCAAGCATAGCCTTATTTACTTTTCGTTTCCCTTCTTCTTCAATAGCTGCACACTTTTGATAAACAGCAGCACACGTAATGCAATCGTCAAATGCATTATGAGAGCTTAAACGAATTCCAAGCATTCGTTTTAACGTTTCAAGTTTATGATTAGGCGCATGCTTCATGTATTTCTTTGCTAAAAATACAGTATCAATTACTTTATTTTTAGGTTCAGGCAACCCAAGCATATTTACATTACTTTTCAAAAAGCGCATATCAAAAGAAGCATTATGGGCCACAATAACATTTGTATGTAAAAATGCTAAAAATAAAGGTAACACTTCTTCAATCGTCGGTGCATCTGAAACGCGATAATTAGTAATACCTGTTAAACTCGTTATTCGGTCCGGAATTGGCCGCTCTGGATTCACGTATGAAACAAATTGATCTACTAATTCATGATTACGATATTTCACTGCTGCAACTTGAATAATTTTATCATTATAAGGGTTAAATCCTGTTGTTTCAAAATCAATTACAACATAATCTAACGGTAAGGATACATTCCCCACTCCATACACTCCTTTATCTCTAAACGGTTATATTTCTTACATCATATCATGAAGTGATTACTACTTGAAAAAGAAAAGGCAGAAATGGGAACTCTCCATCTCTACCTTTTCACCGTTATTTTAATTTAGCAACTCTTTTCTCCATCTCTTTTTGTGTCATCGGCCCAATAAACTTATCTTGAATGACACCTTTTGTATCTATAAAATACGAAGTTGGAATCGTAATTACTTTATAAGCTGTTGTCACATCAATGTTCTTGTCCAATAAAATAGGAAAAGTAATTCCTTTTTCTTTAGCAAAATTGCTTACCTTCTCTTCCCCCCCACCTTTTTCTGAAGGCGTATAATTGACCGCTAAAATTTCTACGTTCTCTTTATGTTCTTTATAGAAAGCCTCCATATCAGGCATTTCTTGCTGACATGGTCCACACCACGTAGCCCAAAAGTTTAAAATTACTTTCTTTCCTTTTAAATCCGATAACTTTACATTTGTCCCATCTAACTTCGTTAATGTAAAGTCCGGTGCACTCTTCCCTATCTCAATACCATTCCTTGCGATAATCTCTTTCATCGCAGCTTCACTTTTTTCTTGCTTCACTTTTACCGCCTGCTCTTTATGACCAAACTGTTCATAAGCTGCATATCCCGCTAAACAAAGTAACACTACAATAATCGTAAGCTTTCGCCACATTTTATATCACCCTAACGTATTATCTTCTTTTAACACATTCATCAAAATACTATATACCTTATTTTAGCTTATACGGATAAGCTTGGAAATATTCACATTCTAAATAATCAGAATTTTTATAACTAAGATGAAATATTTACCTTTTAATCATATAATTAGAAATACATAGAACATTTTACAATGAAAGGAGCTCTCATGAATTTATTTAAAAAAATACTTCTATATATTCTTAGTTTTATATTTTCCCCAATCGGAATTATCACATGGATTATCTCACTATTTAGTAAAGATCCTGAAAAAAAACAAGTTGGACATATTTGTCTCTATATCGCATTAATCTCATTTATCCTTTTGGCAGGCCTCGGCATTATTACTTTTTTCACGATGACTACCATTACTACTATAGAATAGCTATAGAAAGGATGATTGTTTTGGGAGAACACCCTATCACCAAAGAGCTACGCTATATACGAATATGCTTAGTTATTTTAGTAATCGTTCTTTTATTTTTCAACAGTGAAAAAGTCGTTGAAATTTCTACAAATCATGATTCCATAGAAAATGTTCCCACCAGTAATATGACACAAATCGCGGAAAATACATTCGCTATTCAAGAATATAATCCATTACTAAGTAGCGAACATACAATTAAGATTTTCAAATATAATCCAGATACAAATCAACTTACTCTCGTCAAAGAAGTTAATTCTAGTGATTCGAATTCTTATACTTATCAACTTAATGAGACCGAATAAAGTGAAACTTTAATCAGCCCTCACCAATCGGGCTGCCCGGCAAATAGCGGAATAAAGATAAGAGCATTACATATCTCTTATCTTTTTGTTTGCAACTCTTTGTACAATGAGTTGCAATTTAATAATTCTCTAGGATTCCCACATTCCACAATAGTCCCATTCTTTATGACAACAACACAATCTGCTATCATCGCTCTCTCTACATCATGTGTTGCCACAATTCTCGTTACATCTCTTCCTATCCCTTCAATCATATTCCAAACCAGTTCTTGATTGCCCGGATCTAACCCGGCCGTCGGTTCATCTAAAATAATAAGAGTTGGATTTGATACAATCGCGCGCAATAATGCAAGACGTTTTCTTTCGCCTCCCGAAAACTCTTCACCGCTTTTATGTAGCACAGTTTGACTCCCTTCAGGTAACCCTCTAATAATCGGCGTTGCATTTATAAGTTCACTATTTTTTTCTAACTGATTTTCTAAACCCTCTTCCCCGAAATACATATTCTCTGTTACCGTCGTTCGGAAAAAACGTGGTTCTTGCCACACTGTAGTCATACGAGCTTCATTATCATAATAAGCAATGCTACCGTTAGATGGTTTATACAAGCCCGTTATTAACTTTAAAAGCGTTGTTTTTCCTGCACCGCTTTCTCCCACAATCATAACGAGTTCACCAGGACGAATTTGCAAATCAATATTATGAATTCTGCATTTCTCTTCGTCATTCTCCTGAAATGAAACATTTGTTATCCTGATCCCCATCGCTCTTTCTACATTGCTATCTGCTGCTCGTTTATTTAAAAAGCAAAAAGCTCTATTTGCCGAAGCGACTGCAACTTGTGTCATTATTAATAAATCGCCCACATAACGGACAGGGAAAAAGAGCATCTCAATTGTCGCTAACACTGCAATGAGTGAACCAACTTCTATTTCTCCCCTCATTATTTTTTGTGCACCTATAATGAGAACAACAATATATGCTCCTGTTTCAATCACCGTTCCAACTACTCCAATGCAATGTTGCATCATCGTCTTCTTTACTTCTGATTTATACGATTGTGCCGTTACTTCTTTAAATAAGCGAATTGCCCATTTTTCTTTTTGTAAACTCCGCAAATCTTGTATCCCCTTTACAAACTGTGACACCATCTCTACAACACTTGAGTGATTTTTTTGAGAAACGCTTGCAATATCTCTTACCTTTTCTCCCATCAGTATTGGAACAATTGTACTTAAAAATAAAAACGGAGTTACCCACAATATAAACTGTATATCTATATGTTGTAGTGCTATGAAAGCTCCAATAAATTGGGCAATAGCGTGTATATATTCTATTAATATAGAGCCATATAATCTGACCCAGTTCGGAATATCAGACACGACCAAAGTTTCTAACTCTCCTTGCTTAATCTTCTCACTCTCTTCAAACGGTAATGAGAAATAGTGACGCAATAATTCTATACGTTTCGTTTGTAATATACGTTGACTCGCTTTTGAACTTATATAATCAAATAAAAGATTGTTCGCCCACATTAAAAAGTGACTACCCGCAAACAAAGCTATATATACATACGCACCTTTTAGCTCCCTTTGAATAAGATTGTCTACAATTAATCCCATGAAAATTGGGCGAGATAAATTTAAAATGGCAGCAATTATCCCACTACATACAGCTGCTATTACTAATATTTTTTCTTTCTGTAACGGTAACAGAATTCTTTTATATTCTTTCATGACGTTTCCTCCATTTTTCGTAGTAAAAAAGAAAGGGATGAAACCATATGGTTTCATCCCTTTCCATAAAATAAGGAAGCTAACTATTGTTAGCTTCCTTATTATTCATTTCAATTATTTAGTTCGACACTTTAGACTCTTCAATTTTCTCACGAAGAACCATTTGCAGAATACCACCGTGACGGTAGTAGTCAATTTCTACTTCACTATCGAAACGAGCTACTACTTCAAATTGTTTTTCATTGCCATCTGCATCAGTTGCAACTACTTTCACAAGATCGCGTGGTCTAACTGTTTTGTCGATTTGAATTTCAAATGACTCGTTACCAACAAGACCTAACGTTTCAGCACTTTCGCCATCTTTAAATTGAAGTGGTAGTACACCCATTAACACTAAGTTACTGCGGTGAATACGCTCAAAGCTTTCTGCAATTACTGCTTTAATACCTAGTAAGTTTGTTCCTTTCGCAGCCCAGTCACGAGAACTTCCCATACCGTAATCTTTACCAGCAACAACTAGAAGGCCTGTGCCATCTTCTTTATATTTCATAGCAGCATCATAGATAGACGTTACTTCACCTGTTGGCCAATATGTTGTATATCCGCCTTCTGTTCCTGGTGCGATTTGGTTTTTAATACGGATGTTCGCGAATGTACCACGCATCATAACTTCATGGTTACCACGACGAGAACCGTAAGAATTGAAGTCAACTGGTTGTACGCCGTTTTCTAATAAGTAGCGTCCAGCTGGTGTATGCTTACCGATTGAACCTGCTGGTGAAATGTGGTCTGTCGTTACAGAGTCACCAAATTTACCAACTACGCGTAGGCCTGATAATGTTTCAACTTCACCTGGCTCTTTAGATAATCCTTCAAAGAATGGTGGGTTTTGAATGTATGTTGAATCATTATCCCAAGTATATAACGCTTCATTTGAAGTTTGGATTTCATTCCAACGCTCATTGCTGTTAAATACTTGTGCATATTCTTTCTTGAACAGTTCAGATGTAACAACACTTTGAACTACATCTTCAATTTCTTTAGCTGATGGCCAAATATCGTTGAAGTAAACAGCATTGCCATTTGCATCTTTACCGATTTCATCATTTTTCAGGTCAATATCAACAGTACCTGCAAGTGCATATGCCACAACTAGTGGTGGTGATGCTAAGTAGTTTGCTTTTACAAGTGGGTGGATACGCCCTTCAAAGTTACGGTTACCAGATAAAACAGATGTTACTAATAAGTCGTTTGCTGCGATTGCTTCTTCTAATTCTGGCGCTAATGGACCAGAGTTACCGATACAAGTCGTACAACCGTAACCAACTGTTTGGAAACCTAATTGATCTAAATATGTTGTTAAACCAGACTTATCTAAGTACTCAGTAACAACTTTAGATCCTGGTGCTAATGATGTTTTTACATACTCAGGTACTACAAGTCCTTTTTCAATTGCTTTCTTCGCAACTAGACCTGCTCCAATTAATACGTATGGGTTTGATGTATTTGTACAGCTTGTAATTGCAGCGATTGCAATTGCACCTGTTTTCATCGTTACTTCTTTATCTTCTAATGTAACCTTCACTTCTTTATCGAACTCTTGCTCATTAAATCCAAGTCCTTGTGTTCCAACTGGTGCTAAAACAGCTTTGTGGAACGCATCTTTCATATCTGAAAGTGGAATTAAATCTTGTGGGCGTTTCGGTCCAGAAAGGTTAGATTCGATTGTATTTAAATCAATTTCTACAAGATCAGTGTAGATTGGATCTTTACTGTCTGCTGTATAGAATAAACCGTTCGCTTTACAGTATTCTTCAACAACGCGAATTTGTTCTTCATCTCTACCTGTTAAACGTAAGTATTCTAATGAAATATCATCGATTGGGAAGAATCCACAAGTTGCGCCGTATTCTGGTGCCATATTTGAAATTGTTGCACGGTCAGCTAAAGGCATGCTCTTTAGTCCATTACCGAAGAACTCAACGAATTTACCAACTACACCTTTTTGACGTAATACTTGCGTTACTTTTAAGGCAACGTCAGTTGCTGTAGTACCACTTGGAAGTGTACCTGTTAATTTCACACCGATTACTTCAGGTACTGGGAAGTATGAAGGCTGTCCAAGCATTCCTGCTTCTGCTTCAATACCACCAACACCCCATCCAAGAACGCCGATACCATTAATCATTGTTGTATGTGAGTCTGTTCCAACTAATGAATCTGGGTATGCAACTAAGTCACCTTCAGCATTTTTCACAGCATGAACAACTGGTGCTAAATATTCAAGGTTTACTTGGTGTACAATACCTGTAGCTGGTGGAACTGCACGATAGTTATCAAATGATTTTTGTGCCCAGCTTAAAAATTTATAACGTTCTTCATTACGTTTAAACTCTAAGTCCATGTTGAATGCAAGCGCGTCTGCCGTACCCGCTCTATCAACCTGTACAGAGTGATCAATTACAAGGTCTACAGTAATTTCTGGATTGATTTTATCAGGATCTCCACCCATGTCTGCCATTGCTTTACGAAGCGAAGCCAAATCAACAACAGCTGGTACACCAGTGAAATCTTGTAAAATTACACGAGATGGTTTAAATGGAACATCGATATCTTGCACATCTTTCGTTCCCCATTTCGCCAAATTTGTAACATGCTCTTCTGTAATTACACGTCCGTCTACTTGACGAAGTACTGATTCAAGTAAAACTTTCACGGAATATGGTAATTGAGATACGTTGCCAACCCCTGCATTTTCAAGCGCTTTCAAATCATAATAATGATACGTTTTTCCATCTACTTCAAAAGTTGCACGTGATTGAAATGGATTATGTTTGACCATTATGTTTCCCCCCTGTTAAACGTGACTAAGTTGTCTGAATATAAAATGTAGACAAACTTTTCAATACCTTACGATAATATCTTATTACAACTTTCTAAATAAGTAAATAATAAGAAACTTATAGATTATCATAAGTTTTCTTTATGTTTCTAAATTTGAATAGTGTTCATGCTCCTTATGAATACTATTACCATAAAGTAAAGTGCTCTATTAGCGCTTTACTTATAGTTCATACACACTATGAACTGCTCATCATTCAACATACAAAAAAATGTTATAGAGGTGAAATAAAATGGGTAAAAGAAAAGCAAATCATACTATTTCAGGAATGAATGCAGCATCCGCACAAGGACAAGGTACTGGTTATAACGAAGAGTTTGCAAATGAAAACTTAACTCCTGCAGAAAGACAAAATAATAAGAAACGCAAAAAGAACCAGTAACGAAAAATCCCAAAAGGAACATTCACCTTTTGGGATTTTTTCTAATGTTTATAACGTAACAATTCTGAAACCGTTACAAATCGATAGCCTTGTTTTTTTAGCTCAGGTAAAATTTTTGCTAGTGCTGCTACCGTTTGACTACGATCATTTCCTCCATCATGTAACAATACAATATCGCCACTTTTAGCATTTTTCACTACATGATTTACGATAGATTCCACCCCTGGATTTGCCCAATCACGTGGGTCTTGATGCCACGACCATAGAACGGTTTGATAACCTGCTTCTTTTGCTGTTTTAAATACAGCATCGTTAATATATCCACCAGGAGGACGGAATAGCAACGGTTCTTTCACCCATTTTTCGAAAAATTTCTTTCCATCCAAAATATCTTTTTTTAATTTTTCATCTGATGAACTATTTGCATATAAATGATTCATCGTATGATTTCCAATCTCATGTCCCTCTTTTAACACTTGTTTCACTAAATATGGATTGCGCTGAACTCGAAATCCAATCATAAAAAATGTCGCTTCAGCCTTATATTGACGTAATAAATGTAAAACTTGTGGTGTATACGTTGGATCTGGTCCATCATCAAATGTAATGGCAATAATTTTTTCATTATTAGGTACTTCCCACGTTACATAGCCAGTTGGTTCTAGCTCTTTTCTGAGCAACATTTTCGCTTCCACTTTTTCAACTTGAAATATATGTACTGCGCATAATAAAGAAAAAACGAATAGAAAAATTTTCTGTTTTCGCATAATGTTCATTAAAGTAAGAGGTTGTCAAATACACAACAACCTAATTTACTTTTCTAATTGATCTACATTTCGCATTATATTTTGGAGATTATTTTCATATTGCTCAAGTTGTGGACGTTGTGTTTCTGAAGCTACCTCTAGTGCATTTTGAATTTGTTCATATGCTTCCTGAACCTCTTGGCGTAATTCTTTTAAATCATGACCGTAGTTTGGATCATTTTTCACAATGTTGTTAAATGCATTTTCTGCTTGTGTAACGCCTTGCTGCGCTGCTTGAAACGCTTGTTGTTTATCTTTATGATATGGCATTATATAATCCCCTTTCTGTAATAGTTAGTCCCAATTATCTTTACCTTTTTTTCTAAAAACATTCTCGTATAAATTTGCAAACTTCTCTCATTCTAAAAAGGAAGAGGAGGTGTCACATACAATGGGAAAAAACAATCGTGAAGCGAAAGAAAAAAAAGGACAACCTGAACCATTAAGCGGATCTCATAAAGTAAAAAACCGTAACCATTCACGCCAAAAACATCATGCGCATCATGATATGTAAAACAAAAAGTGCACACTAGCTATCTTTTCCACATACAATGTTTATATTTTTCCATTTATTCTTCACCCCTAATTCATTCATGCATAACATAGTATGAATTGAGATTTTACGGAGGGTGTCTTACATGGGCAAGAAAAAGAAGGATTGTCTTTTTCATGTTGATGGTTTCGAAGAATGGATGGATCAGTTTTGTTCTGACTCTTGTAGTAACTTTAGTTTCCCAAATCAAATTCATATTGACCTTTGCGAAACTGAACAAGAATACATTTTGGAAACAGATGTACCAAATGCCAATGAACAAAATGTAGTCATTAAAAAGATGGAGACAGGCCTAACCATTTGCATACTTCATAAAAACATTTCTTTGCAGCGAACTATCCCTTTACCCGCTAATGTTATTTATAAGAAGATGCTAGCCTGCTTAGAGAATGGTTTTTTGGCCATTCATATTTCCAAAAATGAAGTTGCTGATAAACATGAAAAGAAAGTTCTTTTTTCAAATTAAGAGTTAATATAATACAAACATAAGCCCCAGTTGGTACTGGGGCTTATGTTATTTCGCATGCATTTCTATATTAGAATTTCTATCATATCTTTTTTTCAATAAACCTTTTGTAACTAAAAGCACAGGAAATGCCACAGTTGAGAATATAGCTAATGTTGAAAATACTGCAAACCCATTTTGGTACCCGTAGTAATCGAGAAGTACTCCTCCAAACCACGGACCTATTACTGCTCCAATTCCCGAAAAGCCCATCGCACCGAAGTATGTTCCTTTTAGATGCGCAACAGCAATATCATCAATAAATACATCCGTCATCGAAAACATTAAGACTTCTCCAATTGTAAAAATAATTGTACAAACGGCAGCACCTAGCATGGATTCTACTATTCCAAAGCCAAATAATCCCCCACTCACAAATAAAGCCCCCACCATAATTGATGTTAACGGTGTATACTTTTTACAAATTTGAATAACAGGGTATTGAATTACGACTACAACAATCGCATTTAAAGCTAGCATATATGAAAATAATTTCACTCCATCCTGAAATATATGTGCATTTGCAAAATATTGAGATACTGTTGTCGTTAAATGAGAAAAACCACAATTACTCAAAATAATACCAACTAGTGCAACTAAAAATACGACATCCTTTCGCAAAATACGAATTGCCTTTAACATTGTGACAGGCTTTTCTGTATTTACTTTCTTTTTTCCAATCGGATACTTCTTAAATTGGAACGCTAATATAGCTGTATATAAAATGTATACTCCAGCTGCTACTAAAAACGGAATTGTTGATTTTGCGCTTCCAATCTGTAACCCGACAAGTGGGCCAATCGCTACTCCAACATTGATTGCACCGTAACGCAAATTATATACGAGTAAACGATACTCAGGTTTCGTTAAATCTGATAATAACGCTCTTGATGTTGGCTCAAAAAATGACCTACATAATCCATTCAAAGCATTTAATAAAAAGAAACTTAAAACATGATCTGCAAGTGAAAAACCAATGAATACAAAGACCCAAACGATCATGGACCATATTATAATCATATTTCGACCGAATCGATCTGATAAATTCCCTCCGATAAAACTAGCAAACACTCCAACAAGTGCACTCGTTCCGATAATAGCACCTGTCATTCCAGCTGATACACCTTTCACAGTCGTTAAATAAATTGCTAAAAAAGGAATACTCATTGACGTGGCGAACCTCGCAAATAAAGTCCCTATTATAATTGTCATTCCTAACGGATGAATATTTTGCAACTTCCCCTTCATCTTAAAAACCTACTCTCCCTGTTCTTACATAAAAAAAGAAAGCAAAGGATCTGCTTTCTTTTCCCTTTTTATACTTGCGCTGTTGATACCCGCGCTGTTCTCGTTATATCCATATCTATGCCATATGTAAACTGTAATTCTTTACAAACATCTTTAATTAATATTGCAACATTATACTTCTCATTAAATTGTAAAACGATGTTCTCCACTTCTTCATATGTATACTTATATTCGCCTGTAATGACACTTTTTAGATCAAAGCATTCGTTAATACAAAGTTGTACAAGTAGCTGGTCATATTTCTCTATTACATCTTCTTTCTTCCAAAGTAACTCTTTTACATATAACCGATCAAACTTCACACTTTCTCGATTACAATCCGTTAAAATCCGGGTCATTTCATTTAATTCTCGATACAATTCAGAAATATTTTTGCTTAAACTAAGCAGTTTATCTACGCCATTTTCATATAACATATTCATTCCACCCCCGCATTTTCTTCTTATTATAGCAAGAAAATTCTAAAAATAGTTTCTTTCTTCTGAAATATTAGGAAACTAATTTCAATTGCTTTACAATGAAACTAGTTAATGCGAGAGGAGAAAGAAAATTGGAGCACAAATTATATCACACTGACGCTTATAAGCAAGACTTTACTACTAAAATTATAAAGCAAGATTATGATAAAAACGGTAACTTATACGTTGTTTTGAATGAAACAGCATTTTATCCGACAGGTGGCGGACAACCATATGATACTGGTACATTAAATGATATCAATGTAATCAATGTAGAAGAGATAAACGGAGAAATTCGTCACTACATCGCAGAACAATTACATACAGAAGACGTAGAAGGTAAAATTAATTGGGAGCGCCGTTTTGATCATATGCAGCAACATGCGGCTCAGCACATTTTATCTGCTGCTTTTTGGGACCATTTTAACATACCTACGATTGGATTCCATCTTGGTAAAGAAACGGTAACAATCGATTTAGAAACAGAAAATCTGCATACAGAAACAGTTGAAAAAGCAGTACAAATTGCAAACAAAATTGTTTTTGAAAACCATCCAATCCGTATAGAGTGGATGAACTTAGAAGAAGCGAAAACATTACCTCTTCGTAAAGAACCGAATATGACAGAAAATATACGTGTTGTTATTATCGAAAATTACGACTACAACGGCTGTGGTGGAACCCATCCGAAACGCACTGGTGAAGTTGGTCTTATTCAAGTACTAGGATGGGAGCGCAATAAAGGTGGTATACGCTTAACCTTTATCGCTGGTTGGCGTACACTTAAATTAATGGGGCAACAGCAACAAATTATGAAAGATGTTTCCAAACAATTAAACAGTAGCGAAACTGATATCCCAGCAAAAGTGGCACAGCTTCTTACCTCTCAAAAGGAAAACGAAAAAACAATACAAACAATGAATGAAAAATTATTATTTGCAGAGGCAAATGAATTACTACAACAGCCCACCGAAATACATGCTGGGTTACTTATTTCTAAAGCATTTACAGATCGTTCTATGCAAGAAATTGCAAAACTATCAGCTATCATTACAGAACAACAAGAGCATGCAATTACGTATTTCGTTATTGAAAATGATGACAAACTACAATGTATTCTCGCTTGCGGAAAAACAGTAACGCTCGATATGAATGCTCTTTTAAAAGATGCTCTTCCTGCAATTGAAGGAAAAGGTGGCGGAAATAAAAAGAGTGCACGCGGCGGCGGAAAAGCGGTTATGCACGGGGACGAGTTTTTAAATCAGCTTGTTTCTTCTTTACAGTCAGCAGTGTAAAACATGTTTATGAAGGATAGCTAACGGCTATCCTTCAACTATATTTACAGGCCTATATGTTGTTTCAACCCTTGATAACTCCCTGAATTTGCAAAACCGCCACTTATAAGATTGATAAAAGTTTCCGAAAAACCATAATAACTTAATTCGTTAATCGGTACCATTTGCACATCATGAATCGGATTATGATCGAACTCGTTAGAAGGTAGTTTAATTTCACCTTCAATCCTTTCAAGCAGAAACGTAATATGTAACAAAGATGGACTAGCATCTGGTTTATCACAAACATAGAGTAGCTTCTTAATTTTAACTTCTAATCCCGTTTCTTCTCTCATTTCTCGAATCATCGCTTCTTCTAACGTTTCACCATTCTCTACCCTTCCTCCAGGTAAAGACCAATCGCGATTAGCCACTTTTTGCTTTACTAGCAATACTTTTTCATCTTCAATTAAAATTCCCGTAACACGAACTTGCATTATATTTTCTATATATAACCTCCTCTTCCCATTATATTTACACATTAATCCTTCCATAAAAAGAACGTATGTTTTATAATTAAAGAAAATTATGGAAGAAAGTAGTTGTTACATTCATGCGACCATCTTTAACAAAAACTATATCTCTTACAGATTTCCAAAATTATTATTGGTTAAAAGCAGAACTGCAAACATTTTGTCGCGAGCATGGTCTGCCAGCTAGTGGCTCTAAGACCGAAATAACCGAGCGTATCTCACATTATTTAACTACGGGGAAAGTCTTAAAAAACAGCTCTGTGCAAAAAGTGAGCAAAGCTCCCCTCTCTTATAAAGACCTTTCTCTTCAAACGATTATTACTAAAAATCACCGCTGTAGCGAAGAGGTTCGTGCTTTTTTCAAAGAAAAAATCGGAACAAACTTCCGCTTTACAGTAGCTCTTCAAAAATTTTTCAAAGAGAATGTTGGAAAAACATATGAAGACGCGGTAGCTTTTTGGCATGAAGAAAACGAACGAAAAAAAGACCCTACATACAAAACAACTATCGGTGCACAATTTGAATACAATCGCTTTACTCGTGACTTTTTCAAAGATCCAAATAATAAAGGAAAAGCAAAAGCTGATGCGATTGCTGCTTGGAACGAAATGAAAGCGAAGCCTGGCAGCAATGTTTATGTTCCTCAAAAAGTAGAAAACTAGTTACCTCACTAGTCTTCTACTTTCTCAAATAATAGCGCAATCCCTATCCCGCCTCCAATTCCTAATGTAGCAATTCCATATTTCATAGACTCTCTTTGAGCCTGATAAAACAAACGTGTTACAAGCATAGCTCCAGATGCACCGTACGGATGACCGAGCGCAATTGCCCCACCATTTACATTTAATTTTTCATACGGAATTTGTAACTCTTTTGCGCAAGCAACAACTTTTGAGGCGAATGCTTCATTTATTTCAAAATAATCGATGTCCTCTACTTTTACATTCATTTCGTTTAATAATCTGTTCACCGCAAATATCGGACCAGTCCCTGGAAGATTGGGATCCACTCCCACTACAGTACTACGAACGAAACGAAGGACAGGTTTATAACCTAACTTTAGGGCTTGTCCCTCTTCCATTACAAGAACAGCACATGCCCCATCATTTACACCACATGAATTACCTGCCGTCACTGTTCCATTTTGTAAAAATGCGGGCTTTGTTCTTTTAATGATTCGTTCATAATTCATTTCTGGCTTTATAGATTCATCTAATAATCCATTAAAAGAAAATATTTCATCATGTATATATCCTTTTTCTAACGCTTGCAGTGTCCGCTTATAACTAAGACAAGCGTACTCGTCTTGCATTTCTCTCGTTATGTTATAACGTTCCGCAACATATTCAGCTGCTACTCCCATGTCAGGATCACCAATTGTTTCAGGTGAAAATCTTGCTCTTTTTTGAAAAGGTGACGTACTTGTACTCTCTACTCCTCCGGCGATATAGCAATTACCTGCCTCGCCTTGAATGAGATGACACGCAGTTCGAATTGCTTCTAAACCAGCACCACATTGCCGATCAATCGTTACACCAGGAATATGATAGCCAAGTCCTGCCTCTAAAGCAGATAATCTTGCAACATTCCCTCCTGGCCCAACAACATTTCCTAATATAACATCGTCTATCTCTCTCTTAATTCCTTTACTTAAAAACGTAAGAAGCGGCGTTGCTAATTGCTGAACTTCATACTCTTTTAATATCCCATCCTTCTTACCGATAGGTGTTCTTTTCGCCTCTACAATAACTGCCTTATTCATATGTTTTCTCCCGGTTTTCAATCATACTTTTTGCTTCCATACGAGCGATTTTCCCACTATTTGTATAAGGTATTCCATCTACAAAATGCCATTCTTTCGGTATTTTAAACGAGGATAATCGTTGTAAGCAAAAACTCTTTAATTGTTGTTTCGTAGCACTTCCTTTTACGATCGCGACTGGCTTTTCACCCCAGTAACTATCTTTCACACCAATTACAACTATTTCATCAACAGCTGGGTGTTCATGTAATACACTTTCTATTTCTTCTGGATAAATATTGATTCCTCCAAATAAAATCATATTCTTCTCTCTACCAACAATATATATAAAGCCTTCTTCATCTTCATAGCCTACATCTCGCACTGTCATCCAGCCATCTGCATTCAACTCCCGTGTTAAAACCCCATCTATTATGTATCCCATAAAAAACTGATCACTTTTCACATAAACAGTTCCTATCTCGCCTTTTTGTACTTCTTCGCCTGCTTCATTACATATTCGAACTTGCACATTGTGACAAGGTTTTCCTACTGAATTTGGCCTTCTTTCGCTTTCTGCATCGACTAGTGCTGTTACAAAACTTAACTCTGATGCACCATAAAATTCATATCTTTTCGCATAAGGAAATATATTCTTTATTTTTTCTTTCGCTTCAGCTTCCCATTTCGCTCCTGATGAAATAATTTTCATTTTATTTTCTATTAATCTATTTTCTTTATATAAAGATTCAAGCATTGTCGGAACTGTATACATAACCGATATATTTTCAGTTTCTAACTTATCTAATACTTGATTCGGAATGAACTTTCTCATAATATGCACCGTTTGTCCTACATATAATGCACTTATTGCCCCGTATAAGAAAAGAGAATGAACGAGCGTCCCAGCTATTAAAATTGAATCCTCCATTTTCATATGAAAGTCATGTACATTACAATCAAAACTATGAACCCACGATTGCTGTGCACGTAAAAATGCTTTTGCTTTTCCAGTTGATCCTGATGTAAATCCCATATAAAAGGGAGCATTTCGTAAACTTTCTACAGTGGAATGTGTAGGAAGATATTTCTCTATCATTCTTTTCCACTCATCAATTTCAATTACTCTTCCTTCTTCATCAGGTAGATCATTTACCTTATATCGTTCTGTCACAATCATATCCAGATTACTGATCTCAATTCTTTCTCTGAGCTCATCTTGTTTCCACTTTATATCTAACGGAACACAAACCCACCCGGCCATAGCGGCACCAGCGAATAGTTGTAAAAACTCTATACGATTTTCTAATAGGATTGCTATTGTTTTATTCTTTGATTCTGTTGCGTGCAACCAGTTTGCTACTTTACAAACTGATTCGAACCACTCTTTATATGTTAAAACTCTATCATTTTCCTTTATCGCTATTTTATTTGGTTGTAAAGAGGCATGCTTTTTGTATTCTTTTGTAATACCCATATGAGACGTCCTTTCTTTACAAAAATAATAAAAAGAAACACGGAATTAACGTGTTTCTTCCCTTTATCATCCCGCATTTGTATATTTTCCATTCTTTAAAGCGGGCGTAATAATATGTTTCAATGAACGATGTAATTTTGTTACGAGAATCGCCGCGATAATTGCTTTTATACAATCCCCTGGTAAAAACACAGCACTCACTTTCATTGTCTCCCATACAGAAACATCCATTAAAAACGCTTGTACAGTAATACCAAATACATAAACTACGAAAATACCACCAATTATATTAATACATAATACTTTTATAATAGAAACTTCACGTAAACGCTCAATTAAATAACCAATAACAAACGCTCCAATGATGTAACCAAGTAAATATCCTGCACTTGGCCCAACAAATACACCAAGGCCACCGCGTCCACCAGCAAGTAATGGTGCTCCAACTCCTACAATAAGTAAGAAAATAAGCTGACTTAATGCACCAAGGCGTGACCCTAACAATCCACCCGCAAGCATAACACCGAGTGATTGCAATGTAATCGGAACTGGTGTAATAGAAAGAGCAATCGGAGGTATTAACCCTAACACTCCCATAATAGAACTAAATAAAGCGACGAAAACTAATTTTTTTGTATGCATATTTTCTTCTCCTGTTTGTAAACTTAAAAGTGGTTTTAGATAACATATCACGAAAATTATATTATCTTTCCACCCTTCTTTTGTCAACTTTTATTTCATTTAAGTTTACAAATAAGAATTCACTTATTTCTCTCTATGCAAATGCTCCAGTTCTTTCCGAAGCGCCTGTTTTAAAAACTTCCCAACAGATGTTTTCGGTATTTCTTCCATAAAGACAATATCGTCTGGCAACCACCACTTCGCAAACTGTGGTTTTAAAAACTCATATATTTCTTCTTTTGTAACCGTACTATTTTTCTTTTGAACGACGCAGGCAATTGGTCGCTCTTGCCACTGAGGGTGAGGAACTGCAACGACAGCCGCTTCAAATATAGCATCATGTGCCATTAAAGCATTTTCAAGATCGACCGAAGAAATCCATTCTCCCCCGCTTTTAATAACATCCTTCGTACGGTCAACAATTTTCACGCAGCCTTCCTCATCAACCGTAACGACATCTCCTGTATATAACCAACCATCACGAAAACCTTCGACAGTACGATTATCGTTATAATAGCTTTCAGCGATCCATGGCGCTCGTAAACATAGTTCTCCCATCTCCGTACCATCCCACTTCACTTCACCATTTGTACCGACTACTTTCATCTCTACACCAGGGACAAGATACCCTTGTTTTGATCTAATTTCTAATTGCTCTTCATACGATAATTCTGTTTCATAACTTTTTAAACGTGCAAGTGTTACGAGTGGGCTCGTTTCAGTCATACCATATGCATGTATGAATGGAACATTATGTTTCTGTTCAAATGCTTTAATAACGCTTTTCGGCGCAGCTGCACCTCCGCATAGTATTCTCGTCATACTAGATAAATCGTAACTATTATTTTCTAACTCTTGTAATACGCCGAGCCAAATTGTCGGCACACCCGCAGCTAACGTCACTTTTTCTGATTGAATCATCTCTAATAAAATTTTCGGGGTAAACATCGGTCCAGGAAGAACTTGTTTTGATCCAAACCAAGTAGCCGCAAAAGGAAGTCCCCAAGCGTTCACATGAAACATCGGGACAATTGCCATTGCTGCGTCACTTTCCGATAAAGCAGCTGTATCAGCTAAACCGAGTGCTATACAATGCAATACAGTACTACGATGCGTATATACAACACCTTTTGGGTTTCCTGTAGTCGCTGACGTATAACACATACCAGCAGGTGTATTTTCATCAATATCTTTTACAAATTGGAAATTGGGATCGCCTTCTTCTAATAGCTTTTCATAATGATATACAGGCTCCAGCATAGTATTTGGAAGTTCATCTTTATCAGTCATAATAATGTAAGCTTGTACAGTTGATAATTGTGATTGAATATTTTCAACGAGCGGTACGAGATCTTCATCTATAAGTAGAATTCGGTCTTCTGCGTGCTGAATAATGTATGAAATATGTTGAAGAGATAAACGAATATTAATCGTGTGCAAAACAGAAGCAATACCTGGAATAGCAAAATACGCTTCTACATGTCGATGATGGTTCCACGCTAACGTTCCTACACGTTCACCTTCTTTAATTCCAAGCTTTTTCAACGCACTGGAAAGTCTTCTCGTCCTTTCCCCTAACTGCTTATACGTTAACGTTGTAACTGTATCATGTGTCCGTGAAACAATTTCTTTCTTCGAAAACAGTTTCTCTGCTCTTTCCATCATAGAACTAATTGTTAGCGGTACATTCATCATCATATTGGTTATATCCCCCTTTAAAGCGTTTTCATTTTTCGTTTATTATAACAGAATTACGCAAATGGTTACGACATTTTTCTGTTTTTTCTGAATTATTTCTTTGGAAATAATTCAGAACGATAAAAAACATGTTTTGAATACATTGATTCGAAACATGTTTTTTATCTTTTATAAACTATCTACCTTTTTTCTTACTTTCTTTTTCAGTTTAAAAATAAAACGATTACTGTATTCCTTATTTTCTACTAAAATTCGATATATCTCCCATACTCCTAACACACGAACAAAAAGATAAACTCCGATAGCAATAAGTACAACACAGTACGGATAATACTGAACTAATTCCCCTGAAGTGATATGCTTTTTCTCAAACAAAAACGGGATCGCGCCTGCTGCTATAAAACAAAATCCAACGATCATTACCGCAGCATACTTCTTCTTAATAATCACATATCTTTTTGTCAATTCTTTTAGAAAGTTTTGATCAAATAGTAGTTCTTCCTTTTTCAATACATTGTATCGACTCTCTTCTATCGTTACAGGTGCCATCATTGCTCCAATTCCAAGAACAGCAATGATAATGACAAGAAATGTCGACATTGTTGCATTTTCTTTAAATAATAGATACGGTATTGTAGACAAAATAAGCAAACTAAACCCTAACGCTATATATTTTGAAATCTTTTGTCCGTACACTATATACCCTTCTGCCATTTCCTGACTTACGTAATAGCCATCCACATTTTCATTACTTTGCTCTGCAGTTTCTTTTAATAAATAGTCGAGTGATACTTCAAAAACATTTCCAATCATTATTAACTTCTCAGTTTCAGGAAAACCTTGACCGTTTTCCCATTTACTAACCGCTTGCCTTGTTGTGTTTAATTTTTCAGCTAATGCTTCTTGAGAAAGGCCCTTTTCCTTTCTTAATTTAAAAAGCTTTTCACCAAATCCCATATGTGTGCCCCCCTTTGTTTTCTTACCTAAATTGTATGTAGACATTGCCCTTATCTCTATCTTCCCGGGGTTGCACTTTGTCAACTTACGGTTGCGATTGTGTTATTTAATGGTTTTATAGACGATTTAGCTATTTTCCTTCTATGATTATGGCGTTAATAAACCAAGACCCCTTAACAACCAATTATAACAATTAAAGGTAATTATTGTTATAAAAAATAAAAAAACTCCTTTATTCATTTAAAGGAGTTTTTTATATGAAATATTTCATTTATCCATATATCTTTCTCGAGATATACAATATCTTTTCGTGTCACGATACTTACCTTTAATGAACATATCCTTTTGAATCGTGCACTCGTACTCCATATTCAAACGTTTCATTAATTTTTCAGATGCTTCATTTTCTGAATCACATCCCGCTTCAATACTATTAAGATGCAACTCATGAAAACCATAGTAGAAAAAAGCTAATGCAGCCTCCGTAGCTAATCCTCTTCCCCAATATTTTCGAGATAAGGCGTATGCAATTTCTGCTGTATGTGTGACCAAATCATATTTTATAAATCCACACGTGCCTATAAGTTTCTTCTCCTCTTTTAATACAATTCCAAGAGGTGCTACTTGCCCTTCATTATATTGCCCCACAATTTCTTCTACATAGTTATATGTGTCACATAACGATCGATGAGCATCCCATACAGTAAAAGTTGTCATCTCTTTATCTGTAGCATACTCATATATATGTAAACTATCACTCATATTCATTTTCCTTAACATAAGTCGTTTCGTATACAAAGTTGGATATGACCACTTCTCAATAATCATAAAGGTTTCTGTTTAAACCTTTCATAATTCCTTACCTTTAATAAAAGGATATTCCCACAATCTGTACAAATATAAGCATCCACCGGTGAAGATGTGAACATCGTTTCCTTTTTCCGTATTTGTGCATATCCGACAAACTCACCTTCTCCTATATTTTGAGAACCACAATTAGAGCATGTCTGCACGTCTTTCTGTTTCATGAGAGCACCACCTTTAATCTGTTTCTACTCCCTTCGACAGTTCAATTCCATTTCCCTTCCAAAAAACTTCTTATTCTCCTACATTACAACAGGAATCTCAAAACAAAAATCGTATATATACTATGAAATATATTTATTAACGGAGGAATTTTATGACTACTGTTATGACACTCGATATAGCAACAGAAATTGAAAATGCAGAAATTGATATGCTCTCTTCTAGATTAGAGAGACTACAAACAATAAGCGGAAACCCCATGCAAGTGCAAATGAAAAAATTCGGTAGCGCCACTGCCTTTTCATCAAAAATAATTGCTGGTCCTGCTTTTAATACGGTAAAAGGTATTACAAATGCAGATGCGATTGATGCAATCATTTCTTATTATGAATCACTACAAATCCCTTGCCGTTTTGAAATTACACCAGCACAAGGCACAACTGAACTATTTCAATACTTATCTCAAAAAGGTTTTTACCAATCTAGCTTCCATACTGCTTTGTATAGTATACCGAGAGAGAGTTCATCACTTCTTCCTTCTAATATTACATTACGAAAACTGAAAGAAAATGAATTTGATATTTTTGCAGACATATATGTACGTGGATTTAATATGCCATCCTTTACAAAAGATGGTGTTCGCCAAAATAACGAAATTCTTTACAATGAACCAGGATGGCATTTTTTCATAGCAGAAATTCAAAATAGTCCTGCTGGTATTGGTGTCCTGTATATAAATAAAGGTGTCGCATCATTAGCTGCTTCTGCTACTTTACCAGAATTTCAGCGTAAAGGCTGTCACACTGCATTAATTCAAAGACGAATTAAGACAGCTATTGAATCCAATTGTACTTTAATAGTTGGACAAGCAAGGTTCGGTAGCGGCAGTCAAAATAATATGGAACGTGCCCATATGAAAATCGCTTATACAAAATCAATATGGACTGCAAAAGACATATAATTTACTTTCTTTCTCCTTCCGTTACATTTTTAAACATTTTATGACAATTCCTTTTCTATCCCGTTAATCATTTGAATATTCAAACTAAATTTGTTACGATATTACTAGATACATCATTCAACTTGCACTATGAAAAGAAAATTCTAATCAAACTACAAGGAGGAGAAATGTATGACTAAGCACGAACACGGTTTAAAAGAAAAAGTAGAAGGTGCCATCGATAAGGTAAAGGGCGAAGTAAAAGAAGTTGTCGGGAAAGTAACTGACAATAAGAAATTACAAGCTGAAGGAAAATGGGATAAGGTGAAAGGCACTGCTAAAGATACAGTTGGTAATGCGAAAGAAAAAGTACATGAATATAAGGAACATAAATAATAAAAAACACGTTGGATGAATTTTCATCTAACGTGTTTTTTATTTTACTTTATATACATAATGAACCAAATGACATATGATATATTTTTATTTCTCTATGCTCTTTGTAAGCGGTTCTTTAAAGGCATTTCTATTCCATACAACAAAAACAATAAGAGAAATAATAAAGAATGCAACAAGACATATACCCAGATAATCAAAATTAACTACTTGTATGAGATTCCAAAACGGGCCCTGTAAATTATAGCTTTCAATAAGCAAAGATAATAGTTGATATCCCCCTATTAAAAAAGCCGTAATAACAGATATTGAGGTAATTAATACATTATATGAATTTCTTATTCGACTATTTTCCATTGCCCACTTATAATTCGTATTCATGAATGTACTATCTAATGTATCCATTAATGACATTCCGGCAGCAAACAAAACGGGGAAAGCAAATATACTTACAAGTGGAATAGATTGACTTGTTGCAGTTACTGTAGAAAGAGCAATTAATCCAATTTCACTCGCTGTATCAAAACCAAGTCCAAATAAAAAACCGATTATATACAATTGCTTCTGACTATCAATAAACGTAAATAAGCGCTGTGTGAAACGATATATAAACCCTAAATTTTCTGGCTGTTTGTCCTCGTGGCTTCTCAACACTTTAATAAGGTACAACAGATTGGTAAGACCAATAATGATAAGGAATGTACTAGAAACGATTGTACCGATAATACCGCCTATAGTTGAAAAGCTCTCCATTCCATGTTTTGCCGTTTTTCCAATTAAAGCAATTAATACAATCATCGCAAATACTACCGTAGAGTGTCCTAATGAGAAGTAAAATCCCACCCCCTGTGAGTTTTTACCTTTTTCAATTAATTTCCGAACAGTATTATCAATTGCGACAATATGATCACTATCAAACGCATGACGCAACCCTAAAGAATATGCAATAATAGCCATTCCGATTATGCTATTACCTTTATATAGCGCCGTTAATAATAATAAAATTCCAAGCACATGAAGAAATATAATAATAACAAAAAAGTTGGTTGCCTTTTTCAGTTCACTTTTCCACATAGTTACTAACCCTTTCTACTTTAAATTGAATACTCTTGAAAAAGAAAAGTGCCATAATAAAAACTAAAATCGTTATAATAGTCGCTAAAATAATTACAAAATTATTTAACACGTCGGTATGATTTGTAAGTGTTAACAGAGCTGGTACTGTTGCAGTAATCCAAGATTCAATGAAGCAAACAATACCTACATAAATATGAATCTTCTTTTTCAATCCATCTTGTAGGAAAAATAAAAACCAAAGGAATGCCCAAAAGAACCAAATTATTGTACTTTGCAAACTACCACTCTCATGTAATTGATTCACAATTCCCATAACCGTTGCAATGATAGCAACCCAAAGAGAATAGTAACCTACACCTGAAGAATCAAGTTTTAATATATTCGTAAGACCAACATATAAATAAGTAAAACCAAATAAAAAAATAGTTCCATTAGATAGGATAGTCCACTCATCGGATTGACTTCCTGTAAATAATAAATATAATGGTGTCAAAGTTTGTAATGCCCCTACAAATAAATTAAAGTATCCTACACTTTTGCTATCAATAAGTTTAAAAGCTGCTAGTGAATTCATAAATAGAACTGCACCGACAAACAATAATCCCACATTAGTCATAGTATCCCCTTCTCCTACTTAATATTTTCGATAGGATGTTAATTCTTCATGTAGACAATTCTCTCTAACAAAACGATGACACTGAAAAAATATAGACTCCATATCCTCAGTATTATGACTAAGTATGCGAATGACAAAGCCTTTACATGGTATAGAAGATATTCCAATTTTCATATTGTTAGTGTTAGAAAGTGATGTTTTCAATGTTGCAATTAAATCATTTGTAATGTTCTCATTAATAACTATGAAAGTACCATAATGGGAATATTGATTTAATATTCCCATTTGATCTAACGACTCTTTGAAAGGGTTTAGCAATAAATGATCGTATACTACAAGTTTATTTTCCATATATATTTTTGTTAACGAATCAAAATATTGGTATGTGAACTTCTCCATATTTGGCGACCAACCAGGCGTAACTGAATCGCATAAAATCAATGTAGAATTATTTTGCATATATATATTTGTTTTTTGCTTATATGCTGCATCCTTGTACATAATTAACGGGTCTGGTAAATACTCCATAACAGCATTCTCACCAATATAAAAATTCAATTCTTGCAAAGCATAACTATTTGGAGTCTTGTAAACTTTCGTTGCTGATTGGCTTGTTATATATGTTTTCGCATCTTTACCAACATTTATATTTATAGAATAGAAATCTCCTTTTAAATAGCCTCCACCAGAATTCATAATATAGTAATATGCTCTACCATACTCATCCAAATATATTGGCTGCGTTACTTTTAAGGCATCTTTATGATAAACCTTAATAGGTACGGTTTTATGTCTCTTTTCCATCATATCAATGTTTAAGACACCTGTAGGGGATTTCATTTTTTCAGTCCTTCTAACATAATGTTCTGTCTCATCCAATTTATTAATTCTTGTAAACCTTCCTCATCCTTCAAATTTGTAAAAAAGTATGGTTTATTATGTCGGTAATTTTTCGTATCCTGCTCCATAACTCCAAGATTAGCTCCTACATAAGGTGCCAAATCCGTTTTATTAATTACAAATACATCAGATTTGATCATTCCTTGTCCACCTTTACGCGGAATCTTTTCTCCCTGTGCCACATCAATAATATAAATTGAAAAATCCACTAGCTCCGGACTAAATGTGGCAGCTAAATTATCACCCCCGCTTTCAATAAAAATAATATCTAAATTATTATGTCTAATCATGAGTTCTTCAATTGCTTCAAAATTCATAGAAGCGTCCTCTCGAATTGCTGTATGCGGGCACCCCCCTGTCTCTACACCAATAATTCTATCTTCTGATAAAACACCTGTTTTCAATAAAATCTTTGCATCTTCTTTCGTATAAATATCGTTTGTAATTGCTGCAATTTCATAATCTGTATTTAGATGTTTTGTTAACTTTTCAACTAACATGGTTTTCCCAGCACCTACGGGGCCACCGATACCAATTTTAATAGGCTTTATCATTTTATTCTTCCTCCCTATGACATGAAGACCCTTACATTTACATCTTCATGTTGCATTTGATTTATTTCGAATTCAGGATCATTCAATCCAAAATCTTCTAATGAAAGTATTTGAATTCTATCAATAGATTCGCAGATTAATTCATGGCATTCTTGTAATAGTTTTTGACCATCTGTTTGTCCAAGAGGAATGGCTCTCACACCGTTTTGAATTATACTTCCAACACTTGAGTATAAGAAAACTAAGAGCGTTTCTTCTATTGTCATTTTCAATTCCGCCCCTAATATTCCGTATACAATACTCGGATGACCTTGTAATTTATTACCCATAATATTTTCTTTATATATATTTAAATTTACAAACGAGAACAATTCACACAATAATTTAGAAGTACTTTTACTAATCATTCTATTTGCTTTTCTACATTCAAAAGGCAATGTTTGTGCTGTTATTAAATCATCTAAAAATGTAATTTGTTCTCCCTCATTATTCTTAATGGCTTCGTAAGTATATTTGCAAATTAAGCCGTCCGTGTATGTTAATTGGACTTTTACATATCGATTAACCCATTTGAAAAACCCGTCTTTATTTGTAACTTGTCCCTCTTGAATAAATGTTTCTAATCCAAAAGAGTGACTAAAACTTCCTGTTGGGAAGTTCGAATCACTAATTTGGAGTAGGTTAAGTAGGTTAAATATGTTTGTGCGAAGCATGCTTGAACGGTTTTGGTAATACTCTATTTTCCTTTTGATAAGGAACACCTTCCTTTTTAAGTAAATCTTCTACTAAGTAGTCGTTCGCCAAAATCATGCACCCTTCATCGAATTGTGCTGGTAAATGTCTATTCCCTAAGTTATGAGCAATAATCCCCATTTCTTTTATTGATTTTGGAGTAATTACAATTACCTCTTCTGGTAATACTTCAATATACACAATTCGATTTTCATCTTCATATAAAATATCACCGTTCTTTAATGTTTCTCCACTATCTAAAGACACCCCAATTTCAAAACCAGATTCTGAATATAATTTCTGAACTCTCTTCAGTAAAAGCTCACTAGAAATTAATATCTTATCAAGATGCTTTTTTGTGTTTGAGAAATCATTCATATTGCATACGTTGTTATTAATTTTTTCAATAATCATTTTATCTCCCCCGTTATATCAAAATAAAAAATATCTTTGAGCCATAGGTAGTACATCTACTGCTTCACACGTGATTACTTGTCCATCAACTTTAACTTCATATGTCTGCGGATCTACTTCAATTTCTGGTGTTGCATTATTTAGCTTCATATCTTGCTTCGAAATCTCTCTCGTATTTTTAACAGGTAATACAACTTTATTTAAACCTAATTTTTCTTTAATATTATTCTCATAAGCTACTTTCGATACAAATGTAATCGAACTTGACTGTACTGCTTTTCCATATGCACCAAACATCTTTTTTTCATAATATGGTTGTGGGGTAGGAATTGAAGCATTCTCGTCTCCCATTAATGCCATCACTACCATTCCGTTTTTCAAAACCATATCTGGCTTAACACCGAAAAATTGTGGATCCCATATTACAAGGTCTGCATACTTTCCTATTTCAATAGAGCCCACGTATTCTGAAATCCCATGTGTAATAGCTGGATTAATTGTATACTTAGCTATATAACGTTGAATTCTATTATTATCGTTATATTCTTTATCTCCCTCTAAACTACCAATCTGCTTTTTCATTTTATCGGCGGTTTTCCCATTTCGAATAATAAACTCTCCCACCCCTCCCCTCCCCCGTGGGTCAGAGCTAATCATGCTGAAAACCCCTAAATCTTGCAAAATATCCTCTGCCGCGATTGTTTCTTTTCGAATCCTTGAATCTGCAAACATTACATCTTCTGGAATATTCGCTTTTAAATGATGACATACCATGAGCATATCTAAATGTTCATCCAGCGTATTCACTGTATATGGCAAGGTCGGGTTCGTTGATGATGGTAAAATATTATTCAGCGCAGCAATCTTTATAATATCTGGTGCATGCCCACCTCCAGCTCCTTCAGTGTGGTACGTATGAATAACACGATTATCAATAGCTTTTATCGTTTCTTCCACAAAACCACATTCGTTTAACGTATCCGTATGAATAGCGACTTGAATATCATATTTATCAGCAATCTGTAACGAGTGATTAATTGCTGACGAAGTTGCTCCCCAATCTTCATGGATTTTCAATCCGATAGCCCCTGCAAATATTTGTTCTTCCAGGGCAGGTAAACTTGAACTATTTCCTTTCCCTAAAAATCCAAGATTTATAGGAAAAGCTTCTGCTGCTTCTAGCATTTTCCTTAAATTCCAAGATCCAGGTGTTATTGTAGTTGCCTTAGTCCCTTCTGCCGGTCCTGTTCCCCCACCAATTAAAGTTGTTATACCTGAAGCCAATGCCGTATCAATTTGTTGTGGGGATATGAAATGCACATGTGTATCAATACCTCCAGCTGTAACGATTTTCCGCTCACCAGAAATTACTTCCGTTGATGTTCCAATGATGATATCAATATTATCCATAACTGAAGGATTACCACTCTTACCAATTGCTGAAATCTTCCCATCTTTTATACCAATATCCGCTTTATATACTCCCGTATAATCAATAATAATTGCATTCGTAATAACAACATCCACAACCCCCTGTTCTCTTGTAAGTTGTGAATTTTGTCCCATACCATCCCTAATTGATTTTCCTCCACCAAAGACAGCTTCATCACCATATACAGTGGCATTTCGATCAACATGTGCGAATAATTGTGTATCCGCTAAACGAATAGAATCTCCTGTAGTTGGACCATATAAATCAGCATATTGTTTACGTGACATCTTAAAACTCATGCTATCTCCCTCTTTTTGTGTAAGATTGAATATCGCCATCCACTTTATTTTTAAATCCATATACTTCTTGTTCCCCTGAATATGGAACTAGTTCAATCGTTTTTTCATCTCCAGGCTCAAATCTTACCGCTGTACCTGCTGGAATATTTAAATGTTGTCCAATTGCTACACTGCGATTGAATTTTAACGCCTCATTCACTTCATAAAAGTGGTAATGAGATCCAATTTGAATGGGTCTATCTCCCTGATTTATCACTTTGACTTTCATTGCTTTTTTATTTCCATTACATACTATGTCTTCTTTCGCAAGGATATATTGCCCTGGAATCATAACATTCACTTCCTTTAATGAATTGGCTGATGAATAGTTACTAATTTTGTTCCATCAGGAAAAGTTGCCTCAACTTGAATATCTGATATCATGTCTGCAATACCATCCATAACATCTTCAGCACTTAAAATGGTTTTTCCAAGTTCCATTAATTCCGCTACATTTTTACCATCTCTTGCTCCTTCCAAAATTTCATACGTAATAATAGCGATACTTTCTGGATAGTTTAACTTAAGCCCCCTCTCCTTTCGTCGATAAGCTAAATCAGCCGCAACAACTACTAGCAGTTTATCAATTTCTCTTGGCGTTAATCTCATTACAATCTTCCTTTCTGAAGTATTTTAAAACTAAGAATATTCTAAAAATAAAAGGTGTATTTTCAATGTCTTTTCCGTGTTTTCCCTATGTTTTTTTGCTATCAATCAAATAAAAAAAGAGCCCATCGGCTCTTTTTTTATTTTCCTTCATTCTTCTCTAACACGTATAAATCTTCTTCGATATTCGTTAATTTCTCACTTACAAGCTTTCTTGCATCTCCAATTGCTTGATTGTATGCAAATGGTCCAACTAATTTAACCATTTCTTCTATTAAACGCTCTGCTTGGAAACGTCCAATTTCATCTAAATCTTCTTCAACGAAAAATTGCTGAATTTGCGCTACAAGTTCTTCTTTTTTATCATTTGGTATTTTTATATTCATCATCGTTGTTACTCCTCTATATTTAAGATAATATCTTCCTTAACTCTACCATAGAAAAACGATTACCAGGACAGCTTTTTGTAACTCCTTCTAACTCCCTATGACCTAGTATATTTTCTTTCTTTATAGCAAATTGCTTCATAAACATTTTGCATAAAGAATATAATGCATTCACTTGTGCAGGAGTTGGATCGTATTTATCGAAATTTCCCGTCATACATATTCCAATTGTATGGCGGTTATGGTCTTTCGCGTGCGCTCCAATATGTAAACCTCGCCCTTCCACTACAGTTCCGTCCTTTTCGATAAAATAGTTGTAACCAATCCCGCTCCACCCTCTTACAGTTTGATGAAATTCATGCGTTTTATACACGTCCCATCCATCTTCAGCTGTATGGTGGATAATCAGTTGATTTACTTTTTCTAAAGGAACTAATTCATCTTGAAATGTTAGATTGACATATTTAATTTCCATTTGAACTGCCTCCTCTTAAAAATCAATCATAATAATCGTTTTATCATCTGGCCTTATTCTCTTTTCCGCTTCTAGCTCTTCAATGATTGCTACATATTCATTTATACTATTCTTTCTTATATATGCAACAGTTTGTTCTAATGACCAATCTGGGTGAAATAACCCGTCTGAACAAATAAAAATTCCACTCACTTCATCTGTATGTAATTCACCATGTTGTAAATAATGTATCGCTTCTTTCATTCCATTTGCAACTGAGTAACCATTTGGCATATTTGCAAGATAACGATTGTACTTTAATTGTTCTCGAACATCTTGAAAAACAGGTTCTTCCGGCACAGATAAACCTTTCTTACGATCTTCTTCCCTCTTCCTTTTTGCTCGTTTACTAATTCCTTCAACTGTGTCTTTCGTTAATACTTGCATCGTTCCATTTTGAAAAGTTGCGACAATCATACAGTCCCCAAGCTGCGCATATTCAATTTTCTCACCAACTATTTGAACTGCCGCGATACATGTGCACCACAAATGCTCTTTTTTTCTCGTGTCTACTTCATATTCTAACATTTTGCTTTGTAATGCTTCATTTGCTTTGGCAACTGCAAATTGTAAACTATGATTCTCTCGTAATGCAGTAAAATAATTTGCAAATAAATGCGAAGCGATGTATGCTCCATTATGTCCATTTTCATCACGAAACGGGACAAGTGGTGTTGCACCGTCACATACACCATAAATCTTTTTATCTTTATTACAAAAATAAGAATCCTCACATTCTTGCTTCAACGGGCTTTTCTGTTGATATGTTTTTATCTTCACAACTGTATCCCCTTTCAAATGATAAAATACTCAAATTCTTTCGATTAATCTAATTTACCAAAATAAACTGTTTTTACCCAAAACTTTCAATATCATATATAATCTTGAAATAATATGAATTTTTCAGTGAAGGACGGGAAAGAAATGGTCAGATTCCTTGGTGTTATTATCGGTTCTATTATTATTGCGGTTGCCTTTAATCTTTTCCTTATCCCCCACAAAATTTTAAGTAGTGGAATTGGCGGAATTGCTATTATTTTAGGGATTGTAACCCCTGTAAACACAGGCATTATTAACTTTGTATTAAACTTACCTATCCTTATTTTAGGGTACATAGGCCTTGGAAAAAAAGTAATTTTTAACACAGTTGTCTCTGTAGTTGTATTATCTGTTGCATTATACTACGTTCCAGTAAAAGTCGTAGCAACAGATCCATTGTTATCTTCTATCTTCGGAGGTGTCATCGCCGGAGCTGGTATTGGTCTTGTTTTTAACTGTAATGGATCCACTGGTGGATTTGATATTATCGGTATGCTTTTATCCCGCAAGCGAGACATTAAACTTGGCGGATTCCTTATTATTTTAAATGCAGTCGTTGTAATAATCGCAGGATTCTTCTTCACCTGGGATGTTGCACTTACAAGCTTACTTTCAATTTATGTAACTGGTAAAGTAATTGATGCTGTTCATACAAAACATCGTAAAGTTACACTTATGATTGTAACAAATGAAGCAGAAAAAATGAAAAAACAGCTTCTTTCAACTGTTGTACGTGGAATAACGTTACTTGATGGCGAAGGCGCTTATTCAAGCGAGAAAAAGCGTGTACTTATGACGGTCGTTTCTCGTGAAGAATTAGCAAGTATGAAACTTACAATTTCTGAAATTGACCCGAATGCATTCGTTAATATTACAGAAACTGTAGAAGTGTTAGGACTTTTCAGAAGAAGTTAAAGACTAGGTGGGAATACACCTAGTCTTTATTTTGCATAAATTCAATTCTGTTTCCAAACGGGTCTGATACGTAAAATCGAATTACATCTGGCCGTGCATAATCATCAATCACTTTTACACCTTGCTCTATAAGTGTTTGCTTAAATTCATTAATTTCATTCACATAAAAAGCTGGATGAGCCTTTTTAGCTGGTGTAAAGTTCCGCTCGACACCAATATGGATTTCTTGATTTCCACATTTAAACCAACATCCACCTCGTTTTTTCAACTCTTCTGGCTTTGGAATTTCTACCATACCAATTTTATTCCCATAAAAATCACGCGCCTCTTCTTCACACTCTACAGGTGCAGCTACTTGCACGTGATCAATCCCTTGAATATAATTTTTCATTTTCTCTCCCCCTCCTCTACCCTAATGTTATACGGAAAACAGCCGTCTGTAACTTACAAAAGGGTTATAAAACAATATAAGCTCCCCTTATTACCATCCTGCATTCACTTTGCAAAAAAAATAAAAAAACAAAATTTATTCTATAACTTCCATTTTTTATAGAAATACACATCACATCTATATTATAGTTATGAATAGACAAATCTTTTTAGATGCTATTTGTACGGAGGAACTATTATGAGTCGTAAAAAATATTCACCAACTCAAAAAAAACGTCATCCGAACATTTCTAGACGTTTGCGAAACCATATACAAGATCGTTCATTAACAGAAATGTACGCATCTCTGTTCGAACATAATCCTGATAGTATTATTTCATTAAACTTAGAAGGAGTTATTCTACATATAAATCCTTCTGCCGAAAGAATATTAGGTTACACTTCTTTAGAATTAGAACAGAAAAATATTACCTCTATTTTAGGAGCCCATATTTCTGAGCAAGTATTACAAAATATAAAGAATACTGAAGCGGATAATCAACAAGAGTATATCTTATCTATTTATCATAAAAATGGATTCTTATTAGATGTTGTGACAAAACTAGTTCCTATCTTTGTTCAAAATCGTCTTACTGGTGTATACGCTATTATGAAGCCACTTGAAAAATCAGAAAGAATTGAGAATATGCTAAAAGAAAGTGAGAAGAGATTACGTACATTAGTAAACTCCATGCCTGCGTTTGTTATATTTAAAGATCATGAAGGGCGCTGGCTTGAGGCAAATGACTACGCACTTTCTTGCTTCAACTTCCATCATGTACCTTACCACGGGAAAAAAGATAGCGAACTCATTCAATATAATGAAGCATACCGAGAAGCTTTTTTACATTGTGAAGAAGTCGATGAACTAGCATGGCAACAAAGACAAATTCTTCATGGCGAGGAATTTATTATACATAGAGATGATTTCGATTTAATCTTAAGTATATCAAAAGTTCCGCTTTATCATCCTGATGGTTCTCGCAAAGGTCTTATCGTGATGGGGAGAGATGTTACTGAGCTAAAAGAAACTGAAAAGTTACTACGAAAATCTGAGAAGCTCGCAGTAGTCGGACAACTGACAGCTGGAATTGCCCATGAAATTCGGAATCCACTCACTTCCCTAAAGGGTTTTCTAACATTGCTCCTCCCTGAAATAAATGAGGAGCAAAAATGGTATATCGATGTTATGTTAAGTGAGATTTCACAAATGGAATCCATCACGAGTCAATTTATGGCGATGTCTAAGCCACAAGTATTATCTATCCAAACTTGTAACATACAAACTTTAATTGAAGAGGTAGTTACATTTATTTTACCGACTGCAATTATGCATAGCGTTCATATCATCATGGATCATTTTGATTACGTATATGATATTCAATGTGACGGTAACCAATTAAAACAAGTTTTTATAAACATATTAAAAAATGCGATAGAAGCGATGCCAAATGGCGGAAATATTTTCATCCAAACAAAACCATTAGAGGATAATTTCATCTTAATACGAATTATCGATGAAGGTTGTGGCATTCCAGAAGATCGTATCTCCCGTCTAGGCGAACCTTTTTATAGTTTAAAAGAAAAAGGCACAGGACTAGGATTAATGATGTGTTACAAAATAATTGAAGAACATCATGGTAAATTACACATTTCAAGCGAATTAAATAAAGGTACAATTGTTGATATTGAGCTACCACTTTCTTCATCTCATCTTGCAATCCAGTCTTAAATAAAAAAGAAGCATCTGCTAATCGTTAGCAGATGCTTCTTTTTTAAAATACTTTGTCATACCACTCTTTTGCTTTTTCTACTTCACCCATCGTTAATTGATGCCCTCGATTTTCCCAATGCATTGTTACATTCGCGTTTGCATTTTCTAATAGTATCTTCAATTCCTCTGACTCTGCTGATGAACAAATTGGATCATTTGTCCCAGCAGCAATAAATACAGATTTCCCTGCTAAATTTGCTAATTGCATTCCTCTTCTTGGTACCATTGGGTGATGAAGTACAGCACCTTTCAATGCATTTTCGTAATGGAATAATAAGCTTGCTGCGATATTTGCCCCATTCGAATAACCGATAGCTACAATGTTATTTCTATCGAATTTATATTCTTTAGCCGCTTCATCTAAAAATTCATTTAATTCCTTCGTACGGAAAATTAAATCCTCTTCATCAAAAATGCCCTCTGCTAATCGGCGGAAGAAACGCGGCATCCCATTCTCTAACACATTTCCCCTAACGCTTAATACCGACGCTTCCGGATCAACTATTTCTGCAAGTGGTAGTAAATCTAATTCATTACCACCTGTACCATGAAGTAATAACAACACTGGTTTTGACGTATCTTTTCCTTTTTGAAAAACATGTTTCATCATAATCCTGTTCCCCCTTCAATCACTTTAATCTAAATTTCTCACTTCAAATGGTAAAAGCGTTTGTTCAATCTGTTTTCTATGTTGTTCATATTGTTCCGGTAACTTTAATTCCTCACCCATCGTCTCTAACGATTCATCATGAGCGAAACCAGGAGGATCTGTTGCAATTTCAAATAAGATTTCACCATGTTCTCTAAAATAAATCGCGTTAAAATAATTTCGATCTTGTACAGGAGTTACGTGATATCCAAAACGCGACACATGCTCTTTCCAGTCTAGCTGATCAGCATCGTCACTCGCTCTCCAGGCAATATGATGAACTGTGCCAACGCCCATTTGGCCACGACCGATTGTTGATAATTTCAAATCAATAATATTTCCAATGTCAGCAGAAGAACGGAATCGAACAAATTCACCCTCTTCTCCAATTTTCTCAAGACCCATAATATGTTCTAACAATTCAGCTGTTTTTTGAGGCTGTGTAGATAAAAGAACAGCACCTCCAAACCCTTTAATTGCTACTTCTGGTGTAACTTCTCCAAAACTCCAATTATTTAATTCGCCTTTTTCTCTTTCAACTAATTCTATATGCAAACCATGCGGATCATCAAATTCTAAATACTGCTCTCCAAAACGAGTCATTTTTGTATACGAAACATCGAATTTTTCTAATCTATTTTCCCAAAACTCCATTGCACCTTTTGGTACAACGTAAGACGTAATTCCTACTTGACCATCTCCAATAATACCTTGACGAGCACCTGCCCATGGGAAAAACGTAATAATTGTTCCAGGCTTTCCTCCTTCATTTCCAAAATAAAGATGGTACGTACCTGGATCATCAAAATTCACTGTTTGTTTCACTAAACGTAACCCCAATACACCAGCATAAAAGTCTACATTTTCTTGTGGATGCCCTACAATCGCTGTAATATGATGGATTCCCATTGTTTTCTTTTCCATTTCTTCCACTCCTTTTTTATTTCATTATAAAAATTCTTTTACATTTAAATTCATTATTCATTTTGTCCATGCTACAAAGTAAAATCCGTCATTATAATTTTATCTCGAATTCGAGATATTAATCAAAAAATTACGTATCGGCGTCTAACCTATTGAATTATCTCGAATTCAAGATAATTCACAAAAAAAATTTGTTCGATTTATAACCATAATAAATTTTCATTATGAACATTATTTATCTCGAACTCAAGATTTATTATAAGTTACTTATTTTTTATTGTCAATAAGTCCTTACTTTCATTTTTCTTGTTTTCACTTATGGTTCCCTACCTTAACAAACATTTTTTGTTCTTTCAAGTGAACGAGCACTTTTCATTACATGTGAAAACCTTTATAAACGCCTTTATCCCAGTGGATTACAATGATTTTTCAAGAAATTAAAGTAATAATATTCAGAAAATTAAAGAGTGTTTTTTCACACCTTATTTTCATTCCTTTACCCGATAAATTTTAAAAACTAAAAGCCATACAAATGTATGACTTTTAGCTTATTGACGTCTCAAATTTTGCTTTCTCTACATATACTTTACGAAATTTCATATAGCATCCAATACGCCAAGGTACTATATAACAAACCGCAAGAGTGTAGAAAAGAATGCCGATTGACTTTGGATCTAGACCTTGTAAATGTCTTCTAAAATAAGCACGTAAAAGAACGATAACTAAAAATGTAGCAATAAAAGCGATACTTTTTTTTGCATAAATTTGACCATCTTCTCTGACTTCATACCCACTTAAAATAATAAGTGGAATTGACAATAACAGTCCGATCCCAGCAGCTATACCAATTTGCCAACCAGCAAGTTGTATAGCTGCTGCGTATAAAGAAAAACCTGGTAATAAGAAGAATAATGGCAATAGTAGTCGTCTTCCTTTATTATTAATTGGTCGATTCATAGAGCGCATGCGTCTAAATATAACGAGCCCTATGACGAGTAAAAAAATTGTAATACTGTACGAACCTTGCTGCAAGTGAATCTCTCCCTAAAAATAGTCATTTTCAAAAATACTCCCCTATTATACTCCTAATTTTTCCAAAAATATAATTATTCCTCTAAAAAATCTTACACATCAAATATACTTTTAGGTTTGATTTACTATAGGAAACAATTCCGAAAGAGGAACTACTCTCCCCACCTCGTCTTTAAACACAATATGCTCTCTAGTTAAATGGCGCGGGCTCTTCACTCCCGCCGCTGCCGCTAATGAAAATAAACTATATCTCATACTAATAATATAATTCATGACTCGCCACTTCTTCTCATACGGATCTAACGCTTTTTGATAATGCGGATTCGTCGTAGCTACACCAGATGGACATTGACCAGAATTACATTGAAGGGCCATAATACAGCCACTTGCCATCATAAACCCACGGGCTGAACTTACAGCATCCGCCCCAATCGCTAAAGCAATCGCCACTTTATCTGGTGTGATTAATTTACCCGATGCAAATACTTTAAACTTGTTACGGACACCATAATGGTTTGCTGTATCAATAAATGTAAGTAATGCTGGAATAAGCGGCAGTCCCATACAATCTGCCATCGATTTATACGTTGCCCCTGACCCGCCTTCTGAACCGTCGATTGTAATAAAATCTGGGTAAATGTTTAGTTCTTTCATTGTTTTTATTAAATCTTCCAAAGGCTCCTGCTGACCAATTACAATTTTCATTCCAACTGGTTTACCGCTGTTTTCTTGCAACTGTTGAATAAAACAAAGTGTATCCGCTGCATTCTTTAAAAATGAAAATCGATTCGGTGAATTAATCGTCTCTCCCTTTCGGACGTTGCGAACAAAAGCAATTTTCTCATTTACTTTTTGTCCCTCTAAATGACCACCACGTATTTTAGCACCTTGCCCAAATTTCAATTCGAATGCTCTAATATTACTTTCTTTCGCTTTCTCCATGAATTTTCCCATTGAAAAATTACCGTCTTCATCACGGTATCCAAATAACCCTGGACCAATTTGCGCAACGATACTCGCTCCTGTGTGTAAATGTTCTGGAATAACGCCACCTTCACCCGTATTAATCCACGATCCGCCTGCCATTTTTGCTCCAAAACCACTCGCTAAAATATAATTTTCTCCAATCGCACCGTAAGAAGTCGCAGATGCACCAAACATGCCATGTAGCTTCCACGGATATTTACGGTTCTCACCGACTATAATTGCATCATCTTCTTCGTACAGCCAAAGATTCGTTGTATCCGCTGTCAATTTTTCTCTTCTTGAAAATAACCCTTCTTTATGAATCACGTACTTTTTACCTTCCCGCTCTTGCGTGAGATTCACACTTAATTCCTCAGTTAATATCGGAAATAATGTATTAGCAATATAATATCCAGAAGCTTCAAAATCTCGTTTTGATCCAAAACCAAGTATTTCAGAGCGATATTTCGCTAAAAACATAACACTTTGAAAATCATAACGTGAGAAAGGCTTTCCATCCGTATCATGATCAAACCAATATTGTCGAAATTCAGGCCCTATCTTTTCCAGTAAGTAGCGCATTCTTCCTAAGTACGGATGTAATTTTAAAATAGAATGGTGTGTTCGTTTTTTTATAAAAAATGTAATGATAAAAAAGACGATTAAAAGCAACATTAAAAATAGTAATATACTAATAATAACGAGTAGCGTTTCACTCATCCCGCTTCCCCCTATGAAATTCCATAATAAAAGGAGAACACTCGATGTGCTCTCCTTTTATCTTTATTCATACTAACGTAGCAAGATGCTCTTTCGCGTCATATTCAACTAAACTTTCAGCGTGTTTAATTCGATGAACAAAGTCTGGATTAGCAATTAACGGTCTTCCGAATGCCGCTACATCAATCGTTCCTTCTTGCAACGCTTCTTCGGCCTCTTTCGGATTTAAATTACCAACCCCAACAATCGTACCATCCCAATATTTTCTTACTAGTTGATGAAAATTCTTTCCGTCAGCAATCTCTTGCGTATAATTCATCGTTGAAGGATGGATCATCGTTAACCCAACCTCTTTAAACATATTTATGAACGTTTCAATTGCAAACTCAGGATTTTCCCACATATAAGTAGGATTATCACCTTTGAAAGCAGAGAAACGAAGAAGTGTTTTATTAGCTCCAACAGCTTCTATTACAGCCGCCGTTACTTCTTTCATAAACGTTAACCTTTGTTTTAAATCACCGCCATATTTATCTGTTCGCTTATTCGCAAACTCATACGTAAATTGATCGATTAAATATCCGTGTGCACCGTGAATTTCTACTCCATCAAATCCAGCTTCGATCGCATTTTTCGCAGCTTGTGCGTATTGACCGATCACTTCTTGTATTTCTTCTAACGTCATTGCTTCTGGCGTATCAAACGGTTTACGAAAGCGTGGAACATTTCCCTCTGCAGCGATAGCCGATGGTGCTTGTGGCATTTGACCACCAATTATTTCATGATGACTCATACGCCCAACATGCCATATTTGAGCAATAATCGTCCCGCCTTCTTTATGTACTGCCTCTGTAACAGGTTTCCAAGAATCGATTTGTTCTTGTGTATAAATACCTGGTACTCCTGGGTTTCCTTTTGCTCTCGGACTAATGACAATTCCTTCTGTAATAATTAGTCCAATTCCATCCGCAGCACGTTTTCTGTAGTACTCCACTACATCAGCACCAACTACTCCAGTCTCATTATCTGCAAAGCATCTTGTCATCGGTGCCATCACTATACGATTACGAAGAGACCAAGCTCCAACTTGAATTGGATCAAACAACTTTGTTTCTTCAACGTTTTCAAAAAATCCCCCAGCATTTACATTTGTTCCTTCATAAATACTCGCTGCTTTATTACTTGAACTTGTCATTTTTCTTCCCCCCTAAAAAATCTTACTATAATCGCATCATACTTACTTTTAGATAGTAACGTCAATTTTTACGACTTTATAACAAAAAATTCGAATATTCAAAAACAAAACGCTGCAAATAATATTAAAAAGGTTTCCTTAGGAGGAAACCTTTTTTGTTGACCATATATGGCTGTCAATTCGTTTATCTCTTTAATAAAAAACACCTTATCAATAGAAGTGAAAATGGTTCAGTATTCTTCTAAAAATAATAACTTATATACCTAAAACAATGAAAGCCCTACCTCTCTTTCATCCTTACGGCTCCTCGTCCGTGCCAGTGTGAATCAGGATTGCAAAAATCAAGTAACTATTTTATCGAAGTATTCAATTAAACTTCGAACATTCATAAATGAAATTAAAAAATAAAAATGGATTTGATTGTAGTAATAACAATAGAGGTAATGCTCTAAAAGTGGTTTGAAAGAGTTGAATGTCTTTGAAATGATAAATTTTCTATAATTATGTTCCCAAAAAATTCAAGATCTTTTTTGGGATATAATACATTATTTGTAATGAACCTTAACAAAAGCTTTTTATCTGATTTTCTGTGATACCTTCAATTAATCCCAGTTCACTAATCAAAAATTCATATGCGTTATCTAACATCTTCTTTTCGCTTGCATTAAGTGCTTTTTCTTTCTGTATACGCATTAAATCACGCACAACTTCAGCACCTTCTTGCATTTTACCCGTCTTTATTTTATCAGTGTTCAATTTATACCTTTGTTTCCACGTAAGTAATCTATCTGATTCCCCATGTTGAAAAATATCCATTATGTGTGCTAATGCGGTTATATCCGTAACTGGTCGTATATTCGAATTCAATATTCTCCCTGCTGGAATCATTAGTTCCATATTACTAGCCGACATTTTTATAACATAATACTGTTGTTTTTCTCCTGAGATTTCCTTCTCTTCTATGGCTTTAATTATACCTGCTCCCTGCATTGGATAAACAATATTATCACCAATTTGAAACAAATAATCCACCTCCATATATGGTAACCTTCTCAAGCTTAACATACTTTTAGTTTTTTAGCAAAATTTTTATTTTATCATAAAATTATTTTACGAGTCAATACTTCAGAAGCAAGAAATTAAATTTACACAATACACTATAAAAATCGCAATTCCATTAACGGTTCCACACACATTCATTCTCCTTTAACACAAAAACACATCACTACATTTAAGTAGTGATGTGTTTTTGATAAGGCATAAATAAATATCTACTTTTCCGTCTATATACTAACCTGTTTGCTAACTGTTTCCCTCGCTAAAAGAAAACTCATAATCACTTGCGCTGCTACTCTACTCGTCATATCTCTGAAATCAAGAGTTGGATCAATCTCTACTATATCCATCCCTTGAACGAGCGATTCTTTACCAAGGAATTCAATCGCATCTAGTAAAGTCGTACTATCCATCCCACCAGGCCCAATTGCTGGACAACCTGGTGCAAACGCTTGGTCTAGCACATCCATATCAAGAGAAATATAAATAGAAGTCACACCTTGATTTCTTAATACTTCAATACTTTCCGTGATAATATCTTTTATTTCTCGCTCTCGTACGTCTTTCATTGTATACACTGTTACACCATGCTCTATTGCATATTCATGGTACGCACGTGCATTAGAAAAATTACGAATTCCAATTTGAACAAGTTGTTTTCCAGTAATGACATCATTTTCTAGTAAACTACGGAATGGTGTACCATTTGACGGGCCTCCATCATCTAAATTACGTAAATCATGATGAGCATCAAATTGAATAATTCCGACCTTTCCTTTACTGTTTGCAAAACCTGTTATACTCGGAAAACTAATCGAGTGGTCACCGCCAAGAACGATTGGTATCACGTTCGGGTTTACTTTCGTTACATGCCCAACTGTTTTCGCAATTCGTTTATGACTTTCTTTTATATCCGTCACATGCATCGTAATATCGCCGCAATCATATAAGACACTTTCTTTCATATCGTGTTCTTCTGTAATTGCATATGTGCTATATGCATCTAACATCGCACGAATTGTTTTTGGCGCAAAACTCGCTCCTGAATGACTAATAGACGGTTTAGAAAGGGGTGCTCCAATTAAGGCAGCACCGAATATTTCCACACCTTCCTCCCAATCTTTAATCATCTCACTCCATTTCGTCACTTCACGATCAATAAACTTTGCATTTTTCTTTAAATAGTGGCCGTGCTCCACGATTGTTCACCTCTTGTATATGCAATATTACCATTCTTCCATACTGTATTCACATGACTTACGCCGTAATGATACGGTACGTAAGCATAATTGTAAGCATCCCATAAAACTAAATCTGCCTTACGACCAACTCTAATTTTCCCAGCTACATCACCACGGTTAATGGCATATGATGAGTTAACCGTTACGGCATTCCAAACTTCTTCTGGTGTCATTTTCAATTTTAGCATCGCAATGCTCATAATAAGCTGAATATTTTCAGTTGGACAGCTACCTGGGTTAAAGTCTGTAGCTAACGCAACTGCAACACCTTCATCAATCATTTTACGTCCACGAGCAAAGCTTTCTTTATTTAAATAGAAAGTTGTTCCTGGTAATAAAGTTGCTACTGTATTAGAATTTGCAAGCATTTCAATTCCTTTATCAGAAGCACCAACTAAATGGTCCGCTGATGCTGCACCGATTTCTGCCGCTGCTTCCGCACCACCAAGAGGGTCGATTTCATCTGCATGAATTTTTACATCAAAGCCAAGCTCTTTCGCTTTTAATAAAAATTCTTTTGATTCTTCTACAGAGAACACACCTGTTTCACAGAAAATATCAACGAACTCCGCTAATTGCTTCTCTTTCATTTCTGGTAGTAGGTCTAACATCCATTGTAAAAATTCTTTCGATCTACCTTTATACTCTTTCGGAACTGCATGAGCACCTAAAAATGTTGAAACTAAATCGATCGGATGCTCTTTTTGTAATTGTGCTGTTGCCTCTAATTGTTTCCATTCCGTCTCATCATCTAATCCGTAACCACTCTTCGCTTCTACAGTAGTAACTCCGAAAGATAGCATACGGTCTAAATGGAATTTCGCTTTTTGAACAAGTTCTTCTTTCGACGCCTGTTTCGTTGCATTTACAGTTGAAAGTATGCCTCCGCCTTGTTCTAAAATTTCTAAGTACGGAACTCCTTGTAGTTTTAGTGCGATTTCATTTTCACGAGATCCACCAAATACAAGATGAGTATGCGGGTCAACGAGACCAGGAGAAACCATTTTCCCGCCGCAATCAATAACTTCTCTCGCTTGTAATCCTTTCGCTTCTTCCGCTGTTCCAACGAAAGTAATTACACCATTTTCAATTCCAACCGCACCATTTTCGATAACAGGAAGCGTGTTCATCGCTTCCCGTCTTAACAAGCCATCTTCTTGATCCATTGTTAGTAATTGACCGATATTTATTAGTAAAGTGTCCAGCATGTTTTCTCCTCCTTATTTCATCATCGGAATGTTAACGCCTTTTTCTTTCGCAGTTTCCACAGCTAAGTCATACCCTGCATCCACGTGACGAACAACACCCATACCAGGGTCAGAAGTTAATACGCGCTCAATTCGTTTTGCTGCTGCTTCTGTTCCATCTGCAACGATAACCATTCCCGCATGAAGTGAATAACCCATACCAACGCCACCACCGTGGTGAACAGATACCCAGCTTGCACCGTTTACACTATTAATTAATGCATTTAAAATTGGCCAGTCAGCTACTGCATCACTACCATCTTTCATCGCTTCTGTTTCACGATTTGGAGATGCTACTGATCCACAATCTAAATGGTCACGACCGATAACGATTGGTGCTGATAATTCACCATTTGCAACCATTTCATTAATGATGCGACCAAATTTCGCTCGCTCACCGTAACCAAGCCAACAAATACGTGATGGAAGCCCTTGGAATTCAACTTGTTGACGTGCCATACGAATCCAGTTACATAAATGTTCATTATCAGCGAACTCACGTAAAATTACTTCGTCTGTTTTATAAATATCTTCTGGATCACCAGAAAGTGCTACCCAGCGGAATGGTCCTTTTCCTTCGCAGAATAATGGACGGATAAATGCTGGAACGAATCCTGGGAAATCGAATGCATTTTTCAAACCTTCATCGAAAGCAACTTGGCGAATGTTATTTCCGTAATCAAATGTAATTGCGCCTTTTTCTTGCATAGCAAGCATTGCTTCCACATGTTTTGTCATACTTTCTTTTGATAATTGTACGTAGCGTTCTGGATCTTCTTCACGAAGTTTCGCTGCTTCTTCTAACGTGTAGCCTACTGGAATATAACCGTTTAATGGATCATGAGCAGATGTTTGATCTGTAACTAAGTCTGGTGTAATATTGCGCTTCACTAGTTCTGGTAAAATTTCTGCCGCATTTCCTAATAAACCAATAGAAATCGGTTCTTTCTTCTCTTTATACTCGTTCGCAACCGTTAACGCTTCTTCTAATGATTCTGTATACATATCACAGTATCTCTTTTCAATACGACGATCGATGCTGCGCTTATCAACATCAATAGCAATGACAACACCGCCGTTCATCGTTACAGCAAGAGGTTGTGCACCACCCATACCACCTAAACCAGCAGTAAGTGTTAATGTACCTTTTAATGAACCATCGAAATGTTGACGAGCTGCTTCACCAAATGTTTCATATGTTCCTTGTAGAATCCCTTGCGTTCCAATGTAAATCCAGCTACCAGCTGTCATTTGTCCGTACATCATAAGACCTTTTTTCTCTAGTTCTCGGAAGTGATCCCAGTTTGCCCATTTTGGTACTAAGTTTGAGTTCGCTAACAAAACGCGAGGTGCATCTTCATGTGATTTAAAAATGGCAACTGGCTTTCCTGATTGAACAAGTAACGTTTCATCGCTTTCTAACGTTTTTAATGAATCTACAATCGCCTGATAACTTTCCCAGTTACGAGCTGCACGGCCAATTCCGCCATATACAACTAATTCTTCTGGTTTTTCAGCAACTTCAGGATCTAAATTGTTCATTAACATACGAAGTGCAGCTTCTTGCACCCACCCTTTCGTTTGTAACTCTGTACCTCTTGGCGCGCGAATTGTTTGTTGTACTTTTTCCATTTCAATCTCTCCCTTTTCTCATTTTATAGTGCTGCGTTTACATCTAATCTTTCTTTTATCGAATAATTCGTTTTTAACCAATGCGCAATATTTTCAATATCTGTTGAGAATATACGGTCATTTTTAATAGATGGCACCTGCTGACGACCTTGATGGTAGAAGCTCTTCGTCACTGTACTCATGTTTTCAATTCCGCGATATTCTGCTGCTTGCATCGCACAAATCATCTCAATAGAAAGAACACGTCTTGCATTTTGAATAATCTGATGTGCATGGCGTGAAGCAATTGTTCCCATACTTACATGATCTTCTTGGTTAGCAGAAGACGGAATTGAATCTACACTCGCCGGATGTGCCAACGTTTTATTTTCAGAAACTAGTGACGCTGCAGCATATTGCATAATCATTGCACCAGACTGAAGTCCTGGTTCTGGACTTAAAAATGGTGGTAAATCATTTAATTGCGGATTCACTAAACGCTCAATACGGCGCTCCGAAATATTTGCAAGTTCTGCCATTCCTACTTTTAAGAAGTCCATCGCAAACGCAATCGGTTGACCATGGAAATTCCCGCCCGAAATTACTTTTTCCCCACCATCAAAGATAAGCGGATTATCTGTTGCTGCATTCATTTCAATTTCTAATTTTTCTTTCACATAATTTAAAACTTGCCAAGAAGCACCGTGTACTTGCGGGATACAGCGAAGTGAATAGGCATCCTGTACACGTAGTTCTCCTTGTTTTGTTGTTAATTTACTATCATGAAGAATGTCACGAATTCTGCTCGCTACTTCCACTTGCTCTTTATAACCACGTGCTTTATGAACATTTTCATCAAATGCATCAATAATGCCTTGTAACCCTTCAATTGTCATCGAAGCAATTAGTTCAGCTTGATACGCCGTTGCTTCTGCTTCTATATAAGAAAGAACTCCTTGTGCTGTCATCGCCTGCGTACCATTAATTAACGCAAGACCTTCTTTTGCTTCAAGTTCAATTGGCTCAAGCCCTTCTTCTGTAAGAGCAACCATTGCATGAACGCGTTTCCCCTTATAGAACACTTCACCTTCGCCTAATAATACGAGCGCAAGATGAGATAAAGGTGCTAAATCGCCACTTGCACCAAGTGAACCTTGTTGCGGAACGACTGGATGAATTTTACGGTTTACAAACTCAAGAAGCATATTTACAACAAGCGGCCTAACACCAGATACTCCTTTAAGCATCGTGTTCGCTCGTAAAATTAACATTCCACGCGATACTTCTTCCGGGAATGGATCACCAATCCCACATGCATGTGACTGAATTAAATTATGTTGAAGTGCCTTTACATCATCTTTTTGGATAAGCACATCACTAAACTTTCCAAATCCAGTTGTAATTCCGTAAACGACTTTTCCGTCCTCTACAATTTTCTCAACTACTTCGCGGCACTCCGCTACCTTTTGCATACTAGTTGGACAAGCTGTTACACCTTCTCCTTCCAGTAATAAACTCTTCATTTCTTCAACTGTCAATGTATGTCCTGTTAACGTAATCATCATTTTTCCTCCTTAAAAAGGCAAAAGGGGACCTTATCTTTTTAAGACAGACTTCTGTCCTAAAAAAGTAAGGCCCCCTTCTAACTAATAGACTATGGGCAAATCATATGTGATTAATTCCTAAACCAATCGCCTCATGCTCAGATCCTTTTACAGGTGCACCAATCGTTCCATATAATGCAACAGCAACCCATTCGCCTTCTTTTTTTCCGTCGTATGGTGTACCGCGCACAATCGCAAAACGAAGTCCTACTGTACGAAGAACGTCTGCTAACTGAATTTGACCTCTCGTCACTCCGTACAAAGCTTCCATAATTGCATGATAAAGTGCATGTGTTTCTCTGTAAACATCTGTTTCAATAACTTGGTTGCTTTTAGCCGCTGTTTCCATTGCTGCGACAACCTTTTGCGAATTCATCGAACCCACTTTCCCCGTACAATACTTCCAACCTTTTGGAATGGATAATACAGGACTTTCATTCTCATCCGCAAGTGCCAACAGCATGGCCATACGACCAATTCGATGTGTTCCTTGAAGAAGCATGTGACTCTCTCATTTCTTTTGAATTATTTGAATATTACTTAATTTAAGAATATATGAAAACGTTTAAATCGTCAATAGTTTAAACTCACATTCAAACAATTTTTTCATCCCCTCCATTTGTGTACACAAATGATTTACACAAAATTTCCAAGCATGCTATAGTCTCACTAACAGATGCAAAGGGGCGAAATTTCAGTGACAAAACGAAAAGATATTCATTTTCGAATTGAAGAGAAATTACTTAAAAGGTTTGAATCAGCACTCCATTACGAAGGTTTAAAGAAAACAGATGTATTAACACATGCAATCCAACAATTTTGCACAAAGGTGGAATGTGACAAAATGAATGATGTAAAACGTCAGTATAACGTTAGCAACCATTTACAAACACGCATCGACACACATACACATTACGAAGAAAAACACGTAGATTTAGATAAGATCGTCATTGAACATTTACAACTTCAAGGGGAAGAAAATATATTAGAGGTTGGGTGCGCTAGTGGAAAATTCCTTTCCCTTTTACAAACAAATGGTCATAAAGGCCCATTAACCGGGTTTGATCAATCCGAAGCTATGCTTGCTGAAGCTGCTAAAACAAATAACTTAATAGAATGGAAACGAGGGGATGCTAGTAAACTTCCTTTCGAAACAAATTGTTATGACCTAATAATTGCAAGACATATGTTATACCATGTGAAAGATGTTGAAAAAACGATTCAAGGATTCCATAAAGTAATTCGTCCTAGCGGAACACTTTTAGCTACAACAAATTCTAGCGTTACACTACCTCGTATAGTTGAAATGTGTAACCGTATGTTAGACGCATTTGATTTACCGAAAACAACATCATCAGTCATTCCATTTTGTTTAGAAAACGGTAAAGAGATATTACAATCTGTTTTTCCAACTGTTGAAGAAACAGTTATTCATAATGCTCTCGTTTTTCATCATGCTACTCCGATTGTAAACTATATTTCTAGCATGTTTCCGTCGCTAAATATACCTGATAATACATACCTTCACGCGGAAATGAAGGTATGGCTAAAAGAAGAAGTAGAAAATGAATTGTCACTTCATAACGGTATATGGCGTGACCCAAAAACGTTAGTAATTTATCGGTGTCAAAAAGAAAAAAGCTAGCATTTGCTAGCTTTTACACGTTTTCTCGTAAAAGTTTCTCCATTACTACATTACCTTTACCACAATAAAAATCTGTATTATGTTCGTCTGCCACTCCAAAATAAGAGGCAATTGCTATTCCAAATGGTACAAATGCATGCCCTTGTGCTGTAATGATATTTGAGTGTTGCACAACTTCTTCATACACGAAATTTTCTACTGGAAAACAATCAAATTTTTGATAATCTATAGTCGCAGTATAAGAAATCCCTTTAAATAACCCTGCTTTTGCTAGTGCATACGGTCCAGCACAAATTGCCGCCACTAATTTTTCTTGTTCATGAAATTGACGAATGATTGAAAAAAGAGGTTTTGCATCTTCCAACTGTCCTTCTTCTCCACCTGGAATAAGTATCCCCTCATACTCATCTACACGTGCTTCACTTACTTCTATATGCGGCTGCACTTGCAATCCAGTTTCACTTATAACCAATTCTTTAGTTAAGCCCGCTGTAATGATTTCATATTTATTTTTCAGCAATGCCGTTGCTACTGTTATTTCAAACTCTGCAAATGTTGAGTATACAAATAAAAGTATTTTTTTCATAGCTCTCTCTCCTTTAACCAGTCCATAAAATATACCTCTAAATCGTCCACTGTTAATCTATTCGTGTCCACATAAGTTACAGGAAATTGTTTATACCAGTCTTTTTCAGTTTCTACTAATTTAAATTGCTCCGCAAACGTACTTCTGTTTCTTGTTCTATCATTATTTTTTCTATCATATACATTCTTTTTCGTAACATCTAAGTAAAAAATCACATCCGAACGGCATGCTCTTAATTTATATAATTCATCTTTCAATTCAGTTTCTATATCCCACTCTTCTCCTATAATCGTTGGATAAAAGAGTGTAAAGAACTCAATGTCTTCTGGTCCGCGATCAAAAATTACGACTGAATCTTTCACATTTTGAAACTCCTTTATTTTTGCTTCCATAAACATTTTTTGATTCATAATAAACCCTACTTTTGAATTCATATCTAAATTCAATTTTTTTCGCTTCTCTACAATTGGATATGGATTTTCATATATAACTCGAAACCCTCTCTTTTCTAACCTTTTTGCTAATGTTGTTTTTCCGCTAGCCATCGGCCCTTGCAGTGAAATTACGTATGCCACACCTCTCATTCCCTTACACTTTAGTACACCTATAATATACAGAATCTTGAAAACTCTCAACATTATATATATCATCTTGTTTCTTATTCATATCTAACTTATAATGAAAAATAGAGATTATGACGGACGCATCAATAATGTAAGCTTGGAAATCCAAGCTTACATTATTTTTTGCTTTCCCTTTTCTAATAAAAAGAGTATACTAGATTAGAACGTATGTTCTTAGTAATTACATACAGTAAGGAGATAGAACAATGGTATACGACACAAAAGCAATTTCTTGGAATGAATCTTTAAAACAACTTCAACGCCGCTATACAAACAAACAAGTTGACCGAAAAGAATTTGAGGATATTGAACTGATGGAATTCTTCCGCGATAACGACTACATTTCTTTACCTACACATATAAGCGGCCTATCAAAAACACGTTTTACTTCTTACTCTATTTTCACAACTGAAGATAAAGATCGTAAAGTTGGCACACTTATTATTGAGTATGTTGAAGACGATAATAATAATTTATGTGTTGAACAACTATACTTCGTTTAAACTATAACGCTTGGTCAAAATGACCAAGCGTTCTTGCTTTCTATGAATCTCACTGTATATAATATGAATAAAAGAAAACCGCTATCATTAAGGGGGGATATGCGTGCTCGAAGGATGGTTCAGTTGGTTCATTGTATTATGGACGGTTATTTTATTAGGGCTTATGTCTATCGGTGGATACTTTATGTTCAGAAAATTTTTAAAACGTTTACCAAAAGAAGACGGCATGTCCATTTTGGATTGGGAAGAACACTACATAAATAAAACGAGACATTTATGGGCTGACGAACAAAAACAATTGTTAGAAGAGCTTGTAAGTCCTGTTCCAGAACTATTTCGTGATGTTGCAAAATCAAAGATTGCTGGCAAAATCGGGGAACTTGCATTACAAGAAAATGCCTCTCAAATTACACAAGACTTGATTATTAAGGGATATATCATTGCCACACCAAAGCGTGATCATAAATTTTTAATAAAAAAACTACAAGAAAAAAAGATTGATTATTCTAACTATCAATCTTTACTCGCAAAGTAACTTCATATTATTTTCGATAAAAAAGACAGCGCCTTTGACGCTGTCTTTTTATTTGGTACATATACAGTTTTTAAGTTAGCTTCATATCTTTTTCATTATAAAAACCATCTTCTTTTTCCATTTCCTTCTGTAATTTCGTAAAGGAACGATACATTGCAATTCTCCATGACACAATCATCGCAAACGCAAGTAAGAAGAACATGCCACTAAGTTGTCCTAAATCAAGAGATTGACTTAAGTAGGTTTTAAATACAATCCGCACTACAAGTAATCCAATTAATATGAAAACAAAGGCTTTTGAACGCTTCAAATAAATCTCTTGTCCTCTAATTTCAAATTTAGATGTTTTAATAAGAAAAATAGAGAAAATCAAACCGACACCAATTGCTTCTAACATTTCTGCTGGAGTTAATCGAAATTCAGGAAAAACATACATCAATGCACCCGTACTCATAAAAAATGGTGGAAGTATAATTTTTTTCAATGTTGCAGGTTTCTTAGCTGCTTTTAAACGAATAAACATCGCACCGACAGCCATACAAACAGCAACGATACTTGATAAAAGAACTATGTTCATATTTTCTCATCCTTTTTTGTGGCTATATGCAAAATATACTTTCATTATATGCTTTTCCGTTAGTATTTCCAACATTTTCGCAGAATAATACTAAAAACCAGTAAAACCACCAAATAAACTTGAGAAATATACGATAATTTTCGTCATCCAGTTAAAGTATAGGAAGACACCCATAACAATCATAATATATCCTCCGACTTTCATGAAGGCCATACTATTTCTTTTAATCCAAGACATTTTCGTAATAAAGAATGACAGTACGAAAAACGGGATTGCAAATCCAAGTATGTAAGCAATCATATATATCATTGCTGATTCTGGATTTGTTGCTGCTAATCCAATTACAGACACTAGAATTGGTCCGGTACATGGCGTCCACCCTGCTGCAAAAGCTAATCCGATTAGTACTGATCCAAAATAGCCACTTGGACGATTTTTAAATGTAAATTTACGGTCTTGCATTAAAAATTTCGGCTTAAACACCCCGACAATAATTAAGCCGAACACGATGATAAATATACCACCTAACTGTCTGATTAAATCTTTATAGTCAGTAAAGATTCCTCCAATAAAACTTGTACCAAATCCAATTGCAATAAATATAATTGAAAATCCAAGTAAGAAAAACGCTGTATGTATCATACTTCTTTTGCGAAGCATTGCATTTTCTTCTTTCAATTCAGAAACCGACATACCTGTTATGTACGATAAAAATGCCGGATAAAGCGGTAAGCAACATGGGGAAATAAATGATAAGAACCCGGCGCCAAACGCTAAAAAAATACTAATATCTTGCATCATTCCACTCCTCTCCCTAAATATTGTAACAAAAACACATAAAAATACTATGAACAATTCGTGAAATCACTTTTACAACGTGGCAATAAGAAAAACCGCACTTCCTCACAGTTTCTAATAAAACGTTTTCATTTCCTTCTATTATATAGAAAAAACCCAAATGGATTATAAAACTCCTTTAATTGTTATTACCATAACAAAGGTAACATAGTTTCTCAAATAATTAGCACGTTACTAGTACGTCTATATACATATTGGTTTAAAAAATATTTTTTTCAAATGCTATCTCTATACAATGCAAAGTTTATTTTATAATACTTCTACTATTAAAAATTTCAAGATTATGCATAAATATCATACTTTTATTATTATTCTATAAAATGTCATACTTTTCTTTCATTTGACCCTTTATTTCTAATTTTGTATACTTCCCTCTAGTTATATATTTTCGATACGGAACAACTTCATATAGATGGGAGGAATTTTTCATGCTTCGTTATTCTCTTTTAGTTTTATTAGGAGCGTGTAGTTATGGAATTTTAGCTATTTTTGTTAAGCTTGCATATGCAGAAGGATTTTCACTTGGAGAGGTAATTGGCAGCCAATATTTGTTCGGTTGGATTATTTTGCTTGCTATTACACTTCTATTTTCTAGACATCGCGTTCCTTTAAAGCAAGCATTACTTTTATTCGTTGCAGGAACATCTGCAAGTTTTACCGGAATTTTTTATTATGCTTCATTAAAAACTGTACCAGCTTCTATTGCAATTATTCTTTTATTCCAATTCGTTTGGGTCGGAATTATCATTGAAGCAGTCGCAACAAAAACATTACCTTCAAGAGAAAAAGTTATTTCTGTTATTTTCTTACTTGTAGGGACATTTTTATCAAGTGGTTTACTTGAACAATCAGTAGGTGCTTTCGATACGACTGGGGTCATTTTAGGTTTATTATCTGCTGTTACATTCGCAACATACATTTTCGTAAGCGGAAAAGTTGCTGTTGAAGTACCTTCATTACCGCGCGGTGTTCTCTTAATGACTGGTGCTTTAACTTTAGTCATGATTGTATTCCCACCAACATTTATTTTTAATGGTGCCATTTCTCAAGGTCTTTGGAAATACGGTTTAGGATTAGGAACATTTAGTATCGTTATTCCATCTATTGCCTTTACAATCGGGATTCCAAAAATCGGTTCTGGCTTAGCGACTATTCTTGGTGCAGCGGAACTACCAGTTACAACAATTATGTCAGTATTCGTTTTAAAAGAGGCTGTACTATCTTCACAATGGTTCGGTGTATCACTTATATTAATTGGGATTGCAATCCCGCAAATTGCATACGCAATGCGTGGACGTTATCGTAAACATCATACGCATAAAAAAGTCGCAGCATAAAGTGAAACTTTAATTAGTTGAACCAATCGGGCTTTTATGGGATAAACGAGAGAGGATTTTCATTTGAGAATCCTCTCTTTTATTGTTGTATACTTATGATAAATATTTTGCTCAAGAAAGAAGGCATACTACATGGTATCTATTTCAAATCAACTAAAAGAAAAACTTATTTCCATCCGTCGACATTTACATGAGTATCCCGAACTATCATATGAAGAGTTCGAAACAACAAAAGCAATAAAAAATTGGTTAGAAGAAAAAAACATTACTATCATTGATTCCAATTTAGAAACAGGAATTATCGCTGAAGTGTCTGGTAATAAAAACGGACCAATTGTAGCAGTTCGTGCTGATATTGATGCCCTTCCTATTCAAGAAGAAACACATTTGTCCTATGCATCTAAAGTACGAGGGAAAATGCATGCTTGTGGACACGATTTTCATACAGCTGCTATTTTAGGTACTGCTTTCTTATTAAAAGAAAGAGAATCTTCCCTAAATGGAACGGTTCGCTTCATATTCCAACCAGCTGAAGAAAGTAGTAATGGCGCTTGCAAAGTTATTGATGCTGGACATTTACGTAATGTGCAAGCGATTTTCGGCATGCATAATAAACCTGATTTACCAATAGGTACAATTGGCATTAAAGATGGTCCACTGATGGCCGGAGTTGATCGATTTGAAATTGAAATTCACGGAGTTGGTACACACGCGGCTGTACCAGATGCTGGAGTAGATCCTATTGTCGCATCCTCTCAAATTGTGATGGCACTGCAAACAATTGTAAGCCGAAATATAAGTTCATCTCATAATGCAGTTGTTAGTGTTACAAATATTCATGCAGGAAATACGTGGAACGTGATTCCTGAAAAAGCTACGTTAGAAGGAACGATTCGCACATTCCAAGCTGAAACACGTGAAAAGATTCCAGCACTCATGGAGCGTATTATTAAAGGTGTATCTGATGCATTAGGTGTAAAAACGAAATTCTGTTTTTATTCAGGTCCTCCTGCTGTTCACAACGATAAAGCTCTTACAGACTTATCTACTCAAGTTGCCACAAAGATGAATCTTAATATCATCTCGCCTAGTCCGTCAATGGCTGGAGAAGATTTCTCATTTTACCAACAGGAAATACCAGGTTCATTCGTCTTTATGGGAACGAGCGGTACACATGAATGGCATCATCCTGCTTTTACAATTAATGAAGAGGCACTGCCTATAAGTGCAGAATACTTTGCTTTACTAGCCGAAAGAGCACTTAAACAATTCTCATAAAAAAAGCCGTTCAAAGTGCATCTCAGCACCCTGAACGGCTTTTCTTATTAAGTTAAATCACGTTTTAAAAACACAGTATATGAAATACATAAAAATACGAACAAATAAAGTAACAACATACATGATGCAAACGGGAATGTTACTCCATCAATAAAACTTCCATTCTTTGAAATACTATATAAATCTGTGTTTGCTGGCAATAAATATTTCGCCCAGTTATATCTAGTGGCTGCTAATAGCGCAATATTGCCTGATAAAGCAAGGAATAGTGAAATACCAATTGCACCTCCACTAGATCTTGTTAACACAGAAATCATAAATGCAAACGATGCGTACACAACCGTTGGTAACCACGATAAAACATAATATTTACTTGCTTCTACAAAAATGTTTTGTTTTATTATATTTCCATCTTGGAAAATAAACTCACTCCATGCAGGCTGTTGGAATTTATAAATAACAAGTCCACATAAAGCGGAGAAGATCATATTAAATATAAATAATAAAGCTGCAAATATAACAATTGCTAAAAATTTTGCTGTTAAAATTTTAAAGCGACTCGCTGGTCGTATCGTTAAAAATTTATATGTTCCCCAGCTATATTCATTCGCAAAAATTGTACTTGCATACACGAGGATAAATGGGAGCAAAATTGGAAATACGATAAAACCTGTATCTCTCATGAAAGAAAGTGGAGAACTGCTTGCCGGTGCTGTATCCGTATCTAAATGCTTCATCTTAAGCTGGTATTCTTTTACAAGCTCATCCCCTGATTTTTCTGCTAAAATAGCTTCTTTTTTCATGCCAAGCTTTTTCTCAATTTCTACAGTTCGTTCTGTATAATCTACTTTCCATCCTTTTGTTTCCGGTTCAAAATACTTTACCGTAACCCATCCTAATCCGATTATTAATACTGCAATAACTGCAAATGGAATAATCGTTCGCTTCCGCTTAAATATTTTATACAGTTCGTTATATACTAAATTAAACAATATCTTTTCCCCCTGTTAATTCTAAAAATTGCTCTTCTAACGTTTTTCTTTCTTCATATACACGATACACTTGAATATTTTTCTCAAGCAATGTACGAATAACATTTGGGATTTCTTCATCTTTTACATTAATAAGTAATTCATTATCTTTTACTAAAACATCATGCCCTAATATTTCTGCTGCTTTATTCGCATCATCTACACGTATACGGATCGTCTCCATCTCTTCGCTTTGGCTATGCTGAATATTTTGCGTAGCCACATATTCCCCGTGCTGAATAATGATAACTCTGTCACACATTAATTCAACTTCTGAAAGTAAGTGACTTGATACAAGTACAGCTTTTCCTTGTTCATGTGCAATTTTTTTTATGTACATTCTCATTTCATGTATTCCACTAGGGTCTAATCCATTTGTCGGTTCATCTAGTATCAACACGTCTGGATCGTGAATAAGTGCCTGAGCGATTCCTAAACGTTGTCTCATGCCGAGTGAATACGCTTTTACTTTGCGATCAATTACTTGTCCCATCCCTAACAATTTCACTACTTCATCGATGCGTTCTTCGGTCACATTACCATTCATTCGTCCGAAATATGTTAAATTTTCATAGCCGCTCAAAAAAGGATAAAATTCAGGTGTCTCAATTACCGCTCCAATTTTCGCAGCTGTTTTTTCGAATTGCTGTTTCACAGATTGACCATCAATCCATACTTCACCTTCTGTCATACGGATCATACCAACCATCATTCTCATTAAAGTCGTTTTTCCAGCACCGTTTGGTCCGAGTAAACCGACAACCTCGCCTTTTTTCACTTCAAAACTAATATTTTGTACAAGTGTCTTTGATCCGATTCGCTTCGTTAACCGATCGACTTTTACAATTGATTGTTCATTTGTCATTCTATACAACCTTTCCTTCCCATTCTTTGTCAGGTCTTTTCACTGTAACATGATTATTTTTATGTGTAAAATAGAAAAAAGCATGCTTTCTCATGCCCTTTCTTTAAACCGCAACGAATTTTCATCTTTTAAATTTCGAACAAATCGATAACATTGCATCATCGATATTAAAACGACAGTCATCATAATTACACTAATAATTACAACTGCATATATTGTAATTGGCGCACTATTTATTCCTTGTATCCCTGCGATTTTCATAAAGATAACCGTGAATAATTTCAAAAATAGCATCCCATTAATTAATCCAAAAACAAATGCTGCTCCATAAATGAATAATTGCTCCTGACATAATACACATAGTACCTCTTTTCTTTTCATATTTTCTTCTACATAAGATATAAACTCCTCCCTCCTCACATGCAAAAGGGAGTACATCATTTTATATGTAGTAAAAATACATATGAAAATTAGTACAATAAAAAGTGTGTAAAAGTACATTTGAAATACAAATGCATTCCCTACTTTCAAAATAGCTCCTTCATTAAATTGTAACGATATCATAAAAAACAAAATCATAGTACTCATAGCAATCCACATAAATTGCTTCATCCTTTTGGTAGCAAATGTTATAATATTTTTTCTCGCTAACCGACATAAAGACATAAAATTCTTCCCCTACCTTATTACATACGCATTCTATACTACTAGTGTATAAAAATATGACATTTTAAACATCGCACTACAATCGGAATTTCTTCTAAGTCTTTAGTCCTAGAAAACGAAATGATAAAAAATCACATTTAGAATATAATTGTAAAAAGGAGGAGGTTGCATGCATATAAAATTACTATCAATCTTGTGTTTATTATTACTCACAAGTTGTAGCCAAATAAAAAACAATGAAGTTGCCATTGTTGAGCCATACAAATTAACAAAAGAGCAAGCTTCTATTTTACAAATGACTCCTTTTCAAGAAGGAAATAGCATATTTTATAACGTTACGCTTAAAAATGATAAAGATGAAATAAATGCTACAATTGATTATTATAACAATGGTAAGAAAACAAAAGAAATTGCTAATATAGCTACCTCACATTTTTCAAAAAAGAAAGTAAAGCTTTCTTTTTTACCACCACATTTCCAATTTGATAAAGATATACAAGAAAAAAGGCAGTGGTATCTGAATATTGAAGGTGGTTCAACACTTGTTCCTGAAGAAGCGCCACCAAGCGTAAATAGCTCTGCAACTACTACAATCCAATCTATAAAAAATTTAAAATACAATCAAAAAACAACTTTAGCTGCTGTAATCCAAACCAGTAAAGAAACTGTAAGTGTTCCTACAATTGACGAAGAAAAGGGTATTGATTTACTCTTAAAAGAAAATGAACACGTTTATCTATTTAGTATCGAGCTAAAAAAAGAACAATAAAGCGGAAATGCAACTTAAGTTGCATTTCCGCTTTATTGTTTAATAAGGTGTACTTTTATGGATTTGAATCAAATCCATTTTCTGTTACTACTATTACTCATCTTCTACTTCTATTCTTTTCTTCTCTCTTGCAATTTTTAAAAACTCTAGCAGCTCTGGATTACTATTCATTTTTTTGTAAGCCACTGACATTTCTGCAACGAAATTAGAATCATATAACTCTTTATATACAACTTCTGTTTTATATAACTTATTTGCCGACACGGGTATTACTGTAATTCCAATCCCTGCTGCTACAAGCCCCATAACTGTTTGATACTCTGTTGCTTCTTGTACAATACGTGGACTAAATCCAACTTCTCTACAAAGAGATAAAATTGTATCATACAAAGCTGGCCATACTGGTCTCGTAATAAATACAAACGGCTCATCTCGTAAATCTTCTATATGTATTTCATCTTTCTCTGCAAGTGGATGTGCCTTTGGTAAACACAAAGTGCAAGATAACCTTTGAATTGGCTCTAATTCTAATAATTGCGTTGGAATTGGTGGACGTAAAAAGCCAATATCGATACGGTTATCATGAAGTGCATGAACTTGATCTGGTGTTGACAATTCATGTAATGCAACAGACACTCTCGGAAATTTCTTTCTATATTCCCTAACAATTGATGGTAAAATATCATATATCGCCGCACCTACAAAACCAATTGAAAGTGATCCTACTTCTCCCCTTTGTGCACTTTGTGCAACTTCTACTGCTTTTTCAATTTGTTCAAACGCCTTTTTTACTTCTTTTAAAAACATTTCTCCTGCTTCTGTTAGTTCAACCTTTCTTTTCGTTCTTGAAAATAATGTAACTCCCATTTCTTTTTCTAATTGCTGTATTTGTTGACTAAGTGGTGGTTGTGTCATTTGTAAACGAGCAGCCGCCCGTCCAAAGTGTAACTCTTCTGCCACAACAACAAAATATTGCAAATGCCGTAATTCCATTTTTGGACACCCTTTTCACTTTCGATTAATATGTCTTATATATTAATAACATATAATTTATATATTAGACAAATATTTTGAATGAACGTATAGTAGAAATTGTTAATTCTTTTTTACAATTTTTATGTAACAAAAGAAAGAGGTGGTTACTGTATGAAATGGTGGAAGTTAAGCGGACAAATTTTATTACTATTTTGTTTCGCTTGGACAGGTGAATGGATTGCAAAACAGGCACACCTCCCAGTTCCAGGAAGTATAATCGGTATTTTCTTATTATTAATTTCATTAAAATTTAACCTAGTTAAAAAAGAATGGATACAGGACGGAGCAGATTTTTTATTAAAAGAACTTATTTTATTTTTCATCCCTTCTGCAGTCGCTGTCATACGTTACAGAGATACACTAACACAATATGGAATCGATCTCATTTTAATTATTATGATTAGCACTCTTTGCGTTACCTTAGTTACAGGACTTTTAACAGAATTGCTACTAAAGCGGAAAGGATCAACGCAATGATCGGATTTCTTTGTTTACTATTAACACTATTCACATATTGGCTATCAAAAAAAATGTATCAACGCTGGAATTGGAGTCTACTTTCTCCTCTTCTCGTCTGTCCCATTATTTTAATTGCTTTATTGCTCGGATTAGATACACCTTATGAAACATATGAATCTGGTGGTCATTGGTTAACTGAATTATTAAAACCCGCAACAGTTGCTTTTGCATGGCCAATCTATAAATACTTTGATTTATTAAAGAAACATGGAATGGCTATCTTACTTAATGTCATTGTCGGTTCGTTTTTATCAGTCATTACTTCAGCACTACTAGCAAATTATTTTCAAATTGATTCATCACTAGAACATAGTTTAGCGCCACATATCGTAACAACACCAATCGCAATGGCTATTTCAGAAATGATTGGTGGCATGTCACAATTAACTGCTGTATTTGTCGTTTTAACTGCCTTAACAGGAGCATTGCTCGGTCCTTCTCTCATACGTATTTGCCGTATTAAAACAGCAATCGCAAAAGGTATTATGTTAGGAACAAGCGCAAATGGAACCGGTACATCAAAAGCATTCGAAATCGGTCCTGTGGAAGGAACAATTGCAAGTTTATCTATGCTTTTAACAGCAGGCGCTAGTTTAGTTATCGTTCCGCTTTTCTTGTCTTGGATACATTAAAGAAGCAAGTATTTACATACTTGCTTCTTTATCTATATATTGGCACAGCAATTCATAATCCTCTGGAAAAGCTAAACACAATTGTTCAACTTCATGTATCCCTTTCCAAGCAATTTCATGTATTAACTCATCAGGATCTTGGATTTTCATATTACCGCCTATTTGTTTAACAAAATAATAATGGACATACACTGGAACACCGTATGTAATACCCTCTTTTTCATATATTTTATTTACAACTTCCACATTGTAACCTGTTTCTTCCCAAACTTCCCTAATACAACATTCTTCTAGTGTCTCTCCCTTTTCAAGTCCTCCACTTGGGACAGACCACCTTTTTTCTTCTCCCTCTTTGCCCTGCAGTACCATTAAAACTTCCTTTTTTTCATTTACACATACCGCTGCACTACCTATCCATCTCTCCATAAACATCCCTCCCCTACTAAAATTCGCCCTCTTTTTTATTTTCCCCTTGAAAAAAAGAGGAAAAAAATAAAACAATGACGAAAGATTACATCAACTTCATAGGCAATCCCTTCTTAGAAATTAAAACTGGAAGGATGAAAATATGATTTCTAATTATGTTGTGGAATGTGTCTTTTGTGAAGAAAATCGAAAGCCTCGCCAAGCTATTGTCACAGTTCCCGCCACTACTCAGCTACTAGCCATTGAAAAAGTGCGTGCGGAATGCAAACGTCGCTTCGGAAAAACTGTATTATTACAAACAGAAATTAAAGAAAAAATTGTTTTTGAACAAAAAGAAAGCTGACCATCAATTGGTCAGCTTTCTTATCCGATCATATTTTCACATGAAGATTAGGGGCATCCTCTTTAAGGATCGGGATTTTCCCATTATGTACGTTCCATAATGGTCATCGAACAATATATTTCTATACAATTAACTATTGAATAGAATAGGGCAAAACTTGTTCGCATTTTTAGAAAAGGGATAGGGATATAATTCAAGTAGTACTTCGAATACTCGAACTTTACACTCATAATATTAAAACAAATCCTTTTATATGGGAAATATGAATTACCTACATAATTCATTCGTAAAATATATTAATAGTTTGCTATATTAATTTTATCCCGCTATTTGTAAGCAGTAACCCCCTACTTATTATAATTTCACCTTATTCCATCAATAGCATACATCCAGCTAAAACCGGTGTCATAATCATCGAAAACCTCAAAAGCATTCGCGGTGCATAATTTGTAAACTTCGCGCCAATATATGCCCCTAACATGGTCCCAATTAATACTTGCAATAACAATATATAATCTAAATATCCTTCCGAACTATATCCTAGCCCACCTCCAATTGCAATCGGTAATATAACAAGCATCGTTGTCCCTACAGATTGCTGAATCGTTAGTCTCAATAGAACCATTAATCCAAGCTGAATAAACGGTGCAGAACCAATCCCAAATGAACCAGCCATCATTCCAGTAACTAATCCAAGGCATATACATTTCAACAAGTAGTTCATGGAAAACTCTTTATGCTTATATAAAGATGACTGTTCTTTGTTTTGGAACATAATTAATTTAATAAACATAAAAATTGCCGATAAAAATAACATCCCAGCTGTAAACCAATGAAGAAGATGTGCTGGTATAAGTGAACCAAATTTAGAACCAATATAAGAGCCAATTGCGCCAAATCCTCCAACAATCCCGCCTATAATAAATGCAACATTGCCTTCACGGTAATGACTGACAACACCTGATAATGTCGTAAATGCCATTGCAGTTAAAGATGTTGCAAGAGCAACATGAATAGGAATATGAAATACTAAAGTGAGTATCGCGATAATAAACCCAGCTCCTCCAGCTCCAACAAATCCTAATAAAATACCCATTACTAACATTGTTATAATAATTGCCACAGACTTTCCCTCCAGTAACACAATTATCCATCATATTTATCCTTACATACAAATAAAAAGCATCCTAGACGGATGCTTTTTATTTCAAAAATATGTACTTAATCTTGATTAATCAAAATAACCGCTGGACCAGCGACCACTACTCCAGCTACTTCTATTTTTTCAAATTCCTTTACTGTAATAGATATAACTCCTTCTCTTTCCATCAATTCTTTACTCAGGACATCAGTCGGGATTGCTTTCACCGTCTTACCTCCTTTTCATTTATACAATATGATAAAGTAAAACTTTAATGAGTGGGGTTTTTGTCCGTACTTATTAATTATTACCCCTCACCAATCGGACTAATAATCACCCAATGCATCTATATATATGCATCACCTCCGCTTTCATTCCTTATTCCACTCAAAAACCTTCTCCCCCTTCCGTGACATATTGAAAAATAAAAAAGAAGCTATAACATATAGCTTCCCTCTACGTTTCTTTAATCTTTATGCACCGTATATTCCATGACTTTTCCATCTCTATCAAATTGGAAAACAAGCTGTTCGCTATCTATTGGAATAAAGCCACGTTCAGTCCCAAGATAATACAAAGTGGTAACTCCTTCTTCCCCACTTCTCGTTTCCGTTGGAGCTCCTAACAATTGTATAATTTCTTCATTTGATTTCCCTATTAATTTATATTTTTGTAATAGATCATCTACCATATATACCCGCTTATCTGCATGATTTAACCATCTATTTTGATTAAACTTTGATGTATATTCATTTACACTTAGTTGTACAGTGCACACTATTAATGGTATGAGTGCTACTATTAAAACCCCCAACATTTGCTTCTTTTCTTCATTACGATTTTTAGAAACATATAAAATAGCCCTTTGAATCATGACTAATAAAACAAATGGTATGAATACTACAAAAATGCTCCTTACACTTAAGGGTATATGGACCATATCAATGACGAATATAAATAGAATGTACATTACTATATACAAACAAAAATAGACATACAAAATGCCACGTAACATAGCGTTCAGAAAGATCTCCCCTTTTAACTCACTATATAATTCATCCGGCTAATCATTTCTCGAATCTGTTCTAATTCTTGCACTGTATATACTACTTTCCCTGCTAAGATTTCATTTCTGAAGAACGTTACAATTTGCTCCCGATTTTTTAATCTAGGTGTTTCCTCACTAGAAAGATCTATTATTTCTTTTCCATTTTCATTATAAAAATATACAACTGGTTTTACCTTTTCTTTTATACTATTAGCCTGCATTTCTTTCAAACAATTGTATAAAATTTGAGATAGTTTCTTCACCTTATATACTGGATTTCCTTCATTTTTCACTTGTATAGTTGACGAATCTTTACCTACTATATATTCAAATGTCTCTTCTTTTTCAACTTCTTGTTGATACTTACCCATTTCATCAATCATAAATGAATATATACCAGCATTTTCTTTCGTTAAACCATGAATTAATTTCTCTTCCCATTCTTTCGTCTCAAGTAGATAAATACCAGTTTTGCACAAGATGAGATGATGGATTCGATTATCGTTTATTTCACTATTATTTTTAATAAAAACATTCGGCATGATTTGAATTTCAGCATCTAATATGATGCCTTGCTCTATGAATCCTCGCTTCATATAATGTAATGTTTCGTACGTATTCATTTCAGCACCGTTTTTAGTATATTCTCGTAAATTTGCAATTAATTTTTGAAACATATGTATTTCGTTATTATGTTTATTTTGTATTTCACTACGTTCTTTACTATGCTGCATAGCTAATTGATTTTTCATCATACGCATATTTTCAATTTCTCTATTTGCACTTACTTGTAAATCATTGTATTTTTTCTGTTCCATATTTTTTAAATTATTTTGTTGTTCTTTATGCTCTATCACTGTAGCTGCAATTTCATTTTTATACGTTTCAATCGCTTGTTTCTTTTCAAATTCTACTTGCTGACTCTCTGATTCTAACTGTTTATTTTTATAAAACAGCACAAATGCTACAGCTAATAATATTAAAATCGCACCTATTAGCACATAATTCATATTTTTACTCCTTTATTTCATTTTCGATTATTTTTTATAAATATATCTACTATAGTATACTATGGTTTCGATATAGACTTTGTAAAAGTTGTATATTTTTAATAAAAGGCACCTCTGACGGGGCACCTTTTATTTTCACTCTATTGTACACCATACTGAATATAACTCGGATCGTAGTATATCCATTGATTTGTCCCTAAGCAAAGCCATCCATCTTGCTTACTCCACACTCGATACGATTCACCCTGATGTAACTGTCTTATAACATTTCCATTTAATGATGGAGCATCACGCAAATTTACATTATCACCAGTAATAGTCGCCACATAATGTTTATACTGAATATAACTCGGATCATTATATACCCACTGATTTGTCCCTAAACAAAGCCATCCATCTTGTTCTCCCCAAACTTCATATGTTTCGCCACGATTCAATTGGCGAATTACACTAGACTGTAAAGATGGTCCACTTCTCAAATTCACATTATCTCCATTAATTATAGCAACCCCGTACACTGGAGTTGCATTATTAGGCGGGGAAACATTCCCTCCACCACTTGCTCCATTCCCTTTTAAAGCTTCTAATGAAACTGCAGCTGATACATCACAATTTCCTACGCCTGAAATTTGTCCAGAATCTGTGTACTGCCACGCTGTCCACGCTGTCCATCCACCAGCATCAGCAGGCGGTGTACTCGAGTATTTAGCAATCCAAAGCGGTATATCACTTAATCCGCTAATTCCGAACTCATTAATATACCAAACTCCTGTATATAACATTACATCTTTTCCAGTAGCCTGTTTCACATAATTTATGAAGCTTCTTGCCCAATTCGATATAGCGTTACCAGTTAAATTACTGTTGCTCGGATCTGTTGGTGATTCTAAATCCAGAACTGGCATTAAGTCTGTCTGGTTATTTTGTAATATACCCACAAAATATTTCGCCTCTGAAATTGCATCATTTTGTTCTGGGCGTGCAAAATGGTATGCACCAATTAATACATTCGCATTTCGTGCTGCTTGTACATTCTTAGTAAAAGTAGGATCAATGTAGTTTACACCTTCTGTCGCTTTTGCATACGCTGCTGGAACTCCAGATGCCTTCACTGCATTCCAATCAATATTCCCTTCCCAATGAGACACATCAATAAACGTAACATTTGAACTTGATCTGTTTTGCATATAAAATCTCCTATCAATTTTTTTACTTCGTATACATACAATATGTACAAGTTTCATAAGAGGACACAACATTTATGCTATAGAAACAAAGAGTAAACATATGTTGTATACAAAATAAAAAAGACCTTGTATTACAAGGCCTTTTGCAAACTCACTTTATTTTGTAGCAAGTACATATTATAATACAAACCTTGCTCACTTAGTAATTCTTGATGTGTTCCTCTTTCTACTATCTCTCCATCATGCATCACAAAAATTTGATCTGCATCTTGAATTGTAGATAACCTATGCGCAATGGCTATCGTCGTTCTACCTTTTCGCATTTGTTGCAACGCTGTTTGAATAGCCTCTTCTGTTTCTGTATCGATATTAGCTGTTGCTTCATCTAATACTAATACTTTCGGATTCGTTGCTATCGTTCTAGCAAAAGCAATTAATTGTCGTTGACCGCTTGAAAATGCTGCACCTCTTTCTACTACTTCTGTTTCATACTGTTTTGGTAACTTTTCAATAAACGTATTTGCTTGCACAAATCGAGCAGCTTCTTTTACTTCTTCATCCGTAATTTCTTCATTATACATACGAATATTTTGCTTTACATTTCCAGCAAATAAAAATGCATCTTGCAATACGAGTCCTATTTTCTTTCTAATTTCTCGTTCTTCAAATTTTTCTAAATCTACACCGTCTATTACAATATTTCCTGACTTAATATTATAAAATCGCATTAACAAATTCATAATCGTACTTTTTCCGCTACCAGTATGCCCAACAAAAGCAACCGTTTGCCCTTGTTTCACGTGAAATGATACATTTTTTAAAACGTCACGCTTTCCATCATATGAAAAAGTAACATTTTTAAATTCAATATCCCCATCCACAACTTGAGGATTCTCATTGCCTTTTTGAACCGGTGCTAAATCTTTCTCGTCCATTAAATGAAATACACGTGATGACGAAACAAGTGCCTGTTGGAAAAAGGACAATTTCATCATCATCTCATTTACAGGTTGGAAGAAACGATGTATATAGTTAACAAAAGCATATAAAACTCCTACTTCAACAGGGCTCTTTAAAGCATCAATCCCAAATAAACCTAGTACTAACGCAATAGCTACAATATGCACTAAATCCGTAGCTGGTCGTAAAAGTAATGCGTCTAACTTCAAAGTACGTCGCCCTGCACTATAATGTTTATTATTCACTTCTTCAAACTCTTTTCTCATACGTTTTTCTTGTCTGAACACTTGAACAATATTCATTCCTTGTATGGACTCGTTCAACTTTGCATTTAACACGCTTAGTTGATTACGTACTTCTAAATAAAAAGCTGCACTTTTCCGGCGATATAATACCATAATCGCAAACATTATCGGAATTAATACGAGAGAAAATAGCGCTAATTTTACATCTAATAAAAACATCGCTACTAAAATACCTACTAAAAAGACTACATTTTTCACAAATGTTGATAATACACTAACATAAAAATCTTTAATCGCTTCCGTATCATTTGTTATACGCGATACAAGTGTACCAATCGGCGTACGATCAAAGAAACTTAATGACAGCTTTTGAACATGTTCATATACTTCAACTCGCATATCTTGAACAATCTTAAAAGCAATGTTCTGAAAGTACAATAGATTTAAATACGTAAATAATACTTTTAATAAATGAGCAACTATGTAAATTACAAATAAAGTAACGAGCGCTGATCGTTCAAAATCCCGCGGTACTAGGTGTTCATCGAGGAATTGTTTAATTAAAAAAGGACCCATCATTTCCGTTACTGTCGCACCAACTAAAAAGATAAATGCTAAAGATAGCAACCCTTTATATGGCTTCATATAGGAAAGCAATCTACTTAAATCACTTCGCTTCTTCTCTACCATCATACGCCTCCTTTCTCGACTAAAGCTTCTAATTGCTGGCTTTCATACATTTCCTTATACCAGCCGTTTTCCTTCATTAATTCCTCATGTGTACCTCTTTGTACAATTCTACCTTCATCAACAACAAGAATTAGATTGGCATGCTGAATTGCACTTAATCGGTGTGCAGTAATAATCGTCGTTTTCCCTGCTCTTTCCCTCTTTAAGGCACTTAAAATCGTCTCTTCTGTTTTTGCATCTACTGCTGATAAACAATCATCCAAAATTAAAATTTCAGCATTTGTTAATAAAGCACGAGCAATAGAGATTCGCTGTTTTTGACCACCAGATAACGAAACACCTCTTTCCCCTACTACTGTTTCATATCCTTCTGAAAATTGGAGGATGTCATTATGAATACAAGCAATCTCTGCAGCTTGGGTAATTTCATTATATGTAGCATCCGCCTTTCCAAAGGCAATATTCTCACCAATACTTGCTGAGAATAAAAAATGATCTTGCGGCACGTATGAAATGGCAGAACGGACACCATGAAGTGTTATATCTCGAATATCTCGCTCCCCAATTTTTAATTCACCATTAAAATGATCATACTCACGGATTAAACATTTTAATAAAGTTGTTTTCCCTGCGCCTGTACGTCCTACAACTCCTAGCGTTTCGCCCTTCTTCAAATCAAAGTGAATATCGTTTAAATGTAACAATTCATTTTTCTTATACGAAAATGAATCAACGGCAAACGAAACATTACCGCTCGCTATTGTCTGTACAGCATTTTCGCTATTTACTACATCTGATTTTTGTGAAAGAATTTTTTCTACACGGTCATATGAAGCACGCCCACGCTCCATAATATTGAATAACCATCCAAACGCTAACATTGGCCAAACGAGGGTACCTAAATATGTCGTAAATGTAACGAGATCACCTACTGTTAATTCACCTCTTACAACTAATACCGATCCATAACATACTGCGATTAAAAAAGAAAATCCAACGATAAGAGAGATTGTCGGATCAAATAACGAATCAATACGTGCAACTAACACATTTTTATGTACAACATCTTCTGATTTTCTTCGAAACGCCTGCAAATCTTCTTTCTCTTGTCCAAGCGAGCGAATCACTTTCATTCCACTCATACTCTCTTGCACTTTATCATTGATTTCCGAAAACGATTGCTGTGCTTTATGAAACCTTTTATGTAATAAAGTTCCATAATAATTTGTCGAAATAGCTACAATCGGCATTGGAATTAAACTTAATAATGTTAACTTCCAGCTAATTGTAAAACCCATCGCTACGAGTACACATCCTCCGACAGCTAATGAGTCAACAAGCGTCAAAACACCTGCTCCAGCAGTTTGCTGGATCGCTTGAATATCATTGGTCGCATGTGCCATTAAATCACCTGTTCGATTTGACTGATAGAAAGATGGACTCATCTTTGTAAAATGTTCATATAAATTTTTTCGTAATTGGCGAGCTAATTTTAATGAAGACCCGAAAATCATAATACGCCATATGTAACGTAATATGTACATCGTAATGCCTACAATTACTAATAGTACAACCCATTTTAGTAACTTATCGGTCGTCAATGTTCCATCATTAATTTCATCTACAACGATTCCAATTACTTTTGGTGCTACAAGTTCTAAAAGTGCAACGCCAAACAATAAAATAATTCCAGTTATGTACGCTCGTTTTTCTTGTTTAAAAAACCACGCTAAATTCATAAACACTTTCATTTTTTTCCTCCTCCCTTAAAATGAGCGATGTTTTCAGTTTACCAAAAATACAGAATTTTTAAAAGTTTTAAAAACTATAACTAACAAAAAGAAAGACACTCTTAGCGAGTGTCTTTTAGCGCTTATTTCATTTGTTGCTTGTTCATTGCGCTCATCATTTGATTGATTTTCTTTTGGGAAGGTTTTTGTCCCATTTGCATCATCATCATTTTTAACATTTGTTCGTTAATTGGTGGATTTTTTTGTAAGTAATTCATCATATATTTGCGGGCAATGAAAAATCCTAACGCCACGCCTGCTACTAGTGCTACTACGCCCACTAGAATACCTAACCAAATTGGCATATATTTTCCTCCTTCATGTTGTCTACCTTACAGTGTACTAAAACCTTTTCAATAAGACAAGATACAATTCGACATTTTTTACACATATGTTCGTACTTGTTTTAGAGGATTCAGCCATCCGTACTTTGTATTTTCATAATCCATAGCTAAAAATGTTAATTCACACTTTCTTAACACCTCAAAGAATGTTGTTTCCATAGAGACATTTCCAGAGGTATTCATACGAATATAGTGCGGTTTCACCATTATTTCGCCGTACTCCGCTCCCGTATAAAGTGTATGTGTATGATGTGTTCTATCATATTTACCAAGAACGCGCAAAGCTTGTTCTAATTTATGATGAATTTTCATTACTTGCAATGGCATCGTTATATACATCATTTGCTTATATAACACTTTTTTCTCCGAAAGGGACCCAGATTCTGAAAATCGAGCAAATAAATCAAAAAACAAATATTCACGACCAAAATAAGCTTTCGCAATATCCTCTTGAATTAAATACAATTCATACGTTTTCATTTTTCCACTCCCAATCTGGACAACCTTTTCTCTTCATTATATATAAGAAAATTTGCAATGATTGTCTGACTGCGGAGAGATAAAAAACTTTTTCTGTCGAAAAAACTCATTTACATAGAAAAACCTCTCCATGCCGGAGAGATTTTTCTGAAATCATTAAAGCATTTCTTTTACTTTACGAACAACGTTCTCTACAGTAAATCCATACTCTTCCATAATCTTCTCACCAGGAGCAGAAGCACCGAATGTATCGATACCTAACACATCTCCTTCAAGACCTACGTAACGGTGCCATCCGAATGTAGCACCCATTTCGATTGCGAAACGTTTTGTTACTGCTTTTGGTAATACAGATTCTTTGTACTCTGCAGTTTGAGCTTCGAAGCGATCCATAGATGGCATGCTGACAACAGCTGCGTCAACGCCGTCTACTGCTAATGCTTTTTGAGCTTCAACAGCTAGGCTTACTTCAGATCCAGTTGCAAGTAAGATTACATCAGCCGTTTCTTTCTTGCTTGCAGAAACTACATATGCACCTTTTGCTACTTTTTCATACGTATCATCTTTTGCACCTTCTAATGTTGGAAGGTCTTGACGAGTTAATACTAAAGCAGTTGGTTTGTTTGTAGATTCTAAAGCAAGTCTCCAAGCTGCAACAGATTCGTTACCATCAGCAGGACGGATAACAGAAACGTTTGGCATTGCACGAAGCGCTGCTAATTGCTCGATTGGTTCATGTGTTGGACCATCTTCACCAACAGCGATACTGTCATGTGTGAATACATACGTTACTGGCAATTGCATTAATGCTGCAAGGCGAATTGCTGGACGTAAGTAATCAGAGAATACGAAGAACGTACCACCGTAAGTTTTTAAACCACCATGTAGTGCAATACCGTTCATTGCTGCACCCATTGCGAACTCACGTACACCGTACCAAATGTTTTTACCGCTGTAATCATCTCTTGTAAAGTCTTTTTCGTTATTCATGTATGTTTTGTTAGAACCAGCAAGGTCAGCAGATCCACCGAAGAATGATGGTACAGACTCTGCAATTGCATTAATTACAGCACCAGAAGAATTACGAGTTGCTGCTTTTGATCCTAATTCATAAGTTGGTAGGTTTTGCTCCCAACCTTCTGGAAGTTGACCGTTCATTGCTGCTTGGAATTCGTTTGCTAATTCTGGGTATGCTTGTGCATATTCACCTAGCATCGTGTTCCACTCAGCTTGCGCAGTTTCACCAACATCTTGTACTGTTTTACGGAAGTTGTCATATACTTCTTCTGCTACGTGGAAGTCTTGCTCAGCAGTCCAAGCATATGCTTCTTTCGTTAATTTCGTTTCTTCTACACCAAGTGGAGAACCATGTGAAGCTGATTTTCCTGATTTGTTTGGAGAACCGAAACCAATTGTCGTTCTTACTTCAATTAGCGTTGGGCGTTTTTCGTCAGCTTTCGCTTCTTCAATTGCTTTCGCGATTGCTTCAATATCGTTTCCATCCTCAACACGGATTACTTGCCATCCGTATGCTTTGTAACGATCTTCTACACTTTCAGAGAATGAACGATTTAAATCGCCATCTAATGAAATATCGTTTGAATCATAAAGCACAACAAGACGACCTAATTGTAAATGAGCAGCTAATGAAGATGCTTCAGCAGAAACGCCCTCCATTAAATCTCCATCACCACAAATAGCGTATGTATAATGATCTACTACACTATACGCATCACGGTTATATTTAGCAGCTAAATGTCTTTCAGCCATTGCCATACCTACAGCAGTTGCAATACCTTGTCCAAGTGGACCAGTCGTTGCATCTACACCAGCTGTATGACCGTACTCAGGATGTCCTGGAGTTTTGCTTCCCCATTGACGGAAGTTCTTTAAGTCATCCATTGTTACATCATAACCAGATAGGTGAAGTAGGCTGTATAATAACATTGAACCATGACCTGCAGATAATACGAAACGATCACGGTTAAACCACGTTGGGTTATTTGGATTGTGTTTCATAAATTGAGTCCATAATGTATAAGCCATTGGTGCTGCACCCATTGGCATTCCTGGGTGACCAGAGTTTGCTTTTTCAATCGCATCGATGGATAATGTGCGAATCGTGTTGATAGAAAGTTGTTCGATTGAATGTGACATGCTATTCTTCCCTTCGCTTATATTAGTAAACGTTTTATACATTTATATGATAGCTTCCCACGCAAGATTATACAACATGTATCGACAAATATGTTGATATTTTTTTGGTTTTTTATAAAAAAATCAATGTTCCCGGGAATGTATGGGCATTCAATATGACATACTTTTTCATTATTTTTATTTTAAAAACAAAGGGAATTATCTGTATATTTATACAAATTTCTTCTATACTTACTTTTTTTAATACGTTTTTAAAAACACAAAAAGCATCTAACTTCGATGCTTTTCAAATAAGTTAAACAATCCGTTTCCGAATCGAGCTTGAAATCAAATCAATTATAATTACCATTAAAATAATACCTAATAAAATAATACCAACACGAGACCAATTCCGTGAACTCAGCGCAAAAATTAAAGGTGTACCAATCCCTCCTGCTCCGATAACCCCTAAAATCGCAGCGGATCGTACATTAATTTCAAATCTGTATAACGTATACGATAGAAAATCTGGTAACACTTGTGGTAACACCGCATACCAAAGTATTTGAAAACGGTTTGCTCCTGTTGCTAGTAACGCTTCCGTCGGTCCTTTATCTATGTTTTCAATTCCTTCTGAATATAGTTTTCCTAACATTCCAATAGAATGTAATCCTAAGGCTAATACTCCTGCAAAAGAGCCTGGACCAACAGCTTTTATAAATAAAAGAGCCATAACTAATTCAGGAAACGTACGAACAAAACTAAGCACAAATTTCCCAGATCCTGAAGTTAATTTTCCAATACTCATATTCGTTGCCGCCCAAAAGGCAAACGGAACAGATAAAAATGCAGAAATAAATGTACCTAATATCGTAATTGCCAACGTATCAATTAATCCATGTAATAAATCTTCACCATCTGGCAAAGATACATACGACCAGTCTGGATTTAATATCCCTGTCATAATTGCTTTCGTGATTTCACCTGCTGTGTCCTTTATCCCTTCTAATGGTACTCCTGAAAAGGCCCATACATATACAACTGTAAGTGCTATTAAAATAATCCAGCGATATATACTCGGTTTCTTCGGTTTTGGCACAATCATCGTCGTTCTATTCATTATAGTTTCTCCCGTAACAATGTACTAATGTAGTCAATTAACAAAACAACAATAAGGGTATAAATAATTATAGAAGCAGTTTGTTTATATTGTAAAAATCCAAGTGTACGATCATAATATAGTCCAATACCACCTGCTCCTACTAAACCTAAAACAGCTGCTGCACGTACGTTCACCTCAAATGTATAAAGAACATAGGAGACAAAATGTGCTTTCACTTGCGGAATTACCCCATAAACAATCCATTGCACCTTATTAGCTCCTACCGCTGTCATCGCCTCTAACGGACCTGGATCAATTGATTCAATTGACTCATACAACAATTTCGCTACAAGTCCAATTGAAAAAAAAGTAAGAGCCAAAATACCTGGAAGTGGCCCAATTCCAAAAATCGCTACGAAAATTGTCGCTAATAATAAATCTGGTATCGTTCGTATCAAATTTAAAATCATTCGAGCTAGACTGTATAAAAATGTGTTAGTAAACACATTACTTGCTGCAAACAGTGCAAGTGGAATAGCTAAAATCGCTCCTAAGGTCGTCCCAATAATCGCCATACGTATTGTATCTAACATCGCTGTTGTAATAACTTGAAAATAACTCCAATCAGGTGGCACCATCTCTTTCAATAGATCTACCATATTGGGAAAACCGTCTACCAGTTTTGAAAATGATGCATCTACTTGTACACTACTACTCCACAGCATTAAAATAACTAAAATAAACGTTAACATATGTTTCAACTTACTCGGCGGCTTCGGTATCGATTTCGAATATATCGTTACGTCACTCATTTAACTGCCACCTCTAACAATTCATTTTTCTGTGCTACATCTCCATAAATTTCAGCAAATTTTTCATCTGTCGCCTCTTCTACTGAACCATCAAAAACAATTTCTCCTGCATGTAATCCAATAATACGTGTCGCATATTGCCTAGCTAAATCAATAGAATGCAAATTCACAATTGTTGTAATTCCAAAATCTTCATTGATTTTTTTCAAATCATTTAATACTTGCTTTGTCGTAAGTGGATCTAACGATGCAACAGGCTCATCTGCCAATATGATTTTTGCTTCTTGTGCCAATGCTCTAGCTATTGATACACGTTGCTGTTGTCCTCCTGATAATTCATCAGCACGTGCATATGCTTTTTCTAAAATATTCACTCTTTTTAACGCTTGAAATGCGAGCTCCACATCTTCTTTCGGAAACAAACCTAACGTTGTACGTAATGTGGAATGATATCCAACACGACCAGCTAATACATTTTTTAATACTGTTGATCGCTTTACAAGGTTAAAACTTTGGAAGATCATACCGATATCCCGGCGCATACGCCTTAATCCTTTTCCTTTCGCAGCAGTAATAGACTCACCTTCAATAATGATTTCTCCTTCGGTAATCTCATGAAGACGATTTACGGATCTGAGAAGTGTAGATTTTCCAGCTCCAGACAGCCCTACCATTACAACAAACTCACCTTTTTGAATTTTCAAGTTTATATTATTCAATCCTTTTGTACCGTTTGGATACACTTTGGAGACATTTCGAAACTCTATCACACATCTTACCTACCTTCTATGTATTCAAAACGGCAAACTAACTGAAAACATCCCCTTTCAGCTAGCTGCCATTTCCATATGTATTATTGCGTTTTTACTTTCTTCCCATATTCACGAACGATATCAAATTTACTATCATCAGATTTAACATATCCTTCATGTGAATATACTTCTTTAATGATTTTACGGCCTTCCTCATTCTTTCCAATTTCAATGAAAGCATCTTGTAATTTCTTGCTCCACTCTGCATCTAAATCAGATCGTACAGAAATTGTATCGTTCGGAATTTTCTCAGTAAATTTCACTATTTTCGTTTGATCAAATATATTCGGATAATCTTTTTTTACAATATTACGAGCATCTTGGAATACAACAGCCGCATCTACGTCACCATTTAAAAGAGCAATAAGCGACTGATCGTGACCTTTTAATGTAACAGGTTTCACATCTTTTAACGGATCAATTCCCTCTTTTAATAGAACAGCTGCAGGCCACACATATCCCGCTGATGACGTTACATCTTGATAGCCAATTTTTTTACCTTTTAAATCTTTTACACTATTAATATTTGAATCTTTCTTAACAACAAACTCAGATTTATAATAATCTACTAAATCTTTTGTAGGGGCTCCTGTTTCATCCTCTACTCCAAAACGTTGTGCTTGTAAAATTACATTTGCAGCCTTCTTTTCATGTGCTAATACGTACGCTGTCGGCGGTAAAAATCCTACATCTACTTGTTTAGATGCCATCGCTTCTACAATTGTATTGTAGTTCGTTGAAATACTAACTTTTACTGGAATATTTAACTTATCACTTAATAGCTTCTCAAGCGGTTTTGCCTTCGCCTCTAACGTATCTGCATTTTGAGAAGGAACAAATTGAACATTTAAAGTCTTCGGTACATACCCTTTTTTCGTATCTTCATTTTTACTTGCGCTTGATTCCTTCGTTCCACAGCCACTTAATAATCCCGCTGCTAGTACAACTGTTGTGCTCATTGCAAAAACTTTTTTCAACATATTAATGCCTCCATTTTTCATTGTTATAAAATAACCTTTCATAAACATGAAGAAATATATCACATATTTTTACAAATAATTGATTATTTACAGAATCTTTACACATTCTATACACTCACATTAAAATTCTCTTCACATATTTGATATGATGAATTGGAAGATAACAATAGAAAAGGTGAGTCATATTGGAACAAAATCAAACTGTAACTTTAAACATCTTATTAACAAGCGATATACATGGCACTGTTTATCCTATTCACTACCAAGATAACTCCCCAGCAGAACTTGGTTTAGCTAAAATTTCTACTCTTATAAAAAAAGAACGTTCCCAAAATACAAACGTTCTTTTAATTGATAATGGCGACTTTATTCAAGGAACACCATTTACTTATCATTATGTTACATACGAAAAAAACAAAAAAAACCCAATGTCCTTATTAGCGAATTACTTACAGTATGACGCTGCAATTATCGGCAATCATGAATTTAATTACGGGATGGATATATTAAATAATGCTGTGACTACTGCGAACTTCCCGTACCTATCAGCAAACATTTTAGATAAAAACATAAAGAAACCTTATTTCGGAAAACCTTATATAATCAAACAGATTGAATCCAATATAAAAATTGCTATTTTAGGGGTAACAACACATTACATACCAAATTGGGAACAGTCCCATCACATTAAAGATTTACTATTTGAAGATGCATTAAAGACTACAAAAGAATGGGTTTCTTATATTCGCGAACATGAGAAACCAGATTTACTAGTCGTAGCGTATCACGGGGGAGTTGAACGAGATTTACAAACCGGGGTACCGACTGAAGTGTTAACAGGAGAAAACCAAGGATATGCAATGTGCCATGAAATTGAAGGCATAGATATCTTATTAACAGGCCACCAACACCGGGAAATTTCTCACACAATGGCTAACGGTGTAACAATTTTACAGACCGGATGCAATGGACACTCAGTTGGAAAAGTAAAAGTAACATTCGAAAAAACGAAACATAAATGGGTGAAAAAAGAGAGTTCTTCTGAATTATTATCTGTACAAGGATTTGAGGCGGACCAAGATGTACTTTCATTGGTAGCCGATTACGAAAAGAAAACACAAAAGTGGCTTGATCAACCTATTGGAATCATTCAAGGGGACATGCAAATTTCAGATGCTATGCAAACTCGTTTGCATGATCATCCTTTTATAGAATTCATAAATAAAATACAGATGAATATAGCTAATGTATCAATTTCTTGTACAAGTTTGTTCCATAATACATCTCCAGGTTTCCCGGAACATGTAACAATGCGTGATATCGTTTCTAATTATATTTATCCAAACACATTAAAAGTAATTAAAATAACTGGAGCAGATATAAAAAATGCTCTTGAACTCTCTGCTTCTTATTTCACATTAAAAACAGATGGATCAATCACCGTAAGTCCTACCTACATAGAACCAAAGCCACAACATTATAATTATGATATGTGGGAAGGGATTTCATACGTATTAAACATTTCAAAACCAATTGGTGAAAGAGTAGAATCTTTACAGCATAACAGTGCTCCTCTTAATATGAATGAAGAATATGACGTTGTAATGAATAATTATCGTGCAAGTGGCGGGGGAAATTTCTTTATGTTTCAAAACAAACCAGTAGTAAAAGATATACCCACAGATATGTCTGAACTTATCGCTAATTATATATTGGAACATAAAACGATAGAAGCAACAGTTAATAACAACTGGAAAGTTATTAAATAACGATTTTTACAAATAAAAAAGATGGGCTTCGCCCATCTTTTAATTTAATTTTGCATTATCTTGCTTTTTTAAAGCTTTTAATTTCGTCGGTGTAACATCTGTACCTTCTTCGTTAACAACTTTAATACCTTTAAGTTCGTTTAACATATTTTGACGAAATCCTTTTAAATATTGTTCACGTAGCGATTGACGCTCACGTTGCTCTTCTTCAGTTAAACCTTCAGCTTTTGCTTTTTTCGCTAAGAAGTTAATGCGTTCAACGAGTTCGTGATTAATCATCTCGAATCCCCCTTCTAATCAAAACTGATTATTATCATACAATAGTTACTCTTCTTTATCAAGCAATTGCTTCGTATACTCTACATATCTACGATGTACAGTCGCCTTTGAAACATTATGACCAAATCCACGTAATGTTGCTGCAATTTCTTCAAACGTGAGTTCACTTTTTCGCAAACGTACAATTTCCTCAATTGGCACTTCTTTTTTCTCTCTTCCTACACTTAAATGACGATTTTTTAAATTTTTTTCTGGACGATAACCTTTTTCTACTGCACGTTGCATACCTCGTTTAATTTTCATATTATGAATCTTTCTTTGATATTCTTCAACAATACCAATAATATCTAATACCATCGAATCAGAATCCGACAATTGTAATTCACCGTTATGTGTATGCGTATATACTTTTATGCCTTCTTTATGTAAACAATGCATTAACGCGATCTTCGCATTTCCTCTACCAAGACGCGTTTCATCTTGTATAAGTAACACATCAATTTGTTCGTCTCGAATTGTATCCAACACCTCTAATATACCGTCACGTTCAATTGTATATCCACTAGCCTGCTCTTCAATTACCTTAGTAACATTCATTTGATAGCGCTCAGCTAAATGCAATAATTCATCTTTTTGACGTAATAATGATGTTTCTTGCGCTTCTTTCGTTGTACTCACACGTGCATAAATAATTGCATTCATTTTGAACCCCTCTTTCTCCCTATTATTTCCCTATAGTGTAACATAAATCCGCCATTTGTTCGAACTTATGTTTGTAGAATGTTTTTTCACATGTTATACTTATTAATAAGAAAAATGAAAGAAAACGAGGTGTTAGAAAACATGGAAAAGTTAACGAAACGCCAGCAAGACATTCTCGACTTTATTAAGCTAAAAGTACAAGAAAAAGGATATCCACCTTCCGTACGTGAAATTGGTCAAGCAGTCGGCCTCGCTTCTAGTTCTACAGTGCACGGACATTTATCACGATTAGAAGAAAAAGGATACATTCGACGCGATCCAACAAAACCACGTGCCATTGAAATTTTAGGTGAAGACCGAATGGATACGGAAACACAATCTGTTATTCAAGTTCCAATTGTCGGAAAAGTTACTGCTGGTTTACCAATTACAGCGGTCGAAAGCGTAGAGGAACATTTCCCACTTCCAGCTAGTATTGTTGCTGGAGCAGACCAAGTGTTCATGTTACGTATTTCTGGAGATAGTATGATTGAAGCTGGTATTTTCGATGGAGATTTAGTTGTTGTTCGCCAACAACAGTCTGCATATAATGGTGAAATTGTAGTCGCTTTAACAGAAGATAATGAAGCAACTGTTAAACGTTTCTATAAAGAAAAAGACCATTTCCGTTTACAACCAGAAAATTCTTCATTAGAACCTATCATTTTAAAACAAGTGTCAGTTATCGGGAAAGTAATTGGCGTATATCGTGATTTACATTAAAAAATAATAAAAAGAAGATAATTACCTTATTTATATACGGTAATTATCTTCTTTTTTGTATTTTGATAGATTTCCATGCATTCTATTTCTTATTAACGAGTTTTAATCGTCACATCTCCAGCAGCCGTTTTACCACTAATCTTTTTACTACCATTTCCAATTGTTACGTTTTTATTTTCTTCATTAAAAATCGTTACATCTCCGGCAGCACTTTGCCCAGTAATTACCGCATCTTGTGGTTTTTCCGATAAAGTAATATCTATATCTCCCGCAGTTGAACTTGCTTCTAGATTATACTTAGAATCATGATCTTGAATATTTATTTCCCCACTTGTTGTTTTTGCGGTCACTTTCCCTAATACCTTCTTAAAATTCACCTCACCAGCTTTTGTCGATCCCTCCACATTCTTAGCCGTTATTTGTTTCAACTCTACTTCTCCAGCAAGTGTTCTAACACTTACGCTATCACTTTTCACATCACTCATTTCGATTTGTCCAGCAGATGAATTTACTTTTACATCTTGGTAAGAGCGTTCGGGCACAAGGAGAGTCAATTTAGACGTTTGAAACCTAAAATCGTAAAAAGAAAAATCAAATGAAGCACCTTTTTCTCTTTCCCCAATAACTTTTAATGTGTCACCATCTTCTGCGATACGAATCTCTTGTTTACGTACATCTCCTGATTGCTTGATATAAAAAGAAGAGTCAGGAGATTTTTGGACAATAATATCCCCGGCATCTAACTTAACTTCTATATTTTTTAATGTTTCGTTTTTAATTACATTTTCTTTATCGCCTTTTTTAGCAGTTTGTACTGCTTTTTCATATGTTTGGGAAATTCCTATTACTCCAATAATGATACAAGCAATAGCGATTAAAAATAGTTTTTTCATCATTTACTCTCCTTTTATCATTTTGAAGTTCCATATTACATATCGTACACACAATCTCTTAAACCACTTTGTACTATAAAAAGCGATAATACATAACAATAAACCTACTCCAACAAACGTTATACTAACGAAAAGATCCAACCATATAAAAGTACCCATAAATACTTTTCCAATAACGAAAAATGGTGTTACTACACTAGCAATACCACCGATCCAAAAAGAAAATATAAAAGCAATAATTGCGACTAACGGTCCTAACACAATAATAAAATTAAACAAACTAAGTCCAATCGCTGCCATAACAGCTCTTGTCACATTTGAAGTCGATGGATTTTTTTTCATTTCATCGAAGCGATACATCGCAAGTAATTCTTTCGCTATTACTTTCGGAGAACCAAGGCCTTGTATTATTTCTGATTCAGTTTTCCCCTCTTCTAGTCCAAACTGAAAGTGCTCTTCATAATCCAATAAAATATCTTGCCTCTCTTCCTCTGGTAACTTTCTAAGATAACTTGATAATTCTTTAAGAAACCCTTCTTTACTCATCCCATTCCACCCCTTCAATAATTTCTTGTACCCCTTTCGCAAAATCACACCATTCTGTTACTAACAAATGAAATTGCGTCTCCCCTTGCTCTGTTAATTGATAATATTTACGAGGTGGCCCTTCCGTAGATTCCTTTAAATACGTTTGAAAATACCCTTCTTTCGTCAAACGACGTAATAAAGGGTATACTGACCCTTCCGATATTAAAAATTTATTAGAAATTTGCTGAACAAGTTCATAACCGTAACTATCTTTACGTTTTACAAGTGCTAATACACAAAGTTCAAGCACACCTTTTTTAAACTGAACGTTCAAGTGCCATCCTCCTTTCCTATCTTAGTACTGTTCAATGCACAGTACCTATCTTATCCATAATATACCATTTGGTATTGTTTATTGCAAGGTACTAAGCTATATTTATTGCCTAAATTTAGAAAATAAACTGACGAATCCCTGAATAAGACTGTTTTATAACTAAGTATCATTACGTTAATACCATTGAGTAATGATTCGATTCACAAGCCACAAACTTACAACCTTGCAGATGAGGACGTAAAAATCATTGGTCGCGTCGTACAGGCAGTAAAAAATTATTAAGTTATAGCACAAGTAATTAAAAAAAAGAGAAGATCGATTCTATCGAAAAAATTTTCTTAGTAAAATGATTCAAGGAAATCAAAAACAATCCAATAACTTCACTTAAAAAAACCTAAAAAAAGCCCTGATACCGTAGTATCAAGGCTTCTCTCTCTTAGTATAGAGACATATATTGATCGCGTTCCCATTGGTGAACTTGTGTTCTAAATATATCCCACTCAATCTCTTTCGCTTCGATGAAGTGCTCAAGTAAGTGTTCTCCTAGTGCACCGCATACTACTTCATTAGATTGTAATGTAACTAATGCTTGCGCTAATGTTGCTGGTAAGTCAACGATACCTGCTTCTTCGCGCTCTTCTTTTGTCATTACATAGATGTTACGATCTACTGCTGCTGGTGGAGTTAATTTGTTTTTAATTCCATCAAGACCTGCAGCTAATAATGTAGCCATTACTAAATATGGGTTTGCAGCTGGGTCAACACTACGTACTTCTACGCGTGTACTAATACCACGAGATGCAGGGATACGTACTAACGGACTACGGTTTTGTGCAGACCATGCTACGTAACAAGGCGCTTCATATCCAGGCACTAGACGTTTGTATGAGTTTACAGTTGGGTTTGCTATCGCTGTAAATGCTGGTGCATGTTTTAAAATACCTGCGATGAAGTGACGAGCATCATCACTTAATTGTAAGTCACCGTTTGCATCAAAGAATACGTTCTCACCATTTTTAAATAATGATAAGTTACAGTGCATACCTGAACCGTTCACACCGTATAGTGGTTTTGGCATAAACGTTGCGTGTAAACCATGTTTACGAGCAATTGTTTTTACAACAAGTTTGAATGTTTGAATGTCATCACATGAGCGAATTGCATTTGCATATTTAAAGTCAATTTCGTGCTGCCCTGGAGCAACCTCATGGTGAGATGCTTCAATTTCAAATCCCATTTCTTCAAGTTCAAGAACGATATCACGACGACAGTTTTCCCCTAGATCCATCGGCGCAAGGTCGAAGTATCCACCGTTATCGTTTAGTTCTAATGTTGGATTTCCTTTTTCATCAACCTTAAATAGGAAGAATTCTGGCTCTGGTCCAAGATTGAAGTCTGAAAATCCTAAAGCTTCCATTTCTTTTAACACACGTTTTAAGTTGTTACGTGGGTCTCCATCAAATGGAGTGCCATCTGCATTGTAAATATCACAGATTAGTCGAGCTACTTTACCTTTTTCAGCTGTCCAAGGGAAAATTACCCAAGTGTCTAAATCAGGATATAAATACATATCAGATTCTTCAATACGTACGAAACCTTCAATCGAAGATCCATCAAACATCATTTTGTTATCAAGAGCTTTCGTTAATTGTCTCACTGGAATCTCTACGTTTTTAATTACCCCTAAAAGGTCCGTAAATTGTAAACGGATATACTTTACATTCTCTTCTTTCGCCAAACGGAAAATATCTTCTTTTGTGTATCTAGACATTATAAATTCCTCCTTAGTCCCTCTAATCGCCTTCAGAATCAGTTATCTTTAGTGAAAAAATCTTGAAATGTCACCTTGTCGCAATGAAGTTCGATTGAATCTACCTGTATGTTGTAGTTCATCTCGAAGTATTTTGCGAAGCTCAGTTTTTGAAATTTCTTTCGTTTCTTCTTTTACTTTCACTGCTTCTGTTTGATTTTCTTTCATTAGTAACACTTGTTTAATACCAGCCATATTCAAGCCTTGATCTAACAAATCTTTAATTTCTAACAACTTATCTACATCGTTAAATGAAAATAATCTACGATTCCCCTTTGTACGGGTTGGAGAAACAAGATTATGCTCTTCATAGTAGCGAATTTGACGTGCAGACAATTGTGTTAAATCCATAACAATACTAATAGGAAACAGCGGGGCAGAACGTCTATCTTCTTTCATTTTTCAGTTCCTCCTTCGCCTTAACTGCTTCTCATTTTATACTATGTTATGTTTAGTGTCAATAGATGTTAGCTTTTCTTACATGATTTTTTATAATTTTTTTTATGAATTTTTTCATTCTTTTTTCTAATCGCATAAATCATTACTTTTATACGAAAAAAGCTGCCGAAATCGACAGCTTCCCCTTAAGAAATTGTTAATAATTCTTTTTCAATTAATGCATCAATTGCAGAACAAATCGCAATCTTCACATGTGAATAAGTTAACCCACCTTGGACGTAAGCAACATAAGGCGGACGAATTGGACCATCAGCAGACAATTCAATACTTGCACCTTGAATAAATGTTCCCGCAGCCATAATTACATCATCTTCATAGCCTGGCATATAGTTTGCATACGGAGTAAAATGCGAATTAATTGGAGATGCATATTGAATCGCTTGGCAGAAGGCAATCATACGGTCTTTATCATCAAATTGAACAGATTGAATTAAGTCTGTTCTTGGTGCATTCCACGCTGGTGACGTGTTCATTCCTAACTTTTCTAAAAACGCAGCTGTAAAAATTGCACCTTTCAGCGCTTGTCCTGCAACATGTGGCGCTAAGAAGAACCCTTGATACATTTCTTGCAGACTGTATAAAGACGCTCCAGCTTCCGCGCCAATTCCCGGAGATGTTAAACGATATGCACACGCTTCAACATACTGTTCTTTCCCGACAATATAACCACCAGTTTTAACAATTCCGCCGCCCGGGTTTTTAATAAGCGAACCCGCCATTAAATCTGCACCAACATGACATGGCTCTTGCTCTTCAATAAACTCGCCATAACAGTTATCTACAAACACAACAACATCAGGTTTAATTTCTTTAACAAACGCGATCATCTCTTTAATTTGAGAAATAGTAAACGATGGACGAGTAGCATAACCTTTCGAGCGCTGAATACCGATCATTTTCGTATTATTATGAATCGCTGCTGCAACAGCCTCAAAATCAACAAGCCCAGCTTCAGTTAGCGGAACTGCATTGTAACCGATATTATATTCTTTAAATGAACCTACACCTTTCCCACGTACACCAACAATTTCCTCTAACGTATCATACGGTTTCCCAGTGATATACAATAACTCATCTCCCGGGCGTAAAATACCAAATAACGCTGTAGAGATAGCGTGAGTACCTGAAATAATTTGCGGACGAACAAGTCCAGCTTCCGCCCCAAATACATCAGCATACACTTTTTCTAACGTATCACGGCCAATATCATCATAACCATAACCTGTTGTCGGGATAAAATGCGAGTCACTAATTTTATGTTTACGAAAACTTTCTAATACACGAAACTGATTGCTTTCAATTACTTCATCCGCACGTTTATGTACTTCTGTAATCTGACTCTCTACTTCTTTTACGATTGGAGCAATTTTTTCTCCATTTTTCAAACGATCAAACATTTTTATTTTCTCCTTCTTCCACTAAAAATCTCTTTAATTGCACATTAAGCGATGAATGAGTAAAAATATACCCTGCACAATCATATACAAATTTATCTTCTAGAAACTCCATCTTTGCTAATAGAGTTTCCGTCTTTAAAAGCGTTAACAACTTACCTTCACTCGGAGGGATTTCCACTCGATAACGATCCATTTCTTTCTTCATCTTCGTTTCTATCGCTTCTTTTATACGCAATAAATCACTTTCTTCAAAAGCACTAGTCATTAAGAAATCACTTTTCGGAAACGGAATAAAGTTTTGATGTAATTCATCTTTTTTATTATATAACGTAATAACAGGAATATGGTTAATTTCAAGTTCTGATAATAATCTTTTTACTGTTTTTTCATGCCCTATGTAGTTAGGATCCGCGGAATCAACTACATGTAAAATGACATCTGCTTCCCCCGCTTCTTCCAGTGTTGAACGAAAAGCAGCGATTAATGAAGTAGGTAAATCTTGTATAAAACCAACAGTATCAGTTAGTAATACTGTATAACCAGAAGGTAACGGCATCTTCCTTGTCGTTGGGTCTAATGTTGCAAACAGAAGGTTTTCTTCAAACGTATCAGCTTCCGTTAATCTATTAAACAGTGTCGATTTCCCTGCATTTGTATACCCTATTAATGACACTTGAAATACTTTATTATCTTTTCTTCTCTCACGATATCTTTTTCGATGTTCCACAACAACTGCAAGTTGTTTCTTTATTTCATCAATACGCGATCGAATATGACGACGATCCGTCTCAAGTTTCGTCTCACCCGGTCCTCTCGTTCCAATACCACCACCAAGACGTGATAAGGACAACCCTTGCCCCATAAGACGTGGCATTGTATATTGCAACTGAGCTAATTCTACTTGAAGCTTACCTTCCCTCGACTTCGCACGTTGCGCAAAAATATCTAGTATTAGTTGCGTTCGATCAATTACTCTCGCATCTAATACTGAGGATAAATTCCGAATTTGACTCGGCGTTAATTCATTATTAAATATAATAACATCCGGCTCTAATTCTTCAGTTAGCATTGTAAGCTCTTCTAATTTCCCTTTACCTATGTAAGTTACCGGATGAAACTTTGGTCGTTTTTGCGTTGTTGAAACTAACACTTCCGCTCTCGCAGTCTTAGCTAGTGATGCAAGCTCTTTCATGGAATGCATAAATTTTTCATCATCATCTTGCGGCAATTGACAGCCTACTAATATGACTTTTTCTTTTTCTTCCATCAAATATGTTCACTCATCCTTTTCGAAATTTAAACCTTCTAATATAATAGCAGAGGAAGCACATTTCATCTAGTTAGCGGGGGAGAAAATTCATGGCATGGGAGATTTTTAGCATCATAGGCACAATCGCTTTCGCACTAAGCGGAGCCATTGTTGCAATGGAAGAGGATTATGATATTTTCGGGGTGTATATTTTAGGAATGGCAACCGCATTTGGGGGAGGTGCCCTTCGTAATTTATTAATCGGTTATCCGATTGTCGCGTTTTGGCAACAAGACATGTTATTCCAAATCGCACTTTTATCAATGACTATTATTTTTCTTTTTCCAAATAAGTTAATTAGACATTGGAAAAAGTGGGAAAATATCACTGACGCTATCGGCTTATCGGCATTTGCTGTACAAGGAGCATTATATGCCCAAAAATTAAATTTACCAATTAGCGCCACAATTGTAGCAGCTGTTTTAACTGGTATCGGCGGCGGTATCATTCGCGATCTTTTAGCCCGCAGAAAACCTCTCGTTCTTCGAGCTGAAGTATATGCCTTTTGGACAATTTTAGCAGGTTTCTTAATTGGAGCTCAAATTATTGTTAGCGATTGGGCTCTTTACATTCTATTCATTTTAATTGTTTGCTTCCGCATGGTTTCTATTCATTACAAATGGCATTTACCGCACAGACGTATCGAAACGAAAGAACGTTCAATGCATAAATAGCAATCTAACCTCTTTACATATCGTAAAGAGGTTTTTCTTTTCTAACGATTTTTTCTTTATATAATGTTTATACTAATTTTTAAAGTGAGGTGAATACAAATGACAAACCACGTTAATAAAGGAGCTCAAAAAAGCTCAGTAAATCAATTTGGACACGATCCTAATTCAGCACACGAAAAGAGCGCTAAAATGGAACACTTCCATAAAACACACCAAGAAAAAGCAAAAAAAGAGTAAACGAACTTATACACAAAAATTGACGCACAGTTTATGTACTGTGCGTCTCCTCTTCGAGCATCAAATCCACACTCGATATTCCAATTAAATCATTTTTATCATACGCATCTTCTTGCAACAACCGCATCGCCTGTGTACGAATTGATTTTTCAACAATATTCCGTACATATCGCCCATTACTAAACGATGTAATTTGCGACGAATACTTCACCGCATGTAAATGATCCCTAAATTTCCATTCAGCTTCTTTTGATAACTGATATTCACGATCTTCATACATTCTCTTCCCAATTTCCAATAGCTGATTTACCGAGTAATCCGCAAACTCAATAATAAATGGAAAACGAGATTGAAGCCCTGGATTTAATGAAAGAAAGTGATTCATCTCTCTTGAATATCCAGCTAAAATCAATACAAAACCATGTTGTTTATCTTCCATATGTTTTACAAGCGTATCAATTGCTTCTTTTCCAAAGTCCTTCTCTCCTCCTCGAGCTAAAGAATACGCCTCATCAATAAACAAAATACCTCCCATTGCTTTTTTTATTAAATCTCTTGTTTTTTGGGCTGTATGGCCGATGTACTCTCCTACAAGATCAGCACGTTCAGCTTCAACCAAGTGGCCTTTCGATAGAATATTCATCTCAAACAGCAATTTTCCTATCATTCTAGCAACAGTTGTCTTCCCTGTACCTGGATTCCCTTTAAACAGCATATGAAGTACTTGCTTCTCTGACTTCAATCCCTTTTCTTGTCTTTTTTTATTCACATAAATCCAAGCATATATTTCTTTTATTATCTTTTTTATATCCTCCATCCCAACAAGCTTCCCCATCTCTTCTTCAATTCTCTGCAGCATTTCATGTTTAATTGCAGTTTCATTTGAAATTACCGTTTTATTTTCTGCGGCTGGCAAAGAAATTTTCTTTCGATGGTTTAACACAATATTAATTTGATTGTTGTTTTTCTTTCGCATCGATTGTTCCATACAATCACCTCATTTTATCCACTCACCAAATATTATTATTCCTGTCCCCCTTGTAAATGCCTATTTTCAGAAAAGTTTGCTATAATATAAGAAATAATTAAGGTGGTGGGACTATGGAGACAACGGAATTCCATGATACAATACAAGCCTTTTCTATTTTTTTATTGAATAAAGGCCGAAAACCCTCAACTATTAAACGTTATGTTTATGACATTGAGGACTTCGGACATTGGTTAGAAAAAAACAAAAAGCTCCCTTCCAGTAATATATGGGCTACACTTTGTACAAAAGACTACGAAGATTACTTTTCCGATTTAAAAACGAATCGACATTACTCAGAAAAAACGATGCATCGTGTATTTATTGTACTAAATAGAATGCATCATTTTCTAAACATTCCTAATCCATTGAAGAATATGGAAATATCTATTCAACCAGACCGTACACTTCGTAACGAAGATTTCATTTCACCTGATGAAGAAAAAAGGTTAAAGTATATAGTCACTTCATTAGAAGGACTTTCAGAAAAACAACTTCCTGTGCGCCCCTTATTAATGGATCGCAATATTGCTATTTTAAATCTATTGATTGACTACGGTTTATCCTTACAGGAACTTACAGCATTAACAATGCATCACGTTCACTTTGAAACTAATACATTATCAATCCCAGCAACCGCAGGTGTAGAAAGAACAATTACATTAGCAAAAGAAGACAAAAAACAACTATATAATTATTACAAAAGCATCCCAGAACCAGTTCGTCCTAAATACCATAGTGATGATCCATTATTTGTCGCATTCGATTTTAACCGTGGAACATACAGGTGGGTATATGAAAATGATGCACCAAAGGCATTAACGGAAATTGCTATACAAAAAATGATTCGCCTCGAAGTGGCTAGAGCCAATTTACGTAAAGGAATTTCAGGACAACATTTTCGTAACACCTATATTTTAAACTTAATAAAAAAAGAAACTCCTGAATCAGAAATTATAAAACTCGCTGGATTCAAATCAAAAATTTCCTTAAAGCGATATTATCAATACGCAGAAAATAGAAAAAACGCCTTATTGTAAGGCGTTTTTTCTATTTTTTCTTTAAACAAACGATTTTACTATGACCATTTAACTAATTTCTGCATCTACTATGATGAGTTTCGTTCACATTTTCGTGAGAAAGGAGAGATTTAATGTCTCGTTATAACGACAATCAAAACAAATTCTCCAAACCATGCTTTCCAAGTAGCGCCGGACGAATCCCGAATACTCCATCAATCCCAATTACTAAAGCTCAACTTAGAACATTTCGTGCGATTATTATTGATTTAACAAAAATAATCCCAAAACTTTTCGCAAATCCATCTCCCCAAAATATTGAAGACCTAATCGATACATTGAACCTACTGAGTAAATTTATTTGTTCACTAGACGCTACTTCCTCCCTGAAAGCACAAGGGTTAGCTATTATTAAAAACTTAATAACTATATTAAGAAATCCAACCTTTGTAGCAAGCGCTGTATTTATTGAGCTTCAAAATCTCATTAACTATTTACTATACATTACAAAATTATTCCGAATTGACCCTTGCACACTTCAAGAGCTCCTTAAATTAATAGCAGCATTACAAACTGCTCTAGTTAATTCTGCTTCGTTCATTCAAGGACCTACCGGACCTACTGGACCAGCAGGCGCTACTGGTGCCACTGGGCCTCGAGGTAACACGGGCGCTACTGGCGCTACCGGTGCCACTGGGCCTCGAGGTAACACGGGCGC